>JADJXL010000002.1 GCA_016715885.1 Polyangiaceae bacterium
ATCCACTTGTCCCGCGGAAAACTCCGTGTGGTGGAAGCGCACAACGTGACTTCAGGCTCGCAATCCCCCTGCGCAGATTATCACCCAGTTTCCCCCAACCACACACGAGTTCCACAACACTCCGGGCCGCGACCGTGCTTCGCCTTTATAACGCCGAGCAAACAACCGACCTGCCGAAACCGCGCTGGGTTTTCATCTTCGTTTCGGCCATCGGAAGCGCATCCAGCCGAGTAAACGCGAGGTGAACTCGTGCCCTTCGACATTCACATGCAGGACAACACGTTGAGCCAGCGAGCCTGGCCCATCCAGCTCGTATCGAACTCGGATGCCCCGCGGGAGTACCGCGTGGTACTCACCGTAATCGTCGTACCGATACTCTATTGCCTGCAATTCCAATGCTGTCCCGCAGTGGATCGGCTCGCCGTCCAAAAAATGGCGGTCTTCCTTGAACGTCAGCGGAAGCCATGAGCCAGCCAGCGCATCCAGCCTCGCGCTGGCAGCGAGCGCGGCTGGACACGTCTTTGGTTGTCCGATAACACAGGGCTCATCCCTGGAACACAAAGAATGCTTCGATGTCGTCCAATTCATCCGTTTGCCTCGTTTTGCGCCGCGCTCTCCATCAGTTCGGAGAACCGTGTCGCCGCAACCATCAGGTTCTCCTTGTGCGTCGTGCCATGGCCGAGTTTGCGAAATCTATTGAAATCGCCCGCCCACTCGGACACGAACGCCAAGAACCTCTCGGTGATTTTCTGCTGCTCCGACTCATCAGCCCGAGGTGTCAACTCTCCGCCATGCCGGCGCATGACGTGCGCGACAAACCCTTGCGCTACCCCTATGATTTGCCCGGCATCATATGCGTACCATATCCGCCCACCACTTGGATCGCCGTCATCGCAATCGCACTCTCCTACGATGTACGCGGTCACATCCCGAGTGCCGGCGACGTGTTGCTTGCCAATTCGCAAAGCCTGGACCGCGAGCTCTTTATAGCTGAGCTCCATCACGCCACCTTGCGGTGCAGGCCGGGAAAGCTGAGATACCCGACTTTTCCACACGACTTGCACTGGAACAGGCCACCGGTCGGAGCGTAATCGACAGATCCGCATTTGCCGCAACGAGGCAGCACCGTCGTCGGATGATCCTCGTCGTCATCGAGTAGGTCGGCCGCCGCTGGTGCGTCAGGCGTCGTATCTCGCGGTGGTGGTTCGCTCCCAGAAATGAGCGTATCCGACTGCGGACGTCGAGGGATTGCCTGAATCTCAGCATCAGGAAGTTCCCGAGGAATCACCGCAGCATTTTCGATCGGGCTTGGGCTCGGCGGGACAATCGCCTTGCGTTCCTCCGACGAATCGGGTGGCGCAAATCTCAACAGAACGCGTGTATTTTCGCGAATCGTTCGCGAATTGACCTCCAGTCGCCAGATCGCGATTATCGTGAGTGACGAGAACGCGACAAACCACAGCGTAGTGACGAGGAAAACCATGCTGCACCTCGAGCCAAAATTGTGATGATGATCGACGCGTACATCGCCGTCATTGCAGCCCCCATGAGCGCTTCGGCGGCGACTCGGTCGATCGACCCCGTTTCCCACGGCCGCAACGGGCCCACTCCCGCGGCCAAACCCAAGAACACCAACCACACCGCGCAAATTCGCTCGGTGGTAAGCTTTTTTCTGCCCGATTTGGCATAAACGATAAGGCACGGAAATTCACTGACAAACGCGATGACGTGGAGCGCCCCAAGCATTCGTAATGCAAGGTCGCCCCGCACCTCGCGATAGAAAAGCACGTTCACCACGACAAACGAAACCCACACAATCGCAGCACTCTCGACACCGTATTTGGGCAATCGATGCCTGGCCAACCACCCCACGAACCACAGAATCCCGCAAATCCACGCCGCATACATGGCTAGACCGACGTGGGCCCCTGCTCGAGCAAGACCCACGAGGGGCGGACCTCCTGGAGGCGGCAAATACGCATTCACGGCTCGGTTCGTCCAATCGTTCAGCACGTCCACCCAAAGAACAAGCGCCAAGAACCACGGTTCGAACGACGGTTTCACCACATTATCATTGCTCGCTCGTGGCCACGTAAAACTAGGAGCCGTCCACCGCGGCGATGACGACAGCACGCACGCTCGGAGCGTAGCGAGCATCGCCGCGAACAATTGCAGGACGGCTCCCAAGTTCGTCACGGTTCAACTCTCGCCAAGACTGCCAGATGTACGCCGTCGATGCACGATGCGTGCAAGCGATAACGATTCCCCTCGATTTGCACCTCGTCGGCGCTCGCCTGTTCTGCCTTTTGCAACGCTTCGGCAGTTCTTTTCGTTATGTAATAATTGGGCAAACCTTGCGGGCGCACGCCATCTACTCGAAGGCGCCATTCGACGCCTCCATTCGCCGCGGCGACGAGCACAAGCGGCAGCATGAGCGAGCCACGCGCAAGGTAGCCGGCAAGATTCCGAGGTTTGGCAAATTCGGCCCCCAACTCCGCCAAACTCTCACCCAGTCGGATATTTGCACCGAACCATCGAAGATCCGGTTCGGCAAACTGCCGTAGGACAATGCCACCATGCGGAAGTACAACGCCCATTCTAATTGACCACCTTTCTCTCGAGCTTCTGCCGAAGCTCTCGCAAATCTTTGTCTGTCATGCGATAGATCATCGCAGCAACTTCGTCGATTTCGCAGTCCTTACGAATGAAAAACTCTTCCACGCGGACGTGGAAGATGCGCGCGAGCTTCGCCAGCGTGGTGATATGCACGCTGATGAGCCCCGATTCGGCCAGGTGCTGCGTCGAGACGCCGGGCCCGCCCAAGGCCGTCACGTCACGCATCGACAGCCCTCGTGCAGTTCGGATGCAGCGTATGCGCTCCCCGATTTCCTCATGAGCGCAGTCGAGTGGTGCACGTCGTTTGGAATCATGATACGATTTCGTCACAGCCGGACCTCCCTTCAAGGTCTTGGTTGAGTGCTCCCAGCCTGTCCTACCGGGTTGGGAGCACGCCTTTTTCATTCCGTGCAGCAATACACGGGGTCGATGAACTTCGGGTCAGGGGGAAGCGAAATGCAATCGCCCCCCGGCAAATACGTTGATTTGCAGCGATAGAAAGCCGGGTGATTCGGGTACGCTGCACACGACCCGCCACCTGCCGCGCAATCGCTCGTGCACGTTCCATCTGCTTCGCATGTCGAATGCGCTGGACATGCGGGACTGCAATGAATCCATGATCCCTGAGCCGTGCACGTCGTGCCGGATGAGCTCGACGCGGAGCTCGATGACGAGCTCGACGCGGCCGAGCTCGAGGACGAGCTGCTCGAGCTGGAGCTCGACGCACCAGCGCTGCCGGCCTCGCCGCTTGAACTGCTCGATGCGCCTGCACCGCCAACACCGCTCGATGAACTTCCTGCGCCGCCGGCGCCGCCGCTTGACGCGCTCGACGCGCTCGATGCACTTGCTCCAGCCTCGCCACCACTTCCGCCATCACAGACGCATTCTGCGTTCCGAAACAGCGACGTGTCGTCCTGGCATGCCATGACGAACGCCACAACCAACACCAGGAATATTCCCACCCATTTGATGCTCATTCAATCCTCCATGTCGGGGTATTCTGTCGAAGCAAGGTTATCGAATCGCGTGTACGAGCTCGCGAACCGCACGAGAACCTTGCCCGTTGGACCATTTCGTTGTTTCGCGATGATGATCTCGGCGATTCCTTTCTTGTTGCTGTTTTCGTTGTAATAGTCGTCGCGGTAGATGAACATGACCAGGTCGGCGTCCTGCTCGATGGCGCCCGATTCGCGCAAATCGCTCAACTGCGGTCGTTTGTCCGTGCGACCTTCGACAGCTCGGTTGAGCTGCGACAGCGCAATGACGGGCACACGGAGCTCCTTGGCCAGCTCTTTGAGACCGCGCGAAATCTCGCTGATCTCCTGCTCACGATTCTGCGCGCCCTCGCGCCCTTTCATGAGCTGCAAATAGTCGACGATCACCAAACCGATTCGACGCTCCGGCTGGCCAGGTTTGGCGGGTCGATTGTATTCGGCCTGCATTCGCCGAGCTTTCGCCCGCAACTCCATCAACCCAATCCCCGGAGTGTCGTCGATGAAGATCGGAAGTTGGTTCAGGTATGCGGCTGCGTCGGTCAAGCGGCGCCAATCATCCGCCTGGAGCATTCCCTTTTTTACCTTGCCAAGGTCCACACGACCTTCGCTGCAGGTCGTGCGCATCCCCAATTGCTCGCGCGGCATTTCCAGGGAAAACACACATACGCCGTCCCCCGGTTCCTGCTGCTCCACACCATTGCGACGGACTGCCCGCGGGGATGCGACGTTGACGGCCATGTTCAAGACAAACGACGTCTTGCCCATTCCAGGCCGTGCGGCGACGATGGTCAAATCACCATCTTGCAAGCCTGCGGTCATGTCATCGAGGCGCCCAAAGCCCGTCGACAAACCCGTGAGCCGATCGCCACGCTCTGCCGCCGCGTGCAGCGCTTCGAATACCGACTTCAATACATGCCCAATGGGCTGAAAAGATGATTTCGTTGCAATTTGGACGATGTGATGAATCGATTCCTCGGCGCCTTCAATGAATTCTTGAATCGTCCCAACATCGCCGTATCCCTCGGCAGCAATACGTTGACATGCGCCAATCAATTGCCGTAGGCGCCATTTCTCCGCGACAACCCGTGCGTGTGCGTCAACATGAGTGACCGCCGGCGTCGCGTCGACGAGCTGCGCGAGATAACTCGGGCCACCAATGTGGTTTATCCAATCGCGGCTGCGCAACCACGCCGCGACCGTGGTGATATCCACAGGGTCGCCTGCGAGCGCGAGCTCCAGCACACCTTGAAATATGCGCCGATTCGGATCGCTATAAAAATAGTTTGGTTTGAGGATTTCGAGCACTTTGTCTTGCGCATCGCGCTCGAGGAGGACAGCCGACAGGACACTCGCTTCCGCGTCCAAGTCGTGTGGCGGAACTCGCCCAGCGACAGGCACGGGTTCGCTTGCGTGTGGCTCTGATTTCTGATATCGTTTGTCCACGACCAGAACCTCCAATTCTGGTTGAGTGTGCCCTCGACTTCCCGAAAAGTCGGGGGCACGCGCCTATTTCGTGCCGCCACTTCGACGTTTTGCCCGACCAATCGCGCCTTTTTTGGGCTTTGATTCCGAAGCCGGGGCCACGTCCGCCGTTCCAACATCCTCCGGCTCGTTCGTCTCGGCCACTTCGGCGTTGGTATTCACCGGTATGTTGAATTGCAACGCCCACGCCGGCACCTCGTCGGGTGCGAAAACCATGGCAGCGCGAACCATCTGGCATAGTCGTGCATGCACTGCTTCCCAATTTCTTGGGAAAGCAGAAACCTTCAGGGTCGCAATGTCCAACGATTGCTGTGGCCATCGCTCTTTGACTGCCGCTGCAACGAGCGTCGGTGCAGCCATTACCGGACCATCCTCCCAAATCAATTCCCGCACATAATGCGTCACATGATCATGTCCGCGGCGCATTTGCGCCGATTTGATCATGCTATACTCCTTCTCGCTCACTTTGAACGCCAAAGGCACGTTCCGACGAACGGTGTGAAATTCATAGCCCATTATGCGGCCCTCTGCGGAATTGCACCTGTTGGTCCATTGAAGCTATTTGCAAAGGCAAGGGCATCGCCTGCACGCTGTAGGTGCGCGCGTTCGTCCACTTCGGCATTCGCGACAGCATTCGTTGGATTTGCCGTCGTATTCGCCGGTGATTTTTTACTCCCAACATCCTGCGTGTAAATTGCAGCGAAATCTTCCTTGATATCCCGCTCCGAGAGCATTGCCACCGGATGCTGGTATTTGGCAAGCCCTTGTCGGGACATCCACTGCGTCCAGAAAAGCATCAATGCCCGTTCTAGCGCTACTTCGAGCGATTCGTCCGCCAAACGAATTCGCGCAGCCAGGTCGTAGGCGTATGGTTTCAAAAATTCCAGCCGATCCTTTCGAATATCGGCTTTATCGCCTTCAATGATGAGGGACGGCGTCGTTGCGTGCGGTGTGTATTTCGCACGCCAAACGACCAGGTATGTAGCGAGCACCACGCCACGGAAGCCCAAGTCGTATGAGCAATCGCTACCGCCGTGCCGCTCGGACCGCCGCCGAGCTCGACCTTGGAAACTTGGCGCCGATGTACCGAGCCATTCCCGAACTCGCTCGCCTCGTTCCCGAGCAAAAGGCGACAGTAAAGGCGACACCTTCGCCAATCATGACCTTGCTCGGCCTCTTAAATCCTCAACAATTTCAAGGTAGTAGCCCCACCCGGACTCGAACCGGGACGCCCTCTCGGGCAAGGGATTTTAAATCCCCGGCGTCTGCCATTCCGCCATGGGGCCATTCGGCCTCGTCGCCGTGAGCATCGCTTCACGCCAACGACCGGCTCCTGTATACATCGTAAACCACCCACATGACCAGTCCCGCGTTGCCCATTCGCGACGAAGTGCTTCGTGCTGCGCTTGCTTACGTGGCCGGCGCGCGCATCGACGCCGCGCTGATCGTCGCCGAAACGGGTCTCGTGGCACTGTCGCTTTACCAAGGTCGCAAGCTGCTCCTCGGCGTCGGCATCGGGCCCATCGTCAGCGGCGTCGGCGTTTTACCGCGCCTGCCCCAAGGCCGAACTGCCACACAACACCCGCTCGCCGCCGCCATGCACGCTCACCTCGTCGGAAAACACATCCGCTCGGTCAACCTCGATGATTCCACCGTAGGCTTCACTACCGAGCCCGCAAATGATGCAAGCTTCCCTACGCGACTCGCCCTCGAAGTTGGGCCGCACGGATCGGCGCAACTCATGTTGCCCTCCGGCGCCACAATCTCGTGGCCACCGGAACCTCGTCCCACGGCGCGGCCACGAAAGGACCACGCACCCGCTCCATCCGAACATTCGCTCGAATCGTGCGGGGTGACGCTGGTCCAATCGAGCGACTCGTACCTCGTCGAATCGTTTCGGAATGAACTTCGTGGAGTCATCAAGAAAAAACAAAAGCGCCTCGAAAAACGCGCTCTCGCCGTGCGATCGGACCTGGCACGCCTTGCTGACGTGCCGCGCCTGCAAAAAATCGGCTCATTGCTTCTTGCACAAGGGCAAACCATTGCCCGCGGAACGACGACCGCATCGCTCGTCGATTGGGAAACGGGCGAAAATGTCGATGTCGATATCGCTCCAGACAAACCCGCCAAAGAACAAGCTGCCGCCTTTTTCCAAAAAGCACGGCGACTGCAGCGAGGCGCCGATGTCATGCAAAAACGCCTCGACGAAACGCTTTTTGCAATTGCAAAAATCCAGCCATTCGAATCGGCCCTCCAAAATGCACCAGCCGATTGGGACGCGCTCCAAACCATCGCCAAGCAAATGCAGGCCATTGGACTCCTTGGACAAACTCCCGCAGGCGCCACAAAATATCGAAACAATCACGTAGAACCCGACGAACGAAAACCATATCATACTTTTCGGTCGCCCAAAGGACAAACCATTTTGGTGGGTCGTAGCGCAAAAGACAACGACCAGCTCGTGACGCGAATTGCCAGACCGCATGATTTGTGGCTGCACGCTAAAAATATGCGCGGCGCGCACGTCGTCGTCCCACAAGAAAAAAATCATGCCTGCCCCGCCGATCTGCTCGTCGACGCCGCTACCCTTGCCGCATACTTCAGCGACGCCCGCAACGAAACGACCTGCGAAGTGACGTATGTCGAACGCCGCTACGTCCGCAAACCAAAAAAAAGCGCCCCGGGCGAAGTCACCACCCAACGCGAAAAAGTGATCCTCGTGCGAATCGAAAAAGACCGACTTTCTAGGCTTCTTCGATCCAAAGACGAAATGTAGAACGACCCGGGCAGCTTGGACGCTCGACGAAAAATCGTTTTGTGCCGCGCGTCGTTCGTGATAGTGCTCGGTAGCGCGAGCTTCGAGCTCTCTCCTTTCGAGCAGGTCATGGACACCGGAACTGGCAGGAAAACCATGCTGCTGGGCGCAATATGCTGCGCTGCTGGCGTCGCGTGCAACGCCGTGACCTACTCGGGAACCGCGTCGACCGAAGAATTGACCTACGTCCTCGCGTGGGGCGCCATCATTTTCGGCGCAATACAAATCGTTCGCGGCGCCGCGAACCGCGGACCAAGCAACCAACAGTAAACGTCATCGCTCGTCACCTGCCCCGAAGCGTGGTACGTATGCGTCGTCATGCCTCATCCACGCGTCATCAAACCAGCCATCATCGCTTTCGCTGCAATGCTTTCGCTGGGGTGCAACAAATCGCGGGACAGCGGTTCTTCGAGCGCCACGGTCGCCGAATCCGCACCCGTGGAAAACTTTCCCAGCCTGGATCCCAAAACGTGGGTGAATGGCGCTCCGCTGTCGCTCGCCGATTCTCGCGAGAAACACGTGCTGCTCATGGAGGCATGGCACCCAGCCTGAAGCGCTTGCCGAGCGTCCGTGCCTGCCGTGATGGCGCTGCACGGACGCTTCAAGGCTCGCGGTCTGCGGGCCCTGGGAGTTGTGAATTTCGATCCAGCGGACGCCGAAAGCGAACGCCAAAGTGCCATCGAAGCTGCGCGGGAAGAAAAAATGGACTATCCCACGTACCTCGATGAAAATGGCGCTTGGTCCAAAAAACACGGCGTCGCGGACATACCGGCATTTTTGGTGATCAATCGCGACGGCCGCGTCGTGTTTCGGCATCGAGGTAAACTCGTCATCGACAGCCCCGCCTATGTCGAAATGACAACGGCCATCGAAACCGCTCTTTGATGCCAGGCCAGGATCTGTAGGCTCGCTCCGCGCGCGTGGGACGCGCGCTACGCGAGGCTAGTTTACGATGGGGGGCTCGCAGGCGGCCCTATAAGTGTTTTTGCCAGAGGCAAAAACACGGGCCGACTGCTCTGCCCCCATACCCCCCGGTTCGAAATGCAACCAGGTCAGGTCCTGAACGCTTGCCCGCTTTACCCCGCCGCTATTCGGAATCCCTGGCGATCACCAACCGATCGTGCGCGATGCGCCCATTTACCTTGTGCGCCATGTGTTGCGTGACCACCTTGTCTCCCGCGGCGTAGGTGCGAACCTCGGTAAATGCAATGGCATCGCTCGTTTCCACTTCGTCGATGATCGACATGTTTTCTATGCGGCGATGCCACCCCCCGACGGCATCCACCGAAAAGTCTCCACGCAGTCGTTCGAGGATTGCTTTGTGACCGCGCACGATCACCGGATGAGCCGGCGGATGCAAACTCGAAACCTCCTCGATGACGGCATCGTCCGCATAAACCTCGGCCAGGGCTTCGGGATCCCGGTTTTCGAGTGCACGACGAATGCGTTCCATGATGAAGGGAGGATCTTCCAGATGGCGACGGATCGAGCTCTCCATGCGCGATTTCTTGTGCCAGCTTGTGGATTTGTCGATGGGGATACGCCCCTCCAAAATAAAAGAAATCATTGCTCGCATCGCCCGCGCGCGTCATAACCACCCGCCATGGTGAGTCCCCCCCGAATGGTCGCGCTCGGCGATGTCCACTTGACTCGGTCGACTCCTCGCGACGTTTCCGATGACCTCGCCCGCCTCATTGAAACGCATCCGGGCACACGCATTGTCATTGCCGGCGATTTGTTCGATCTCTCGGCCGACCTGCCAAAGCTGCCTCTCACGCGCGCCATCGATGAAGTGTTCGCGACACACGTGAGCGCCAAAGCTGCGCTCGGTCGGCATATCGCTCGAGGTGGCGAATTGTGGCTCGTCAGTGGGAATCACGACGCAGCACTCGGATTCGACGATTTCCGCACGGCATTGGAAAACGTACTCGATCTACCAAGTGAAGCTCGCTCGCGCCTGCGCACGACCCCCTGGTTTTTTCGCGAAGGTGGCCTCCACATCGAACACGGTCACATCTTCGATCCCGACAACGCTCCAACTCACCCGCTCGTTCTCGGCGAAGCCAGCCTCGGCGTTCACTTCGTCGAACAATTCATCGCGCCCACGGGGGCTCATCGGTACTTGAACATGAACGACGAAACGCCATTGAAGCTTTTTCTTTCGGCGTTTTCGTTTTATGGCCCCAGGGCCCCGTATGTCATCTACCGCTATTTCCACGCGGCCATTCATGCGGTGCTGCGCAGCGGGCCAGCGTATCGCCGCCGTACGAAAATGGAAGAACCACTCGGCGAAGAAGAGCTCGCGCGCTTTACCGATGCATTCGGCATACCATCCGACCTCGCCCGCTCGCTGCTCGATCTGAGTGCTCGCCCGACGCTCGAAAGCGTCAGCCGCACGTTTTCTCGTCTCTATTTCGATCGCGTCCTGTCCACCATTGCCATGGGCGCAGGATTGTCCGCCGCCGCGCTTGGGAAGAAGCGAGCAGGAAAAGCGGTTTTTTCAATTGGGGCATTGGCCTTGGCTTCGAGCTGGGCGCGCGGGCACAACCGATACCGCGGCTCCACTGCCGAACAGCTCGCCGAAGGCGCGCAAAGAATCGTGGACACCACGGGTGCTCAATTGGTTATTTTTGGACATACCCACCGCGAAGCGCTCGGAGAAAACTACGCCAATACAGCCAGCTTTGCATTCCCCCGGGGCGCTCCGGGCCGGCCCTTTTTGGAGATTGACATGGCTGGAGAAACCCCGCGAGCTCACCGGAGATATTGGCCTAAGGCTGTTTGAGGCCGGGCCTGGATTTGTACGCTTGCTTCGCGCGCGTGGGACGCGCGCTTCGCAAGGTGTTTACGATGGGGGGGCCGAGGCTCGCCTCCCGGTGTTTTTGCGCTTCGCACAAAAACACGGCGAGGCTCGGCCCCCCCATACCCCCCAGGATCGAATCGCAACCTCGATCCAAATCCAGGCCCGCTCTCAAATCAGCGCACGTGCGCCGCAATCACCGCGTCCACCAAGTCGACGACGATGCGCGCATCCTCGTCGCGCAATGCGTGGTCGTCTCCTGCACTCGCCGCATCAATGCGCGCCCGCAAGTCGGACCGCACCACCAACCTCGCCCCTCCACACGCTCGACATACCAATCCCCCAAATGCCGGATCCAAACACGCCGGCGCATCGAGCGGACACGAGCGCCCACAACGAACACACCTGTCGAGCACCAGAGCAAATCCAATATCGGCAAGAATGCGTAATCCCCCGGTCGCAAGCCGAGGCTCGGGGTTGCCTCGTGACGGATCGTCCAATGCATCCAGCAATTCATTCAGTGTCGCATAAAGCGCCGGCTCTCGCGTCCCCGGTGGAGCGACCGAACGAATCCAACGCAAAGCACGTCCGGCAGCTTCCATCGGTGCCAGCGCTTCGACGAGATGCAAACGTGGGTGCGCAATCGAAGCTTCCACGAGCACCAATAGGTCCTGGTGTTCGCGTTCGTCCAGAGAAACCCGGAGCAAATGCATCGGCTCGAGCGCCGCGACGCGTTTGGATGGTTTTCGAGCGCTCCGGGCGACGGCCGAAAGAATCCCTCGAGCTTCCGTGAAAAGCGTTACAATGAAATCCGCTTCGCCAACGGGGACTCGGCGCACGAGAAGCGCGTCGGTGCGCAGGTTTTTCTTGGCAACCGAATGACGTACGCGCCGCGAGGGACGCGATGGACCGGCCAAACCCATATCGTCAGATATGGAATGCCAGGGCCGGTTTGTCCGAAGAAACCTGAGAAAGTTCGGGCGGCATGTCGTGTCCGCGCGGACGCATGACGATGCTCAAAGCGAGCGTGAAAAGAATGAGCAAGAGTACAAAGGCGAATGCCACGCCGAACCTGCGACTTTGCGTTCCGCGCATCGGAGAAGCCATGGGTAATGGTGTAACCACGGCAACTCGACGACTGGCAGTATAGCGAGCCAAAACTTCTTCAACGGGAATGGAAACGGCTCGCGCATACGCGCGGAGGAAGCCACGGACAAACACTTCGCCTGGGAGGTCATCGAAATGGTCTGCCTCGATCCGTTCGATGGCAGGAACGGGAATACGAGTGGCGCGGGAGATTTCCTCCACGCTCATGGCCCTGCTTTCACGGGCATGTCTTAGGTAGCGACCAATCGACTCCATCCGAGATCACCCATTCAGCGATGCGAAACTCCTTCCAACCTTCGCGGAGCATAACCTGGTTTTTCCGCGAATGACAACCTCATTGAAGGGCGGTGAGCTCGGCGGCGCAACGTTTTCCGACCGCAGTCGCGGGGCCGGCATCACGGCACCGCTCGAGATCCGCACGGACGAGATCCTGAGATCCAGCCCTCGCCGCCACGCGTGCGCGTGCGGCATACCCTTCCTGAAGCTGCTTGCACTCCGATCTATCCGTTTCGAGCGCTTTCGTAAAGGCTTCTTGTGCCAGCGAAAGCTCCCCTTTCTTTTCGTAGGCGAGTCCAAGCCGGTAGTTACCGACACAGAATCGAGGTTCAGCCGTCAATGCTCGACGCAACGCGACAATCGCTTCGTCGATATTCCCACGAGAAAGATAAGCCCAACCCAGATTGCCCCACGCCTTCTCCGGCGAGGCATACAAGATGTCTTCCGCAAGCGGTTTCAAGACCGCGACAGCTTCATCGTATTTTTTCTGATGTACGAGAATGACGCCGAGCGCGTTTTTGGCATCACGCATTTCCGGAGCAGTTTCGAGGGCTTGGCGCACATGACGTTCGGCTTCCTCGAATCGACAATCCGGCGAAGTTTCATCGCCCGCGCAGAATGCCAAGAGAATGACGGCCCCAAGGTAATGGACCTCGGGATCGGCATTGTCAATGCGAAGCGAAGCCTCGACGTGCCCGAGCGCTTCCCGCAACATCCCCTGCTGAAATGAAACGCGCGCCAAGTCGTATTCGGCCCGCGCTTTGGGATCTTCATCCGTTCGAAGCTGAGCCCCCGCACAGCCCAAGCCATGCAGCGAAAGCGCACAAGCAAGGGCAAACCGAGCACGCTTGTCGCGCGCAAAGCTGCCATTCCCCGTGTTTTTTCGCCGATCTCTCATGTGCAGAAGGCGTTTCCCGATGTTCGTAGCGGTCTTCCCCGAGGCCAATCTGCATGGCCGACCGGGGAAAAGGGGGTACCCCAAGGGCGGCAAAGCGTCAACCCGCAAAAACACCCCGAGCCCAAGAACAATCACGATCTCGGCAAATGATCAGTCAACCGGACGGAAAACGCAGGCGAAATTGCGTATCCATTGGACGAACTTCACTGCGATCAAAAGTTTTCAGCGCGCCTCGGGCACCTCCGCCGCAAGCTCGTCCCGCTGACCCAAAAGACCAAAATACTTCCGAAGCCCTTCAATACTCGGGATCTCCAGCCGCTCGTCCACGATCCGAACGTACTGCCCATCGCGAAGCTTCTGCACGTTGCGCTTCAGCGTGTCCACATCGAGCCCCACCTGCGCCGCAAGCTCCATCGGTGAAATGGAAAACGTTGCTCCGCCACTTCCAGGCTCCCGCGCCCGACGCGCATGCTCCAAAAGCGCCCGCACGACCTTGGATTGAATGTCGGTGTGCATGGTCACTTCGAGCTGATGCTCGGCATCCCGCAAGCGTCGCACAAGCTGCTTGACAACCCGCGAAGCGATGGTCGCGTTGTGCTCGAGCAAGTGTTGAAGCGTCGCTTGATCGATGACGAGCGCGAGCACGGGCGACAAAGCCACCGCGGTCGATGATCGCTCGGAGCCTTCGAGAAGCGCCGATTCGCCGAACAAGTCGCCCGGTTTGCACACCAAAATGCTGCGCTCCGCCCCGCGAATCCGCTTGATCAAACGCACTCGCCCCTCCTCGAGCAAGTACGCATGCGTCGCCGGATCCCCCTCGCTGAAAAGCGTGTCTCCTGCCTCGAAACGCTGCCCAAACCGCGCGTGAAGCGGATCGACCACGGCCGCAGGCTCTTGCTCGGTGTCAGGCGAAACGTCCATCGAGGGCCCCGAGTCTACCTAGCTCGCTGCCCCAGATGCCATGGGCTTCGCATCCGGAGGCCTCACGTAACTCGGCTCGAGCAGCGACGCATCGAACTCGCCCGCAACACCCTTCGATGACGCAAAGCGTCTCAGGCCGACGCGCCCAACCGCCACCGCGTCCGGCAAGTCCACCGAAGCCCCGCGCACCACTTGCGCCGCCATCGATGGCTCGAGAAGCGCCGCCTCACCAACGATGCGTAAGGCATAACCGTCCGCAATCAAACGCGAAAATTCCGTCCACGCCGAGAGCAAATGAAATGCGTCCGCGATGGGCACATGCGCCGGAGCCCACAATGTCTGCCCCGATGCGTCATGGGCGGCGATGAAAAATTCCTGCTTTTTGGCATCGAGCACCGACACGACCACGTCTTTGGGCCCTGCGGCGCCCGTAACGAACGCGGCCGCCGCCATGGCCTCCAAAGACCCGACACCCACCAAAGCTGCGCCTAGGCCCAGCGCAAGGCCCTTGGCGGACGCAACGCCCACGCGCACGCCCGTGAACGACCCGGGACCGATGTCACACGCGACGAGCTCAATCTCGGAACGGCTTACGGCTGCGGCTTCGAGTGCCTCGGTCACGGCCGAAAAGATGCGCTCGGCATGCCCGCCAAGGTCGGCATAGCCGCTTGCGCCCAAGACGCGATCGCCGTCGAGGACAGCAGCACTGCCGCGGTATGTCGAAGTGGAGAGGGCGAGAACCTTCATGCTAGGTTGATCCAACCGGGAACGACGTGGCTGTGTCGTTGTCCTGTCCGTTTGGTCGAACGTCGAACGTTCCGCAAAGGCAGGGCAACATGGCAAAGGGTGCGTGGGTGATGCGAACGGCGGTGATGGTGTCGATTCTGGCACACGCGTCGCTGATTGGCGCAGCCGGTTTGCGAAAGGCTGCGCCAGCACCTGACGAACCGCCGCAGGCCGCGGACCTTTTGGCCGGAACGACGGCGCTGCCAGCCGATGCCGAAGAACTTCACGAAGTGGATGTTTTGGGCGGTTCTGCCGCACAAACGCCCCCGGCCGCTCCGCCTGCACCACCTGCGGCGCCTGCGGGACAGGACGACGACGAAGCGCCGGCCGAGCCTCCCAAGCCGCCGGTCGCGCAGGACAAACCTGTCACTCAGGACAAACCCAGCGTTTCAGACGAACCCGCCCCGAAGCCTGTGCCCAAAGTTCCGGCGAAGCCCAAGCCGGTCGCGGACAAACCGGAAACACCGGAACCGAAAGACGAAGGCGAGGCCGACAAAACGCCGGACGCTGCCCCGGAATCGCCTGCTCCGAAGCCCAAGCCCGACGAAGCGAAGGAGCCCGCACCGGTCGATCAAGACAAACCGGTTGCCCAAGGCGATCGAGCGCCCGAGCCGAACAAGAGGCCCGCTCGCACGGCAAGGCGTCGCAAACCGAGCCCCGCGGCGGCCGCGGCGGCATCGAGCGCCGATGCAGCGCCCGAGGCTGCCAGCCCGGGCGGCAGCGCGTTCGGCGTCGATGGAGCGACTTCCATCCGCAACCTCGGCCGAGCCTTCGCGCACGCGCTTCCTCCTGCATGCGATTCCGACAAGACGTGGGGCACGCTCGCCGTTGGCAACGCCGGGTCGCTCGAGCTTGCGGTCATCGTCGGCGAAGACGGGAAGGTCATGGGCGTCGAGCCCATCACGACAAACCCTCCAGCGCACTTGGTCAATGCAGCCAAGCGAACGGTAGCGAACATCCGGCGGAGCTTGGCGGTGCTGGGCGTTGGATCGGTGAATCCCGGAAAACACGTGCTGCGCATCTCGGCCAAGCTGAGCGACGTGACGGTCACCGAGGAAGAAGCCAGCGGCGCTGCTGCGTTTGGTCTCTCGTCGGACTGGGAAGGGCGCAAAGGAACGGCTTCGTTTACGCAGCCAAGCGGTAGGCACGTGGAGATCGTCGTGGAGTTTGTCCGCGTGCTACCGCTCGACAAGTGACGCGTGTTTGGAGTGACGAACGGCCCAAACATGCACGTTTGCCACCCCCAGCGCGTACTTTTTCCACGCCCGGCTCTTGCCGAAGGCTACATGGTCGCGCGGGACGCTGCTACGGTTACGCCCATGGCAGGACCGGCAGGACAGAGCTGCCCGATTTGTGGACGAGACGTGTCGACTTCCGCCGACAACAAATCCCGTCCCTTTTGCTCGGCGCGTTGCAAGATCATCGATCTGGACAAGTGGCTGAGCGGCTCCTATCGCGTACCCGGCCCGCCTGTCGAATCGAGCGGGATGGGGGAGATCGAAAGCGCGAGCAATGGCTCCGATACCGATCATTCGTACGAACTCAAAGGAGACGAAGACCCGTGATGCTTGCACGAACTTCGCTTATTGGCGCAATCACGCTTGCCACGACACTGACGCTTTCTGCGGCTGCATCGGCGCAGGGCCTTGCGCCTCCGCCTCCGCTTGCACCCGAGGAGCGTGAAGATGCGTCGTCTACGGAAAGAGACCTCGACAATTCGCAAAAGAGCGATTCGAAACGAGGCCTCGAGTGGCTCTATGTGGACGTCAACGGTGGCATGCAGATCGTTGGACTACGAACGTTCAACCTAGATGAGGAGACCTTCAGCGCTGGCTTCGTCGAGACCGAATCGGAAGGATTCGTCATGGGTGCTGGTGTTGGTTTGCGCCTTGTTTTCCTGACGTTTGGAGCTCGTGCGCGCGTGGGTTTTTTCGACTCGTGGGACCTCTTCAGCGTCGGTGGGGAGATGGGCTTGCGTTTGCCCTTTGGCAACCTCGAGCCTCACTTCGAGCTTGGCGGTGGGTACACGGCGCTCGGCAGTTTCAAGAGCTCGCTGCAAAGCGGCGCGGTGCAGTCGGCCCTTGACCACACGGACATTGCCGGGTTTTACGTGCGCGCTGGAGGCGGCGTCGACTACTACATCACGCCGATGTTTTCGATCGGCGCGCTGGCGAGCTTCGAAGTTTTGGGACTCACGCGTCCGGGGCTCGATCCGTCGAAGATTACCGAGATCAAGGCGGATCCGAACTTGAGTGATCTACAAAAGAAAAAGGCTGATTTACTCGCGTTCGAAGGTACGAGCTACGGTGCAGCTGGCACTGCCATGGCTGTGGTTGGGCTCCATTTCTAAGCCTTGTTAGCCGCAAAGATCCTCGTAGGACTGCTCGTCGTCGTCGCGCCATTGGGGCTGTACGCGACCATTTTGTCGCGCGGTGCGCTGAAGCCGTCGAGCCCTCGGTCGGTGGTGCTGACGTTCGTGCTTGGCGTCATCGGGTTTGTCCCGGCACTGTACTTCGAACGGTTCGTCGCCAGCAACCTCGAAGTGCGTAAAGTGGACGTCGGGACAAACCTCGTTGCGGCGCTGGTGTATGCGTTTTTGGTGGCAGCGCCGTTCGAGGAGGCGGTGAAGGTCGCTGCGGCAGGACCCGTGTGGCGATGGCGTTCCGGGAGGCACAGGCCCATCGATGGAATGGCGTATGCGACTGCTGCAGCGCTCGGGTTTGGCTCGGCGCACAACGCTGTCTTGCTCTACGAGCAGCCGCTTACGTGGATCGATCCGGTGCGTGCGTTGCTGGTTGCCGTAGCCGCGCCGTGCATCGCGTCGCTTTGGGGTTATGCGCTTGGTCGAGCGCCCAAGCGACCGATGGGTGGATGGGCGTTCAATGGTGCGTGGTTTGTCGCGTCGCTCGGGTGGGCGACGTGTCAACACGTGGTTTTCGCGCGCGGCAAAAGCGGGATGTTCGGGATGATTCCCGTCTTGCTCGTCGCCGGAGTGATCACCGTTTTCGGTGCGCGCGATCTGTTGCAGCGCGAGACGGCCAAGCCAGTTACGCCTCGCAAGCCGCGCATCTCGCTGCCGGCACCATCCATTCGATCACTACGCGAAGCGCTTCGCAAGTCGGAACGTCCGATATCGCTTTTGTGGATCGCGATCGGCGCGCTCGTCATGGTTGGCGTCATCATCGGCATGCTCGTGCTGGCGGTCATGCTTGGTGCGAAGATGGGCGTCGACTTCGGCGCCGTCGATCGTGACGCGTCGCAAGCCGCTGCAATCGTTCCCATTTTGCTTCTTGCGGCTGCATCGGTCGTGGCCTTTCCCATCGCCGGCTGGATCACGGCTCGAGCATCGAGCGCCCAGAGCGTGCTCGAGCCAGCCATCAGCGCGGTGCTCGCGATTGGTGGAGGCGTCGTGCTTTTGGGGCTTGCGGCGCCCGTGGCCGTCGTCATTGGCATCGCATGCGCGCCCGTCGCGTTTGGGCTTGCATGTGCAGGCGCGTGGTTCGGGATGGATAGACCGGCTTAGAGCGCTGGTCGGTTTGGAATAAGGCAAATGAGGGGTATGGCGCGAGCGCTCGCCGTGCTTTGCGCGAGCAGAGTTTACCGATGGGGACGAGCCTCGCCCCCCCTCGTTTTTGCGCCTGCACAAAACACGGCGAGGCTCGGCCCCCCCATACCCCCCGATTTAACCTTGTTCCAACCAGAACGGCGCTCTAGGCGAGGCTCTGCAGCTCTTCGTCGAGCTGTTCGAGCAGCTCTTTCGCTTTTGCAGACACCGTCTTCGGCACGGCGACTTGAACGACGATTTGCAGCGATCCGCGGCCGCGACCATCGATTCGCGGCATCCCTTGACCGCGCACGGTGATGACGTCTCCCGGTTGCGATCCCGCGGGCACATCCACCGTGACCGCACTGTCATCGGGAAGCGTCAATTCCACTTGTCCGCCGAGTGCAGCCTTCGAGAAAGGCATCACAGAGCGCGTCACCAGGTCCGATTCGTGGCGCTCGAATTGCTCGTGCTGCTCGAGATCGACATCGACATACAAGTCACCCGGCGGTCCTCCTTGACCGCCAGGCATGCCTTGACCCGGCACGCGCAGGCGCTGTCCGGCATCGATGCCCGCGGGGAAGGTGACGACGACCTTGCGCGTCTTTTCGACGGCGCCTTGGCCATTGCAGACGGTGCAGGGCGTCTTGACGACGGTGCCTTCGCCGCGGCACTCGGGGCATGTCTGGGTGAACATGACAAACCCACGTGCCGTCGACACTTGCCCTTGTCCGTCGCACGTGGGGCAGTTTTTCCGTTTGGAACCAGGTTTGGCGCCGCTGCCCGAACATTCTTCGCACGCGACGGGCGTGCGCAACGTGACCTCACGCTTGGTTCCGGTCATCGCTTCGCGAAGCGAGAGACGCTGTTCGACGCGTAGGTCTTGACCTCGCGAAGGACCGCCTCGGCGGCGTTGTCCTTGTCCGGCAAACCCGCCGCCAAACCCGCCAAAAAGCTCGGAAAAGATGTCTTGGAAGTGCGTGAAGATGTCGCCCTGACCCATGTCGGGCAAACCTTCGACGCCGGCGTGTCCGAACCTGTCGTACCGAGCGCGCTTCTGTTCGTCCGAAAGAACCTGGTACGCTTCGGTGGCTTCTTTGAAGCGCGCTTCAGCTTCCTTGTCGCCGGGATTTCTGTCCGGGTGGTTCTTGAGCGCCGCAGCGCGGTAGGCCTTCCGAAGCTCGTCTGTCGACGCTTCTTTGGAGACCCCGAGAACTTCGTAATAATCCCGTTTTTGGCTCATGATCGGTGCCGGAAAACAGCCCCGCAGAGGCCGCAAGGCGCGGAGACGATAAGCAGCTTCACGGTCCTGTCAACGACAGCCCGACAGATCAGCTCTGCGAGCGCGCAGGACCGGGAATATGTTCAGGTAATTCTCACTGACCGCGACGCTGGAAAGCGGGCGTGTCCCAGTCGGCGTCGAGGGGCGGAACGAAGGTGGAACGTTCGCGCGGCGTCGAACCCGAAGACAAGGACGCAGGAGCGGCCTGGGGCGGGGGCGTACGGCGCACGGTGTAGGCGGGCTCGTCGCGCGGCGCGGGCTCGCGCGGGGGCGTGCGTTGCGTGGGCGCTTGCGCGGGCATCGAGCGAGGGCTCGGGCTCGTCAGCGCGTTCGACAGCGGGCTCGCGAGGGGCGGGGCGGTCGAAACAGCCGTCGCATGATGCCCTCGTTGGCCCGTGGTCATCGTTGCTGCTGCAAGTTGTGCCGCATCGGCTCCAGCGAGCTCGAAACCGGTTGCGATGACCGTGACCTTGATCATGTCGCCCATCGTTTCGTCGATGGTCGCGCCGAAGATGATGTTCGCGTCTTCGTGCGCTTGCTCCTGCACGAGCGTTGCGGCCTCTTCGATTTCCTTCATGCGCATGTCGGGGCCACCAACGATGTTGATGAGCACGCCCATCGCGCCTTCGACGGAGATGTTGTCGAGCAGCGGCGACGTGATCGCCATCTCGGCAGCGAGACGCGCGCGGCCCTGCCCCTTGGCGCATCCGGTTCCCATGAGCGCGCGGCCCATGTTCTGCATGACCGTCTTCACGTCGGCGAAGTCCACGTTGACGATGCCGTTTTGCGTGATGAGGTCGCTGATGCCCTTGATCGCTTGATAGAGAACTTCGTCCGCTTTGCGGAACGCATCGACGAACGACAGCTCTTCGTCACCGAGCGTGAGGAGCTTTTGGTTCGGGATCGTAATGAGCGTGTCGACGTGCTCGGCGAGCATGGCGAGGCCCGCTTCGGCCCGACGCGAACGTTGTTTGCCCTCGAAGAAGAACGGCTTGGTCACGACACCGACGGTCAAACAGCCTTCTTCACGCGCGAGCTGCGCGATGACCGGCGCGGCTCCGGTGCCCGTGCCACCGCCCATGCCGGCCGTGACGAACACCATGTCTGCGCCTTGGATGAGCTCCTTCAGGCGTTGCACGTCTTCGAGCGCTGCTTTGCGACCCTTTTCGGGATCGGCACCTGCGCCGAGGCCTCGCGTCACGTTCGAGCCGATGTGCACCTTCATCGGTGCAATGCTCGCACTGAGGGCCTGCGCATCCGTGTTCACGACCATGAACTCGACCCCTTCGAGGCCGAAGTTGATCATGGTGTTGACTGCGTTGCCGCCCGATCCGCCGCAACCGATGACCTTGATTCGAGCGTCGTAGCCCGCATGCTCATCGGCAAACTCAATCGAAAAACTCATGAAACGCCTCCCGAGATGTTTGGTTGGCCAGTCGGGCCAAGGGAGCCTCACCCGCTCCCAGGGTGATTCCGAGGGGCGCCTCTTCCCCGCGAAACCGCTTCCACCGTTCTACCTGTTTGTCCTACGAAACCCTACTTCGACGCCTTAGAAGGCTGCACGCAGCCAATTCCAAAACCGTCCACTTCCGCGTCGCTCGACGCTCGATTCTTCCACTGCATCACGCCGTTCGACTCGCGCCGGCGCCGCCACACGCGTCGGCGTGGGACGTGAAACTTCCACTTGCTGTACGTCACGCGCGGTGCGCAGCGCATTCGCTCCGTACTGCACGAGACCCACGCCGGTCGCGTATTGCGGACCCGCGACGAGCTGCGTGATGCCACGCATGCCGACGGGTACGCCGAGACGAACGGGCATGCCGAGGATCTCTTCGGCAAACTCGCTCATCCCCTCCATCAACACGCCACCACCGGTCAGCACTGCACCGGCCGCGAGTTGATCGAGCAGGCCCGCGTCTTCGAGACGCTTGCGAACGACCGCAAAAATCTCTTCGATCCGTGGCTCGATGATGTCCGACAGCACGCGACGCGGAACCTTCCGCGGCATGTGCCCACCCACTCCGGGTACTTCGACCTCCTCGTCGTCCGCCACCATTCGTCCGAGCGCGCAACCGAAGTTGCGCTTCAGCCGCTCGGCTTCGGCCATCGGCGTTCGAAGCCCTGCGGCAAGGTCCGCGGTGACGTTGTTGCCACCTGCAGGAATGACACTGACGTGGGCGATGCCGCCGTCAGCGTACACCAGCAGATCGGTCGTGCCACCACCCATGTCGATCACGACGACGCCAATTTCCTTCTCGTCTTCCGAAACCACGGCTTCAGCACTCGCAAGCGGCTCGAGCACGACATCGGCCACGGTCAAGTTGCACCGTTCGGCGCAACGAACGACGTTCTGAACACACGACGTGGCCGCGGTGATGAGGTTGACTCGTGTGCCGAGACGAACCCCACTCATGCCGACGGGATCGCGAATGCCATCCTGATTGTCGACTGTGAACTCGCGCGGCAAAGCGTGAAGGATTTGTCGATCCGCGTCGATCGGAATGGCACGTGCTCCTTCGAGAACTCGCTCGACGTCTGCGGCCGTCACTTCGCCACCAGCGATCGCGACGACGCCGTCGGATCCTTGGCAACGAATGTGATTGCCCGCGACTCCCGCGAAAACCGTGCGGATTTCGACACCGGCCATGGTCTGCGCAGCCTCGATCGCGTCTGCAATCGCGCGCGACGTCCAGTCGATGTTCGACACGATGCCTTTGCGCAGGCCGCGACAAGGGACGTTTCCCACGCCGAGAATGGTGATCCCGTCCGCATCGACCTCGCCGACGACGGCAATCACCTTCGTCGTCCCGATATCGACGCCTACGACAATTTCGCTCGTCTCCATCCTGCTCTTCATTCCCGTGCACCCGAAGTGTTCGACCAGGGTTTCGCGTGGGTCGTGTCGAACCCACTGCGCCCTTCGTGGAGGTTTCGCGACGCTGCCACGAGCGAAGATGAAGGGCCAAATTTCGCGAACGTTCCTTTTGCGCTCATCGCATCCTCACGACGACGCGCTCGGGATGCGCCTCGTTGTCAAGAAAGATCACCGACGGTTGCGCCTTGCGCCGAGCGAGCTCCGAAAGCACGCGCGACGCTTGTTCGATCTTCTCGCGGAACCGCGATTGGCCGAGATGCAGCGCAATCGCATCCTTGCCGATCGTCATCACGATCGTCCCGTCCCGCTCGAGATGCACTTCTTGGATCGGATAACGCTTGCTGATGCCTGCGCGGTCCATGTCTTCGACCACATCGAGCGCTCGGCGAAACGCCTGCACGACGCCCGTTCGGTCAAGTGAAACCTTCTCCGGCGCGATCCCCGTGATGACCGGTAAATCGAATGGATCACCTTCGCTCACGCGCTTGAACGGATCTCCATCGCGCGTGACGAGGTACAGCTCGTCGCCGATCGTCGCAACGGCCCACGCTTCACGCTCGACCACGGTGATGTTCACCGTCGAAGGAAGCTTGCGCGTGACGATCGCTTTCTCGATCCAAGGCTCGTTCGTGATCGTCGTGCCCGCCGTTTCGAGGTCCACTTCGAAGATGTTGCGCCCAATGGCCACACCACCGAGCGACGCAATGTCCTCCGCGGACAAACGCTTGTTTCCATCGACGAGCACCGTGCGAATGCAGAATCGCGGACTCGTCGTGATGTAGCGACGAGCTCCCCACGCGACCGCGACGGATGCAGAGAGCACGACACACACGCCCAGCACGAGCGCCACGGCACGCGGCAACTTTCGCGCTCGCGAAGGAGCAGGTGGCTTCACCGTCGTCGTCGTGGCGGGCGGCGGCGGAGGTGAATCGTGTTCGATCTCCGGCGACGGATCGGGCGGAGCTGCCACGACCGAGGGCTTCGGAGCTCGCAACCGACGGTTGGGACGCAAAACATCGCTCATGTCGTGCCCTCCCGTGGCGGGGGTTGGTCTTCCGGTAACGCTTCGATATGCGCGCGCAAACGCCCGAGCATCTTGTTGACGTCGCCTGCGCCGAGCGCGATCACCACATCACCGCGACGAACCACTTGCGCAATCGCTTCGTGCAGCGTCGCCTTGTCCGGTGCGTGCGTGACGTTGTGATGACCGTGCTGGCGAATCGATTTCGCGAGCCGTTCGGACGTCACGTCGGGCAGCGGCGTTTCGCCTGCGGGGTAGATGTCCGTGAGAAACAGGATGTCCGCTTGGTTGAACGCGCGCGTGAAGTCGTCGAACAGGTCGCGCGTACGCGTGTACCGATGCGGTTGAAACGCGACGATGATGCGCCGTCCTTCCTCGGGAAACGCTTTCCGCGCAGCTTCGATCGTCGCGCGAACTTCGGCTGGATGATGGCCGTAGTCGTCGATCAACGTCACTTCGCGCGGCGTGCCGACGACGGTGAAACGTCGCGCAACCCCACCGAACGTCGCGAGCGCTTGCTTGATGACGTCGAGCGGCACTTCGAGCTCGTCGGCGACGGCGATCGTCGCCAAACAATTCAGCACGTTGTGTGCACCCGGCATGCGCACGGTAAAACCACCGAGCGCCTGGCCGCGCCGGTACGCGTTGAAGCGCGTTTCGAGGCCACGGAACTGCACGCCGCGTGCGCTGTAGTCGGCGTGCGGAGACAAACCGTACGTCACGGTGCGCCGCGAGATGCTCGGCAAAATGTCCTGCACCGCTGGATGATCCATGCAGAGCACCGCGAGCCCGTAAAAAGGCACACGCGTGGCAAACTCGACGAACGAAGCCTTCAGCGTTTCGAACGATCCGTAATGATCGAGATGCTCGGGATCGATGTTCGTCACGACCGCGATCGTCGGCGTGAGTCGCAAGAACGAGCCGTCGCTTTCGTCGGCTTCCGCAACGAGCAAATCACCTGCACCGAGGCGCGCGTTCGATCCGAGCGCCGCCATCTTGCCGCCAACGACCACCGTGGGGTCCAAGCCCGCGTGACGAAGTACCGTTGCGACGAGCGACGTCGTCGTGGTTTTTCCGTGCGAACCGGCGATCGCAACGCCGTACTTCAGCCGCATCAGCTCCGCGAGCATCTCGGCACGCGCGATGATGGGGATGCCCAAGCTTCGCGCTTCGACGAGCTCGGGATTGTCTTTCAAAACCGCGCTCGAATACACGACCACGTCGACGCCACGCACGTTCTCTTCGCGATGGCCGATGTCGATGCGCACGCCCAAAGACGCGAGACGACGCGTGGTGTCGCCTTCCTTGATGTCCGAGCCCGACACGTCGAACTCGAGCGACCGAAGAATCTCGGCCAAACCGCTCATGCCGATGCCGCCGACACCGACGAAGTGAACGTGGCGAACTCGCCCGCGAAACATCACACGGCCCTTTCTCGCGCCTGCGAAAGGCCGCGTTTTTCTCGAACGTACGCCAGCTCGAGCAAATCGGCTGCGATGCGCATCGCCGCGTCCGACGCGCCGCTGCCCGCTGCTGCACCGGCCATGGCCACGCGACGCTCCACGGACAACGCCAACTTTTCGATTTCCGAAGCCACGCGTTCGACCGTCGCATCGTCTTGCCTGAGCGCGATGGCGGCTCCTCGACGGTCGAGCGAAAGCGCGTTTTGGTACTGATGATCGTCAGCCGCGAAGGGGTAGGGGATCAGGATCGAAGGCCTTCCAACGGCGCAAAGCTCGGCCAACGTCGATGCACCCGCTCGTGCGACGACGATGTCCGCCGAGATCAGAGCCGATGCCATGTCATCGATGAACGACACGACCGTCGCCGTGTCCGCCAAACCCAACGACTCGTAAAGCGCCCGCGCTTCGACCTCGCGTTCGCGTCCCGTCTGATGAATCACGCTGAGCGTCGGCAGACGCTTCTTCACGCGGGCGAACGCGCGCGGAAGCGCGTCGTTGAGCGCCTTGGCGCCCTGGCTTCCGCCGAGCACCAGGATCGAAAGTTTGTCCTCGCGTGGTTCGTACGAAGCCGGAGTAAATGCCCGACGAAGCGGCACGCCGAAACGACGCACGGTGCTCGGCCGGAAATACCGATCGACCTCGGGAAACGCCGTGTACGCTCGCACGGCGAACGGCGAGAGCAATCGATTTGCCAAGCCCATCACGCTGTTCGGTTCGAGGATGCCAACGGCAACGCCGAGGGTTCGTGCAGCAAGACAAACCGGTCCCGACGCATACCCGCCCACGGAAAGGACCGCGGAAGGATTGAAGCGACGAACGAGCTCTCGCGCCTCGGGAAGGGCAACGGCGGCATTTTTCACGCCACGGGCAAACCCGGACAAACCACCTCCACGAAGCGGCAAAATGTCGAGCAGTTCCAGGTGCTTGCCTTGTTCGGGCACGACACGCGCCTCGAGCCCTCGAGCCGTCCCGACGTACACGATGCGACACGACGGGTCCGACGACGCGATCGCGTCGCCCACTGCGAGCATCGGAAAGACGTGGCCTCCGGTGCCACCACCCGCCAAAAAGATCGTCGTCACGAAGACGTCCCCTCCTCGGCTGCCGTTGCAACGACGGCCGATGCGCTCGGAGCCCCTTCGCTCGTCTTTGCTTGTGCGCGCACGGCAGGCGAAACCTCATTCGTACGCGGACGACTGACGCTGAGGATGACGCCGATGCCTGCGGCGTTCACGAGCAGCGACGAACCGCCGTAACTCAAAAACGGCAAGGTCAAACCCTTCGTCGGAAGAATGGCCATCGCGACAGCGAGGTTCACCAATGCTTGGACCCCAAACAATGTCGCAATGCCGAACGCGAGGAAGCTGCCGTAATCATCGGCCGCCTCGAGAGCTACCTTCACGCCTCGCGAGACGATGATCAGATAGGCACCACAGAGACCCAAAATCCCAATGAATCCAAGCTCTTCGCCGATGATCGCGCTGATGAAGTCCGTGTGCGCTTCGGGCAAATAGAGCACCTGCAGACCCTTGCCCAAACCGAGCCCGCTCCATCCACCCGAGCCGAAGCTCATGACCGACTGGAACGGCTGATACGCCAAGTCCTGCCGATGGTTGTCCATGTCGGTGAACGCGAGCCAACGCTTGAGGCGATAGTCGCTGAACATGACGAGCGCGGCGGCACCCATGCCGAGCAGCGCGGTGAATGCAGCGATGTACGGAATGCGCGCTCCCGCAACGAACAGCAGCGTAAACGTCAAGAACAAAAGCACGACGGCGCTGCCGAAGTCGGGCTGCTTCAAAAGCAGCAAAATCAGCACGCCGACCACGATCAGGTGCGGCAAAAAGCCTACGGCGAAACTCTTGATCTTCTCGGCCTTCTTCGAAAGCGAATAGGCCAGCCACAAGACGATGCCGAGCTTGGCCATCTCGGCCGGCTGAATGTGAATCGGGCCGAGAGCGATCCAACGATACGCATTGCCTGCACGGTGTCCCAAGCCCGTCACCGTCAAACCGAGAAGCAACGTGACGGTCGCGAGAATCGGATACGTGAACGGGCGAAGCTTGCGGTAGTCGAAGCGGCTTGCGAGCCACATCGTGAACATGGCGGCGAGCGCATAGATGGCCTGACGCTTCAAGAAGAACTGCGCGTCGTGATGGCGCACCGTCGCTTCGATGGCGCTGGCGCTGTAGACCATGACCACGCCAAACCCGATGAGCGCGATGACGACGGCCGCGAGCACCGAATCCACCGGCCCCGAGGGGCTCGACTTCAGCAAGTTGCCGAAGCCCACGCCCGCTGTAGGTGCGTCCGAACGAACCCCTTCCTTCACATTTCGCGGCGCAGGATGCGTCGACGGAGCAACGTGACGGTTTTTCGGAGGGGGCGCGCTGCTGTGCCGGCGGTCCCCCGAAGGACGCATGCCGTCGATGATGGCGCTGCCGTTCACGATCGTACCTCCTGCATCTCACGTACCGCCCGGACAAACGAGTCCCCGCGGTCCTTGTAATCCCGGAACATGTCGAA
Source organism: Polyangiaceae bacterium (assembly GCA_016715885.1). Taxonomy (NCBI): domain Bacteria; kingdom Pseudomonadati; phylum Myxococcota; order Polyangiales; family Polyangiaceae; species Polyangiaceae bacterium. The sequence goes on from JADJXL010000002.1 coordinate 27,408, forward strand.
ACTCGAACATGCGGGACTGAGCAAAACCGCATCGCCGGCTTGGGCCAAAGAACGTGCAATTCGGACCGCATCCGGCATCGAATTGGCCCGGTGCGTCGGAACGAACCCTTCGGCAGCGGCCGCAATCCGATCTGCCGCTTCCCCAATCACCACGAGCGCCCTGCCACGGTCACGAAGTGCCTCGACGAGCGGCCGGTAATCGCCGAGTTTGTCTCGACCACCGGCGATGAGCACGGCCTTGCTCTCCTCGAGACCTCGAAGCGCAGCCACCGAAGCTCCGACGTTCGTGCCTTTGGAATCGTCGTAATAACGCACGCCGCCGACTTCTCCGACGAGCACCGTGCGATGCCCGAGCCCCTCGAATCGCGCGAGCCCGCGCGTGATGCCCTCGTCCGTTGCGCCCATGGCTGCTGCTGCCGCAATGGCCGCACATGCATTCGCGATGTTGTGCGTGCCTTTGATGCGCAAGAGACTCAGCGGGTATCGCGTGCCGCGAATTCGATCGACGATCGCATCGCCATCACGCGCAACCATCGCGGAGGCGTCGACTTCGCTGAACGTCACTTGACGCGCGGGACCTCGATCGGCCTGCTGCTTGACGATCGCATCTCCAAACGGAACGACTGCCGTGTCCTCCGCCGTCATGTGCTCGAAAGGATTGCCCTTTGCATGCGCGTACGCGGCAAAGCTCGCGTACCTGTCGAGGTGATCGTCCGTGATGTTGAGCAGCACGTGTACGCGTGCGCGCAGCGTGGGCACTCGTTCAGCTTGAAAACTCGATATTTCCAGGACGAGCGCATCGAAGTCCGTGCCGACGACCTCGGACAGCGGAACACCAAAATTGCCGCCAATGAACGCGTTTTGTCCGGATGCTTCGAGCATCGCGTGAACGAGCGCCGTCGTGGTGCTCTTGCCGTTTGTCCCGCCAATCAACGCGATGGGTGCCGAGACAAACCTCGATGCAAGCTCGAGCTCGCCGATGACTTCGCCCCCCGCACGTTCCCACGCTTCGACCGTTGGAATGAGCGGTACTCCTGGTGAAACGACGACCAGATCGACGCCATCGAGCATCGAATTCGGATGACCACCGGCGACGATGCGCGCGCCATCGGCTTCGAGCGCCAAGGCTTCCGCGGACAAACGCTCGCGCGGGGCCGTATCGTTGAGGGTGACGCGAGCGCCTTTGATGAGGCACAAACGCGCGGCTGCGATGCCGCTTCGGCCAAGACCAACCACGAGGACGCTGCGATCCGTAAGCATCATCAGCGTCACCTGAGCTTCATCGACGCTAGGCTGACCAGCGCCAATAGGATGGAAATGATCCAGAAACGAACGATGATCTTGGGCTCGGGCCACCCCTTCTTTTCGTAGTGGTGGTGAATCGGAGCCATCAAGAAAACGCGCTTCTTGAAGAGCTTGTACGACGTGACTTGCGCGATGACGCTGACGGTCTCGACGAAGAACACGCCGCCGAGAAGGACGCTGAGCAGCTCGTTCTTGGTGAACACCGCGAGCATGCCCAAGCCGCCGCCGAGCGCGAGCGATCCGACGTCGCCCATGAACACTTGTGCGGGATAGGTGTTGTACCAGAGAAACCCTATTCCCGCGCCGATGACCGAGCCGCAATAGACCGCTAATTCGCCTGCGGAAGCTATCTTCGGAATGTCGAGGTAGGTTGCGAGAGAAAAACTCGCAATCGTTGCACCTGCAACGTACGACCAGATGAGGTACGTGCCGGCGTTGATCATGACCGGGCCAATGGCCAGGCCGTCGAGACCGTCGGTGAGGTTGACGGCGTTCGACCAGGCGACCACGACAAACACCGCGAAGGGTATGTAAAACCAGAGCGGCAAATCGATCGAGTGCTTCGAGAACGCTGCGAACGGCAGCGCCAATTGCGTGCGAATGTCGGCCCAATCCGCCGGAAGCTTCGACGTGAAAACAAATGTGTACGTGATGGCCGCGCCGCCAATCAAAACTTGGCCGAGCAGCTTGTAACGTCCGGGCAAACCACCCGTGTTCTTGCGCTTGATTTTGAGATAATCGTCGAGATATCCAATGACGCCGTACCCGGCGGTGACGGCCGTCGTCGCGAGCACGAATGGGTTACGCAAGTCGGCCCAGAGCGCCGTCGGAAGCAGGAGCGAAAGCAGAATGAGCGCGCCGCCCATCGTCGGCGTGCCTGCTTTGATCTTGTGCGTCTCGGGACCCTCGGTGCGAACGACCTGACCAATCTGCTTGCGCTTCAGTTCCCGGATGAACCACGGTGCCAGGACGAACGCGAGCAGCATGGCGGTGATGGTCGCCATGATGGTGCGAAACGGAATGTACCGAAGAACGTTGAGAAAACTCAGCGAATGGTAATGGAACTTGAGCGGGTAAAAGAGCTCGTAAATCAAGCTGTAGCCTCCGCATTCGCAACCCGCTCACCGAACGCGAGCGAGAGCTCGCGCACGATCTTTTCCGTTCCCACGCCGCGCGATCCTTTCACTAGGACGAGATCACCTGGACGAACGGCATCGACGACGACCGGGGCCGCCTCTGCGCTCGTCTGGAAAAACTTGTTTGGTACACCAACTTCTTCGGCACGATCCGCAATGCGCCGAGCTTCGCCGCCGATGGCGAATACGATGGTCGCGCCGCTCGAAGCTGCCGCGCGACCAACGGCGTCGTGACCACTGGTCGATTCGACACCGAGCTCGTACATCGCGCCGAGCACCAGGACGAGGCGCCGATTCGAGGCGCGAGCAAGCTCGGCAGCAGTGCGTATCGACGCAGCGGATGACGCAGGATTCGCGTTGTAACTGTCGTCGATGACGACGACGTCCCGGCCAAGAGGTCGCGGTACGAGCCGTCCCGCGCCGCCGCCCACTTCCGCCGCGGCAAACGCAGCTTCGACGAAGGTCGACGTCAAGCGCTCGCCCGCGAGGGCTTCCGCAACGCTCACGGCTGCCGCGCACGCATAGGCGCCCGCTTCGCCGATGAGCGGCGTGACAAACTCGAGCGCCTGTCCGTCGGGGCGCGCGAGCGTGATGCGCGACAGGGAAAACCCTTCAGGACGGCGGTCCACGATACGCACGTCGACGTTGTCGCGCGTCCCGTACGAAATCCGTTGCGTCGCGGACGAACCTTTTAGTACCGTACGAACTCGATCGTCGTCCCCATTCGCGATGGCGATGCCGCTCGGCAAGAGCGCGCGATACAGCGCGCCTTTCTCGTGAGCGACGCCGTCGATGGAACCGACGCCTTCGACGTGAGCTGCTGCGACGAGCGTGACGATGGCGACGTCGGGCCTGGCTATCGCCGCAAGCTGCGCGATTTCCCCCGGCTGATTCATGCCCATCTCGATGACGGCAACGTGGTGGTGTTCGTCGAGACCAAACACGACCATGGGAACACCAACCAAATTGTTCAGGTTGCCCTTCGTCGAATGCACCGCGCCCGGGTAGAGCGCTTCGAGCATGGCGGTGACGGCGACGCGGGTCGTGGTTTTGCCCGCCGAACCCGTGATCGCGACGATGATTCGTTTGCCGTCAAACGATCGCCACCGTTCGAGGTGCGTTCGGGCCAAGTCGCCTAGTGCTGTGAGCGTCGACGAGCAGCGTACGAGCGCAAGGCCCGCGGGAGCCTTGACGTCGCGTTCGACGATCGCCGCGCGCGCGCCGTTTTGGTTCGCCGTCTCGAGGTAGTCGTGGCCATCGAAACGTTCGCCCGCGAGCGCCACGAAAAGCGATCCGGGTGTGAGCGTACGGGTGTCGGTGGAAATGGACGCGACGACGTCTTCGGGAGCACAAGACCCCGGCGTAACGATCGCGCCGCCGGTGATCCTTGCAAGATCGCCCAGCGTGAACGATGCCGCATTGAGGGGGATGGGCGTGCCCATCAGGCGCCTCCTCCGCGGACCGCACGTCGCAAATTCAGCGCACGGCGAGCTTCGACGCGGTCGTCGAACGGGAGCGTGACGCTTCCGATGATCTGATACGGCTCGTGTCCCTTGCCGGCGATGAGCACGATGTCGCCCGGAGCTGCTTCGAGCACCGCGCACTCGATGGCTTTGGCGCGATCGGGCTCGACGACGACGGTAGCTTTGCGCCCGGACAAACCAGGTAGGATGGCGTCGATGATCGAAAGCGGGTCTTCGCTGCGCGGATTGTCGTTCGTGACGAATGCAACGTCGGCACCTCGTCCTACGGCTTCTCCCATGAGCGGGCGCTTCTTCGGATCGCGATCGCCCCCGCAGCCGAACACGCACAACACGCGGCGCTTGCCATACGCGCGCACGCTTTCGAGCACGCGTGCGAGCGCATCGGGCGTGTGCGCGTAATCGACGAGCACGATGACGTCGTCCTTCGTCGGGTCATCGCAGCGTTCGAGGCGACCGGCGACGAGGATCGGGTTGGAGAGCGCTTCGGCGGCCTTGCGCAGGTCGAGGTCGAGCAAGTGCGCGATGGAGACCGCTGCGAGCAAGTTCTGAACGTTATGACCACCAACGAGTGGCGACTCGATGGCGAAGGTGCCCGCGGGCGTACGCACATCGAGCGAGATGCCTGCAGGCGTGTGCTCGACGCGTGCGGGTGCAACGTCGGCTTCGCTCGAAGACGCGTTTGGCTTGGCTGAATACCTGACCAGCGTGGCCGACGTGGGGCCTGCAAATCCGCGAGGTGCAAGCCGATCGACCAGCGCTCTGCCAAACGGATCGTCGATGTTGACGGCAGCCGAACCAGGTCCGAGGTCGACGAAGAGGCGCGCTTTCGCTTCGGCGTATGCCTCCATGGTGCCGTGGTAATCGAGGTGGTCCTGCGTGAGGTTCGTGAGCGCAACCGTGCGAAATCGCACGGCTTCTACGCGCGCGGCTGCGAGGGCAATGCTCGACACTTCCATCACGAGGTGCGACGCACCGCGCGTGCGCATCGCGTGCGCAATGCGAGCGAGCTCGTCCGCTTCGGGGCTCGTGTGGGTCGCCGGCAGATCGAGGTCTGCGAAGCGATACCCAAGCGTGCCGACGAGCCGGGCTTGCCTCCACAAGCTTCGATGCACGCATGAACGAGATGCGACGTCGTCGTCTTGCCGTTCGTCCCGGTGATGCCCACGGCTTCGAGGGCAAACGTTGGATGGCCGTAGACCGCAGCGGCCGCAAACGCGAGGGCAACGGCCGCATCCTCCGTTTCGATCCATGCAACATCGTTCGACGATGCGACCCCGCGAGGCGCGATGACTGCGCTTGCTCCACGCGCGATCGCATCTGCGACGAACCGCTCGCCGTGCGTGCGCAGGCCAGGTCGTGCGACGAAGGCATGCCCGCGTTCGATGCGGCGCGAATCGTGATGAACGCCGGTGATGAAGGTGGAGGGATTGCCGGAGACGAGACGCGACCGAGGGACTTCCCGCACCAGCTCATCGACGCGCCGACCCATCCGTGACTGCTTGCACGGTGGATATACGCCGACTTCGCGCTGGAAAACGGGCTCGGCGTTCGTCATGACGAAGGCTCGAAGAAAAGCTTTACGGTTGAACCTTTGGGTAAAACCGTGCCCGTCGCGGGTTCGGTGCGAGCCAGCCGTCCGGTGCCGACGACCGTGGGCACCAAATTGTTGCAGCCGCCGCGCGAATGGCTTCGCGCAAGGGTTGTCCGGACAAATCAGGCACGCGCGTTTCGCCGTTCTTCATCGGTGCAGACGGCGTCACGACGCTGTTCGTGATGGGGGCAGCCGCTGTACGTGCTTCGCTGAGCACCTGGTACGTGCTCGTCGCGAGGTCCGTTTCTTTGGCACGTTCGGCGACATCCTTGAGCTTCATCGGAACCGTACCGCGGGGTGTGACACCCAGATACCGAAGTGCCATCTCGCCGATGCGTCGGAAGACCGGAGCCGCAACGGAACCACCGGCGTACGTGCCGCCCAGAGGTTCGTCGAGCACGACCGAGATCACGAGCCGTGGTTTGTCCGCCGGAACGAATCCGGCGAACGAGGCGACGTAGTGGGTGTCCGTATACCTGCCCGTCGCAGGGTCGACCTTCTGCGCTGTCCCTGTTTTTCCAGCGACGCGAAAGCCTGGAATTGCAGCTTCGATGCCCGTGCCCTCGCCTTCGGTGACGGCGACGAGCATCTCCGACATGAGCTTGGCAACGGCAGGATTGACGGCTTCGCGACGCACGCGCGGCTGGTTTTCCGTCAGCACCGTGCCGGCGCCGTCGGTGATGCGCTTGATGAGAATTGGCTCGAGGAGTTTGCCCCCGTTGGCAATGGCCGCCATCGCCATCGTGAGCTGTAGCGTCGTGACGCTGATGCCTTGCCCGAAGGAAGCAGCCGCCGTTTCGACTTGCACCCACGGCCTTCCGCGCGGCCTGAGCACGCCCATGGATTCACCAGGGAACGGGATGCCCGTCGTGTCGCCGAACCCGAACCGCCGAAACCCTTCGTAGAGCCTCTGTTCACCGAGGCCGAGCGCGATCTTCGCCGTACCAATGTTCGACGACAAACTCAGCACCTGCGTAACCGAAAGCCACTTCGCAGGGTGCGTGTCGTGGATGACGACGTTGTCGATAGGCATGTGCCCCTCTTCGCAATAGACGTTTGCGGTGGGGGACACGCTATGCGCTGCGAGCGCCGTGGCGAACGAGAAGACCTTGATGGTCGATCCGGGTTCGAAACGATCGACGACGCAGCGGTTGCGTCGCGCATCCGGATCGGACGAACCGTAGTCGTTCGGGTTGTACCCAGGAGCGCTGGCCATCGCGAGGATCTCGCCGCTCATCGGATCCACGACGACGACCGAACCTCCGAAAGCTTCGTACGTGCTCATCGCGGCTTCGAGCTCGCGTTCCGCGGTAAACTGAATGCCCTTGTCGATCGTGAGCACGATGTTGTGCCCAGCGAGCGCCGCTTCGTCTTCGATGCCTTCGTGGAAGATGAGGCGCCCGGACCTGTCACGTAGACCGCGGACTTCGGAGCTTTTCCCGCGTAACTCGTGATCGAGCGCCAGCTCCAAACCTTCACGACCTTCGCCGTCTGGAGAGACGAACCCGACGAGCGGCCCGGCAAGCTCGCGGTTCGGGTAAAACCGGTGACCCTCACCTTCGATGACGAGCCCACGCAGGGGATATCGTTGGCCCTTGGCACCGAGCGCTCGAACGGCTGCAACTTCGGCTTCGGATACGCGGCGCTTCAGCCAGACGAAACGACGCCGGCGGCTCACCTTTTCAATGACGTCTTCGGGCGGCAGGTTCAGCGCTTGCGCGATGCGCTCGCCGTAGTCCTTGATGCGCATCGGCAAGTAGCGCTTGTCGATGCCGCGAAGCAACTCGACCGCATCGAGCGACACGCTGGGCACCTCGACGCTCTCCGCGAGCGGCGTGGAATTACGGTCGTAAATCGTGCCGCGTTTGGGCGTGACGTGAAGACGGCGTTGACGCTGGCGCTCGGCCAAATCGTACCACTCCGAACCATCTTCGATCTGAATGCGATGCGCGCCCGAAACGATGATGCCGAGCCCGAGGCCCATCATCCCGCAAAGAATGCCCATGCGGATGCGAATCCATCGAGCGCGCTGGGGATCGAGGTTTTTCACGGCGTACCTCCATTCGCCGCACCGCTCGCCGGCGCTTCCTCGGCGCTTTCGTCCTGGATACGCACGGGGGCGCGCATGGGGATGACGCGCTCGGGCGGTGGCGGCGTCATGCCAAGCAACGTGCGCGCGACCATCTCCACCCGCTGCGGCGTCTCGTAACTCGCAGCCTCGAGCGACAGCGCGCGCTTCACTTCGCGCAGCCGCGCTTGCTCGGCACGCACGCGCCCGAGCTTGTAACCAAGGTCCACGATCCGGCCGCGCAAACCCAAATGCACGATGAACGCTGCTACGGAAGCGAGCACCGCGAGCGTCCAAAGAGCCAAGAACGGCCGCTGCTTCATGCGCTCGGACTTCATCATGCGCTTGCCTCTCCTTCGATGCGCCGCGCCGCTCGCAGCTTGGCGCTGCGTGAACGTGGGTTTGTCGCGACTTCGTCATCCGTCGGCAGAACCGGCTTCTTCGTCAGCGGCTCCCATACCCCGGGCAAACGCAGCGCGTGCTTGACGATGCGATCTTCCAGCGAGTGGAACGTGATGATCGCGACTACGCCGCCCGGACGAACGATGCGCGCAGCCGCTTCGAGAAGCGCCGTGAACTCGTCGAGCTCCGCGTTCACCGCGATGCGCAGCGCTTGAAACGTTCGCGTCGCAGGGTCCACGCCGCCCACGCGCGATGGCCCCACCGCGCGTACGACCGCGCGCCGCAAGTCGAGCGTCGTGCGCAATTCGTTTTGCGCCGCAGCCTGTTTGATGCACCGCGCGATGCGTCGTGATCGACGCTCTTCACCAAATTGATAAATGACGTTCGCCAGCTCGTCGTCATCGAGCCGTTCGATGAGCTCCAGCACGGTCTCACCCGTCGAACGATCCATGCGCATGTCGAGCGGCCCTTCGGCTCGGAACGACATCCCCGGTCGGCATCTTCGAGCTGCATCGAAGACAAACCCACGTCGGCGACCAAGCCATCGATCGTGGGAACACCAACTTTTTCCAAGTGCTCTTCGATGCCGGAAAAAGGCCCATGCGCGAACAAGACGCGATCTCCAAAACGAGCGAGCCTTTCGCGTGCAAGCTCGAGCGCACGCGTATCGCGGTCGACACCGAGCAAACGAGTGCCCGGGGCTGCGTCGAGCATCGCTTCGGCGTGCCCTCCGGCTCCGAGCGTCGCGTCGACGTAAAACCCGCCAGACCTGGGTTCGATCGCCTTCACCACTTCGTCCCGAAGCACGGTGACGTGGTGTTCTTTGGGCATCGGAGGCATTTCGATAGGACGCATAGGGACGACGTTCACCACGTTCATAGGCGGAACTGCTCCGAGATCGCGGCCTTGAAGTCGGCCAGTTGCGACTCGCTCATCTGCTGCGCTGCCTGCCACCGCTCCTTCGACCAGAGCTCGATCGTTGGGCCCATACCGGCCCACAAGACTTCTTCAGAAAGCCCGCGTGTTCTCGCAGCGCGGGCGGAACGAGAAGTCGGCCTTGTTTGTCGAGCTCGCACTCGACCGCCGCAGACACGTACCGCCGACGAAACGCGACCACGTTCGGATCGAATTGCGGCAGAGCTGCGATCTTTTCTTCGAGCGCTTCCCACGCGCGCATGGGGTGCGCGTGCAAACACGGATCGAAGAGCGCCGGCGTGATGACGAGTCGCAAAATCACCGGACGCTGCGAGCAAGTCGCGAAAGCGCGCAGGGAGACTCGTGCGCCCTTTGGCGTCGATCGAGTGCTCGAAGTGACCGCGAAACATCGTGTGCATCAGAAGGCCCGGCTAGCGACAGAAGCCTTCGAGCGCGGATCCACCGTGTCGAAGACGCTCCGCATGGGCATGGGCTTTTTTGCCACTTTCTCCCACGCGGCCCCGCCACCCTACGGATCTCAGCCAAAAGAGTCAACCTTTTGGACTTTTTGTGATGGTTGGTGGATCGTCGGGACAACCAAATTGGTTGGGCAAACCACGCAGGTGGGCTTTTCGACGGGTCCGAATGGTGGCAAGTGGGGAAGATCCAGTCTCGGATGGGCCAAAAGTGGGTGAAGGTGGAGTGGGTGGGGGTGTGTTGGTCGAGCGGGCGTTTGGGGGCGTGGGCGGGTCGAATCGATAGCCCATCCGTCCAACGTTGGGACTCGCCGCTGCTGCCGGCTCGACGTAGGCGAGAGCATGGGCAAGAGCCATGCGTGACCCCTTTTGGCGCTGCCGAGGTGCCTCGCAGGGTCTTTTTGAGCTCATCAGGGCACCGTTAGGCGCCCCAAGCGCCGCTTCGAGCATTGTTTCGGGCACCCCGGAGTGCCCCGAACGGAAGCAGACGCACGAATCCGGGCACTCGGTGGTGCCCGGCTCAGGTGCAAGGCCCATGCATCGGGCACCCATACTTCTCGGGAAAGGCCATGCGCCGTGTATTGGGCACCTAGAGGTGCCGGAGTGCCATCTTTCTATAACCCAAGTGTTCACGTCTTGTAGGGCGGAACCCGATGGGAAAGGAGCCCCACGAGTACGCTTTTCGTCTGCGTAGATCTCGAGGGTATCTCTGGCATTCCTGCGTGCATTGGGTCGACCCCGGGACCAACCGATTTGCGCAAAAATGTTTGGCGAGTGGACCGAATTCTCAGCATGGATTCGTCGCCGGAGCCTTGGACGACGTCGACCTTGAAAACACGGCCTGCGGATGTTCTATTTGAACGAACCTGAACAATGCCATTTGCAGCCGAAGTCAAATTTTCTCGTTGACCGTCCGCGCGATGCGCTTCATGTTTGTCCTGGCGCACGGTTTTTCCAGGCGCGGAATGGGAAGTCCGACGCACGTGCGTCCAGTAGAGGAGACGGCCGATGGGAGTGCACGTCATTCTGGATATCGATCCGAATCAGATCGAGCCTGGTGCGTGGGCCGCGGTGTATGACGAAACGCTGGACCTGCTTCGTGCATGGCGACCGCGTCTGCTCGGGTGGGGTAGTCGAACGATCGACGGGTGTCGCGTGCAGATGTATACGCGGTCGATTGAATTCGGGCGCGACGCGAACAAGGTGCATTGGACGGTGGTCGGGGATCAAAAAACCTTGACGACCTCCGAATCGCAATCGATGTACCGCGACATTGCGCATTACGGAAAGGCGTCGGAGCGTCGCCCGAACGATGTCGATATCCTGGTGCAAGCGGCCGATCCGAAAAATGACGATACGAGCGGCCCCGCGTGCGTATTTGGGAATAAGACGCAGGGGCATCCTTACCACTTTGCGATGCTCGCCGCGGCCATGCTGGTCGAAGAACGCTTCCCGCGGGCGGCGATGGTCTGGGGCGATATCGACAAAGGGCAAGCCGAGCGTGCTGGTCGGATGGCAAAACGGTTTCTGGGGCGCGAGCTGCGATTGCCTGTGCGCGTCGATGCACCGCGACTCATTGAGCGCTTGCGATCACATTACGACGACGATGCCTTGCCAGACGCGTTCGCCCGCGTTTTTCAAGACGAACCTGGGCTGGGCGAAGAAGCCGTGCTTCGAGCATTTCCGGGACGTTCCGGCGCGAGACAATGGGTGCGCTCGCTTATCGGGTACAAATCCCCCACGGTTCTTGGCGTCATGCGCTCGCTCATTGCATGGCTCAATGCCGACCGCGATGTCGCGGAGGCGTGCCAAGTGGCATGTTTTTCGTCCGAAGGTCCTCGATTCGAGCCCCAAGCATTCGTCAAGGCGCTCGTGGCGACGTGGGTCAGCGTCGATCCTAGCGTCCGCCGTCCCGTCGAGGCATTTCGCAAGCCATCCGAGGAAGCGCCCTCGATTGCCTATCTCATGGGGTCATTTTTCTTGGACATGGAAGCCATGGGACGAAATACTCGTGTGCATATTTCCAAGCAGCACATGGCTGAGATACTGAAAAACGTGTTTGGCGAATCCGGGCCAGCGCTTGCCAAGCTGTTCGTCGAGGAAACGGATAATTTGGAAGCGACACTTCGTCCAAGCAGCGAAAACGTGAGCGCACTTCTACGAGACGCTGAAGAGCACGGGTATGACGCGACCGAGTACCTGGTGACGTTGAAGAGCGTCAGTGTAATGGGCGAAGCACAGCGGACATGGGTTCACGCAATTGCGTATTCGGTGGAGCAGATGCTCGAGCAGATGCGGGCGGAATTGCCGGACATGGTATCCAATCCTGCGCAGATGAAGAAAGCGCTCGTCCGGGTGTTGTCCGATAGGGGGCCAGTGCTGACCGAAAAAACGTGGGACAAGCTGGCCGAAGTAAACGAACCAGACGTTTTGGCTTGGCTCTTGGCGCTCATCGGCATTCCGGCGAACAATCAGCACGCATACGACGTGAAGCGGGCGCTCTTGGAGAATGCGGGGCTGAGGCAATACGCAATGAGACTTGATCCAGAAGACATGCAGAAAATCAAGAAGATGCTCGATGAGGCGGCACACGAAAAGGATCAATGCCCGCGCAGCATGTGACCTGAGCGCATGTTATCCGATCGATGTGTCGGAGATCAAAGTTGCTGCGCACTTTCCGCATGGGCAGGAGGGCGTGAGGTGTGCTCGCTGCGTGTTTGTGTGCGGAATCACGGCTATGCGCTGTCGTAAATGTGGACCATTTTCTTGGCCCACTTCGTCACGCTGTGATCAGGTGACCCGCAGGTTCGACCTCACACCAAACCCGGACGGGGCTCCGTGGTGTCGTGGGGTCGTTTGTCCCTGAGAGGCGCATATGTCCCTGCTCGTCATCATGGTAATCGCTGTGGTCGCCGCCGCGCTCGTCGGAGCGCTCATTGTCGTCGGTATGAAAGCCGCTAAGCTCGGCGAAGAACTCGAGCAAGCTGAGCTCAAGCTCGAAGCCGTCCAGGGGGAACGGCGTGTGCTCATCGGAAAAATCGAGGCGATGCAGGAAGCCGAGCGCAAGATGATCGGCCAACTCGACAGCGCCGATCAAGAAATCGCGCACTATCGTGAACAACTCGATCTGCGCCCCGAAAGCAAGCGCAAAACGTACCGCATCCTCGCCCTGGGTATGAAAGCGACGGGCAAGACCTCTCTGACGCTGAAGTGGGCAAATCCATTGACGGATTTGACATCGATCGCCGGTACGAAGATCGAGCGCTACGAGCGAAGCGTCAGCCGTGTACAAGCGGCAAAGGATGTTACCGAGCATGTCTTCGAGGTGCATGACTGGGGCGGCGAGCATATCGTCGATGCAGTCCAGGAATTGATTACCGAAGAAGTACACGGCCTGTTGCTCGTCGTCGATCTCGGCGGAAAAGACGCAAAACAGGTGGATCGTGAACGAGTGACAGCGCAACTTCAAGAATTCCAGCCCCAGGCATTGCGGTATTTCTTCGTCCCCAAGATGATGGCTTCCTGCAAGACGGTCGTGCTGTTTATCAACAAGAGCGACCTCATTCCAGGAATGCCCGCACAAGTCGAAGAGCAAGCCAGGCACCTCTATCAACCGCTCATCGATAGTTTGGCGAAGTACGCCAATCAGATCGACGTCAAGGTATTCGTGGGATCGGCGAACTATGGCCACGCGACGCATTTCCTGTTTTCGCACTTCGTCGAGAAAATCCTCCCGAAGAATGCTTACGACAACCAGCTCCAGCAGCGCATGAAAGCGGATCTGGGAACGACAATGACGTCGACTTCGACGTCGACGACTGCGCCTTTCAGCTTCGCGGCGCCGCCGGTGCCGCCCGTTGATGCGGAACCCAGCGCGCCCTCGTTTGGACACAAGCCGCACCCGCAGAACGCATCCCGCAATCCGCTCAGCACGGTGCCACTGGTGTCAAAGTCCAATGGCACTCTGCCCGTAGCCGTCAAAGCCAACGGTATTGCCAAGCATCTTGCTTGAGTCGAGTTTACCATGGAAACGCAAGTTGCTTCGGCAGGTTATTCGGTTCCTACCTACTGCCCGCTGCCGGATGCGCTTTGGCACCATTTCCTGCACGGCAACGTGCCGGGACACCAAATCGACTTCATGTACCGGCCGGAGGTTCCGAGTGGTCAGCTTTCGCAGCAACACTTCAGCCATCTGGCTCGGTTCGTCAAGTACATCGAGCCACGTCGAGGGAGTCCGTATGCGTTTGCCATTGGAAATCTGTCTCGAGACGATACGCAATACGAACCTGGACACGGAGGAGTCGCCCTCATCTTTGGGCTGCGTATCCGAGGAGCCAAGGATCACGCGGGACGGCAAGATCCACCATTTTGTCATGCCGCCGCAATCGTTGACCGACATCTGGACGAGCAGCACATCCTTGCGGCCACGACGGCATTTCATGCCAGACTCCTGTCGCAGCGTAATGGCGTAACCGAAGGGAGTGCCTTCTATCACGACTATCTGCGACTGGGGCAACATCCGCTGCTCTTGCAGTCGCGCTTGCGCCGGTATGTGGGCGAATTCGATAGTCTGCCAGATTTGCCGCAAAGCCAATTGGGCTTGCGGTGGACAGTCGAAGGGACGACGCCGCCAAAACGTGTCACGATCGTGCATCCAGATCGCGTGCCGTTCGAAGTGGTTGCAGCGTGCGCTGCACGAGTTGCCGCCGTGCTCGTCGAATCGGACATTCGCTGGACGTGCATCACGAGTGGGCGCGAATCGGACATTGCCGGTGGAACGACGGTGCGGTTCGTTCCCGAAAGCGATGCCGCTGGGGAAAACGGCGGTGAAGTGGTGCTTCGATTGGATGAGGTGCCCGAGGATCTCGCCGAGCTTGCCGTGAAGTTATTCAGCGCCCGAGATACGCGGCAAAACGCAGTGGCTCACGTGGGTTGGCGGCAAGCGATCGCGTTGCCGACAATCGACATGAAGGAGCATCTGAACGACGACATTCCGAATTCGGCGAAAAGCGACAACATCGCCGAGATGGCTCCGGTATCGCGACGCCGTGCAAAATCGACCAGAGGACGGCTCGGTTTGCTCATTGGCGGAGTGGCCGCATTTGCCGTGGCTGGACTGCTCGTGGCGATTGGACTCGGCATGCAAGAAACGCCACAGAAGCAAGAGCCCGCGCCAACTGCGGCGCCACCGGAGCTCGAAGTTCAGGCGCAGTCGGCGCCGATAATCATTGATGCACCGGCCTTGATGCCGAGCGCGACAGCCAAAGCGGCGGCAGTCAAAGCGCCGGCAGCCGTCAAAGAGCCAGCGAAAGCGGAAACGCCGAGGGTGACGACCGTGGCAAACAAGGCAGCGAAGAAGAAGAGCGCACTCGAGAAGAGAGAAGACGCTCCAAAGCTGTTCACGAAGGTGCAGGCGAAGGAATGAGGGTCAGGTGCAAGTGCCGGACATGCAGGTGCCGGATTGGCAATCGCTATTGAGAACACTTGAGGTTCATGCAGATCCCGGATGCACAGTCGGAGGAGTTTTTGCAGGGTTCTCCTGTGGCTCCGAGGCATGTGCCAAAAGGGTCGCCAACCATGTCCTTTTGACAAACACTACTAACGCAGTCCGTATCATTACTGCATATGCCACCCACATAACTCAAGCATTTACCCATTCCATTGCATGTAGATAGATTTGAGCTGTCGCATTTCTCCAGCTTCATGCCATCAATGTAACTTAGATCAGGCTTATAGAACGGCACATTCGTGCACGTCCCCTCTGCTCCCGCAACACCGCAACTCATGCATTCGCCGGTGCAATCGGATTCGCAACAAGAGCCATCTACACATTTGCCAGTCTCACATTGCTGGCCTGACATGTCCGTGCACGCTTCGCCTTGGCAGAGCTTTACAGCGCAATTGGCACCGCAATTCATCCAATCCGCAGCCGAAAGGCAATTGACGCATGCACCATTCCCATCACATACCATTCCACTTGCACACGATGTGCCGACTGCATTCAGCGACGGCGCAGCGGGCGCTCCGCCTACACAGGAATTTGTGATGCATGGGCTATCCCCCGGTTTGTCCGTGTCATCCGTCCGGCTCTCCGGCTCGCCTTTATCATTGCAAACCACAACCTGACAATCGCCAGGCGTTTGCGCGTCGATTGCCATGCCGTTCTTTTGCGGAACTCGGTTGCATGTTCCCGCGTCACATGTCCAACTCGAGCACTCCGTTGCTGCCGGACAATCTGCGGCGCTCGAGCAGATGCACATGGAGGGATCCGTTGCACAATTCGGTACGCATTCACCGCTTTGGCATTTCCCTGGATTGCTTCCACGGCTGCAAGCCAATCCATCCCTCGCAGCAGAATCGTACGTCGTCACACCATTGACGACTTTGGCTGACGTGCACGAATTCCCGTCATCGACAGCCGTACCGTTCCATTTTTGAACGTGCTCGTAAGCCGCACACCCTGGCGAACGCGGTGTGCTCGACGCGGCTGCAAAGAGAAAGGATGCGGATCCCAAAGCGAGGAAAACTCGAAGCGCAGGCATGACGAAACACCTCCCAACAACAAAGCGTTAAAACGTGCCCGTTAGGAAAACCCCATTCCGCGATGGCACAACCAGAATACCTTCTTTTTTATTTGTTGCGGCTGTTTTCTTCAGTCCGGTAAGCCATACGATCAACGTGCCCGCCGCCACTGCACCTCCGACGACGAAACCGGCCAAGGCGACATTGGCATAGGTGTCGCGACGATTTTCGAACGCGGCAAGATCCGTGCAACGAGCGTCAACGCCGATCGGCGGGCATAACTCTTCACTCGTCTTTCGCGAGAGCCGAATCTCCTCCCCCAATGCCATGGCTTCCGCATGTGTCCTGCGTCCGGCAATGCTGAAGCCTGTCCCAATACCCAACCCCACCACCCCAATCCCCAGTCCCGTGAGCAACATAGGCGTACGCCATGACTGCGATTCCTTCACGATCACCTTGGACTCCGGCGCCTTCAACACCAGCTCAATGGTCGGCTTGGTTCCCGGTTCGAGGTCCATATCGACACGCGCTTGCCCCCCAGGCCCCTCTGCTTCGAAACGCCGACGACCGGAATCCACGAGAACAGGATCCGCAAGCGGCGATGTGCCCAACATGCGGCCATCCACCGATACCTTCGCGCCTGGTTTGTTCACCTTGATCGTCACGATCGCCAGCTTGGATCGCGCTTCCGCCAACAATCGTTCTGCCATTTTTCGATCGGCGTCGTTACCGCCGGGTTTGGCCAGGAAAAGCTCGAGATGCTCCACCGCATCGCGATTTCTCTCGGTCGCGATCTCCGCTTGCACAAGTTGCGCAACGACTTCGGCGTCATCCGGCTTCAATTCGTGCGCCTTCAAAAATTCTTGCCGCGCCGCCTCCCAACGATTCGAGTTGATAGCTTCATTGCCGGCCTGAACGTGTTTGTCGAACTCGGTCATTACCGGATCCGGAGCCACCGGAGCCGGCTTTTTCCCGGATTGAGGTCCCTTACTCTGCGCCCAGGCCGGCGTCGTGTTGCCAGAACAAAGCCCCAGCAGCAGACCCACGAGCATTGCGCAACTTCGAGTTTTGCTTCCCCTCATCGCCTACCTGAACGACTGTATCCCACCTACGGACGAGCTTGTCAATCGAACAATCGAGCTCGTGTCGTGGCTGGCGTATCATAAGGATTGGCAACGATCGACGCGCTATGCTTGCCACCCGCTGACCGGCTCGGTGCACGGTTTCTCTCACCAGAAGACTGCTTGTGCGCTTGGGGCGACTTGTTTGCAGGTCCTTCCGCAATTGTCTTGGAAGCTTGTGTCGTGGCTGGAGCTGTCGTCGGTTGCTCCGATTCGGCGATGGGCAACGCGCCTTCGGAGGTGGTGGCGTCAGACGCCGCCGCCTCGGCGGTCGCCGCAGGCAAACTCGCCTGCTGCATGGTTGGCCGCGTCTCTGCAGCTCCCAGAGCTTCCTTTTCGCGCGAGAGCGAGCTCGCAAGGAGCACCCCGACAAGTGACAACGCGGCAATGACGCCAATCGCAATGGATGCAAAAATGACCCGTCCACCCCGCTTGGGACGACGCGGATGACCCTGGCCGTTCACCTTCGCCGAGGCCATATTCACGGATTCAGATGGTAAACCCGCATGTGTCTCGTTCAGCGTGACGCCAGACGTTGCTTTCTCGAGGACATCCGCCGATAAGGCCATGGTCCCACCTTGCACAATGGTATCGGGCAACACGAGGGTTTGCCGATAGGCAGCCAACGCCTGCTGACGCTCTTGTCGCAATGCTGCAAATGGATCACCAACATCGGCCTCTGGATCTAGAATCGCAGTACCCGTTGCCGATACGGCCGATTTTCCAGACAAGATTGCCGCGGCAGTGCTCTTGGGAAGAAGTTGCGTTCCTGTTGTCGTGAACTGCGGCTTTTCCGCCATTGAAGGGAGCGGCGTTTTCCTACGCTCAGGCGCCTCGGCAACGGTTGACATTCCGACCGCCGGCGTACCGGAGTCGCTTGTACGAGCAGCCAGCGATCCCGGCGCGGGAGTGGAATGCAATGTTGAAGAAGCGACTTCTTGCGCGGTTTCAACGGACAATCCCGGAACGTTCAATTGCACGCGGGACGATCGGCTCGTCTCGATGAGCGGTGCGAGCATACGCACGAGGTCTTCGGCATGGGAAATACGCTTACCGCGGTCACGCTCGAGACAACGATTCACGATTTCATCATATTCGGGCGGGAGGCTGCGCACGCGGCTCGATGGGGGCACGATTTCTGCCAGTAGAATGTTGCGCACGACTTGATCGACAGCCCCTTCGAAGGGTCTGACTCCCGTCAACATTTCATAAAGAACAACGCCGAACGACCAAATGTCCGTACGATGATCGACGTCCTTGCGGACACATACTTGCTCGGGGCTCATGTACGCCGGCGACCCCACTGCAGCGCCAGTGGCGGTCACAAGACCGTCATTGGCTCCGATGTGCTTGCTGACGCCAAAGTCGAGCACTTTGACGAGAAACTCTCCGTCCTCCATCCCGGACGCGCGATGCAAAAACACGTTGGCCGGTTTCAGATCCCGATGAACGAACTTGGCCTTGTGCGCCGCATCGAGCGCGCTGGCAATGTCTCTCGCGATTCGCGCTGCAATCGGAGGCTCGATGCGACGTTTCGACTTGATCATCCGTCCCAGCGTTTGGCCAGTAAGCAGCTCGAGAACGAGAAATGGGTCGCCATCGTCGGTTTCACCAACATCGTACAGCTTGACGATATTTGGATGAGACAAACTCGCACACGCCGTTGCTTCTCGGAGCAAGCGCTGACGTAGGTCGTGCGTGGAGTGGAGCACGAACTTGAGCGCGACGGGTTTGTCGAGCGTCATGCACGTCCCAGACCAAACGGCCCCCATATTGCCTTCGCCTTCACCGATCTGTTGAATGAGGCGGTACTTGCCCCCGATCACATCCCCCGGCTTCATGCTCGATGAAATCTTCATGTTCGTACCGAACCCCAAACACCTACGTTTCTGATTTTGCGGCCCGTGACAGTTGTTTCGACTACACGATCCGCCCGATGCAGAGCCGTTACCACAGAGGCCGGACGTGGGACAAATATTGTGCTGAAAAAGATGAGCGGACGGAGACCAACCCCGAGTGGCCGTCGGTTGACCTGACACACGCGTCGTCAAATTCTGCGTCCAATGGTGCGAAATCTGATATAGTCGGCTCCATGGACGTCGTTTCTCACTGCGCGATGCCGGCTTGGGGGTTCGTCTGGCAGTTTCACACGGGAATGTACTTCCAAACGATCGTAGTAAAGGCTACGTTCTCCTTGGCCCCGGGCACGTCGACATTGGCTGCGGATCAAGAAACCTCGAACGACGAGGATTCCCATTGGGACGATGACGAGACACGGAGTATTGCGGTACCAAGCGACAAGGTCCCCTTCAAGTTGCGGGCAGACGTGCTTCTCGTGGGGCATGCGTATGCGCCAAACAAGCAACCGATGCGCTCGGTGATGACGCGGCTGACGGTGGGTGAAATCGACAAGTCGATCGAAGTATATTGTGATCGAAATTTCTCGATTCGAGATGGCCAATTAAAAGAGGGGCCGCGTTTTCTGAAGATGCCGCTCCGTTGGGAGAAAGCGGCAGGGGGGCCCGATACGAACAATCCCGTGGGCATGCGCTTCGATGCACTTCCAGATGCAAATGGTGCCGTTGCTGTCCCGAATTTGCAGCCGCCGACCGTTGTCGTATCGCAACGAACGGACACATTCGCGCCGGTTGGTTACGGGCCCATCGCGCCGAATTGGCCGACTCGAATGGAACGACTTAGGCATTTGGCAGGAACATCAGCCTACCGCGATTGGGAAAAAAAGCCTTTACCTCAAGAACTGGGCCATGGTTTTTTTCAATCCGCTCCGCTTGACCAGCAAGTCGCCGAACTGCGCGCGAACGAGCGAATCGTGCTGGAAAACTTGCACCCCGAATATCCACGGCTCGTGACGAACTTGCCGAACCTGAGGCCAAAAGCGATAGCGCATCGAGCCACCGGTGAACGGGAAGACGTGAAGCTCGTTGCCGACACTTTGTGGATCGACACCGATCGCGGAATATGCGTATTGGTTTGGCGTGGAGGTATCGGCTTGCGGCACGCGGCCGAACCCGGTCAAATCATCGTGACCGTGGATGATCCTGCAGCATCCGTCGTCGCAGTCGCCAAAGCGACCGAAGAGCTCGTGCAGCCGAGTCTGTCCGTATTGATTGCGGAGAACGACCCATCTGTGGAGGATCTGGCAGGAATGACGCTCGTTCCTGGATTCGATATCAGCAAAGTCGTTGGCAATGTCATGCCGTTCATCGGTGGAGGAGCGACGCCGATCTCGCAATCTAAACCGCGAACTGCCGACGCAGTGTTGCCGTTTGGCGGTTCGTCGAATCTCCCTACTCCGCCACCCATGGTGACTGCAGCGCCTCGAGTGGACCCGATTGCTCCACCGATTTCCAATACACCTCGGGCGCCGGGTGATGCGCCAGGGGCACCTCGTCCAACGCCCATGTCGATTGGACAAATCATGGTTGCTGCGCCGAATGTCGAAGTTCCTGCACATGGCTCGGAAAAACCGGCTCTTGCTGGTCCAGTTCCGTCAGCGGAGTCGAACGAAAAACCAGCAGTGATCCAAGACGCTGCCATGGGCGGTGCGTTGGCGGCATCGAATGCAGCAGCGGAGTCGGCATCACGGGCATCCGCGAAAGCACTCACGGGCAGGGTTTCCGTCGATCTCATCTGGCTCAATGCGGGATCCATGCCGCGGATTCGCAAACAATCGGCCTGGAAAGAGATTTTGGGTAGTGTAAAGGTTCGTCCTGAAGATGAGGATTTGGATGACGATTTCCCGCCGGGGCGACGCCTTCCCGCGAAGGATCGTCGAGAAGCGTTGGCGATTTTATGTCGGGGCGAACCCTTGGATATGCTTGGCGTAGAGGAGGCGCTGGCTCGCGCAACCGAGGATGAAAATGGATTTACGCCGCCGCTCGTGCTTGCTGCGGGGGAATTGGTGATGCGTTTCGACGAGCTGGAGACGTTGAAAGCGACGTTGGCGGCGTTGGCGCCGCATGCGCACGGTGACAAGCGTCTGGAAGAGGCGATCGCGCGCGTGCAAGAAATGTTCAAGATGCCGTGGGCGCAGGGAGCGAATGCGGTATTGGAAGAGACGACGGCGAATTTACGAAAGCTGTTTGTCGAGGGACGAAAAGGGGCGCCGGTCGAGGTGTTCGATGCGCAGGTGGAGCAAACGTTGCTCGAGCATCGGCATTATCGGAAGCGGACGGTATTTGGTCAGCCACGGGTGGTGGGGACGTTGATTACGCCGGGTACGAAGGCGGCAGCTCCGGTGTATTTGCCCGAGAGTTTGGCGAAGGAATTGCCTGGGTTGCGACGAATGGGGGTGCGATTGATCGGGGAAGTACGTCCACGTGCGGAGCAGGGGGAGATGAGTGCGGTGGCAGTGAGGGCAGTGGCGGTGGGGAGAAGCTTATCCAGCTGATGGATGCTACTCGCACTTCATGGACATGTGAGACCCGGCATTCACGGGACCCACTGCACTTGTTCAGTGAATTTGGGGTCCTCCGGCGGCACATCCTGCTCATAAAGATCCCTGTAGACCTGATTGCGCCACATCTTCTCAAGTCGTGGCACAAATCGCCGCTTGATGGTGAGCTCTAACTGCTCCATGCCCCACCACCGCAATTTGCGAATTGCAGATTCTGCGCCCGCTTCGACAAATATGACGAGGTTCGAGTAACTTTGCGGAGAAATTCGTACACTTTCGCTACGGAGCGCTGCGGGAAGATCCTTCGTGATGTGCACATTGGCCATCAAAGCGCCGCAAGCTTCGACATCGGCCCGTATGGGTGGCGTAGGCATGCGCATGCGTCCATCCTCGGCTCGGCGAACAAGTTTGCACGCAGCAAACGCCCGTTCCCATTGATCGGACGACCAAATCGGCGGGGGACCCACTTCTTCGAGTACGTCACGCCAAAATGGCTTGGATTCCTCTTTCAAGATTGCTTCAAGAAAACTCTTGCCGAAATGAATGCTCACCCGTAAGAGTACGTCACGTTCCGCTTCTGGAAATGTCCGGATGTTGGCGATGATTTGGCGAAGAATATACGCTTGAGCGTGTGCAAAAAACCAGCGAGCATCGTCCGTTTCAAACCATTGATCCGACCACTCCTGAATTCGTTGTTGGATTCCATCAAGCTGTTTGAGTAATGATGCGCGATTCGTAGCTGTTTGCATGAAAGTACGATGCCTCCATATGACGAAGCACAATCGGTAACGACACCGCATGGAACGATTTAAATCCCCGGATGCGACGCATTCCCCGCTTCCTCGATGGGGACAAACCGGAAGTTCGTCCGGTGCATTTTCGCCGCAAGCTCAACGACTTTGCGAGTACAGTAAAATTGTGTCGGAGGAAAATCGGTAATGAACAAGTCGCTCCCGTCCCAGCTTCCTTCCACGAATACGATACGATGTGCGGAAACGCGATGATCCACGTACGTCTTGCCCGTGTGACTCGATCGTCCGATCACTCGGTAGCCCGACCTCTCGAAGTCGATCGCGGCCCCGATATGCCCACTAATCCAGTAGTAGTTCGGTGGTGGCACGTTTTTGAGCTTGCCTGGTACGACCTTCGCTACTTGGGCCGGCCACACCTTGCCATAGGCAATGCCTGCTCCATCCCAATCTCGAAGGACATGTTCTGAGACGTAGCGTCCGAGAATTTTGCCGCCGCATCCAAGGACATCGGGCCAAGTGTCCGCCGTCTCGTCATCGATGTCGATGTCAATGGGGCTCAACGGTTCCGTCCACTTCGTCTTGAATTCAGGGTCCTCGTGCACGTGCACCATCGCCGCGCGCGTGCTGGTGATCCATGGTGAATTTACCATGATTCTCACAACGAAGAACTCGGTGGTCATTGAAACCTCGGATCGTTTCGCATGTCGTTCATTTTCTCCAGGATCGTTTCCTTGTTCTTTGGGATATTGGGCTCATCAAAAAACTTCTGCCATTCGTCGTTGAATTCTTTGCTCCAGTTTTGATGCCGGCCAGGTGGCGTCCCTTCCACCCATCGCCCGTTCTCGGCCTTGTTGATATCAATTCCGTGTTCTACGAATTCTTCCTGATACTTTACAGGAAGGTCATGATGCGCTTGCGGATTTTGCAGATTGCCAGGCGGATCGCCCAGGTTTTTCTTGAGTTCCGTTCTACATTGGGCCGCCGATTTGATTTCGGGTTTGGTGACTTTAACGCCATTCTTCGTCGATTTCTCCGCAACTTCCTCCTTGACCTCTTTCTTGGCCGCCTGTTCAATCCCCTCCTCAATCCCTTCCTTGACAGCCTTCTCCGCACCCTCCTCTACCAACTCCTTGCCTACCTTGATCGCAAGCTTTGTTCCTGTTGCAGCTTGGCCTCCCACCGGCCACATTGCGGCGACGGACAGGGTAGCCATCAACGCATTCTCTTTTGCCTTCGCGTCGTTTCCGGTTGCCGCATAAACGCCGGCTTCGACCCCATGAATGATCGCGTTAGCACCATCGGCTACTTCGCCGAGCACCGGAACCAGTCCAACGACATCCAGTGCCGTATGTGTCCAATCGAGCGCGGTCTCCCACCAGCTCTTTTCCTTTTCCGTCTCCGGTTCCGCCGGTGGATTCGTTTCCCCCTCGATATCTCCCAAAGGCCCAATGTGCACTGCATCGACATTGTCGACGTACACGACGGTCCCCTTCGTATTGCCCGGACCATCGGGGCCACTGCAGTTCATCCAGTATTCCGCTGAATGAAAAACAATGAAATCTCCTTGCGCGCGTACGGTTGGACTATGCGTAATCGGTTTGCAATACCCGACGTTCACGCCGCTCGTGACGCCTCCTCCTGTACCCGCTTCGTCACCGTATACCTTGGGTAATCGACTTGCGGTCGTCATGACGTTGAGTCCCGTCATGCAAACCGAATCCGAAAACAAGACTCCATCGCTGAAACGACCAATGATTTCGTAAGGAACCGGCGACATCGAAGGAGGCGTTTTGCACACGTCTGGCGTCGTGCATTTCACGATGGCTTCGCCCGTGGTTCGTACCCCCTCGTTGTCAGCCATTGCCGCCCCCATTCGGTTGCGTCATTCGCGGCTCCATTACTCTGATCGCCTTCTCCTTGGGGATCGGCGCTCTCCACATGATGTGTCCTTTTCGTGCCGGCACGTCTACGAACAGAGTATCCAAATACACTGGGACAATCGCCATCGATCCATCCTTGAACCGCAACAACACCCCCATCTTGTACCCCGGCAAATAAAACCGTACCGTTCCCTCCGCCGACAAGCCCTCTAAGAGAACCTCTTCATCCCCTCGCAAAAAGCCTGGACAAATCAAATCCGGATGAGCCGCGTTGTAAAACGAAAATTCAAAATCGTGAGGCAACTCCGGCCACCGCGTCCGCTGCCATTCCTCGTCGAACGTCCCCGCTCGTTTCAATCGCGGCTGCCAGGATCGCGCAATGGGTCCAAATCCCTCCGGACGATATTTCTTGCCAAGCTCCACCACCGGATCGTCCAGGCTTTCAATCTGCGGCGCCGGCCATCGATCCATGTTGCTCGGCACCTCCCCCTCGATGAATCCCATGCCCACGGGATTCGCATGAAAATATGCTCGTCGCCCCAATTCGATTTGTAGATTCCTCCAAATGCATATTCATACCGCAATGGCACTTCAGTAACGGGCGCTGGATCCTCCAATTTCCACTCGCCGCCTTCGCGTACCCACGCGCGTGGCCCCGTCACACGTAGCCTTTTCTTGATCGGCCCCACTTCAATGCCCACCTGCCAATCGGGAAGCGGTCGCCCACCGGGCGCGTGCGCAATGGCATTCACCAAAATGTCCGTCCGCGGCTTGAAAGGCGCCAAATCGCTCTCCATGTACACGCTCGAATAGTTCGGTTCACCGTGCCAAACATCCGATTCGACAATCGGCTGCTGCGTTGGATTGGGCCGAAGAGGCGCTCCGGGAATGATATCGAACGTTCCGCGCAAAACCAATACGGCAAAGTCGCGACCCTGGACGTCCCGACCATCGAATAGGAGCGGCGGAAACGGTGTATAGTTGCGCAATATCACCGCAGCTACTCCTCAATTCAAGTCGATCAAGCTGCCGTTGATCTGCACGTGCCCAGTTGCGCTGAAATCGAATTCCGCTCCGGTCAATTCGACTTTTCCACTCTTGTCAATCGTGAGCTTCGCGGCTCCCACGGTAATCTCGAGACGCTCTTTCACGTCGAGTTTCATCACGCCCGCAGGCACGTCTTCCTCGGGCGCAGCGCACTCTTCTCCCTCTGGCGGTGGATTGGGCCCCACGGTCATCGACAACCCCTGTCCCACCTGCTGTGTTTGACTTCCGCCCACCGTAACCGCATGATTGGCACCAACGCTCTGCCGCAAGTTCTCGCCCACCGTCATCGTTCGATCCGAACCGGTCGTTTCGGTCTCGTCGAACGTGACCATTTTTGTCAAATTGGCTCCGACTGTAATGCGCCTATTCTGCTGCGTGATTTCCGTCTCATCGTGCTTGACGAGTTTCCGCAAGTTTTTCTCGGCCTGCAGGAAAAGCATTTCTTTGCCCTTCATGTCCTCGAATAGGATTTTCATTGAATCCCCCACCTCCCGGTGACGAATTGCCTCGCCACGCTGTCACGGTCTTGTTGTCCGGCAATTTGTGTGGCACTGGAGACGTCGTGCTGAAGACCTGCCCGAGGACCAAAGGACAATCTGGATTCCCGTCGAGAAACCCCACCATGACCTCCGTGCCGACACGTGGAATCGCCATCATGCCGTACCCAGGCCCGCCCCAACCTTGGCCCACGCGCATCCACAGCGAGCTCTCGTCGTCGAATTGCCCCTGCCGATCCCAGTGGAATTGCACCCTGACACGACCGTGTTCATCGGTATGGATTTCTTGTCCTTTCGGTCCCACAACGATGGCGCTTTGGATCCCTTCGATTTTCGGCCGCGGTGTCTTCATGAGCGGACGATAGGGCTGGTCCGCGAAGACGGCGCTACTCATCATCGACCATTCGCCATCTTGCGTACCTTCCACGGCAAACGAAGTCACAAGCAATTTCGTATCGGGTCCAAGATCCGACCGCGTATGTCCAGACATCGAAAAAATCGTCCCCGGTTTGAGATCCATCGCGTTCGTCTCGAAGCTCAATCTCTTTTTCCCGGACCTCATGCTGCCCGCGACACGCGCTGCAAACTCTTTACCTGCCTTCTCGTCGTGCCGAGCGGCGCCTTTGTCGTCACCGGCCAGCAAGCCGGCAACGCTTTGCCCTTGCTCCAGCATCTTCATGGCTTTGCCCGCGGCGTTCTCTGCGGCCTGCTTTCCATCGCCAAGAACCTTGTCGACGACCTTTCCGCCAATCGCCTTGGTGGCCTCTTTGGCCAGGTCTCCCATGGCACCAGCGGCCACTTGTCCAATTTTGCCCTTGCCAAACTTTCCGAGCGTTTTGGTCACGAATTTGGTTACTTTTTCATCGACTTTCCCAGCGATTCGATTGTTGATGGTGCCCTTCACTTTGTCACGGAGAATTTTCTCGAAATGAAGGTCAAAGGATTCGCGATCGCCATGGATGATATCCGAAACGACCTTGCCCGCAACGTTACCGGCGATTTCTCCGGAAATGCCCCCGAGAATGTCTCCGGAAATATCCGCCGCGAATTTGCCGGCCACATCCTTCAACGCCTTGTTGAGCAGCTCGGTTACTTCCTCATTGACGAGCGCCGTGACCTTTGCGTCTGCCTTTTCAATGAGAGTGTGCTTGGCATCGTCGAGCATCCCCGCTGCTTTGTGGCCCGCTCCCGCTGCCGCCTCGGCCTTGCTTTGCAAGACCTTGAATGCACTCGGTGCATACACGTACTGCTCGAGCTTGTCTTCGAACGTGCCGAGCGCTGGAGTGTCACCCATCAATTTGAACGAAGGATTCCTACGAAAGTCAAAATCGCGCACGGTCACTTTGCCCGGGCGCACTTCCTCGGATACGCGAACCTGCGACACGAATTCCATCTCGGAAGCCTCATTGGGCTTGTCAATGTAACGAAGTGGCAATCCAGCTCGAGGTTCCTTGTGTTGCGGCGCGTCCCATAGCACGAGCTTCGAGCCTTTTTCGGGGTCATCATCGAAGCCAAATGAAATGCCCGCCTCTTCGAGCAATCGGCTCATGAACGCATAATCGCTCTCGCCGTATTGCACGCGATATTCGAATTTATGATAAGATGGACGATCGATATGCCATGTCGGTTCGATGTTCCACTCCACCAAAATCTCGTCGACGATGTCGGGAACACTCTTGCGTTGAAAAATCTTGTTGTTTCTGCGCTGCGTCAATAGCCACAACGTAGGAACGATGCGGAGGTAATAGGTGGACAAACCAGTTGATTCGGCCTGCACGAGCTCCATGTGGCTACAGATGCCCGACCAGATCCGCTCGCTGGCTTGCGCCTGTGCATAGCCGCTGACCGCACGAAATGAGGCAGGGTGGCCAATGATCGAGCTGATGTCGATATCATCGTTGGGCGAGCGGGCCCAGATCGAGACCGCAAACAAGCTCGACATGTCCTCGTGCACGGAAAACCGACGCACCGAAAGCGAACTCTCGCCACTCTCAAATGACAATGCCAAGATCGACATGACAACTTCCCTTTTCGACCCCTGGTCCCTCGTGGTCCCACCGACCCGATACTGACCGCCTGTCGTCCTCTACTACACTTCGACATCGCATGTAAAGAAAGTTGCGGATTCTTCCAATCGCGTAGGTTGCGTGTAATTGATCTCGCAAGTCGTGCGAATCAGGAACTGTCGTTTGGCGCTGAAAACTAGACTTCCGAGTCGCCGTCATGATAGGCGTCCGTGTAGCCCGTCATGCTCGTCACGTCGTACGATCAGCTCGAAAGAGGAAGCGTCTTTTACGGACGCTATCGTGTCGAGCGTCGTTTGGGCGCTGGCGCGATGGGCGCGGTGTACGAGGTCGTTGACGAGAGGACCCAGAGTCTACGAGCGCTCAAGGTCATGCAACCGAGCCTCGTGCGCGATCCCGTGCAACGCGAGCGGTTCGCGCAGGAAGCTCAAATCACTGGCAAAATCGAGAGCGACCATCTGGTGCGCGTGCTCGATGCAGGAGTCGATCCGGCGAGCGGCATGCCTTTTCTCACGATGGAGCTGTTGCGGGGCGAAACGTTGAGCAAGGAGCTCGAACGTCGGCGCGTCTTGCCGGTCGCTGACGTGAAGCTGTACTTGCAGCAAATTTCGTTCGGGCTGACGAAAACGCACGAAGCGGGAATTGTTCATCGCGATTTGAAGCCCGACAATCTGTTCGTGACGAAGCGCGACGACGGTTCGCCGTGTATCAAGATCCTCGACTTCGGGATTGCGAAAGTCGTTGCACGCAGCCAGCCGGGGGCCGCAACGCGCGTGGGCACTCCGCTTTACATGGCGCCGGAACAGCTTGCTGGCAAGGGAACCGTTGGGCCTCCAACGGACATTCATGCTCTCGGTCATTTGGCTTATGAGATGCTCGTGGGCGAACCTTATTGGGCCGAGGAGGGGCGGAGCACCGAGGGGGTCATGCCATTTTTTGAAAAGCTCCTCAAAGGTCCGGTGGAGCTGCCAGGCGTACGCGCAAAACGGCGCTGCGATGTGACGCTGCCACCGGGATTCGATGCGTGGTTCTCGAAGTGCGTTGCGCACGACTCGGCGGATCGGTATTCGAGCGTGAGCGAATTTTTGGACGCATTCGTGCAACTCACTGAAGCCAAGGCCGCATGGATGGCACGCACGGTCGCTGCAGCGCCACTCATAGAGGCGTTGGAATCACCGCAATCCAACGCGAAAGATTCGAGCGATTTGGATACCATTGTTTATCCACGACCGAATTTGAATCGTGATTTCGATGAGACGCCGCCGATTCCACGCGCAACGAAACGGGGCTTCCGGAATATGAAGATGGCCGCCGTTGGCGCGGCCATCGTGGGATGCATTCTCGTCATTCTAGTCGTCATGGATGTCCGATCCAGAAGCGAAGAGACGGACGTGCTATCGACGGTGCCAAGTGCGAGTGGCTCGCCGGTCGAGCCGGAAGCCGCGCCTTCTGCATCGTCAGCCGAAATCGAGCCTCCGGTCATCGTCGAAACGCCTGTTGTCTCGGCGTCGGCATCCTCGAGCAGTGCGCCAACTCCGCCACCGCTTCACACGTCCATGTGGGGACCACCTGTAAATCGCTCGAAGGCGAAAGAGCCATCCGTGGGCGCAGTGTTCAACCGAGGGGCGGCGTCCGCAGCATTGGGCGCTTTGGGTCCAGCAACCAAAGGGTGTAAGAAGCCGAATGGCCCGACAGGAACAGCCAGAGTCATCGTCACGTTTGCACCTAGCGGCAACGTGACGTCATCTCAGGTACAGGGCGCGCCGTTTGCTGGTACGCCCGTAGGAAACTGCATCGCAGCAGCGTTTCGCAGCGCCAAAGTGCCGCCCTTCGAGGGGTCACCCGTCGCTGTCCCAAGGTCGGTGACCATCAAATAACGTGAAGTTTTGCCGCCGAGCGATAGGTCATACGATCGAAGGGCGATGGCGAATCGTTTCCGATGCGAGGGTTTCCCCGTCGTTCTCACCCCATTTACGCATCCCGTCGCCGCCATCCGCCAAGCATTGGCCACCGTTGGACGATGGCTTCGCCGCGTGGCCGCCATCCCTCCGTCATGTCGGCGCCAAGCATTGGCCACCGTCGGCCGATGACTTCGCCACGTGGCTGTCATCCCTCCGCCAGTCCCCGCCATCTGTCCGCCACCTTTCGACAGCCACTTCGCCACCTTCCCGGCATCCCTCCGCCATGTCGGCGCGAAGCATCCACCACCGTTGGCCAATCACTCGTCACCGCTTGGCACATCCCTCCCGCACGTTCGACGCATCAAACGATGTCGATGAAAAAATCTCGTACGACCGTTGAATGATTCTCGTCCTCGTGCATCAGAGCAAATCGGGTGGCGAGAAGATCGCCCATCGTCATGTAAAACCATAAGTATCCCCCACGAGGAGGAATCATCATGGCACGGATCGATGGCCCCGCATATACCGGTCAAATCAGTTGCAATCTCGATGAAGTAAAAGACATCCTCGTCGACCTGCCTCCGGGCGGCTTGCGGGGAGCACGTACGGATCGAGAAGGCGTCGACGGCGTTCTCGGCGAGCTTGCCGAAGTCATGCCGGCGCATGGTAACGAAGCTGAAATTCACGGTGCATTGTATACGCGCGTCGTGGACGCGACGAACCATATCGACAAACTGCGTATCAAGGAACGATTGCTCGAGAAGTTGCTCGAAGTCGTGCGCGAAACGCGCGGGAAAATGGTGAACAATCGCGAAGACGACATCGGAGCCATTGCCGCCAAGGCCGAAGAAACCGCTCGTCGCCAAAAGAAACCGGAGCTCTTGGCGCTTTTCGAGAAGACCATTCGTTATCGGTCGGAACCCGCTCGAAAAGCATTGAAGACGCGCAAAAAGAACGAACAATCCACCGAATCAATCCCACCTGAATCGAATGGGTAATCGATTGCCCTGAAAAACGCCCTCCCTGACAAGCCGATACGCGCGAGCAATTTAGTTCCAGGCCAAGCTCACCCACTTCGGCAGGCTCGTTTACGATGGGGGGGCCGACGCTCCCCCCATACCCCGCGATTTGAACTTATTCCAAATTGATCGGCGCTTTAACTCGCCCGCGCCACCACGTTCGTCTGAATCCAATCGATGATCGACTTCAGCGGCGTGCCCGGCGTGAACACTCCCTTGACCCCGGACGCCTGAAGCCGCGAAACGTCCTCGTCCGGAATGATCCCCCCACCAAAAACAACCACGTCATCCGCATTGCGCGCCCGAAGCGCCTCGATGACCGCCGGAAAGAGTGTGTTATGTGCCCCACTCATGATCGACAACCCCACCGCGTCGACGTCCTCCTGCACCGCAGCGTTCGCAATCATGTCGGGCGTCTGATGCAAGCCCGTGTAGATGACTTCGTAACCCGCGTCGCGCAGCGCTCGAGCAACGACTTTTGCGCCACGATCGTGTCCATCGAGTCCAGGTTTTGCGACGAGAATGCGGAGAGGTCGACCAGCCATGATGTCTCGATAGCGAACAGCGGACGGAAAATCAAAGTTTGCTCGCGAAAAATCACGTGATCCGCTTGGCGTCAATTCGCCGCAAAGACAAAAGGCACGTTCACGGGCGTCGAGCCGTTCGATGGCGGAAACTTCCACTCGCGTATGCGCGCCGCGATGCAGCTCGAAAGTCCCGGATAGTCGTTCTCCGCACCACTAGCGCTCGCAGATTGCACCGATCCAGATGGCCCAATCGTAAACGATGCATTCACGCGAGCAGAACCGGCAAAGCCCATCGCCTTGCGAATCTCGAGCTCGGGTTGCCAACATCGACGCTTGATCAACGGCCGATTGCGCTCGACGACACCACTGATCTCGCCCGCGCTGAGCTCGCCTTTGGCCAGCGCCGATGCGCCAGAAGGTCCTCCCACGTTTGGCGCGGCAAACCCTGCCAATTCGCCCGTGCTCGCGCCCTTCGCGGATGCCGTGCGCGCTTTTCCTGCCGACGCTTTCGTCGCCTTGGCGTTTGGTGCAGCGGACGCCGCCTCGAGCGGTTCTGATGCGGAAATGCTTGGTGTTGCAACGACTTTCGCCGCGGAAGCAGATGCCGATGCGGCCGACGTGGGCGCGTCCTTGGACGGCGCTTGACGCAGGACGAAGTACCCCGCGACGGATCCAACGACGGCACCGACGAGCACCAGGACGGCCGCAAAGGCGCCCGGGCCTCGATTGCGCCCCAAGACGGCATCTTCGTCGTAGTCCGGGGCCAAGTCGGGCATGCGACTCAGCTCGTCATCCGCAGATGCCGAAACGTCCGCGCCGCGGGGCTTTGGAGCTGGCGGACTGTCGCTCGGCGCGCTCTCGGCTTGCGCGGATGGCGCGACGGGATCGCGTGAAAAGAATGCGTCGTCGAGCGTGTCGTGCGACGTCTCGGAGGGTTTGCCTTCGGAGTTCATCGTGCGCGCAGGCCTGCGTGAAAAACCGAGGTTACTCGATTCGCGCACGACGTCCTAATTCGCGCGGACTACTCCGCAGGCTCGGCCTCACCGCCTGCAAGATCCGATAGCCAGCGACGCGAAAATTCAGCGTAACGGTCCTGCAAAATGGCTTCGCGCGCTTCCCTCACGAGCTGCCCGTAAAGATGCAGGTTGTGCGCGGTGATGAGCCGCAGCACGAGGATCTCGCCGGCCAAGTAGAGGTGTCGCAAGTACGAGCGCGAATAACCTTCCGAACACGTGGGACACGAACAGGTTGGATCGAGCGGCAAAGGATCGGTCTTGTATCGCGCTTGCTTGATGACGACCTTGCCCGTGCGCAAGAGCGCTTGGCCATTGCGCGCGTTACGTGTGGGCAAAACGCAGTCGAACATGTCGATGCCCGCACCGATGGCTCGCACGAGGTCGTAAGGCGTGCCGACGCCCATCAAGTAGCGAGGACGATCAGGATCGAGCGAAGGAGCCACCTCCGTGAGCACTTCGTGCATGCGCATGATGGGTTCACCCACGGAGAAGCCGCCGAGCGCCAATCCATCGAAAGGCATCGCGCCGAGCTCTTCTGCGTGCAGTTTGCGCAGCGCCGGATCGGTGCCCCCTTGGACGATGCCGAAGAGCGCTTGATCAGGTCGTTTGCTTGCCAAGCATCGACGCGCCCAGCGCGTGGTCGTGCGACAAGCCTGCTCGACGTCGGCCTTGGGAGCATCGCCGGGAGGGCACACGTCGAGCTGCATGGCGATGTCCGCGCCGAGCTGCCCTTGAACACGCATGGCGATCTCGGGCGAGAGCTCCTTTTTCGAACCATCGAGGTGTGATCGAAAGACAAACCCGTCTTCGGTGGTCTTGCGACGTTCGGCGAGCGAGAACGCTTGAAAGCCGCCGGAGTCGGTGAGCATCGCGTGAGGCCAGCGCGTGAACTTGTGTAGGCCCCCCATTTCCGCGATGACGTCAGGGCCGGGGCGAAGCCACAAGTGATACGTGTTTCCAAGGACGATGCGCGCGCCGGTCGCCGCGACTTCTTGCGGACGCAACGTCTTCACGCTGCCTTGCGTGCCGACGGGCATGAACGTGGGCGTGGGGACTTCGCCGTGAGGCGTCGTGAGAACACCGGCCCGGGCTTGTCCGCTTCGAGCGAGCGTTTTGAAAGAGAAACCCGGCGTTCGATTTTCGGTCATTCGCTTCTCCGAAGGAGCATCGCATCTCCGTACGAAAAGAACCGGTATCGCTGCTGGACGGCCGCGCGGTACGCAGCAAGGACGCGATCGAGGCCGCTGAACGCTGCGACGAGGGCCAACAGAGTCGACTGGGGGAGGTGAAAGTTTGTGAGCAAACGATCGACGATCCGAAAGCGATATCCTGGCTGAATCAGAAGGCGCGTGTCGCCATGGGTGGCCTTGACGAACCCGGGCCTCTCCGGATCGGCGGCACTTTCGAGCGCTCTCACGCTGGTCGTACCGATCGCGACGACATCGGCACCGCGTGCGCGTGCTCGAGCGATCGCCTGTTCGGTTTCGGCCGGTACGGAGAACGTTTCCGTATGCATGGGGTGGTCATCGAGGTCGTCGGCGGTGACGGGTTGAAACGTACCAAGGCCGACGTGCAGGGTGACGCGAGCGATCTCCATGCGGCGTGATCGCATGCGATCGAGCAGGGTTTCGGTGAGGTGAAGGCCAGCCGTTGGAGCAGCGACGGCGCCAGGCTCGCGAGCGTACACGGTTTGGTAACGCGTGCGATCTTCTGCTTCGTCGCTGCGTTTGACGTAGGGCGGAAGCGGGACGTGTCCCACCAGGTCGATGGCATCGGCAATGGTGAGGTTCGTCAGGGAAAACAGGGCAACGTCGAGGGTGCCATCTGCAGCGCGTTCACCGATGCGAGCGAGCAAAGCTCCGTCTTCGCCGAACGCGACGAGAGCGCCTGGGCGCAAGGGTTTGGAGGACTTGCCGAGCGCTTGCCACGTTTCGGCTTCGTAGGAACGTTCGTCATGCGAAACGGTCGCCTTGCCGAGCTTGCGAACGAGGAAGATCTCGACTTTCCCGCCACTCGAGAGCTTTTGTCCGAGCAGTCTGGCGCGGAGGACGCGCGTATCGTTGACGACGACGAGCGATCCTTCGGGGAGCAGGTCGGGCAAATTGCGAATGGTGTGATGTTCGAGATTGTCCGGACCAACGACGAGCAGGCGAGCTGCGTCGCGGTCGGCGGATGGATGCGAAGCAACGAGCTCGGGGGGTAATTCGTAGTCGAACAGGTCGCGGCGCACGGCCGCCCTGCTAGCACGTTGCTTGGGCGGGTGCCGCGGGTTTGGCGTGCAAGACGTTGCAGAGATCGGCAAGTTTGTAGGGTTTGGGAATGAAGCCAGAGGCGCCGCAATCGGCCCGCTCCATTTGACGTGCCGACAGGTGGTAGGCGCTTGCGAGGTAGACGCGCATGTTGGGGTAACGGCGGACGATCTGACGCGAGACTTCCAGGCCGTTCATGCCGGGGATCATCAGGTCCACGAGCGCTACGTCGATGCGCGTGGTGGCGAGCAGGCGCAGCGCATCGTCGCCCGATGCAGCACCGAAAACCTCGAATCCTTCGACTTTGAGGCCGATCCCCAACACCTTTCGCTGATTTTCCTCATCGTCGACGATCAGTACGCGGACCATACAGGAAGGTTCCTTCGAGGGAGTTGCAGAAGCGTGGGCAGCGCGAGAGAACGAGGTTCTTTCAGGCAACGTGCGTTCCATGAAGGAAAAACCTCATGATTTCGCGCCGCAATGCGGCATGGCTGGAAAACGACTATCGTGATTGTTGCAACAAGGCAACAAACGACGCACGTCCGTCGTGCAAATGTGCAAGGGCCTGCCTCACCCCCCAGCCCCCTCTCCCTAGAAGGGAGAGGGGGAGACAAACCTCACCCCCCAGCCCCCTCTCCCTAGAAGGGAGAGGGGGAGACAAACCTCACCCCCCAGCCCCCTCTCCCTAGAAGGGAGAGGGGGGAAGAACGTCACAAACGTGTGGTTCCCCCTCTCCACCGTGTGGAGAGGGGGCCAGGGGGTGAGGTCATTTCCCCCTCTCCACCGTGTGGAGAGGGGGCCAGGGGGTGAGGCTACGGGTACGTAATATTGAGCCGCGTCATCTTGCGCCAAAGCGTGGTGGCGCTGATGCCGAGCGCGTCGGCTGCTTTTTCGCGGCTGCCCTCGCAGTCGCGGAGAGCGTTTTCGATGGCGAGACGTTCGGCGGCATCGACCACGTCGGAGAGCGCTTTGCCGGCCGCCGGTTGCGCATTGGGGGCCGCGGGCGGCGCGATGCCGATGTCGTCCAGCGTGATGACGCCGCCGCCCGAAAGAGCCACGGCTTGTTCGACGAGGTTCTCAAGCTCGCGGATGTTACCCGGGAAGTCGTACTGCACGAGCGCTTCGATGACGCCATCGCCTACGTGCGCCCGCGTGTTCATCTTGCGGTTGTACTTGTCGAGGAAGAACTGGAACAAAAGCGGGATGTCTTCGCGCCGCTCGCGGAGTGGGGGCAGCATGAAACGCGCGACGTTGAGGCGGTAGTAGAGGTCTTGACGGAAGCGCTTTTCTGCGACGGCGGTGAGCAGATCCTGGTTTGTCGCAGCGATGATCCGTACGTCGATGCGGATGGGTTTGTTTTCCCCAACCCGGCGGATCTCGTTCTCTTGGATGGCGCGCAAGAGTTTGGCTTGAAACGTGAGGGGCGTTTCCGCGATCTCGTCGAAGAAAAACGTTCCACCGTCGGCTTCTTCGAAGAGGCCCTTGCGAGCTGCGACGGCGCCCGTGAACGAACCTCGCGCATGCCCGAACAGCTCGCTCTCGAGCAGCGTTTCGCTGATGGCCGCGCAGTTCACCGGGACGAACGGGCGTTCGGCGCGCTTGGAATTGGCATGGACCGCCTTGGCGACGAGCTCCTTGCCGGTGCCGCTTTCGCCCGTGATGAGCACCGTGGCGTCGGTCGGAGCAACCTTGACGATGCGCGAGAGCACCTCGCGGATGGCCTGTGATCGGCCAATGATGTTCTCGAACTTGTAGCGTTCACGAAACTCGGTCGCGAAGAGCGACACTTGGTTCGTGAGCCTTCGGCTCGCGATGGCTCGCTCGACTTTCACCAGCAACTCCTGCTCGGTGAAAGGCTTCTGGATGTAGTCGAAGGCGCCGAGACGCATGGCTTCGACGGCACTCTCGATGGTGCCGTACGCGGTCATCACGATGACTTCGGTGGTGGCATGCAACTCCTTGACGGCGCGGAGCACGGCGATGCCGTCGCTTGCGCCCATGCGCAGGTCGGTCAGGACCAAGTCGTAAGCACCTTTGGCTCCGCGATCGCCGCCTTCTTTGCCGTCACTCGCTTCGTCGACCTCGTAGCCGGCGCTGCGCAACATCAATGCCAGCGTCGTGCGCATGTTGCGCTGATCATCGACGACCAGAATCTTTGCCATCATCTCCCCCGAGCTTCACCTATCGCCAGCGGCCTGTGGAAGTATCGTCGCGAGCGCCCCGAAGCTAGGGCAACCGAGCGAGAAATGCGTTGGTATTTCGAGCGATGTCGATCGACAACTTGGGGCGCGCAGCAGATCATTCCGCAGCCTGCCAACATCTTGCCTCGTTACGCCGAGCGCGAACAGAGGGAGACGACGCGCTCTCAGGCTGCCGGCGCACCAATGGAGAGCTGACGAGACAAGTAGAGCGCCTCGCCAAGCTGCTTGATGAGCCCGAGCTGCGTTTCGAGGAAGTCGATGTGCATCTCTTCGGCCTTGAGGATGGTCTTCAGGAGCTCCTCGCTCGCCGAATCACCCTTTTCCCGGCACAGAACGATGCCGCTGCTGAGGCGAGCGACCGCGTTGTATTCGAGGTTGAGGTCGGCCTGGAGCTGTTCGGGAACGGTTTGGCCGATGGTGAGTTTGTCGAGGCGCTGTAGGTTGGGCAAACCCTCGAGGAACAGGATACGTTGCACGAGCGTTTCGGCATGGCGCATCTCGTCGATCGATTCGGTTCGGTTCTGCGCAGCAAGTGCCAGATAGCCCCAGTTTTCGCACATCTTGGCGTGCATGAAGTACTGGTTGATCGCTACGAGCTCGGCCGCGAGTACTTCGTTCAGCGCGTTGATGACGTCTTTATTGCCCTTCATCGAACACCTTGCCTCAGAGAAATCGTGCGCTCATGCGCTGACGCATGTCAGCGTCGAACCGGCTAGCACGCTACTCAAAAAGGGGCTCGGTCGGGGAGGGAAGTTCGAAAGAATTTGCGCGAGCGATCGTCGGGCGGGAAAAACCACAAACCGATCGGGTTTGCGGGAATTAGGCAGAACGGAGCGCTCCTGCCGAGTACGTCCTGAACCGACGCGTCGTCGAAGGGCCCGCCGATGCCTCGGTGGATGCCTTGCCGTCGATGAGCGTCGCGATGGTCGGTCGGCAAGTGCCACAACGTGTGCCGGCACCTGTCTTCTCCATCACTTCCATTGGCGTACACAATCCAGACGCCGCTGCGTCCCGGATGTCCTGTTCCGTCACTGCCATGCAAATGCAGACGTACATCAGTCGCCCTACCTGGTTTCGAGTGCCGAACTGCTATTGAGAATAGCTTTCAAATTCGTTTTCGTCAACCGGGTGCAGGATCTGAGCCGTTTGATGCCGTGCAGAGGCTGCGCGCTCGCAGGCTGGATTACATCGCGAGTCCGCCGTCGACGTCGATGGTGCGGCCCGTGAAGTAGTCGCACTCGATGACGAACTTGACCGCGAGCCAAATGTCCTCGGGAACCCCGATGCGGCCGACCGGAATGCGCGTCACGAGCGCATCACGTGCCTTCTGGTTCATGCCTTGCGTCATGGGCGTCTCCACCATGCCCGGTGCGACGCATCCGACGCGAATGCCAAACGGCGCAAGCTCCATCGACCAAGTCTGCGTGTTCGCCGCAAGTGCCGCTTTGCCGCCGTGTAGTTCGATTGCCCGCGATTGCCGTGTCTCGCGATCGAGCTGATGTTCACGATGACGCCTTTTTGCCCGGTTTCCGCCATCTTCGCAGCAACGTCTCGCGCGATGAACGTGGCGCCCGTCAGGTTCACGTCGATGACGGCTTGCCACTGCTGCGCGGTCATCTTGGTGATCGCCCCAGTCGTGCGATCGCGTTTGACGAGCAGTCCATCGCGAAGAATGCCCGCGTTGTTGACGAGACCGTTCAGGCCGCCCATCGCGCCGTGTGCAAAGTCGACGAACGCTGCGACGTCCGCTTCGTTTGCCACATCGAGGCGCCGGACATGGAGTTTGCCCCGGAGCCCCTTGGCCTCCTCGGCAAGCGAGGCGAGCGCTTCTTCGTTCACATCGCCCGCGACGACCTGACCACCCGCTTCGGCAAGGCGAAACGCGTAGTGACGACCAAGGCCGGAGGCCCCGCCGGTGACGATGAACTTGGTATCTTCGAGTCGCATGGTGTTCCTCCGAAGCGGCTCCGCTATGGCCGCCGTAGTGGCTCGGCTTCTACACGGCAAAAGCGACTGCGGGAAGACGCGCGCACACATGACTTGCGCTCGCCACGAGCGGTGATATCCCGCTTCCCATGCGTTGCTTTGCGCTGATGGCTCTTTGTATCGGCCTGGCCGGTGCCGCGACAGGATGCAACCGCGACGCACCGGTTCCCGCTTCGTCCGACCCCAACGGCAAAGATCTCGTCGATGGAGCGGTCGTGGCAGCGGTGGAATCGAGCGGCGGCGTGCGCCTATACAAAATCGTCCACGCAGACGATTACCCGGATCCTGCCGGCCCCGAGTACCACATGATCGCCTACGACCCGAAGGTCGCCACGTTCCAAGACGCCGCGAATCTGTGGAAATTCCGCCGCAAGGACGTGAAGGTCGCGCTCGACCACATCCTCGTGCGCATGGTGCACTTCATCAAACGCGACCACCGCGTCCTCGTCGTCGAACCCGTCTCCGACGAAGAAAAAGCCCCCTACCTCAAGGCTCGACGCTAACCACTTCGCGAAACATCGTCCCGAGCTTCTCGATCGCGTGCGCATGCAGGCGACTCGCCCAGCTCTTGCTGATGCCGAGATCCTGCGCGATCGCGTCGAACTCTTCACCCTCGAAATAATGCCGTTCGAGGATTTGCCTTTCGCGATCCGGAAGCTTGGTGATCGCCGAACGAACGGCGTGGAGTTGCTGCGCCCGCGCGGTGTGTTCCTCGGGCGTGTCGTCCTCGTCGCTCGAACCCGCACCACCGACGGATAGGCCAATCATCAACGCAGCCGCGTGCTTGCGCAGGATCCCGTCGAGCGCTTCGAGATGCTCTTCCTCGGTCGAACCTGGTTCGTCCGGGCTAGCCTCGTCCTCGAGCGACAAACGCTCGGATGCGATGAGCGCCGTGACGCGGGAGAGCAACCGTTTCAAACGGAGCTCCCGACGAACGCCGTCGAGGATCGCCCAGCGCATCTTGCGCGCCAAATACGTCGATGGTGAAGAACGCGCCGGATCGAAGCTCTGCACCGCTTCGACCAAACCGTCGTGCGCATGCGCACGCACTTCGTCGATCGGAATCGCGTGCCCCAAACGTCGCGTCATCCACTTCGAAACCTGATCGAGAAGCGGCAAGCTCTGGTGGTAAATCTGCAGCGCCTCGGGATTCACTCGCCCACCGCTCGGCCACGACCATTCACTGGCGCTCCATCGATGCGACCCACGAACGCCTCACCACTCGCATCGACGTCGCGCGGCCGCGCACGCCGGAGCGCTCGAGCTGCGCGTTCGTCTCGAACGAGCAGTTCAGCAAGCTCGTCCCGCATGAAATCCAGATCTTCTGGAGAAAGCAGTTTTTGGTAAGGCGCTACGGCCGCGTCGATCCGCGCTTTGACCCACGGATCATCGAGGAGAGGATGCATGGCCTGGAAAAACTATCACAGGCTTTCCGGAAAAACCATGTGCACCCGACGAACCCTCCGTTTTACTTGGGAGGCTCGCCGTTGATGCATTCGTCGAAGCCCTTCACGGTCTTCGATTCCATCGCGCATTTCAGGCGATTTCGATCGACGACCCCGCCCACCAAGCTCGATCGACATCCGTTCTCCCAGCTCTCGCCGAGCTTCTTGATGGCGTCCGTGATCGCCTTCTCGGCCTGCTGCTTCTGAGCACTCGTCAGCCTGGGATCGAGCGCCGCCATCTGATCGGCCTTCTGGACCGTCTCGTATTGCTTCGCCAGCTCGATGCAGTCCCGATCGGTGAGCGAGTAGTCGTCCGGAACCGAGTTCCCGTCGTTCATCGACTTCGCCCCATGAGGCATCTCTTTCGTGTCGTTCGCAGGCTCGTCCGCCTTGGCCGTGTCGTTCGGCGTCGAGTCGGACGGAGTCGCATCGTTCGAGCTCGAAGAGACATCGTCCGGCGAGTTCACGCCCTCGGGATTGGACGATGTACCGCAGCCGGCGAGCACGACGAAGGCGGTCGCAATGGACGCAAAGAAGAATGGGCGAACGTTCATGTCAGTACGAAGCGTTGATCGGTTTTTCTCGCATGTCCATCTTCGTGAATCGGTCGGTCACACGACGGATCTTGGCTGGACGAGAGCGCACGCCGAGCGTTGGCAGAAACCATGCAAGCTCTTTCCGAGGGGGCGGAAAAGGTCATGCGATCGCTCTGGATCTACATCCTGCTCATTGTGGGGACGGCGCTCTTGATCGGCTCGCTCGACGGCGGTGACGAGCGAATTCCCTACGCGCGGTTTCGCGAAATGGCCGAGCAAGGCGTGCTCACCGAGGTTGAAATCAAGGGGGATGCCTACATTGGTCACACGGCACCGACCCCATCGATGGCCACGTCGCAAACGTTTCGCACGGGGCGCATCGAGGGTGCTGAAGCGGAATTGCTCGCAACGCTCGACGAGAAGGACGTTCCCTACACAAGGGTCGCCGACGGGGGTTTGTCGCTGCCCGTCTTGGCCTTGTGGGCGCTTCCCATCGGGGCGCTGCTCATCTTCATGCTGTCTTTCTCGCGAAAAGCCCCCACACCGAACGTCACTCATCCCGCGCTGAACTTCGGCAAACACAAGGCGCGCCTCTACGTGGACAAAGGGGTTGCCGTGACGTTTCGCGACGTTGCAGGCAGCTACGAGGCGAAAGAGGAGCTGACCGAGCTGGTCGAGTTTCTCAAGGCGCCCGAGCGTTTTCGGCGTCTTGGCGGACGCGTGCCGAAGGGTGTGCTGCTCGTGGGACCGCCAGGGACCGGAAAAACCCTGCTCGCCAGGGCCGTTGCAGGGGAAGCGAACGTGCCCTTCTTCAGCATCTGCGGGTCGGAGTTCGTCGAGATGTTCGTGGGCGTCGGTGCCGCTCGCGTGCGTGACCTGTTTGCTCAAGCAAGGGAAAAACCTGCTGCGATCGTGTTCATCGACGAGCTCGATGCGGTAGGAAAAACCCGCGGAGCCGCCGGGCCGATAGGTGGAAACGACGAGCGAGAACAGACGTTGAACCAGCTCCTCACGGAAATGGACGGCTTCGACAGCACGTCGGGTTTGATCATCGTTGCCGCGACAAACCGTCCAGAGATCCTCGATCCGGCCCTCACGCGCGCAGGCCGATTCGATAGGCGCGTCTACGTCGATCGTCCGGATCTAGGCGAACGTCGCGAAATCCTCGAAGTGCATGCGAAAAAAGTGGTGCTGGGGCCCGACGTGAACCTCGATGACACCGCCGCGCAAACGACGGGCCTGGTTGGCGCGGATCTCGCCAACGTGATCAACGAAGCGGCGCTCCTTGCAGCGCGAAGGCATGCGAACGCCATCGGTCGCGTGGACCTCGACGAAGCCATCGAACGGGTGCTCGCAGGGCTCGAACGTCGCGGCCGAAGGCTCGGCACTCGCGAACGCGTGGTCGTTGCGTACCACGAGGCCGGGCACGCCATTGCTGCCGAAGTGCTCTCCACGCAGGACCCCGTGCGCAAGGTTTCGATCGTTCCTCGCGGTGTTGGAGCGCTCGGGTACACCCTTCAGCAGCCGCGCGAAGATCGATACATCATGAGCCGACAGGAAATTCAGGATCGGCTCGTGGTGCTCCTTGGCGGGCGTGTTGCCGAACAACGCACGTTCGGCGACGTCTCGACCGGCGCGCAAGACGACCTGGTGAACGCGACCGACATTGCGCGTCGGATGGTGCGCGAATTTGGCATGGGCGGCGATTGCATGGGACTGCTGTCGTTCAATCCGCAGCGTGCAACGTGGACTGATCGGGCGCATGACTACAGCGAAGAGACCGCTCGCGTGCTCGACGCCGAGGTGAGCCGGCTGCTGCTCGACGCCGAGCTTCGTTGCAAGGCGCTTTTGCAGGAGCACGCCGAAGCGCTCGAGCGGATCGCGCGGCGTTTGCTCGAAGTGGAGACGCTGTCGGGCGAACAAGTGCGGTCGCTGCTCCACGATACGCCGTCTACTGTGCCGGCCGAACCCGCGAAAACAACGGCATAAAAGGCATCAGGCGAGATGCTGGAGGCATCTCGCCCCGGTCGGATCTGCCCGAATCGTGGCCAGAACGCGGAAGTGCACGTAGGCTCTGCCCCGATGGTCCCTTTCGAGATACGCGCCGCCGTCCTTGGTGACGAAGAGCAACTGCTCAGCGTCGCGCGCCACTTGAACTCCGTCAACCTGCCGAACGACCGTGACGAAATCCACGAAATCGTGAGTCTTTCGCACAAGAGCTTCACGGCCGAGATCAAGGATCCGCGGCTGCGCCAGTACGTCTTCGTGCTCATCGATCGGGCCAAGGACGAGATCATCGGCACGTCGATGATCGTCTCGCAGCTCGGCCGGCGAGGAGCGCCCTACATCTACTTCGACGTGATCGATGAAGAGCGTTACGCGGCCACGATCGACCGGCACTTTTATCACACGCTCCTGCGCATCGGATATTCGTACGACGGGCCGACGGAGATCGGAGGCCTGGTGATCATGCCCGAATATCGCCGTGCATCCGACAGGCTCGGCACGTTCATCTCGTACGTACGCTTCTTGTACATGGCCGCGCACCGCCCATGGTTTCAATCCGAAGTGCTTGCCGAGCTTCTCCCGCCGCTCGAACCGGACGGAACGAGCCACCTCTGGGAAGCGCTCGGAAGGCGTTTTACGGGGCTCTCGTACGCCGAGGCGGATCGGTTGTCGAAGAAGAACAAGGAGTTCATCAAGGGGCTTTTTCCCGAGGGCGTGATTTACGCGACGCTCATGTCGGAAGAAGCGCAAAAGGTCATTGGCAAGACGGGTACGCAAACGCGCGGCGTCGAGAAGCTCTTGCGCCGGATTGGGTTTCGTTACGCCGACCGAGTCGATCCATTCGACGGAGGGCCACACTTCACCGCGCGCATGGACGAAATTTCGCTCATTGCCAATACGCGGCGAACGCGGGCGGACCGGCCGTTTTCTCCGCTGCCGACGGATTCGAAGGCGATCATTGCGATCGAAATGAACGAGCCCCGTTCTTCAAGGCCATCCTCGCTCCCGTGCGTGACGACGGTGCACGCGGCGTCGCCGTCGACGACGAAACCTGGGAAGCCTTGTCACTCCATCATTCGTCCCCTGTAATCG
Source organism: Polyangiaceae bacterium (assembly GCA_016715885.1). Lineage (NCBI taxonomy): Bacteria > Pseudomonadati > Myxococcota > Polyangiales > Polyangiaceae > Polyangiaceae bacterium. The sequence goes on from JADJXL010000002.1 coordinate 71,024, forward strand.
TGCTGCCAATCGAGTAGCCAGTGCCGTAAATTCCTTGCCGACGCCCTTGTGTTCTGTAAGTTCTTTGGCTACAGAACATTTGGTACGCTCGTAGAGCGCCAAGCTTTTTGGAGGCAGCATGACAGTTCGGCTCGAAACCCTACCGGTCGGTTCTGGATCGAGGCTTCGTACGGACTCTGCTTTGCCAGAAGATCGTTCGGGGCCGTTTTCTGCGCGAGAAGTCGCGATGCTCACGGCCGTTGCCGAGGCGGCGATGCCTCCGGGCAAGCTGCTCGATGGGGCAGGGAGGCCGGCTGCCGAGGCGGTCAATCGTTGGCTTGGGGGGTTATCGGCCGAGCCTGTGGGGGTGATTCGGGCGGCGCTGTGGGCGTTCGAATTGGGGACGCTTCCCACGCATTTCTGTGGTTTTTCCGCGCTGTCGCTCGACAAGCGAATGGCGGTGATGCGTCAGTGGGAGGGGTCGTCGCAGCCTGCGAAGCGGAATCTTTTGCGCGCGATCGTGACGCCGCTCAAGCAGCAGCATTTCGAGCGGCCGGAGATGTTTCGGCACGTGGGGTGTCAATATGGTTTGCCCGTGGTGCGGGACGAGCAGCCGCGGTGGATGGCGCAGGTCACGAACGGGCGTGAAATCACCGAAAATCAAGATTTCGAGTGTGAGGTCGTCGTCGTCGGAACGGGCGCGGGAGGGGCTGCGGCGGCGTACGAATTGGCATCGCGCGGACGAGCCGTATTGATGCTGGAGGAGGGGGACTATCACCGGCGTTCGAGCTTCGATGGGAAGACGTCGACTGCATACAAGAAGCTGTACCGGGAGCAGGGAACGACGATTGCGCTCGGCAATGTCAACATTCCTGTTTTTGCGGGACGAGCCGTTGGTGGTACGACGGTCATCAATTCGGGCACGTGTTATCGAGCGCCGGAGCGGACGTTCGCTTATTGGCGTTACCGACATGGTTTGCCGCAGGTGTTTTCGTCCGAGGGGCTATCGCCCTATTACGAGCGTGTCGAAGCGATGCTCGGGGTAGCCCCGGCCAATTCGCTGCATCTTGGATCGATTGCGGGCATCATTGCGCGTGGTGCGGAGCATTTGGGACTTGGGCACCAGGCTTTGTCGCGAAATGCGCCGGCATGCGATGGGCAAGGGATTTGTTGTTTTGGTTGTCCCACGGGGGCAAAACGTTCGACGGACGTGAGTTACGTGCCGGCGGCGCTGAACAAGGGCGCGCAGCTCATCACGGCGGCTCGCGTGGATTTCGTCGATATCGTTGCAGGTCGGGCGCGGGGCGTGACGGCAGCGGTGGGCGATCCGAGCTTGGGCGACAAGCGCCCGCGTATTCGAGTGAAAGCGGATGCGGTCATCGTCGCGGGAGGGACGATGATGACGCCGCTATTGCTCGAGCAAAGCCGCGCTTGTTTGTCATCGGGTATGCTCGGGAAAAATCTATCCATTCATCCGGCGACGAAGGTCATGGCGCTCTTCGACGAACCCGTCGAGCAATGGAAGGGCATTCCGCAATCGTACACGATTGATCATTTTGCCGAGGAAGGGCTATTGTTCGAGGGAGGATCGCTACCATTCGACGTTTCGGCGCTGGGCGTTCCATGGACGGGGCACCGCTTCATGGAGATGATGGAGAAGTATCCATATATGGCGACGTTTGGATTCATGATTCAAGAAAAGAGTCGTGGGTCGGTGCGACGAGGTCCGAACGGACGCCCCCTATTGCTTTATCGATTGAATGAAGAAGACACGCGGCGCATGCAGCGTGGGGTGGAGATTCTTTGCGAAGTGTATCAAGCGGCGGGGGCGCGTCGCGTATTCCCATTCGTCGCGGGGCACGACGAAGTGTCGACGAAAGAGGACTTGGCACGTCTGCGAGCGAGTCGCATCCATGCAGGGGATATGGAAATGGCGGCATTTCACCCGCTGGGGACGTGTCGCATTGGCACCGATCCAAGCCGCTCGTGCCTGGGCCCGGATCACGAAGCGCACGATGTCGAATCGCTTTACGTATGCGATGGGAGCGCGATTCCGTCGTCGCTGGGCGTGAACCCGCAAATGACGATCATGGCGATGGCGCTACGGGCGGCAGAAATTGTGGATGCGCGGCTCGGGTCTTGAGTCAATCATAGCCGCGTTTGCAGGCACGTTTTGCGCCTTGACTTGTAATTCCTGAACGCTACTACGTCCGGCATGCAACGACGCCCCTTGCTTGCCCAACGTATACTCACAGGCTTTCTCGTTCTGTTGCCGGCTTTGGCTGGGTGTGGTCCCGCGGACAGCCCAAACCCCGGCACACCGGTTGACGAGCTGCTCGCGCCGCCGCCCGAGGGTCAAGGCATTCAGCTATCGATGAAGGCGACCATCGCGCCCGGCGTGGAAGGCGAATGGTGTCAATTCGTCAAGGCGCCGGCCGAAGCGTTGTTCGTCAATCGAGACGAAGTTCGCTACACCAAAGGCAGTCACCACTTCTTGCTCTACGAAACGACCTACACCGAAATCCCCACCAAGAAAGAAAATGGCACCGTCGTCGACACGACCGGCGTATTCGATTGCTCGGATGGTGCAACGAATGGCTGGAGCGTCACGAAGCTCGTGGGAGGCTCTCAGAATGCCGACGGCACGTCCATCGTGCGTTTTCCCGAGGGGGTTGCGATGCCCGTGAAGGCCGGTGCCGTATTGCTCATGAATGCCCATTACGTGAATGCAACTTCGGAGGTGCTGGAGCCCGAAGTCCGCATCAACCTCCATACCATCCCCGAATCCGAGGTAAAACAGGAAGGGGATATTCTTTTCATGTACAACGCGTTCATTCACGTCCCGCAAATGGGGTCGTCGCGCGCGCGCATGCGCTGCCAAGTCCACAAGGACATCACCATTCAGAACGTGCAATCGCACATGCACGCTCGCGGAACGGGATACGAAGCGCTCGAGGTTGGGGGCACGCCTTTCTACACGAACGAGCAGTGGGCCGACGTTCCCGTGAAAGACTTCGACGGGGGCCTTTCGCTGAAAGCAGGCACGTGGATCGATTACGCGTGTGACTACAAGAATGCGGAAGCGCGAGACGTTTATCAGGGGCCACGTTCCACCGATGAAATGTGTATGCTCATCGGATCGTATTACCCCGCAGACCCCGCGACGGCTCATTGTTCGCTCGACGTGACCAAGCCCTTGGAAACGGGCAACCTCGGTGCAGAATGGGTGGGCGATGGCTCGGCCACCTGTGCACAAACGCTCGGTTGCATCCAACAAAACTTCGGGCCGAACTTCAACCTCGAGGGTTTCACGCAATGCGTGACGGGCTCGGATCCCGCCGTTTCACGAGAAATGAGCGACGTGGTTCAATGCATCATCACGAGCGGCAACCCGATGGTGGATTGCAAAACGCAAATCGACGCCTGCGCGGCAAAGTGAGCCTTTTGCGTCGGCACGTCATTTCTCCGTAAACACGTATTCATGTTGAGCATCGCGGACCGTGAGCGTCCGTTTCGCTCCCATCCCTGCGACTCTTTCGTTCGCCCCTGTCGAACACGAATCGAGCCCGGCCGACAAAAATACGTTGCGTCGGCTATTTCTCGACTCTATAAGGTGCGCCCAACAAAGCAGGGCGGTTTTTTGGGGAACCGGCTGTTGTCCTGACGTGCGGGACTTGCACGACGAGCAACCGTTGTCCCAACCCTTTCAGACCTGAATAAATAGGGAGATCCATGCGTATTTCGGCGTTCACCTCGAGTTTGCTCATCGTTTTTGCGGCAGCGACGGCGCACGCCCAAACGGGCACGCCGCCTCCCGACGCCGAGGCGCTCGCGTCCGGTCCCTCGGGTCCTGCGGATGCCCCCACGATCGACAAACCAAAGGCAGATTCCACAGCCGTGACCGTGTCGGCAGGCGGGCTTTTTACGAGCGGCAACTCGCGCACCATCGCGCTGACGCTCAACGGAGCTTTCGACATGCGGCGCGGAAACAACGGGTTTGGCGCATCCGTTCTGGGCAACTATGGCGAAGCCGCTCCGAGCCCCAACGATCCGATGGTGACCAGCGCCGAAAACGTGCAAGGGCGCATACGGTACGATCGCTACTTTGGCGACAGCGTATCCATCTTTCTCATCGGGACCGGTCGATACGACAGGTTTCAGGGATTGGCCTTTCGCCTCAATCTGGACCCGGGCGTCAAATACATTTTCGTCAAGAGCGCCAAAACCGCGCTTTGGGCCGAAGCTGGTTACGATTTCCAATATGACGTTCGTACCGAGGCAGGGCGGAGGGAGCTCGATGGAGACGGCAATCCTACGGGCGTGCTCCTCGATCCGACTCGTATCGATCATTCGGCTCGCGTATTCGCCGGTTTTCGCCGTGCATTCACCGAAGACGTAACCTTCTCGACGGGACTCGAATACCTGCAATCGTTCATTACGACCGACCTTGGCGATATGAACTCGCGCTTCAACTTCAATGCGGTGCTCGCAGCGAAACTCTTCAAAGGGTTTTCGCTCGGCCTGGGCTTCAATGCGGCGTACGATCGATTGCCCATTCCCGGCCGCGAGCAGCTCGACACGACCACCACGCTGAGCCTCATTTACGGCTGGGCACAAACGGCGGAAAAGCCCAAGAAAGAGGAGCCCAAGTGCCCGCCATGTCCTGAAGCGAAGCCCGGTGCCGCTCCAGCCGATCCGAAGGCTCCCGCAACACCTGCCGCGCCCGAGACGCCCGCAGCGCCGCAAACGCCGGATGCCGCAGGCACCACGACCACCACGCCAGACGCAGCCCCCGCAACGCCGCCAGCAACTCCAGCTCCGAGTGGCGGCGACGCAGCAACTCCGCAGCCGCAGCCCTGAATCGACCGGCGAGCGATTGATCCGAAAAGAGACGGGCGAGATCTATTCATTTTCTGCCCGCGTGGTACACTCGCGCCCCCCATGACGAGATCCCTCGAGGAATTGTCGCTCGCCGACATGGTGGCCGATGCGCTTGCGCAACAAGGCGTTCGCGCAGTCGTGCTGGAAAAGGACAACGGACTCGAGGTGGCGACGCGTGATGCGGAGCGCATTTGGGTCGACGCTGCTGCAGATCTCCAGCAATGGTCGATGTTGCCGGTGAACATTCGCCAGCGTAAGGCGAACTTGCTCGCGATGCGCTTCATGCATCTTCGGAGCGGTGGAGACGGTAAGGATCCGTCGAAATCCAACGTACTTCCGTTCGCGCTTCCCTCATGGCTCGTGCCGTTCGCCGAAAAAGCAAAAGAATTGGCGGGTTCTGCGCGAGTGAAAATCATTGGCGCCCTGGTGCTTGCCATTGGCGTGCTCGTCACGATTGTCGTGTTGACCCGCAAAGAGCCACCTCCACCGCCGCCGCCGGATCCTGCGAGCGAAACCGTGGCGCAACGTACGGCTCGCCTTGGACGAGCGTGTGATGCTGCGCGGGCGATGATGTGGCGCGGCGGTGCGTGGACGGCCATGCCGCTCGAAGGCTGGACGGTCGAATTGTGGTTGTCGCGAAAAGAGGGCGATCCCATATCGGCGCACCCGGCGCTCGCGAAGGTCGTGGATGCGGGCAAAGTGAATTGGGGCGAAAAGTCAGTGTTTGCGCAGATCTTGGATGGCAAAGCCGAGGTTGTCGCGGGTGCTGCCGTTGCACCGCGGACCGAGGCGACCATCGTCTTTGGTGACGGGTATGCGCGACCGTTTTTCGATATCGACAAGCGTCACGAATTCATTTCGATCGGCGAACAACTCGTCAAGGACACGAATGCCGATTGGGGAGCTCTTTATGCGCATTGCGCGCACATTGGTGCGCGCGACGTGGGAGCGTGGTTTTTCGGGCGCGATGCGGGCAAAGCTGCGACGTCGCTTTTGCATGCGATGGGCAAGCTCGTCGGAAGCAAAGGCACTGAATTCATGCCTTTTGGCAAAGACTTCGGCACGATCTCCACGCTCACGGCACGCCTCGACGAACCCGCGTTTTTTGCACTCGTTTACCAAGACGGCGCTCGTACGAGCAATCGGGACGGCATATTCGTCACGTTCCCTTTTGCCAATCCCGTCAATGCGCCACAAGCGAGCAAACGAGTGGCCACGGAGCTCGGGTTATGAACGACGTCAAAACCGAATTGTTCGTTGGTACGCATGAGTTTCGGTTTGTCCCGCCGGATCAAATTCACTTCGTCATGCGGGGCGAGTTCAAGGGAGCTCATGTCGACCCTTATTTCGATTTCGTCTTTTCACATGGCGAAAGCACCGGTGGCCTGCTCTATAGCGTCTACGACTTGAGCGAGTTTACTCGGGCCACAGAAAGTGGGCGCAAACGTGTCATCAATCCTGGCCGCCTGTACCCCTACGCGGCGCTCGCCGTCATTGGCGCGAGCTTTTCTACGCGCACCGTGGCGAAGATGATCCTCAGGGCAGGCAAGCTCGTGGCGCCGAAGCACTTCAACTTTCCCATCAAGTTCGTTTCGACGATGGATGACGCGCAAGCGTGGTTCGACGAGCTGCGAAGGAAGCGCGCCTAAACCGGTTCCACCGCGGGCCGCGGGCTGATTGCGGCTTTCTCTTCGGCTTCACTGCCGTCGCTGGTGCTTTCGGCTTTTTCCTCGTTGCTACCCGGCACCGCTCGCCATTCGTCCTTTTCCACCTTGCCGTCCACCACGGTCACCATGCGCGGCATCGATGCGGCAAACGTCGGATTGTGCGTCACGACGACGATGGTCGTGCCGTGCTTCTGGTTTACTGCGAAAAACAGGTCGTGCATGGCCACGGACGTCGCCGAATCCAAGTTTCCCGTCGGTTCGTCCGCCAATAACAGCTTGGGTGACAGCACGAGCGCCCTTGCGAGCGCCACGCGTTGCTGCTCGCCGCCCGACAATTCCCCCGGCCTGTGCGTCACGCGGTGCTTCAGCCCGACTTCTTCCAAGAGCCGCGTCGCCGGTCCTTCCATTTCTCGCCGACTCTTGCCTTGAATCAAACCCGGCATCATCACGTTTTCGAGCGCATTGAATTCGGGCAGCAAGTGGTGGAACTGAAAGACGAACCCAATCATGCGATTGCGGATTTGTGCGAGCCTCGCGCTCGGTAGTCCCACGAGCTCTTCCTGGCCCAAACGAAGATTGCCGCTCGAGGGCAAATCCAGCGTCCCGATGCAATGAAGCAACGTGCTCTTGCCAGCGCCCGAAGGCCCGACAATGGCTACGATTTCTCCCTGGTTGATCACCAAATCGATGCCGCGAAGCACATCCAGCTTGCGACCCAGGTGCACGAACGACTTGTGCAGTTTTTCAATGACGACGAGCGGCTCGGCCATGACGCTTACTCGTAACGGAGCCCGTCGACAGGCGACAACTTGGACGCCGCACGAGCCGGGTAGATGGTGGCAATGCTGCAAATGAGGAACGCCGCAAGCGCGACGATCGCGTAATCGGCCCCGTTCACGGTCACGGGTAGCCGATCGATGTAGTACACTTCCGGATCCAGTCGGACGCCAAATCGTCCCAGACCCGTACACGCAGCCAGCGCCGTTGCGACGCCGAACACGGTGCCAATGCCGCCGATGATGACGCCCTCGAGCATGAAGATGCGCATGATCGCGCCATCCGATGCGCCGAGTGCTTTCAGAATGGCAATCTCTTTGCCTTTCTCCGTCACCATGAGCAACAGCGTGCACACGATGCAGAAGCTCGCGACCGCAATCGCAATCGATAGAATGATGAACGTCGCGATTTTTTCGAGCTTGAGCGCGCTGAACAAGTTCTTGTTCATTTCGATCCAGTCGCGCACCCGCAGCGGATCACCTTTTGCCGTCTTGAAATCCGCAGCCGCCGTTTTCACCGTCGGCGTCACGTCCGCCACGTGTTCTGGATCCGGTACGCGAATGTCGATTTGACTGATGTTTTCGCCCATGTCGAAAAATGCCTGGGCTACATCGAGCTTGACGTACGCGAATGCTGCGTCGTATTCGTACATCCCGCTATAAAAAATCGCTGCCACGCGGAAACGTCGCGTCCTCGGCATCACGCCCATCGGCCCGAGGTCTCCTATCGGGGACAGGAGCGTAATTTCATCGCCCACCAGCACGTGCAGGCTCTTGGCGAGCTCTTTGCCAATGATGACGCCGGGATATGCTTTCATGTCGTCCCGGCGCAGGGCTGCTCTGAGGGCGGGATCCAAGTCCGGCGCAAGCCGCGGATCGGGGCCTTTCAAATAAGGTTCGCCCCCGGGTCCACGGCCAATCACCGTATCCGGCGGCAAGTCGGCGAGTTTGTCCGGATCATCCAAATATTCGAAACTACCAACCTCGATGTTTTGCTTGATGTCGATGACCGTCGCAATCGTATTCGTGTCGATGCCTCTCACGAGCACTCCCGCCGTATTCGAGGCTGACGAACCCATGGCATCGCCCGTCACGACCGGCGTTGCCGCAGCGTCTTGTGAGGCTATCGCAAGGCGCACGGCATCGAGCTTCGTTTCCCAATTGTCGAAACCACGCGGCTGGCCAGCATCGATGACGATATGCGCGTTGTTGCCCAAGATCTTGCGCTTCAGATCCGCGCCAAACCCGCCCATGACGCTCGTCACGGAGCACAACGCGCACGAGCTCACGCCCACGCCCGCCATGCTGAGCACACTGATGACGGTCAAAAATCCGCTTTTCGTCGCGCGCACGTGACGTGCACCTACGTACGACGTGAACGTCCGCCGCTCGAGAGCATCCAGCAGCACGGGCAAAAGGGCACTCAGCACGCCCAATAGAAAAAAGACGCTGACGCCGAGCGCTGCGAATCCGATAATTTCGTCCTTCAGCCGAAAAGGATCAAATCGATCACGGGTCATGCGCGACGCGAAAAAGGCGAGCACGGCCGTTGCCAATCCGAGAATGACCGTGATCATTCCCCAAGCCGCTGCGCCTGGCCTATTCGCCTTGATGTTCCGAGCCGCGCGAAAACCGACGAATACGGTCGCCAAAACGACCGCAACCTCGAACGCCACGAGCGATGCTTTGTCGTTCAATGCTCGCTCGCCTCGGGCCGGAGAAGGGGAAATAGAATCACGTCACGAATCGACGACGCACCCGTGAGCAGCATGGCCAGCCGATCCACGCCCATCCCAAAGCCCGCGGTCGGCGGCATCCCGAACTCGAGCGCCCGAACGTAATCTGCGTCGTAGTCCATCGTTTCCTCCGCCCCGCGCGCCTTCTTCTCCACCTGCGCCCGAAACCGAGCGTCCTGGTCTTCCGGATCGTTCAACTCGCTGAACGCATTACAAAGCTCGCGCCCGTCCACGAACAGCTCGAACCGGTCTACCAACGTTCCATCCGCGTCTTTCTTCCGCGCGAGCGGCGAAACTTCGAACGGATAGTCGACGATGAACACGGGCAAACTCTTCGACCCGTCTTCGCTGCGGTAATCCGCCGTCAAAAACGGCTCGGCCAGGTATTCGTACGCGCAAAACACGCGTTCACCCGCCGAATCACACTTCTTCATGCCCGAACGAAAGTTTGCCCAGTCAATCTCGCGCTTCTTTTCTTTGGCCGCTTTCGCCCACACCTTGATCGGCGCATCGTCCGCATCCACCGTCGTTGCAGCCTCCGGCGGAAGCCCGGATCGCTCCAGCGCATGCGCGATCGCTTGGCTCATCGGCACGCGGACAAACCGTTCGAACGTCCACGAACGCGCGGCCGCCCACGTCTTGTGTTCTTCGGGCATCGCCGCAGCAAGCGCTGCATCGGCGAAACGCAACATCGCTTCGGTCTGGTCCATCAGCGTGTCGTACGTCGCGTACGCCTGGTAGTACTCGAGCATCGAGAACTCCGGGTTGTGCCGCGTGGACAAACCTTCGTTGCGGTAACAACGAGCGATCTCGTAGACGCGTTCGAATCCGCCCACGACGAGCCGCTTCAAGTAAAGCTCGGGCGCGATGCGCATGAACAAGTTCATGTCGAGCGTGTTGTGGTGCGTCGTGAACGGTTTCGCCGCAGCTCCGCCGATGATCGTGTGCATCGTCGGCGTTTCCACTTCGACAAACCCGCGTTCGTCGAAGAAGCGCCGCAGCGCCGAGATGACCAGCGTCCGCGCGCGAAAGACGCTCGCAACCTCGCGGTTCGCCACGAGATCCACGTACCGCATGCGGTAACGCGACTCGACGTCCTTGAAGCTCGTCTTCGTCGGCAGCGGCCGATACGCCTTCGTCAGCAGCCGAAATCCCTTCGTGAAGACCGACAGCTCGCCCTTCTGCGTGGCCATCATCGTCCCGTGCGCTTCGACGAAGTCGCCAAGGTCGATCTCTTCGGCAAGGCGTTGGTAGTCCGCTCCGAGCTGTGATTCATCGCAGTACAGTTGCAGCTCGCCCGTGCGATCGCGCAGCCGCACGAACGTGACGCCACCCATCTGCCGCATGAAAAGCACGCGTCCCGCAACGCGCACCGCGTCCGGCTTCACCTTGTCCGCGTCGTGCCTGCCGCCCGCGTTTTTCGCGTGATCCTGCCCTGCGCGAGCTTCGGCAAGCGGCACGAGCGGCTCGCCCGACGTCACGTCGTTCGCGAACGGATTTTCCCCTCGAGCGCGAACCTTCGTCGCCTTCTCTTTACGCACTGCGATCAGCACTTCTTCCGGATGCTGACCTGCTGCTACGGCTGCCGGTTTGTCTTTGCTCACGCGTCGTCCTCCGCCACCACTTGGCCGCCCTTCTTGAGCGTCCCGCCCGCCGCCGCGAGCAAGTAGGACTCGATGAACGAATCGAGCTCCCCATCGAGCACCGCGTCGACGTTGCTCATTTCCGTTCCCGTTCGGACATCCTTCACCAAACGGTACGGAGCGAGCACGTAGTTGCGAATCTGGCTGCCGAAGTTGATGCTGCTCTTGCTCGCGTTGTATGCGGCGTTTTCCGCATCGCGCCGAGCGAGCTCTCGTTCGTACAATTTCGCTTTCAGCATCTTCATCGCCATCGCGCGGTTCTGATGCTGGCTTCGTTCGGCACGACAAACGATGTTGATCGTCGGGTCGGGCAAGTACCGCAAACGCACGGCCGTTTCGACCTTGTTCACGTTCTGGCCACCTTTGCCGCCCGCCCGCATCGTCGTGATCTCGATGTCCTTCTCGTTCACTTGGATGTCGATGTCGTCGCCCACGTCGGGCGTCACTTCCACGGCGGCAAACGCTGTTTGTCGCGTGTGATCCGCGTTGAATGGACTCATGCGCACGAGCCGATGCACGCCCGCTTCGCTGCGCATATAGCCGTACGCCGCCGGCCCCGTGACGGTGAACGATGCGGCATCGATGCCCGCTTCGTCGCCATCTTGGTAGTCGATCATCTCGGTCTTGTATCCGCGACGTTCCGCCCAACGCAGGTACATGCGCAAGAGCATCGCGGCCCAATCCTTCGCGTCCGTACCACCCGCGCCCGGATGAATGCTCACGATGGCCGCGGACTGATCCGCCGGTCCTGCGAGCATCCTGTCGAGCTCCACTTGGCGCAGGCGCCTGGCGATCTCGGCAGCTTGTTTGTCGCAGTCCGCAATGGCCGCGTCGTCATTTTCCGCGGCAGCCATCTCCAAGTACTCTTTCAAGTCGGCGATTTCTCGCCCGAGCTTCTGCGCGAGCTCGAGCTTTTGCTCGACGTCGGCGCGTTTACGAAGCGTGGCTTGAGCCTTGGTTTGGTCGTTCCAAAAGCCTGGTGCGAGCGTTTTTTGAGTCAGTTCTGCCAAGAGGCGTTCGAGCTTGGGGACGTCAAAGATGCCCCCTTAGCGCCTCAAAGCGCCTTTCGAGGTCCAGGATCGTTTCGCGCGTTTCGCTCAGCATGGTGGCGGCTATCTATTCGATTTCGGCCGCGTGTGCCAGGTGGGTTTTGACGGGACGGATGGCGCGGGCCCCGAGCACGTGTCGCGTCGGTCATCGTAACCATGAAGCGGGTGCTTGCGGGAGCACGTGCGAGCAAACGGGCGTGCTCGACGTAAGCATGGGCGGCATTGGCTCGACACATACACACGCCATCTAAAAAGCGGTTTACCGGACGCACTCGCATGTTGACGCGCCTCAGGCGAGCGAGGACAACACGAAGTTGGAGGAGATGTTGGGAGCAAGGTGCGCTCGAATCTCGAATATATGCCGGCGTTTGCCGAAGCGTGGTTCGAAACCGACGCAATTGGTCAACAAGCTGTTGGCCAATTGCCGAAGCCGACACACTTGTCCAACAAGGTGTTGGACAAGTGCCCTGGGGTCACAACGCGGCGCTTTTTTTCGAAGCTGACGACGCGAGAAGCACGTCTTGCCCACGCCGAGCAAGAAGCCGCGCAGCACAGCCGAGTCGACCGCGCTGCGCGCAGCTTTGGGGATGACGGAGGGTTTGTCAGGACGGATCCGGCCCAGGCGTCTTTTCGCCGTTCGCAGGCAGCTCGGGCTTCTTGATGTAGTCCTTGGGAATCTCGCCCGTGAGCGCTCGCAAGAACACCGCGATGTCCTTGGCATCCTGATCGGGCAGCTCTTTGCCGAGCTGGTGATACGCCATCGCCTGAATGGCCGTCTCGAGCCTGTCGTAAGCCCCATCGTGGAACCACGGACCCGTCTCGGCGACGTTGCGCAAGCTCGGGACGCGGAAAACCATGCGGTCTTCTTCCTTCTTGGTGACCTCGAAACGACCGGGATCCTTCTGGTTCGGGTAAGGCTTGACGAGCCCGAGCTTCTGGAACGTCGATCCACCGAGCGCCGTGCCGCTGTGACACGTGGTGCAGCCGTTTTGGACGAACTTGGACAAACCAGCTCGTTCCTGGTCGGAAAGCGCGGTTTTGTCGCCGCCGAGGTACTTGTCGAAGCGCGAAGGCGTCACGAGCCCTCGCTCGAACGCGCCGATCGCCTTGGCCATGTTGTCGTAGCTGATGCGCTCTTTCTCATCGACATCGGGAAACGCGGCCTCGAAGGCTTTTTCGTACCCTTCCATCGACGCGAGCAAGTCGACGACGCTCTGTTCGTCCTTCATGGCCATCTCGATGGGGTTCAAGATGGGGCCCTTGGCCTGATCTTCGAGCGTTTCAGCGCGGCCATCCCAGAACTGCGAAGCGAGCGCGCCGGCGTTGTAGACGGTGGGCGCGTTTCGTCCGCCAAGCTGACCTTTGTGTCCTTTTGACACTTTGGTCCCGTCGACGCCGAACTTCTCGAGGTCGTGGCAAGAGTTGCAGGAAATGTCTTGGTTCTTCGACAAACGCGCGTCGAAGAAGAGCATCCGTCCGAGGGCAACTTTGGCGTCGGTGATGGGGTTTGTCTCGGTCTCGAACTTGGCCGGAAGCGTGCCGAAGGTTTTCTTGGCGTCGGCCATGTCGAGGTCCGCGAGCGACGTGGCGGCCTGTTTGGCGTCGGCGCCCTTCTTCTTTTGCTGGAAGGGCAGGGGAGTCGCTTCGCGCTCGCCACAACCCGTGGAACCGGCGAGCAAACCTGCGGAGATCAAACTGAGGGACAAGAAGAGACGAAGGCGCATCGGTGACGAGTCTCCTCGGAGCGTTGCCCAATGGGCGGGCGAACGGAACGCTCCAGCGTGGGCATCCTCTTAGGCGATCCGGGTGGGGGGCGTCAACTAGGTGGGTGGGGAAAGGGCGCGCGAGCTGTTCCTAGGCCGCGCGGCGAGCATCATCATGCGACGGTACGTAATGATGCAATCTGGTTGCTACGCTATGCGGAGACATGCCCGACGAAACTTTTGAATGGCACGAGCGGTGAGCGACGCGAGCGAATGATCGTTGTGCTAGCTTCCCAGCGTGGACGTAAAAGCTCTTCCTTTTTCCAACGATGAGATCGGTAAGCACGTCATTCGCGTTGAGAATGGCATTCTGCAGGTATTGTTTTCCGGTCGCGTGAGCGTCGAGGAAGCCAAACGCATCCAAGCGTGCGTGCTCGAGGCTGGGGATCGGTTTGGGCTGCTCGCGGCGCTCGTCGATCTCGACGGGCTTGCGGATTTCGACTCGGGAAGTCGAGCGCATTTCGCGCGTCCCAGTCGTCCTTATCCGTTTTATGCCGTTGCTTATTACGGCGGGAGCTTCCCCGTGCGCGTGCTCATCCTGACGGTGATGCGCGCAGGCAAGCTCATCGTTCCGAAAGCGTTCGACTTCGAATTGCAGACGTTCGAGAAGGAGGCCGAGGCGCGCCGTTTTCTCGAAACGGCGCGCGCGAAAAGACACGCGGCGAATGAAGCGTCACGCCATCTCTAGAAACAACCTGTCCGGATTTTCGAGATACCCGATGATCTCGTACGCGAAGGCCGCGCCGATGTGACCATCGATGATGCGGTGATCAAAGGACAAGCTCATCAGCATCACGTCGCCAATGACGATTTGACCGTCCCGCACCACGGGCTTTTGCTTCATCTGGTGAATTCCCAGAATCGCAACTTCGGGGAAATTCAATATGGGCGTCGCAAATAACCCACCTTGCGCCCCGAGCGACGTAATCGTGAACGTCGACCCGCCAAGATCCTCGGCTTTGACCTTGCCCGCTTTGGTATCGTCCGCCAATCGCTGAATGTCTCGCGCAATGTCGAGAATGCTCTTGCGATCGGCGCGACGAACGACCGGTACCATCAGCCCCGCTTCGGTCGCCGATGCAATGCCGATGTCGTAATACTTGCGCGTCACGATTTCTTGCGTGCCTTCGTCGAATGCACCGTTGAGCGACGGGTGCTTCTTCAGCGCCGCTACGACCGCTTTCACGAAAAATGGCAGGAAACTCAGCTTGACGCCCGCTTTGTCCGCGGCAGGCTTCAGGCGCGCGCGCAAATCCTTCAATGCCGTCACGTCGCATTCTTCGACGAACGTGAAATGCGCGGCCGTATGCTTCGACCGGCCCATTTGCTCGAAAATGCGCTTGCGCACGCCTTTCAGCGGCACTCGCTCCTCGAGCGCTTCCTCGCCCTTTGGCGGAGGTGGAACGCGCATTGGAGCCGGGGCCTTGGCCGCCGAAGCGACGGGCGGAGGCTCGGGCTGCGCAACAGGCGGAGGCGCTCCGCCGGTGGGACGGACGCCCATGGCCATCGGCGCGGGCGTATCGACCGGCGCGGCAACAGTCGACGGAGGGATACTCATGGGCGCTGCAGCCGAACCTGCGGCCGTTGCCCGCACGTCGTCCTTGGTCACGCGTCCATAAGGTCCCGTCGGGGGAACGCGCCGAAGGTCGATACCCAGATCACGCGCGAGTTTTCGCGTGGCGGGCGTCGCCAATGGCTTTTCATTGTAATATGCGGGCACGACGTCTTTTGCGACGCCATTGGTCGGAGTTGCCGGAGCCGCTGCCGCTTTCGGCATCAGATTCATGCCCGGCAAATCTTCGCGAATGTCCCCCACGGCCGTCGCCGCGGGCCCTTCGTTCTTCGCAGCCACTGCGGTTGGAGCCGCGGGCGCAAGCGTATGCGCCGTGGGAGCCGGTGCGGCTGCGGTAGCATCGAGGTCGAAGACCACGAGCACCGAATGCACCGCGACGACTTGACCTTCTTTGCCCCGCGTTTCGACGATTTTGCCCGCCTTGGGTGACGTAATGGTCACCGTGGCCTTGTCCGTCATCACCTCGACCATCGGCTGGTCTTCTTTGACGATTTCGTCTGGCGTCACGAGCCATTTGACGATTTCGCCCTCGGTGACCCCTTCGCCGATATCGGGAAGCTTGAACTCGAAGCGTGCCATCTCTCAATACCTCGCGGTCTCGACGATTGCCGGCAAGATGCGGTGAGCGAGCGGCAGATACTCCATCTCGAGCGTGTACGGGAACGGCGTATCGTATCCCGTGACGCGCTTCGGCGGAGCCTCCAAGTGGAGGAATGCCTTTTCATTGACGAGCGACACGATTTCCGATCCCAATCCGCAGCTCTTCGGAGCTTCGTGCACCACGACGAGGCGGCCGGTTTTCTTGACCGATTGGATGATGGTATCGATGTCGAGCGGCCAGAGCGTACGCAAATCGACGACCTCGGTCTCGATGCCTTGCGCCGAGGCTTGATTTGCCGCTTCGAGCGCTTCGTACAGCATCGCGCCCCAAACGACCACGGTCACGTTCTTGCCTTCGCGCACCACATTGGCCTTGCCGAGCGGCACGGCGTAATCACCTTCGGGCACGTCACCCTTGGCAGCGCGATAAATGCGCTTGGGTTCGAAGAAAAGAACCGGATCGGGGTCGCGAATGGAGGAAAGGAGCAGGCCCTTGGCATCCGCGGGATTGGACGGACAAACCACTTTCAGTCCCGCGACGTGAATGAACTGCGACTCGGGGTGTTGCGAGTGGTAATGGCCGCCGCGAATGCCGCCGCCGACGGGCGTGCGAATCACGAGTTTGGCCGGGTATTCTCCGCCGGAGCGATACCTGTATTTCGCCAGCTCCGAAACGATTTGATCGTAGGCGGGAAAGATGAAGTCGGAAAATTGGATTTCGGGAACGGGCACGAGGCCATACAAGGCCATGCCGATTGCCGTACCAATGATGCCGCCCTCCGACAGAGGCGTATCGATCACTCGGTCGTCACCGAATTCGTCGAACAGCCCCTGCGTGACGCGAAAGACGCCGCCAACTTTGCCAACATCCTCGCCAAGAACGACGACGCGATTGTCTCGCCGCATCTCGTGGCGAAGGGCGTCGTTGATGGCCTGGACCATGTTCATCTGAGGCATCGTGCATTCTCTCCGTGAGACTTCGATTGCAGACGGGTCTTGAAAGCTTCAGTGGCCGTGGCCTTTGGCTCGAGGTCCTCGCAATAGCTCGTCGCGCTGCTCGACGAGATGCCAAGGAAGCTCGGCGAATACATCCTCGAAGAGCGACTCGAGCGGCGGAGTCGGCGTCTTTTCGGCAACCACGATCGCTGCCTTGAGCTCGGCATCTACCTCGGCTTCGATCTGCGCGTCCTCCGAGGTCGTCAATGCGCCGAGTCGCAGAAGGTGCTGACGAACGCGCGGAATCGGATCGAGTTTCCGCCACGGCTCGAGACCCGCTTCCGGCCGATACGCCTTGGGATCGTCGCTCGTGGAATGACCCGAAAGCCGATACGTCAGCGCTTCGATGATCGTGGGGCCTTCACCACGCGCAGCTCTTGCAACTGCGTCACGCGTGACTTTGACCATGGCAAACAAGTCGTTGCCATCGACGCGAACGCCGGGGATGCCGTACGCGATGCCTTTTTGCGCAAACGTTTGGCTGCCCGTTTGCCTCTCCGTCGGCACGCTGATCGCCCAGCCGTTGTTTCGACAAAGGAAAACCACGGGTGTCTTGAACACACCGCCGAAGTTCATGCCGTTGTGGAACTCGTTGGAGCTCGTCGCGCCGTCACCGAAGTAGACGAGCGTGACGAGGTCTTCGCGACGGAGTTTCGCGGCCCAGGCAAACCCGACGGCTTGCGTGATCTGCGTGCCGATGGGTGAGCTGACCGAGCCAAACTTGCCTTTGCGCCAGCTAATGTGGTCGGGCATTTGCCGACCCTTCACAGGGTCGTTGGCGTTGCCGAACATGTTGTCGACGTAGCGCTGCAGCGGCATTCCCCGCAAAAGTGCCGCGGCAAACTCGCGGTAACAGGGGAAGATCCAATCGTTTTCTCGCAAGGCATAGGCACTGCCGAGAATGCAGGCCTCTTCGCCAAGACAACCGATGTGAAACCCGATCCGACCTTGACGTTGCAGGAGGACGAGTCGTTCATCGAGAAGTCGGGCGCGAAGCATCGCGCGGTAGAGGAAAACCACCTCGTCGACTCGAAGCCCGGGGTCGTGTGCAGGATCGAGCGATCCATCATCACGGATGACTCGGACGACATCGGGCGCGCGCACATCATCGGGATGGCGCGCGGCAGTTAGCGATGCGCCACCGTCGTGCGCCGGAGTGGGCGCCGCGTGGTTCGATGCAGGGTAGATGGCAGTGCTCATGATCGCGCCCGGACCGTAGTCAAAGGACCCGCGCATTGCCAGTGGCCATTTTACAACACGGTGCGTCGTGCCGGCCTCACCCCCCGACCCCCTCTCCCCACGCGCCTTTGGCGCGGCGGAGAGGGGGAGCATGACCTCACCCCCCGACCCCCTCTCCCTAAAAGGGAGAGGGGGAGGAAGAGCGTCTATCGGGGCAGCGGCAACAATCAAATCGTCCCGATTCGTCGATGTCGAAACAAATTTGATTGCACAAGAAAGTTATTTCCCCCTCTCCACTTGTGGAGAGGGGGTCAGGGGGTGAGGCTACCGCGACCCAACCGCCGATTCGGCTTCGGCAACGGCTGCGTCGACTGCGCTCTGCGGAAGCGAGAACCCCTGCGCAATCTTGTCGAGTACCGCTCGTTCGGCAGGACGAACCCCACCCGACGCTCGCGCAACGAGCGCCGCGACACGCAAAATTTCGTGCTGATGCGCCGACTTGGAAACCATGTACGAAAGGCGCGACAAACGTTCGCCTGCTCCATCGAGCGCCACTGCGCGCGCAAGGCCCAAGAGCAAACCATCCACCTGCTTGTCGGAAACCGGACCCCCAGCACCAATCACCGCGCGCAGCACCGCGTCCTCCGTCGGATCGAGCGCACCGTCACACGTGGCCACGAGATACGCGCTCTCGACCGCACCCTCGAAAAGCGCCGCCGCTGCAGGATCGAACCCCGTCGGAGCCGTGACCGCGTCGTTGATCGCTTGAGTGAAGCTCAGACGCGCGGCCTGCGCGAAGATCGAAACCTGCACGCCCTTCGGAGCATTCGGCCCAGGTCGGCCAATGCAGCGTTTGACGTGATCGATGAAGGCTTTGTCCGGGACGCTCATGCAAGCTCTCTTCCTTCAGGCAACTCCCTTTTCACACGAACTCGTCACGTTTCCAAGCTCGGATGCTCGACCGCTCCCAAGGACGCGAAAAGACCCGTTTACCGGCGTACGAGCGACGACACAGGAACGAGCCCCGACGCACCGCGTTCGTCGGGAATCGGAAGCGGCGGCACCGTTTCTTCCCCCATCTCGGCCGCCACCCGCTGAGCCTCCCGACGAGCCACGTCCATCCGTGCATCGAGCGCCATCTGCACGCCATCCGCATCGGCGCCGTGCCCACCACTCGATCGCAGGATCCCTCGCAAGAAGACCTCCGCCGCCCGGTAGCTCGAACGCACCAAAGGCCCGCTCGCTGCGTAGACAAACCCCATCGCGAGCGCTTCGCGTTCGTACAAAGCAAACGTTTCCGGAGGGACGAACCGCTGCACCTCGAGATGCTTCGGCGTCGGCCGCAAATATTGACCCACGGTCACCACGTCGACCCCGACCGATCGCAAATCACGCATCGACTCGATGACTTCGTCGTCCGTTTCACCCACGCCCACCATGATGGAGCTCTTCGTCAATTGGCCGGACAAACCGCGCGCTTGGGCTTGCTTCTTCGCCTTATCGAGCACCGCCAGGGACTGATCGTAGCTCGATCGCGCATCACGCACGGTGCGCGTGAGTCGCCGAATCGTTTCGATGTTGTGCGCAAAGACGTCGATGCCCGATTCGACCACCACGTCGACCGACGACATGTGCCCTGAAAAATCCCCCACGAGCGTCTCGACGAGAATGTCGGGCCGAAGCTCCTTGAGCCGCCGAACCGTTCGGCCGACGTGATCCGCTCCGCCGTCCAGCAAATCGTCGCGGTTGACCATCGTCATCACGACGTACTGCAAAGACAAACGGGCAATCGCTTTCGCTACGTGCTCGGGTTCGCGCGTATCGACGAAACCGCGCGGATCGCCGCTCGTCACCGCGCAAAATCGGCAGCCGCGCGTGCACACGTCCCCCAGCAGCATCACCGTCGCGGTTCCCTCGCGCCAACACTCGCCCACGTTCGGACACCGCGCCTCTTCGCACACCGTGTGCAAATCGAGCTGCCGGAACGTTTGCTTCAAGTGGTGGTAGGTGTCGCCGCCCGGCGCACGAACCTTGAGCCATTCGGGTTTGGGAGCAAAACGAGCGGGAGCGACCGAGGACATGATGCCTTTCGTGTGACCCTAGTGCGGGCGGGCGGCAAGCGCGATCTCGGAAGGTACGTGCTCGCCCCGCTCGGTGAAGATCGCCGTCACGAGCGATGCGGGGGTGACGTCGAACGCCGGATGCCTGACGGGCACGTTCGGCGGCACGAGCACGGTCGATCCAACGCGCGCAACCTCGTCTCGACTGCGCTCTTCGATGATGATCGCGTCGCCCGTTTCCGTGGCGAGATCCACCGTGGTCCAAGGCGCTGCGACGTAGAACGGAATGCCGTGATGTTTGGCGAGACAAGCGAGGCCGTACGTGCCGATCTTGTTCGCGACATCCCCGTTTTTCGCGATGCGATCAGCGCCGACGACGACGCCCGTGATCTCGCCGCGACGCATGAAATAGCCTGCCATCGAATCCGTGATGACCTCGACCGCGATGCCATCGGCTGCAAGCTCCCACGCCGTCAACCGCGCACCTTGCAAGTAAGGACGCGTTTCGTCCGCCAACACGCGTACTCGTTTGCCCGCTTCTTTCACCGCACGAACGACCCCGAGCGCCGTGCCGTATCCGCCCGTGGCGAGAGCTCCGGCGTTGCAGTGCGTGAGGATCGTGCAGTCCTCGGGAAAGCGAGCGGCACCGATGCGGCCCATACGCTTGCACGCATCGACATCCTTTTCGTGAATGTGACGCGCGAGCATGGCCAGGTAGGACAAACGCGCCTCGATGGGATCCAGTTGCTGCGTTTCCGCCGCGGAAAACATGCGCTTGGCCGCCCACGAAAGGTTCACCGCCGTAGGACGCGCCGCCGCCAGCAGCCGCGCCGCCGCGAGCATGCCGGCAACGTACATGTCCGTAGGTTTGTCCCGAAGCGCCCGTGCCGCGAGCACCATCCCGTACGCTGCCGAAATGCCAATGGCCGGAGCGCCTCGCACGACCATCGTTCGGATCGCATCGGCAACTTGCTCCACCGTCGTCAGCGTGACGTACACCTCGCGCGTGGGCAGCTCACGCTGATCGAGCATGAAGATGCGATCGTTCGTCTCAGCGAGCTCGACCGCGGAATAGTTTGCGCCCGAAAGAGTTTGTCCCGGATGCCAGGGCGGCACAGTACCGGTCACGATGATTCTCCTGGTCAGTTCGTCTCTTTAGAACCCGTACGTGCAAGATCCAGCCGCGCACGAATTTCTTCCGCCACGGTGCCCAGATCGTCTGCCGCCTGCTCTTTGCGCCCTTCCAGATACGCTCGCAGTCCGTCGATCGCCGTCAGCGCCAGGCTCGCGTTGATATTCTTGTTCGACAGCGCCGACACGACATCACCGTTTTTCAAAAGATCCTCGAGCTCGTCCATCACGCTCGAGATCTCACGCGTGGGATCGATCGAAAACGACTGACCCAAGGGTTCGCCACGTTCGTCGTCGTCCGACGTGCCCATGGCTCACTTCCTCTTGTCGGTCGTCTCGGTCATCGGAGGAAGGCCCGAGAACGGGATGTGTGGAGGCTCGTGACCAGGTGCGCACTGGTACTTGGAAAAATCCGTCACGCCGTCCGCGCGGAGGACATCTTCATCGATCCACGCACGACCCGGCCGAGCGGACGGTTCCTTCGTGATGAGCGCGAGCGTCGCATCCGCAAGAATGTCCGCTTTGCGCCAAACCTCGGGACCACCCATGCCGAAGTTGATCGTCGCGTAGCTTTCGACCGCCGTTGCAGGCCAGAGCGCATTGGCCGTGACGTTGTGCGCTTTGGCTTCTTCGGCGATCGCGAGCGCAATCATCGTCATGCCGAACTTCGACACCGCATACGCACCGTGATGCGCGCATGCGTTGGCTTCGACCGGCGGCGACATCGTCACGATGTGCCCCCACTTTTGCTCGATCATCTGCGGCAGCGCAGCGTGCGAGAGCGCAAACGTCGCGCGCACGTTCACGCCCATCACCAAGTCGAACTTCTTCAGCGGCGTGCCCGTCACGTCCGCCCACCAGAGCGCTCCGGCGTTGTTCACGAGCACATCGAGGCGACCGAAGTGCCGAATCGCTTGCGCCACCGCAGCTTCGCACGCCTCGCCATCGCGCACGTCGAGCTTCAATGGAAGCGCCTTTCGCCCGAGCGCCTCCACCTCGCTCGCTACGCTGTGAATCGTGCCCGGCAGTCGAGGGTTTGTCTCGACGTCCGTTTTGGCTGCGATGACGATGTCCGCCCCTTCGCGCGCGCATGCCAAAGCAACCGCTCGACCAATGCCACGCGAAGCTCCCGTGATGAAAACGACCCTGCCTTGTAGCCGCATGGAAGGCTCATACTGCACGCCTTACGGGCCGGGTACTGAATTCACGCGCGAGCAATCTTCAGCGTGTCACTCGCGCCCCTTGCTGCGCTTGCGCGTGCCCGCGACGATCCGATCGGGATTGCGCGGAGGTTTTGCCGTCGCATCGAGCGCACCGAGGAGCCGTAACGCCTCGGCATTCTTCAAGTTTGCCTTCCGAAGCGCCGAAATGACGTTGCGCACGACCTCGCGCGTCTCCGGCCGCTGCATGACGGTTTTTCCAGACACCCAGTCGATCACTTCGCCAAACCGTCCAGCCATCACCGCGACCTGCGCCGGAAGACCCTCCCGAAGCGAGCGCAAACCTTGCGTTCGTTCGGCCGCGCGTGGCGAAACATCCGCCAAGACAAACGCTTCGTCCAGCCGCTCGAGCAGCCTCGCGGGTGATTGCAACTTGTCGAGCACCTGACGATCCGCAAGCGCTTCGAGCACCACGTGCGCGTGAAGGTAGCCATCCGTCCACGAGGAAAGCTCGGCAAGCGCATCGTCGCCACGTGCTGCGATGATGTCGCGCACGGCCGCGATGACGCCGAGGCGCACGAGATGTCGCGGTTCATCGGCAAGATCGTGCAGCTTCTGCATGGCGCTGCGTGCATCGATGCCTGCAAGCGCACGTTGCGCGAGCACCTGCGCACACACGATGAGCTGGTACTCGCCCGTCAGCGAAAGCAGCGCCCGCACGAGCGCATCGGCACGCCCTCGACGTGCGGCGATGGCGATTCCCGTGGCGCGGGCAAACTCCAGGTTCGGCCGTGTTCCTGGCAAGTTCGATCGGCGTTCCAAGACGTCGAGTAGCGACGTGAGCGAGCCTGTCGCGATCGCTTCGTCGATGGCGGTTTCGAGGCGGCTCGGTTTGTCCGGGCTATCGGTAAGGTTCTGTTTCTTCACGACGGTTCTTCAAATGGAATGAGGCAAATCCGGGGGGGTATGGGGGCGGAGCAGTCGTTCCCCCTCTCCGCCGCGCCGCAGGCGCGAGGGGAGAGGGGGTTAGGGGGTGAGGCGCGAGTCCCCCATCGTGACAAACCTCGCGTAGCGGGCGTCCCACGCCCGCGTAGCGAGCGTCCAGATCCAGTCCCGGTATCAGAACGCGACTGTGGCACCGACTTCGGGCGTGAGCACGAACGTGACCACGGGAATCGTGAGGCTCATGCGCAAGCCGACGTTGAGCGAGACGCGCTCGATGGGGGCGTACTGAACGCCGCCGCCGAGCGAAACGAAGCCTTGGCCTGCTTGCTTGATCGCCGTGATCTTTTGCACCCGTTTTTCGGGCTTGCCGTAGTCGGCGTCCGTCACCGTCGTGCACGGACTGTCCACGTTGTGGGGATCGGCAGCGCCGCATGCAGTCCCGTCCTCGAGCACCTCGACGTCGACCCCGGAGTCGATCTGCGCCAAACCCCCCGAGGCAAAGACGAACGGCCGCACCCCAATGTGCTCGAAGGGCTTCTTTCCGATGAAGTAGCTTCCGCGGACTTCGAGGTGCACGGGTAAAAAATTGGCACCCTCGGCGCTCGCCGTACGGAAAGCAAAACCAACACGCGCCCCGGCCATGATGTTGTCCAGGATCAAGCGGTCGTAGCCGGCCACCAAGCGAATCGTTCCAAGTGAAAAACCCGCGTTGACGTTGTTGGCGATGTTCGGCGTGGGCACCCCGAGATACCGGCTTCCGTCATCACGCACGCAGACGTAGTTCGCGTTTTGCTGGGAATCGAACGTGCAGACATTTTCGCCCGAAAAAATCGAGATGTCCGTGCCAACCATCAACGACACGTAGTTTCTCTTCGGCCCTTTGGGTTTGTCGTCGCTCCCGTCGGACTTCGGTGCACATTCGCCGTTCTGACAGACAAACCCAGCGTTGCACTGGTTGTCGTCGAGGCACTGCTTCGGACCCGACTCCACCGCGACGCACATCTCCGGTGGGGCAAACCCTGGCCAGCTCGGCGGATTTCCGTCGATGCGTTGCTTGATCTTCGTCACGAGCGGCTCGGTGCGAGATCCAACGCCCGTGATGATCGCTCCGTCCGCATCGGTCACCGTGATGTGATACTTGAAATCACCTTCGGCCTTGATGTCGGTGCACGGGACGTTGATGCCGAAACCCTGTTCCCCCACGCGCTTCAATAGCAGCGTTTTCCAATCGGCCGCACCAGGAGCCAAGTACGTCACCGTGGTCTTCTTGGCGTCTTCCAAAAGTTCCGGAACCAGCTCCACATACAGCGGCAGCGGCGTGCTCAAACGTTGTTCGACCGGTGGCGTGTGCGACAAACCTCGCCCGGCCGGAGCAGGAGCACCCGCAGGTCCGTCGAGCTTCAGTTGCTTGCGCGCTTCCCCATACGCGTAGTTCACTTCGCTCGAACGCATCTCCTCGGCCGGCTTGGCGTTCTTGTCGATCGTCAATGCTTCGGCGAACGCTTCACGCGCATCCTCGAGTTGCTTCTTGCCCCCGGCGAGCACGATGCCGAGCGACATGAGCCCCCGTGCTTTCAGCTCCGGCGTGCACTTGTCCGCGCCACAAGCATCGATGGCGGCGCGTAACCTCTTCTCCGCTTTGTCGAAGTTTGTCTCGAGAAAATCGACGTCCATCGCCGTCTGGATGGCTTTTTCGAGCTGCGCGTCTTTCGGAGCTGCCGCGTGCGCAAGCGGCGCGACGACGAAAGACGCGAGCGCGACGAGGACGAACGGGACTCGCTGGAACGTGAGCGAACGTGACGCCGGATTCCGCATGGGCTCTCGCACTCTACCCTAGCGTCACGTAGAGCCGAAACGTCGGAACGACGAGTCGCGGCATCTCGGGAAGTCTTGCAGTATTAGGGGCTACAACGGTTACGGTCGCAGACGCACGCGACATGGGCTAAAGGGCTGTCGTGGACGCGGCCCCCAAGCCGGAACGAACGAGCCGCGCGCGGCGCGACGAAACGCTCGTGGCATCGCACGACGCGCAATCGCTTGCCGAGCGACTGATCACAGCAGGCGGTGCTGCGTCGACCGCGCGGGCGACGGCGGGCAAGGTCGTGCGTCACGTCTTCGCAAAAATCGGCGCACCGGCGTGGAACGCGGACACGTTCAGCGCGCTCGGCATCGGCGCATGGGCCCACGAAACGCTCTTGGCGATGGATCCCACCCCGTCGCTCGACGTGGAACATGAAGCGCCCGCAGAAGACGGAACCATTCGGCTTCTTTTCCGAGCTCGCGATGGAGCGCTCGTCGAGTCGGTGCTGATTCCGGGCCCTGCACGCACGACGCTCTGCGTGTCGAGCCAAGTGGGTTGCGCGCGAGCTTGTTCGTTCTGCGAAACGGGGCGTCTCGGACTTTCGCGACAACTATCGACAGGCGAGATTGTCGATCAAGTGCGCATTGCCCGAGGTTTGTGGGCATTACAGAAAGACAAACCCACGCTCTCGAACCTCGTCTTCATGGGCATGGGCGAACCATTCGACAACCTTGGCGAAGTCCTCCGAGCGCTCGAATTGCTCACGGATGAACGCGCATTTGCGTTTGCGCCATCGCGCGTGACCGTGAGCACGGTCGGCGTCGTGGACAAACTCCCGACGTTTTTTGCCGGCTCGCGCGCCGAGCTCGCAGTGAGCCTCAACGCGCCGGACGATGAACGCCGGCGCGTCATCATGCCCGTGAACGTGCGGTTTCCGCTGGCAGTCTTGCGTGAGGCATTGCTCCGACACTTGCCTCGTGGGCGTCGAGTATTGTTTGAGTACGTATTGTTCGATCGGTTCAACGACGCGCCGGAGGATGCGGATCTCGTTGCGGAATGGACGAAAGGCATTCGGTGTCGGGTCAACGTGATTCCTTGCAATCCCGGCCCAGATCCAGCCTTGCGCCCACCTTCGCCGGAACGCTTGGATGCTTTCGTCGCAAGACTTTCTGCGCATCGAGTGACGACGCTCGTGCGCAGGCCTCGAGGTCGAGATGTGGGTGGTGCGTGCGGGCAACTAGCCGGCGCGCGGCGATTGACCGTTTTGAATACGTAAGAGCGTATTGAAGGGGGGGTTTGTCCGCATTCCCCCTCTCCGCGAAGCGGAGAGGGGTGAGGCGCAAATCCGCGGTGTGTTATTTGTCTTTTTCGCCAGGCGACTTGATGTCGAATGCGGGGGGCGTTTTCGGATCGCAATCGGGGGGCGGCCCGAAGCCATCGGAATTGAACTCGTACTCGACCGAACCCGAGCCTTCCGGATCGCGCTTGCTCGTCGCCTTGATCGTGACGCGGTGCGTGCCTTTGCGAGCCGGAGTGCAGTACGACAGGAGGTAGAAGCGTTTCATGTGCGCTTCGAGACGCGCAGCCATGCGATCGAAGGTTTCCTTGACCTTGGCCCTGTCGGTTGCGGTTTCGGTGCCGTTGCGACCGACTTCCTCGAGCTTGGCCTGGCCAATTTCCTTCTCGGCTCCGACGCCGATCGCAAACATCTCGTAGTTTTCGTACTCGTCCTTGTCCATCTCCGCTTTCATCTCGTCGCGCGTGACGCGATTTGCGCGATCAGCGCCATCGGAGAAGACCACGAGCGTTCCGAACTTCAGCGGGCGCTTGTCCCTGTCGAGCTCCTTCTTGAGCGTCCGGAGACCTTCGACGACGGCGCCATGGAGGTTTGTCGAAGGATCCTTGGGCTTGAATTTGCGTAGCCCCTCGAGGCCACCTTCGACCGAGCCTTGAGCTTCGGTAAAGGGCACGACCGAGTGGATTTGGGGAGATCCATCGAAGGCGTACACGCCGACTTTTTGCGACTTGCCGACGCGATCGGCGAACGACTTGGCGGCGTCGACCAAGGCGTCTGCTTGACCGGATTCCGTGATGCTGCCGCTCATGTCGACGAGCAGCATCGTGTACATGACGGCGGCAACTTCGGGATTTTGAATGATTTGCTTGCTTTCGAAGACCGACACGACCGAATCGTCTTCGGAGATTTCGAAGTCTTCTGCGACGA
The DNA here is from genome assembly GCA_016715885.1 of Polyangiaceae bacterium. NCBI lineage: Bacteria > Pseudomonadati > Myxococcota > Polyangiales > Polyangiaceae > Polyangiaceae bacterium. The sequence continues at coordinate 98,187 of JADJXL010000002.1, forward strand.
GGCCTCCGACGGGTTTGTCTTTACCGGCGTCGACCGTGAAGAACATCCAGACGTTGTTCGGCTTTTTCTGAGCGGCGTTGATGAGCCGGACGTTGAGGCCTCCGCAACCGACGACGAACCACGCAAAAAACGCGACGGCGGCGAAGATCAGGGCCCGAGCAGGGCGTGATGACCGGCGCGCACGGCGCCCAGGGGCCGGGCCGTCTTTGGATTCGAGCGAGTGGCGGGAAGGGAAGGGGTGTATGTCGTTCACACCGGCATTAGGGCAGTAGGGAACGCGCGCTGTCAATTCGAGGGCAGCAGTCGGTGCGTCGAAGGGTGATCCGACGGCTCCACACGACAACCTTCCGGCGTCTTGCATGGTAGAAATTGTCCAGCTCGAGTGGCGTTTCCGCTACGCTGCGCAGCCATGGCTCGCATCCTGGTCGTCGAGGACTCCTCCGCGTTCCGGGCGTTCATTCGCGCGGCCCTCGAGGGGTCGCCCGAGTTGTTCGATGCAGCGGCGGAGGACGTCGAGGTCGTCGAGGCGTCCAGCGGGTTCGACGCGCTGCGGCTTTTGCCACGCGGCCACTTCGATCTCGTCATCACGGACATCAACATGCCCGACATCAACGGCCTCGAGCTCGTCCGATTCATGCGGGAAAACGAACGTTATCGCACGGTGTGTACGATCCTCATCTCGACGCAGTCATCCGAAAAAGATCGAGCGCGAGGCTTGGCTCTCGGAGCCAACGCGTTCCTGGGAAAACCTTTCACCGTCGAAGCACTTCATCAGGCGATCACGGCGAGCATCGGACCATCCAAGGTGGATTGCAGCAAGGCGCAATCGATGGCCAGTAGCGAGGGATCACAGTGATGAACGATGGCGATCGCGCCCGAGAGGAGTTCTTTTCCGAAGCGCAAGAGATCGTCGAAGGACTCGGCCGTGATCTGCTCGCGCTCGATGAAGGCCAGAAGTCCGGGCACATCGACCCTGATCTCATCAAAGAAGTTTTTCGTGCCGTGCACACGATCAAGGGCTTGGCAGGGCTCTTCGGTGCGACACGCATGGCCACGCTCTCGCACGATCTCGAGTCGATGCTCGACGACCTGCGCCTCGGCAAGATCGACCTGACGCCGAACGTTCTCGATGTGCTCTTCGCGTCCGTGCAGCTCTACGGGCGGATTCTGCAGGCCGAAAAAGAAGGCCGCGATCAGCCGATGCCCGAGTTCGACAAGCTGATCGCTCAGCTCAATCGAGACTCGGCGCAACATGGCGTGACGAGCGGTGGGCCGATGATCGATCCGAGCCTGCTCGCTGTGCTCACCGAATTCGAAGAGCATCGGCTTCGGACGAACATCTCGCAAGGAAACACGCTTTATTGGCTCCGTGTGCGGTTTCAGGTCGCCACGATCGATCAAGGCCTCGAAGAGCTCAAGGCGACGGCGAAACCGCACGGCGAGATCATCACGTACCTGCCGGCAGGTGTCGGGGACGACATCGACTTTCTCGGGCTCGACATTTTGATGGCGTCACGAGCCACGAGCGAGACGCTTCGAGCGGCGCTTGCGCATCTCTCGGTCGAAGTGGAGGAGCTGCCGCGTGTGTCGGGTTCAGCGGCGGCGCCCGTGTCGATGCCGCCTCCGCAGGCGCACGTTCCGCCGACGCCGGCGCCACCGCCGGTCAGTGCGTCGGCATCGAGGCCCACGCCGATTCCGCCAGTGCACGTGCCGCACGTCGACCTCGATCTGACGGGGGCGCACCTGCCCTACGCGCCGCGCATCGAGCCGCGCATCGAGATCATGCCGCCGGGCATCCAGTCGGCCAAGGCCCAGGAGCTCGGGACGATCAAGAGTGTGGCGCAGACCGTGCGCGTCGACATCCAGAAGCTCGACGACTTGATGACCTACGTCGGCGAGCTCTCCATCGTGCGCACCGAGCTCGAGCAAGAGATTGCGAAGATGCGCGATGGGCAGGCGTCACGCGAAGATCGCAGCAAATTGCGGCGACTGCAGCGCGATTTTCTGCGCAACGTGGACAAACTCCGAGACGGCATCCTCAAGGTCCGCATGGTGCCGCTCAGTCAGGTCTTCGACAAACTTCAACGCATCGCGCGGCAAATCAGCCGTGAAGCCGGCAAGCAGGTCAACCCCGTCATCACCGGCAAGGAGACCGAGGTCGACAAGCTGACGATCGAAGAGCTGAGCGACCCGCTCATGCACATGATGCGCAACGCGATCGATCACGGCATCGAGCTGCCGAAAGACCGCGAAGCGGCGAACAAGCCCGTCGTCGGAACGATCGCCATCAACGCGTTTCAGAAGGGCAACCACGTCGTCATCGAGATCGAAGACGACGGTCAGGGCATCGATACCGATCGCCTGCTCGAAAAGGCCATTGCGAAAGGTGTCGTGACGCAAGAGGAAGCGCGCACGATGAGCCGGCGCGAGATCCTCAATCTCATCTTCGTTCCGGGGCTGTCCACGAAAGCGACCGTGAGCGAGATCAGCGGTCGTGGCGTCGGCATGGATGTCGTCAAGACGAACATCTCGAAGCTGGGCGGCGTCATCGACGTGCAGAGCGAACCGGGCATCAACACCAAGTTCACGGTGACGTTGCCGATCACGCAGGCGATCATCAACGCTTTGATCGTCAAAGTCGCCGATCAGCAATTCGCGATTCCGCTCGCGAACGTGCAAGACGTCGGGCAGCTCGACAGTGAATCGGTGCGTATCATCGATGGGCGCGAAGCGGTGACGTGGCGCGGCTCCGCAACGCTCCAACTGTGTAATCTTGCACGGCTTTTTGGCCTTGCGAAACCACAGGAACCGGACGCGAACGCCGGTGCATTCGATGCTCCGTCCCTGAGCTCGCCAGAGTTTTCAACGCCGCGTCTACCGCCGCTCAGGAGCGATTCTTTGCGGCACGACGCCACGAGCGCGTTTCCGTATCGCCCGGCGAGAAATTCACCCGTGCCGATACAATCATCCTCCGGACGTCGCAAGAAGCGCAATTACGTCGTGGTGATCTCCATCGGTGCAAGGCGCCTGGGCCTCGTCGTCGATCATTTGGTTCGTCCACAAAACGTCGTCATCAAGGGGCTTGGCCCGAGTCTCAAGAACGTCGCCGGTTTTACGGGAGCAACCCAATTGGCCGATCAGCGGATTGCACTCGTGCTGGATGCGGCGTCGCTCATCGAAGAAATGTTTGCGCACAAAGGAGCTGCCTTGGCGCACGGAGGACCTCATGGCTTCTAACCTCGCTCGACGCGGCGGCATAATGCCGATGATGCCGGCCGCGGGTGCTGCCAAGCGCGGTAAGAACCACGATCGCGGCCCGCTCACGAAGTACCTCGCCTTCCGCCTCGCCGACGACATCTACGGCGCGCCACTGTCGCTCATTCGCGAAATCCTCGAGCGTAAGCCGCTGACGCCCGTGCCTCGCGCCCATCCGTCCATCATGGGCATCATCAGCAACCGCGGGCAGCTCATTACGGTCATCGATCTCCGCCGTCGGCTGCATCTTGCCGAGCGACCCGAGACCAACAAGGCCCGGATTCTCACGACAAACCCCATGGGGATCGAGCTGCTCGGGCTCTACGTCGACGAAGTGCTGCAAACGTACGACTTGGCAGACAACGAGATCGAGCCCACGACAACCGCGTTCGGCGGCGAAGTGGCGGGATACATCTCAGGCATCGTCCGTCCCGCGTCCGTCGAAGGACCCAGCGCCAATCGCGTGGGCAAGCGAGTCGCTGCTGCGAAACAAGTCGCGCGCGTCATCATCCTGCTCGATCTCAAGATCATTTTGGCGACTTGATTGGTTTGTCTTTGTAGAACGATTCGAGGCTCTCATGTCACAATATGGCCACACACATCGAGCCGATCCTCATACGAGCCTCGTGGAATTCATCGTCGGCGACGTGCACTACGCCGTCGGCATCGGCCATGTGCACCAGATCGTCAACCCGCTGCCGGTCACGCCGCTTCCGCATACGCCGCCCGAAATCTCCGGCGTAGCCGACTACCGCGGTGATGTCGTTCCCATCCTCGATTTGCGTGCTCGATTCGGATTGCCGCCGTCCCCGCCGAGCCGCTCGACGCGCTGGATTCTCGTCAACGCCCGCGATCGCTTGGTTGGGCTCGTCGTCGATTCCGTTCCGGGGGTTTTCGGGACAAACACGGACGATGTCCGAGCCACGCCTTCTCTTGGCTCGGGACGTGATCTACGCGGCATCGCCGGCGTAACCAATCACAACGGGTCGCTCGTCTTCGTGCTCGATGTCAAACGATTCACCGAGATCGTCGACGACATCGCCGACATTCTGCCTCCCTACGACGGTTGAGGAGTTTGCCTTGACGACCCCGGACGCTGCCGTTTCGCTCGACCTCGTTGCCGCCGCTCTCGATGCGTCGGACGCGGAAGAACGCCGGCAGGCCACGTCGCTGCTCGCCGACCTCTTCATTCATGATGCGCTTCCGCTCCTCGTCCGTGCGCTCGGTGATGCCGATTGGCGTGTGCGCAAAGAGGCAACGCTGGCAGCTCGAGCGTTTGTCCCGGCACCGTCGCTCGTCAGCGCGATGATTCGCCTCTTCGACCCCGGAGACAACGTTGGCTTGCGCAATGCCGCCGTCGACGTCTTGGCCAGTTGCGGCGCGTCCGCCACGGGGCCGCTCTCGGCCGCACTTGGACAGCTCGATGCCGATGGCCGCAAGCTCGTCGTGCAAGCGCTCGGTGCGACGCGCGATCCGCAGGCGCTCGGCATCCTTGCTCGTGCCATGCGCGACCCCGATAGCAACGTGCGTCAAGGCGCCGTCGAAGCCATCTCGCGCCTTGGTCCACTCGTTCCAGTCGAAGCGCAAAGGCTGCTTCTGCAGAACCTCGAAGGCAACGACCCCTTTTGCCAACTCGCGGCCCTCGAAGGCCTCAATGCACTCGGCGCCGTCGTTCCGTGGGATCGCCTCGAACCGCTCGTCGAACACCCGACGTTGCGCACGGCGGCTCTCACTGCGGCAGCGATGGCCGAGGATCCGCGCGCACCGGCAGTCATTGCACGCACCTTGCACGGGGCGCGTGGTCACGTCTTCATGCTGGCCATGGCGGCGCTTGCACGGCTTGCCGAAGGCCCCCTCCTGCCGCGCATCGCCGCGGCGCTCGCTGACCAAGGGCCGGCGCTCCGCGAGCGGCTCGTACGGGTCGCGAGCTCGGCGGCCGTCGAATCGCAACATCGCGGCCATGCACTGCTGCTCGCTGCAATTGCGGCAGCGCCGGGTGTCGTCGATGCGGCCGCGCATGCACTGGAAGACGAGCTTCTCAGCGAACTTTCGGATCGCGCGCTGCGCGTGCTTGGCCCCAAGGCACTGCCCGAGCTGATTGCATGCATTGCGCCCCCATCTGGGTCACCGAAGTTTTCTCCTGACGTACGTGCGGCACTCATCGAAGCTGCCGCGGCCATTGCGCATTCGTCGGACGCTCCCGAATCGTCCGCGACTGCGCTCGTCGATGCATTGCGCTCGGCTGCGGAAGAAGGCGATCGGCGCGTCACGACCAGCGCCTTGTGCGCATTGTCCAGGCTCGGTAGCGAGCACGACCTCGAGCTTGCGGCACGGTTTGTCACGTCGTCGTCGAAGCCCATTGCCCATGCCGCGGAAGCTGCTCTGTCCACTTTGACGAGCCGTCACCCTGCGAGAGCGCGCCGCATTGCCGATGCGCTTGCGGAACGCGCATTCCAGGGTCACGCCGACGATGCCATCAGGGCCGCCGTGATCATCGGCGCTCTCGCTGCGCTTCCTCGCGCTTCGACGCGGCCTTCGTCGTCGTCCGATATGGCTCTGCTCACACGCTCTGCAGCAGCCGAACAGCCGCGCACGCGCCGTACAGCCATCGAAGCCATGGCCGAAATGGGCGGCGAGCCTGCAGTGCGCGGGATCTCGCTTGCGCTCACCGACGATGTGCGCGAAGTGCAAATCGCCGCGGCAAGGGCGCTGGGATTCGTCGGACGCAAGGCTTGTTTTCGCGATTCGAGCGACCCTGATGCGGAGCCATCGTCACTGCGTGCCGCCATCGACATCGTGACTCGCTCGACGGATGCCGAGCTTCTTGCCACGGCCATTCGCTCCGTTGGTGAGGACTTGACGCTCGATGCGAAAGACGCTGCATCGGGCCGAGCGGCAACGGCGATTCTATCCGTTCTTGCGCCTCTTGCTCGCGAAGCCGATGGAATCGTTGCCATTGCTGCCGTCGAATCCATTGGGCAATTGCCTCGAGGCACGCCAGGTCGTCAATCAGCGCTTTCGGCTGCGCTGCGCCATCCAGACGATGCGGTTGTCAAGGCAGCCATTTTGAAGCTCGAAACCACCGGACCTTTGGGAAACGAAATCTTCGCGTGTCTTGATCACCCATCGCTCGATGTCCGTTCACTTGCGGCTGAAATCCTGGCTGGTAGCGACAATCCAGCTCTACGCGAGCGATTGGCGCAGCGCACGTCCGCCGAGCGCGATTTGAATTTGAAGAGCACGCTCGAAGGCGCTCTTTCCTCCATTCGCTTTCGCGGAGAAAGGAGCGTGAGCGAATCGTGATGCGTTTTGCCGACGAGATTCGCCTTGCTTCGGACGAGTTCCGGTTGCTCCGCGATCTCATCAATCGTCATTGCGGAATCGTGCTCACACCCGAGCAGCGCCCGGTCATCGAGCGGCGTTTGCGCGAACGTTTGAGCCTTCACGGCCTACATTCATTTGGCGAATATCATCAGCTCTTGCGCTCTTCGGATCAAGGCCGAGCCGAGCTCGACGAAGCCATCGATCTCGTCACGATCAATGAAACGTATTTTTACCGCGAAGATTATCAATTGTCCGCATTGCAGAACGAAATCATTCCGCTCTTGCAAAAACCCCCCGTTTGTCGCACGAACATCAACATTTGGAGCGCTGGGTGCTCGACGGGCGAAGAAGTTTATTCGATCGCCATGTCCGTCTGCGAAGCCGGTTTGTCCGGAGGAACGGACGTGCGCATCTTCGGAAGCGACATTTCGCGAAAATGCATCGCTCACGCGCGTCGCGGCGTTTATGGTCCAGCGTCATTTCGCACCATTCCCACGCACCTCAAACGAAAATATTTCGTCGAACGGCCCGACGGGTTGCACGTCACCGAAGAATTTCGACCTTGGTGTCACTTCGGTCACTTGAACTTGCTCGACCCCGTAAAAGCTTCCGTCGTCGGGCGCGTCGACATCGTTCTTTGTCGCAACGTTCTCATTTATTTTGACGACGCGTCGCGTCGTCGGGTGATCGACATGTTGTATGATCGTCTTGTACCGGGCGGATATTTGCTTCTCGGCCATTCCGAGTCGCTTCTCAACGTGACGACGGCATTCGAGCTCGTTCACTTGCGTGAGGATCTCGTCTATCGCAAACCTCTGTCGGCTTCGCGCTTCGGTGCGATGCAGAATGCCGGCATTCGGAGCACCATGAGCACACTTTCCCAGAGGCAAGGGTAATACCGTGGTCAAAACGGGTTCGCTCCGAGTTCTCGTCGTGGACGATTCTCCGGCCAATCGCCGAAATATCGCCGACATTCTCGAGGGTAGTGACGAAATCGAGGTCATTGCCAAAGCGGCTGATGGTGAAGAGGCGCTGCGCCTTGCTCTCGCGCTCAAACCCGACGTCATCACCCTCGACCTCGAGATGCCCAAAATGGATGGGTTTACCTTCCTCCGCATCTTGATGGTCAAGCAGCCCATGCCCGTCATTGTCGTCTCGTCCTATAGCCACAAGGACAACGTCTTCAAAGCGCTCGAGCTCGGTGCGGTCGACTTCGTCGCCAAACCTACGGGCACGGCTGCATCCGATGCCGCTCTGCGCCGCGAGATCCTGCAAAAAGTGCTTCTCGTCCGGTATTTGCGCCCGCTCTCGGCGCCGCTTGCCAATACCGTTCCTCAGTCGCCGAGGCCCGCGTTTCCGCCGCCGACCCCCGTTCCGCCGCCGCCCGTTCCGCAAGCGCCCCTGGTACCCGATGCACCAGCGCTTCGCCCGCCGCCGAACATTGCGGCGCGTTTCATCGTCGGCATTGGTTCGTCCACGGGAGGACCGACCGCGCTGCTCGATATCATCAGTCGCGTCCCCGACAAGTATCCTGGTGCCATCGTGATTGCGCAGCACATGCCGGACAAGTTCACGAAAACCTTCGCCGAACGCCTGGATCGCAAGAGTGCTTTGCACGTGACGGAAGCCAAAGACGGTGATCTCGTGACGGCGCGTCGAGCCTTCATTTGTCCTGGCAAAATGTGCATGGAGGTCGTCATCAGCCCCAACCCGAGCGGCATTGGGTGGAACGAAGTTCGTTTGCGCGTCACGCAGCCTTCGCAGCACGATCGATACATCCCCAGCGCCGATCGGCTTTTGCGCAGCCTTGGTCCGCTCGGGACGCGCGCATACGGCGTCATTCTCACGGGCATGGGCGACGACGGGGTTGCGGGCGCGCGCGCCATTCGAGCTGGTGGAGGCACGGTCATCGCCGAGAGCGAAGAAACGGCGGTCGTTTACGGCATGCCGCGAGCAGCCGTGCGCGCGGGCATCGTCAACGAAAGCCTTCCTCTGCCGCAGATCGCGGATTACATCGCACAGCTTCAGTAAAAACCCCATCCAGAAAGTTGACCAAGGCCCCGGCGCATGTGAGATCATCGCCATAGGGCCATGCGCTTTTTGACTTCCGCACGAGTTTTTGCCTTCGCCAGCGTCCTTGTCGCGTCGGTGCTCGCGGCTTGTCCCGTGTTGGCTCAAGCGAAAAAGCCCGCCGCAACGGCTTCCAAGCCGGCGAGTAAACCGAGGGCTGCGGTCAAGCGCCCCGCAAAACCAAAGCCTGCGCAGAAACCTGCTTCGAGCAAGCCTGCGGCGCGCAAACCCGCGCACAAACCGACCGCGGCAAAACCCGCTGCCAAGCATTCCCCCCCGCAAACGCGCAAGCCCGGCGAACCGGGTGCTCCGAACGAACATGCACGGCGCGTGATTGCCGGCGTTGCGACGACACCGCACAATTCCGTGGAGGAATCGCCCGAGCTGCGAGCGCTTCGCGAGGTCGACCTGGCCCTTTTTTCTGCGGCGCCGGGCGCAGGATCGCCTTGGCCTTCCGAAGAACCTTTGCGCCTTCATCGCGACGCGCCGCTCCTCGTAGCATCGGGGCTGCCCCCGCAGGCTCCGCTGCCGCCGCTGCTTGCTGCTGCAGCGCCTTCGAGTGACCTCACCTGGCTTCGCAAGCTGCAGCTTCCGGACATTCCCGTGCGCTGGGACGTTCGCGTCATTCGTTACCTCGAGTTTTACAAAACGAACCCGCGTGGTCGATCGATGGTTGCGGGCTGGGTGAAAAAGAGTGGTCGTTATGGGGCATTCGTTCGGCGCACGCTGCGTGAACAAGGCGTTCCCGAGGATGTGCTGTGGCTGGCGCTCGTGGAGAGTGGTTTCGATCCCACCATTCATTCGCCCGTGGGCGCGGCGGGTCTTTGGCAATTCATGCCGGGGGCAGCGCACATTTATGGCCTCACCGTCGATCGCTGGGTCGATGAAAGGCTCGATCCGGAGCGCAGCACCATTGCAGCGGCGCGATACCTTTCCGATTTGCACAAGCGTTTCGGCAATTGGGAGCTTGCTCTTGCCGCGTACAACATGGGGTACGGTGGGCTCTTGGCCGCCATTCGCAAATATGGCACCAACGACTTTTGGGAGCTCGGTCGTCTCGAAGCAGGTTTGCCGCTCGAAACTGCCCTGTACGTGCCCAAGATTCTCGCCATGGCGATCGTCGCGAAAAACTGCGCCGTATTCGGTTGCGATGGTGTCGAGCTCGATCCAGCCGCCACGTTCGACAAGGTTATCGTTGGCGCCGGAGTTTCGCTCAAGGTCGTCGCCAATGCTGCAGGAGCCGATATCGACGCCGTCGAAGCGCTCAATCCACAATATCCCATTGGTCGCACGCCGCCTCTCCCTGCGGGCACCGAAAGCAGTGCGGCATATGTCGTCCGAGTTCCTCCGGGCACGGGGCCTTCTACCGCCAAAGCGGTCACGGCGCTCGCCCAACGCGAGGACAAGCTCGATCGTCACGTCGTGAGGTGGGGCGAATCGGTCGAGGACATTGCGTCGGCGTGGCATACCACGCGCAGCTCCATCTTGTCGCTCAATGGTTTCCGGCCTGGCGAGCAGGTTCGTCCGGGCACCGTGCTGCTCGTCCCTGCCAATGCTCGAGGTGCGGCGACTCGCCCGGAAACGCCCGAAGCCAAGCCGGTCGTCGTCGTTCCGGCCGAAACATTTACGTATCCGGATCGCCGGCGTATTTTTTATCGCGTCGTCGCCGGCGATACGCCGCGTGACGTCGCCCTCGCATTATCCGTTTCGCTCGCGGATCTTTGCCGCTGGAATGCAATCGACATTTCGGCTGCACTTCATGATGGAATGGTTCTGCAAGCGTTCGTTCCGAAAGCGGCAACGTTTTCGCATGCGCTCGTCACGGAAGAAGAAAATGCGCGCGTGCTTGCGGTCGGTTCGCCGGAATTTTTCGAACATTTCGAGAGCCTCAAAGGTCGCAAGCGCATTGAAGTCGCCATTGCGCAGGGGGATACCTGGCGAGGTTTGTCGAAGCGGTTTGGGCTCAGTTTGGGAATGCTCGAACGCATCAATCATCGATCACGCTCCAGCTCGCTCTCGGCGGGTGACAAAGTGGTCGTGTACGTTGCGGCCCCGAAGCCCACCGCGCCGAAAGCGCTGCCTCCGGCCGAGCCCGAACCGATCGAGGAAAAGCCCGACCGGCCGCTTCCGGTGGTCCTCGCCGAAGGGGATCCTTCAGCGCCTGCGGATGGCGATGAAGCTGCGTCCGCCAAGCCGAAAGACGATGCTCCCGAAGCATCTGCATCGAGCGAATCGTCGCAGGAAGCGGGTCCCACGGTATTGGCGAAAGACACCAAGGACGAGAAAGAGCCGAAAGACGCGCCCTCGCCTCCCGCTCGACCCAACTAACTTTCCACTAGCCAGCTCGGCCATTCGTGGGCATGATGCTTTCATGCGTCGGCCCGAGCTTCTTCTCCTTGCGCTTCTTTCCACTTGGCAAACCCTTGGCTGTACGGTGCCCGATGAAAAGCAAGCACCGCCCGAAGTGCTTCCTGGGCCGGCCGAATGGAATCGTGACGTCGTTCCGCCCGCGGATACCGAAGCGGAAACGGCGCGAGCTGCATGTACGTACACGGCAGGAGCGCTTCCGGCGGAGACGCAGGGCGAATCGCGACCTTACGGCAAAGAGATTCCCATCGACCACATTGTCGTGGTCATGATGGAGAATCGCTCGTTCGACCATTATTTCCAAAAGCTCCCAGAATATGGTCAACCCGATGCCGACGTCGCGCCGGAAACTTACACCAATCCCGATGCCAATGGGATGCCCGTGGCTCCGTTCCGTGACACCGATTTGTGTTTGGTCGATACCAATCACGAATGGACCGGCACGCACGAACAAATCAATGGCGGCCAAATGGACGGGTTTTTTGCGACCAACGACGGGTGGCACGAGCTTCCTGCGGGCGCAAACATGAACGAAGCGTATCGTTCTGGCAAACGAGCGCTCAGCTATTACACATCGGAGGACTTGCCGTTTTATTATTGGCTCGCCAATGAATTCGCCATTGGCGACCGATACTTCTCGTCCATGGCTGGTCCCACGTGGCCGAACCGCATGTATCTTTATGCGGCATCCTCTTTTGGAGCAGCGCACAATACCATCGTGACGTCGGGTAATACGCTCTTCGACTATTTGGAGCAGCGTCAAGTATCCTGGAAAATCTACTATTCGACGTCACCGGGACTTGGCGTTTTAACCGACAAATTCATCAAGTTCAGGCAGGAGCTCCCGGAACGCTTCGGCACGTTCGCCGATTACCTCGCGGATGCTGCTGCGGGTACGCTACCGTCCGTCGCCTTCGTCGATCCAGGCATCGCGCGCGAAGGGTATGATCAGAACGACGAGCATCCACCGGCCATTCCCATGTTCGGAGAACAGTTTGTCGCAACCGTCGTGGATGCACTCACCAAGAGCCCGCAATGGAGCAAGTCGGCGTTTTTCTTGACGTACGACGAGCACGGTGGGTTCTACGATCACGTTGCGCCGCCCAAAGCATGCCCGCCTGACGATATCGCTCCGGATCTCGAGCCCGGTGATACCGACGCCAAATTCGACATGCTCGGCGTGCGCGTTCCGTTCATCGTCGTTTCACCCTACGCCAAAAAGCATTACGTAGATCATCGCACGTACGACCACACGTCGATCGTTCGCTTCATCGAAGCGCGGTTCCAAATGCCTGCTTTGTCGAATCGTGATGCCAATGCCGAAGCACCGTGGGAAATGTTCGACTTCGAAAACCCGCCTCATGCCACACCGCCCACGATTGCGCTCCCGCCCGCGGTCGATCAAGCCAAACTCGATGCGTGTGAAGCCCTCTTCGATCCGTAATCTGCTCTTCGGGCTCGCGCTCGTTGCATCCGGTTGCCGTAGCGCTTCGCCCGATGCTTCTGCACCGGATGCTGGGGCATCTGCACCACGCTCGTCCAGCTCATTCGCGAACGCTACCCCTCTGCCCGTTTTACCCTTTGCGCCATTGGCAGGTGATCCCGCCCGCCGAGCACTCGACGCGCATTCATCGCTCATTGCCCGTTTGTCGAAAGACACCGTTTCTCCGGACGACCGCGATTACCTCGCTTTTCGCAGGGCGCTCGCCGCCGGGGCTCCTCTTTGGCGCCGCCGGGAAATGCTTGCCGGCGAAGTCATCTTCGGTCCATTGCGATCCGTCGATGAAGCCGGGGGCGCTCTTTCTCGGCTCGACGCGGCGCTCGTGCAAACCGATCCAAAAGCAGCACGCGAAGCGCTCGATACCCTGGGCGCCCCTTTGCGACTGTTTGTCGAAACCTCGAAGACCATCGCGTTTTCGCCATCGATCGTCGCTCAGGGATTGTCGACCGCGGCGTATGACCTTGGCTTGCTCGCGGCCGAAGCGAACCCCGGTCTTCCCGATGGTTTGCCCGCGGTTCTTGCGGATTGCCTCGGAACACTCGATTTCATCGAACGTGGTGCCGACATTTTGGCGGCGTCGGCTGCGGGAAAAACCGCCGAAACGTTGGCCGCCGTCACGTTGCAGATTGCGCCCTTGCGAAAACGATTGGACGATGCAGTTTCGCCGGGCGTATTCGAAGATCGCGCATCGTTTGTCCTGATGACGGGCAAACTCGGCGTCGCGCTGCGTCGCTTGGCAACGAGCGCCGGGCTTTCGGTAAAACTTCCGTATCGCCCGCGCGTGAGCGCGACGCCCAATGAAATCGACGAACCCGTATCTGCCTTTACCGTTCCTCTCCGCAATGTGGGTGACGATGCATTGGCCGATGCATGGGTGGCATTGGGGCGCGCGTTATTTTTCGACAAACGACTTTCGACGGGTGGCGTGAGGGCGTGCGCAACGTGTCATGTCCCCGAAAAAGGTTTGTCCGATGCGGTTGCTCGACCCCAATCGTTGGATCCATCGGTAAAACTGCGCCACACGCCCACGCTCCTTTATGGTTCCTTGCAGGCCGCGTATTTGTGGGACGGCCGAGTGCTCACCGCTGAACGTCAAGCGCTTGGCGTCATCCATGCCAAGGCCGAGATGGGTTTGTCCGATGACGAAATCGTCCGCGTCCTCGAGCGAGCCGACGAGCTGCGTCCGCTCTTCGCGGCCGTCGCGGCGCCGAAGGTGACGCCGGACGTCGTTGCGCGCGCGCTTTCGGCCTTTCAAGCTCGCGCGTTTGTCCCGACCGATGCGGACATCGATCGCTTCGCTCGCGGTGAAGAAGGCGCCTTGTCGTCCGCTTCTCGCGCGGGCTTCGACGTCTTCGCAGGCAAGGGTCGTTGTGCACGTTGTCATGTGCCGCCGCTGTTCGGAGGTTCGCGTCCGCGCGACTTTGCCGTGCCGATCTTCGCGGTGCTCGGCGTTCCCACGGCTCCAGACGCGACGACGATCGATCCTGATCTCGGCCGCGGATCCGTGACGCATCGCGCCGCGGACGAACATGCTTTCAAAACGCCCACGGTGCGCAACGTCGTGCGCACGGCTCCCTACTTTCATCACGGCGCGTACCGCACGCTCGAACAAGTCGTCGACTTCTACGATCGAGGTGGTGGTCGAGGGCTCGGTTTGTCCGTGCCGAACCAAGATCCCGACGTACGCAAGCTGAGCCTATCCGTGGACGAAAAGCGTGTCCTGCTCGAATTCATGCGCGTCGCGCTCGTCGACGCAACACCGCCCGACAAGTTGGTCGTCAAACGATTGCCCGTGCCCTAGCTTCGGCGACCAAGAGCGAGCTCGAGGGTGTTATCGTCTCGACGAACCTTCGCACTTGTGGCATTCATCGAAGAGCTCATGGGCCCTGCAAAACCTGACAAATCACGAGTGATCCTCGACGATGACGACGCGCCGCTCGGCGATGCCGAAGGCGAAGAGCTGGACGACGAAGGCGACGAAGGCGAAGACGTTCCTTGCGTGGTTCTCGGGCGTTTGTCGGATCTCAAAGGGTTTGGTGATCCGGCGCTACTTCGCAAGCATGGCGATCGGCCCGTCTGGTTCATGATTCAGGACGATGCCGACTTCATGACGCTTTTCGACAAGCACCCTGAAAGGCCCGTGCCCCCTGCTTTGTCGCGATCCATCATGGATGTGTTGCGTTCATTTGCCGCGGCCGAAAGCGATGCGCTGCAGATGGTGCTTGGTTCGACCGACGCCATCGAGTTTGGATTTCACGAGCGAGCGTCGATGGACGATGTTGCGGAGGCGTTCGAGGACGACGGGTTCGACGTCGCATGTGTGCTTCGCGACGGCAAAGTCGTCGAGGACGTTGACGACGAAGATTGATTCTGCATTGGCACGCGCATGTTCGCGCGTTTTGCGACGAAGAAGTTGCCACTCCCCGCTTCTTTCAGGGCGCCGTGTCGCGTGCGATTTTGTTCATGAGCCGTCCGGCGGGCCATTCACGGCGTGATGCATTTTACGTGAACCAGCAAACGATTCGACGTCCCTCGGCGGGGCGTTCGGATTGGTTTTGACATCGATGGTTTCTGCGGTGGCGAAGTGTTTTCGCGAAATGCGACGTCGAAAATTTGGTCCTCGAGGGGTTCTCCGGGGGACAATGCCCACGGTGAAACAATTTTTCATTCAGGGCCTGGGTTTGCGGGGAAGCCGTTTTCACCCGCTGCAAGAGCCTGAATTTGCTCCTGGGCTGGGGTTTGGGGGCGCTTTTGTGCTCCCTGGCTGGTCGAGTGAACAGGCATGGAGCAGTTAAGGAATCGAGCCGAACGATGGTGGGCGGTCGGCGGCAGCCATCGAACGGGATCCGTCGGCGCTTTTTGCATGTGCAGAAGCCGGTTCACACGCGGCATGGGTGGATACGAGCAGGCGGCATTGAGAAGGGTATGTGTCGAGGGTCAATGAGTACCAACTGTGGCATTGCTTTCAGCGGCGACCGGAATCTCGAATTACCGCACAAACGTGCACGTCCGGTTTTGCTTGCAATCTTGAGATCTCGTAGAACTGAAATCTACCTTGGTCGTCGTCGGATGCGGGGCGAAAGGCAGAGGCCCAATTTTTCGCGGATTTTCCGCGGGTTTGAAGAAATCGACGGATCCAGGCAACTTCGAATGAATTTTCTTCGCGCCTCCTGCAACTCATCTGTTACCGTGACTTGTCACATCGCGTCCCCGTTTCAACGCACTGCATCGACCTCTATGCTGAACCTTTGGAAAGGATGAGTCGTCTTGATCACTTTTCCCTTGGTATTCAGTTATTTTCGGCGAGGTGACTCATGATTCGACGTACAAGGTTAGAAGGCCGAAGCTTTCTTCGTTGGACGTTGGCGTTTTCGGCAATGGCGTCCATTGCGGCGTGTGGGGCGGAGAGTCCCGACTGGGTTTCGGAGGAATGGGACGAAGAATCGCAGACGTCTGCGGCGCCTCCGTTTTTGCCCCGTCCCGTATTGCGGTCACCCAAGCAGATTCCTCCTGAGCTTCAAGCAGCGCACATTCGCAGCATTCAAGAAGGTGCTCCGGAAAGTTATGCGGCGCGGAGCATCGGAGCGGGTGAGTTTCGCATAACGAACCCTGTTCACAGGTTCGAAGGGGCGATGAACAGTGGCGGTATCGATCTCTCGCCTCCCGATGCATCGTGGTCCTTTTCTCTCCGAACGACGGCTGTCGGTTGCGAAGACGCGCTGGTTTCACTTGCCGAACCCACGGTCGACGCGGAAGGGAATCGAATTCGTTTTTCGCGGCCAGAAATTCAAGAATGGTATTTGAATGGGCCGTTCGGTATCGAGCAAGGGTTTGTCCTCGACCAGGCACCGAATTGCCAGGGGCCGAAAGTCATTCAAATGATGACGGGCGGGGATCTTCGTCCGGAGCTCGACGACGCGGATAGCCGTGGTGAAACGATCAAGCTCGTCGGGGTCGACGGAAAAACCGTGCTCGTCATGTCGCACCTGTATGTGAGCGATGCGGATGGTAAAACCTTGCCCGCGTGGATGACCGTAAAGTCGGGCGCGATCGCCATTCATGTGGACGACCACGGCGCGACGTATCCATTGAACGTCGATCCCTTGATTGCGATATTGCAACAGAAAATCCCCACGCCTGACAACGTGCCTGGCGGACAATTCGGCTATGGTTTGGCGTTTTCGGGCGAAACCGTGCTCATTGGTGCGCCAAAGAGCAGCGAAATGGGGTTCGAGGCTGGTTCGGCCTATGTTTACGTTCGGAACAACGGCGTTTGGACGCAGCAGGCCAAGCTCTTGCCACCGGCCGGCGACGGGGAAGAGCGCGAATGGTTCGGCTATTCCGTGGCATTGTTCGGCGATACCGCGATCGTCAGTGCGCCCAACGACATGGAGTTCGGGATATATGGGCCACCGCGACTCCCGTCGGGCGCAGCATACGTGTACGTCCGAAATGGCACGGTTTGGGACCCAGTGCCTCAAGCAAAACTCGTTTCCAACGACATCGCCCCCGGCGACATATTCGGCGTTTCCGTCGCGCTTTTTGGCGATACCGCATTGATCGGAGCCCATGGTGACGACGACAAGGCCGATCGGGCCGGTGCTGCCTACATTTTTTCACGCACGGGGGGCGTGTGGACCCAGCAGCAAAAGCTGATCGCAAGCGATGGTTCGACGTTCGATATTTTCGGGGTCACCGTTGCCCTTTCGTCGGATACGGCGGTCGTCGGTGCGGCGTATGACGACGATAAAGGTAATGAGTCTGGGTCGATCTACGTTTTCGGATCGAATGGCGTCACATGGGTCGAGCAGCAAAAATTGACTGCACCTGATGGTGCCGCAGGGGACCTCTTCAGCTATTGGGCTTCGATCTCCAACGATACGCTGTTCGTTTCCGCGGCGACGCACGACCATGGCGGCATTGTCGATTCCGGCTCGGCCTACGTATTCATCAAAGGCGCGAGCAGTTGGAATTTCCTCCAGGAATTGACGGCACCCAATCCAATGCCGAACGATTTGTTCGGCTCGCACGTGGCCGTCTCAGGCAATGGTGCCGTCGTTGGCGCTCAGCAAACCGATGCACCCGCGTCCAACTCGGGCGCAGCCTATTGGTACGATCGCAATGGTCCCACGTGGACTTTGCGACATAGTTTGCCCGTTTCGCCCGGCATAGCCAATGAAAACTTCGGCTGGACCGTCGGTATTTCCGGAAATACGGTCGCCGTGGGCGCTCCGTTCGACGAGCCAAACAAGGCCACGAATCCTGGCTCCGTTTACATCTTCGTCGAATGCGCTACGAATGGAACGGCTTGCGACGCTACGACGGATTGTTGCAGCGGTTCCTGCGTCGACGGCGTTTGTTGCGACACGCAATGCGGTGGCGGCAAGACGGACGATTGCCAAGCGTGCAGCAAAGCCGCTGGCGGATCCGTCGACGGCACGTGTTCCCCCATTGAAGCCGGATTTGCTTGCCGTGGATCCGCAGGCGCTTGCGATGCGGCAGAAGTGTGCGACGGCGTGGATACGGAATGCCCGGTCGATGGCAAAGTCGCTGCCGGTACGCAATGCCGTGCGGCCGCCGATCTCTGCGACGTCGCCGAAAGCTGTGATGGCGTGACAAACGATTGTCCGTCCGACACGGCGGCTCCCGCTGGAACCGAATGCCGCGCTTCCGTTGGTGGATGCGATATCGCTGAAACATGCGACGGCATTGCTCCAGCATGTCCACCCGATGGCAAAGTTGCGTCCGGCACTTCATGCCGCGCTTCCGTTGGCCCTTGCGACGCCGCCGAAGTATGCGACGGCGTGAGTGGCGTTTGTCCCGCCGATAATAAATTCCCCGCAGGCGTGGAATGCCGAGCTTCCGCCGGTGCGTGCGACGCTCCGGAGGTTTGTAATGGCACGAGCGATACCTGTCCCGACGATACGAAGCTCCCTTCGGGCACGCAATGCCGAGCTTCCATAGGTGCTTGCGACAGCGCGGAAGCTTGTGATGGCACGAGCAACGAATGCCCGACCGATACCAAACTGTCCATGGGCACCTTGTGCCGAGCTTCTGCCGGCATTTGTGACCAACCGGAAACGTGCGACGGCTCGAGCGACAAGTGCCCCGACGATACGAAATCGCCAGCCGGTGTCCTTTGCCGCGCGTCTGCGGACGTTTGCGACCAACCGGAAACGTGCGACGGCACCAATGACGTTTGCCCCGCCGATACGAAGCTCCCTGCAGGCACGCAATGCCGCGCCGCAGCCGGCGTATGCGACGACGCCGAAACGTGCGACGGATCGACCGATGCCTGCCCGCCCGATACGAAACTCCCGCTTGGCCAAGTTTGCCGTTTGCCCAAGGGCCTTTGCGACGAATTCGAATTCTGCGACGGCGCGACCAACGATTGCCCGCCCGACCTGAAGACCCCAGCGGGCGTTTTCTGCCGCGCACCCAAAGGGCTCTGCGACGAACCCGAAGCGTGCAATGGCGTGAGCGATGCCTGCCCAGCGGACCAACTCACCTCGGCGGGTATTCTCTGCCGTCCCGCTGAAGGAATCTGCGATATTCCGGAAGCTTGCACCGGCCAAAGCGCTCAATGCCCCGCAGACCAGGTCGGCCCCGCAGGCACGATTTGCCGCGAGCAATTCGGTACGTGTGATCTTGCCGAAGCGTGCGACGGGAAAAACCCGACGTGCCCCGACGACTCCAAAGTCGAGACCAACATTCCGTGTCGCCCCGCCGGTGCAGAAACAGGCATCGATGCCGAATGCGATGCCATCGAATTCTGCGGTGGCGAGGACATTTGCCCCGAAGACGCGTTCGTGCCGAATGGCACGCCTTGCGCCAAGGGCACGAAGATCTGCGAAAATGGCAAATGCGTGGAGCCCCCGCCCCCCGCTGACATGGCTCTTTACGGCGGCGGTCCGCTGTGCCAAACCAATCCCGTCGGGTCGTCCACTTCGCGTTGGTCGTTGGCATTCCTCGCCATTGCCATCGGCTCGCTCCGCCGTCGATTCCGCTCGTCGAAACATTGAGCTCCCGTTCATCCAAACAAACCCCTTCGTCCGGTAAAACCGACGCCGACACCCGCATCGCCAGTTCCCTGCGCGCGCGGGCTCGCAAGGCGTTCGGTGCGCTTCTTTCGGGCTTTCAAGACGCCGATCGAAAAGCCCAAGGCGCTCTCTCCAGCGGCCAAGAAAACGCCATTTACCCAGGCATCGTTACCGCCGTCCTGCGTCTCGTCGTCGTCCTTTTTGCAGAATCTCGCGCCGTTCCAGCGCTTGCCAAAATGCCTGGGACGCTACGGGAGCTCCACGGCCTTCTCGCGGCAAGCGCGGCGCTCGAACAGCGCTGCGACGCGTGGCTGCGTATTCAGGATGCGTTTCGCCGAATGCACGCATCGTCGAAGCGCTCGCCGGAAGCCGCTGCGCTCTTCGATCCGGCGCTCACGCCATTTTTGGCCGCCCCGCTCTCCGACGCTGCGGTCTTTTCAACGCTCGACGCGCTTTTCCTCGGCGACGGCGCGCCCGTGGACTTTGCCGAGCTCGATGTCGAGCACTTGGGCACGTTTTACGAAGGCCTCATGGCTTTCGACGCTGCCGATTCAACGAGCCATTACGATGTTTCTGCCGCAGTCGACCTTCGCGAAGCCGCAGGCGATGCACGTCGGCGGCTCGGTGCTCATTACACGTCGCGCGTCATCACACGTATCGTCGTCGACCGAGCGCTCGCGCCGCTCATTGCATCGGATTCATCGCCCGAAGCGCTGCTCGATCTTCGTATTTGCGACCCCGCAATGGGCTCGGGCGCATTTCTCCTCGAAGCGTGCAGGTATCTCGCCGAAAAACTCGTGCTTGCGTGGGATCGATCGGGACAAACGCATTCGGTTTGTCCTGGAATGAACGTCACGCTTTACGCACGAAGCCTCGTCGCGCAAAAATGCTTGTATGGTCTCGACAAGAACCCTCGCGCCGCCGAGCTTGCGCGCTGGGCATTGTGGTTGCTCACGTCGAGCCACGCATTCGAGTTGCCGCTCCTCGACGAACATCTTCGATCCGGTGATTCGCTCGTGGATGCGGCAGCGCAGCAATTGCAGTTTTCTCGTGGTTTTGCGGACGCGTTTCATCGCAGGCATCGACCATTCGTATGGGAGCGGGAATTCCCCGACGTGTTTGCCCGTGGAGGCTTCGATGCATTCGTCGGGAACCCTCCGTGGGTTTCGTATGCTGGTCGTGCCGCGCAGCCGCTCGACGACGATTTGCGCAAGTATTACATGAAAACGAATCCGGCATTCGCCGGATATCGTAACTTGCAAGGAATGTTCGTTTGGCGATGCGCGACCATGCTTCGTCCCTCCGGGCGGTTGGGATTCGTATTGCCATCGTCCATGTCCGAGCTGGGCGGGTATGCGCCCACGCGGCGCGCGCACGAACGGCTCTGCGAATGCGACGACGACCTTCCTGATTTCGGGGACGTATTCGACGACGTATTTCAACCCAGCATGGCCTTGCTCTCGACGCGGCGTCCCGCGGCCATTGAAGTCGAAATGGCAAAACCATGGCCCATTCATCGAGCGGACCTCGATGAGGCTGCAGTGAATCTCCTCGCGCGACTTGCGGCACTGCCAAAATTTCCGCCCGAGCTCTTTGGTGAACGGGGATTTCAATCCATGGGGGACGATATCCATCATCTTCACGCGCAAGACGCGCCCTCCGGCGCATTGCGTACGGGCGTGCGCGTGGGAGGCGACATCGAGCCTTTTTTGCGTAAGCCGCCGAAATTTTATTGCGATCCACGAGTTTTCGGATCACGTTTTCGCCCCGACGCGGAATGGCGCAGCGTTCGGCTTTTCGTTCGGCAGACGGCACGATATCCCATGGTAGCGCCATCCGACGGCGGTGCATTTCGTAATTCGATCTTGGCGGGTTTTTCTTCCGAAACGTGGAGCCAGTTTTTCCTGCTCGCATGGCTCAATTCGTCCCCCATTCGCTGGTATCATTACACGCAAAATCGTGACGCTCGCCAAGGAATGCCGCAAGTCAAGATTGCCCACCTGCGGGCGCTTCCGGCGCCGCCCACCCGAGCGCTCGTCGAAAACATCGAAAACATCGGTCGTCGCCTTGGTGAACGTAATGCCGGTATCGCTGCGTCGGAACAAACCGAGCTCGATGCCCTCGTCGCGGATGCGCTCGACCTTGGACCTGCCGCAAGGCAAATCGTGGCCTCGTGGGCTGCGTCGATGACGTCAAAACAAAGCTGACAACTGGTACGAGCTCGTAGTAACGTGCGCGCATGCACTCGTTCGTTCCCGTTTTGCTCTCCGCTCTCCTCCTTTTTCCCGCGTGCGCGACGTCTTCCGCACCCACCGACGCGACGCCGCCTCCTTCGCCCGCAGCGACGGCGCCTGAAGCAACGACGCCGCCCGACCAAGCGGCTCTAGCGGCCGATCCGAATGCTTGTCCGCTTGGCAAGTCGGACACGTGGAACGCGTGCGTGGGCAAACTCGTGGACATTCGCGGTCAAGCGCCCAAGTTCGTCAATCAGCACCCCGTGCTGGCGCCTTTGAGCCCTCCCGGTGGCGATCAGCCGACGATTCATCAGAGCTACCTGGAAACATCCGAGGGCAATCAGATCATCGTGCTTTCGCGGCAGGATGTGAAATGTTCGGGAGCCATGCGGGTCAAGGGCAATTTGCGTGCAATTGATCTCGGTGGTCCCGATCGCACGAAAGAGAGCTACCGCGGCTGGGCCATCGACGACGCCACGATCGTTTGCGAATGAACGGGATCAAGGATTGGTGGGCGAAAGCCCGGCAATCCATTCGCGCACGCATTCGAGCTCCAGGCCATTGAAGGCTGGTTTGCCGATGGGCATGGGTGATCCGCAATCCGGTAGCGGCAAGAGCTTTTGGTAGATCAAGCTCGCTTCGGGGAGAACCGGGTCTGCCAATAGGCCCGGACAATCTCGCGCCGGTTTGTCCACGATTCGGCTTTCTACGCCGGGCGCAATCAAGTCGAGGCCCGCGGCTGCATTCGCCCCTTCGTGGCAAATCGATCCGGCACAACGCTGCACGAACAGTTCATGGATGTCGGGGCACGTTCCCGAAGCGCCACCATCGAGAAATCGTTCGGGGTTTTCGAGTTCTCCCGGACAACCCAAAAACAATAATCCTGCGCAGACGATGGCGCATGCGGGAAGCAGCTTGCGTGTGAGGAGTGAATGATTATCGCCCATATTCGATCCCGAGTTTGACACTGCCGAATTGATCCAGTGCACCACCGGCCACGTAGGCATCGCCTGGAATCGGCACGAACGAGGAAAAGAAACGCGTATAATCGAAAATCAAATGCAATCGCGTATCTTTGGCGATGCCCAGTCCAAGCCCGAGTCGCGCGTCGATGCCGTTGATCGTTGGATCGCGAAATCGTTCATAGACGCTGCCGTCCGACAGCGGCGCCAAGTAATCGAATGCGGCCATGAGCGACAACCGCTTACCGAGCGCGACTTCACCGCTCGCGCCGACTCTTACGAAACGGTACGTAACTGTTGGGATTTCTGCTGCGAGGGGTCCGGTTTCGGCGAAGGAAAAACCGAGCCATCCGTAGCCGATTGTCATTGCAATTTGCGGAGCGCGGGCATGTTTGCCGAGACGAACCGGGACACGGAGCGCGAGGTCGCCGTGATCCCAACTCGTTCGAATGTCGTTGCCATCGTCGGTGGAGGACGTGAGCGAAGGAGCGAATGCGTAATCGAAGCCGAGCGCGGCGTGTTCGAGGACGGGCACGCGGGACCAGGCGAAGGGTCGGATGTCGCCTCCGAAAGTCACGAGCGGCACGCCAGCGACGTCGTACGGCCGAAGGTTTGTCGCAATCACGAGCGGGTCCGAGTAGGCGAATGAGCGCGCGGCGAGTTCGATCCCTGCACGTAGCGAGTAGCCCACGTTCGGCGGTGATTCAGCGGTGCTTTGTGCGTGCGCGACGCTGGTGAGCGATGTCAACGGGAGGCTTAGGGCAACGAAGAGCGAGCGGCGCACGGCGGTACAGTAGCGAGCTTCGGCCGCGCGTCGAGCCTTTGGTGCACATAACAAAAATTCACCTGGACGCCCCATGCCTTTTGCTCTATTCTTGCAGCGTCTGCGCGGGCTTTTCCGCCTTTCTTGTGAACGACATGACCCACGTTGCCCGATCTACTCGGTTTCTGAGCAACCTGTGGAAGCATCGTAGCGAGCGCGCCGAAGCTAGGGCGACGGAGCGAGTAATCCCGCAGGATTATGAGCGATGTCGACCGACGATTCGGGGCGCGCAGCAGATGATTCTACAGGTTGCTAGTGGCTCGCTGATTCTCGGTGCCCTCGTGTCGTGTTCGGGCCACATTGGTGACCCGCCCGGTACGTTGTCCGAAGCCGCGGCGCCAATGTGCGTTGGAATCGTTCCTGGCAAATCGCCCATTCGGCGAATGACCCGGTTCGAGTACAACAACACGGTTCGCGATTTGCTCGGGGACGATACGGAGCCTGCGGCGAATTTCGTGCCCGAGGAAGAAGCCATGGGCTTCGACAACCAGGCCGTTGCGCTTGGCGTCACGCAGATTCTTGCTGAGCAGTACATGGTGGCAAGCGAAAAAATTGCGGCGCGCGCCGTGGAAAAGCTCGATACGCTCTTGCCTTGTCAACCCGTCGCGGGTGAAGAAAAAGCGTGCGCCGCAGCGTTCATTGAACAATTCGGCCGCCGTGCCTATCGAAGGCCGCTTTCGAGCGACGAAGTTTCGCGCCTTTTGGCCGTGTACGAGTGGGGTTTTACCGAAGCGGGTTTTACGCGAGGCATCGAGCTCGTGCTTCAGGCAATGCTTCAGTCTCCGCACTTCTTGTACCGTGTCGAGTTCGGTATGCCGGACATCGTCGAAAAGGACATCGTGCTCTTGTCGCCGCACGAGGTCGCGTCGCGCCTGTCCTACATGTTATGGTCATCGATGCCCGATGCCGAGCTTTTTGCGGCGGCGGACGAGGGGCGTCTCGGGACGTCGGAAGAAATCGAAATGCAGGCGCGGCGCATGCTCGACGACCCGCGCGCGCGACAAGCCGTCGCAAACTTCAATGCCCAATGGCTCGGTTTGTCGCACCTTGACAACATCACCAAAAATTCCACGACGTATCCCAAGTATGACGAAGGCCTTCGTCCACTATGGCGTGCCGAAACGCTCGCGTTCCTCGAGGATGTGATTTTCGAAGGCGCGGGCGACGTGGGGACGATGTTTACGGCAACGCATTCCGTCATGAATGCCGAGCTTGCGGCGTTTTACGGCATATCGGGTGGTCCATCGACGGATGCATTCGAGCGCGTGGAGCTCGATCCAGAGCGCAGTGCAGGCATATTGACGCATGCGGGCGTATTGGCGGCGACGAGCAAACCTGCTGAAAGCTCGCCCGTGCATCGCGGAAAATTCGTACGCGAGCGGCTTTTGTGTCAGATTTTGCCGCCTCCTCCGAACAACGTCGTCGTTACGCCGCCGCCGGTCGACCCCAACTTGACGACGCGGGAACGTTACACCGAACATTTCAAAAACTCAGCGTGTTCGGGGTGTCACGTCAAAATGGATCTCATTGGATTCGGCTTCGAGCATTACGATGGGATTGGGCTCTGGCGGGATACCGAAAACAATTTGCCCATCGACGACAGCGGGGAGCTCGTCGACACACGCAACATCGACGGTCCTTTCGAGGGTGTGGTCGAGCTTGGAAAGAAGCTCGCCGAGAGTGAAGAAGCGCGGCAATGCGTGGCGACGCAATGGTTCCGTTATGCGTATGGCCGAGTCGAAGGCGCGGACGACTATTGTTCCATGGATATGCTGCAGAAAACGTTTGCAGCCAAAGGTTTCGACGTGAAAGAGCTTCTCGTTGCGCTTACTCAAACGGATGCGTTCCGGTATCGCCGGGCGGTTACGGTGCAAACGCCATGAAACTCGAGAAACTAAGTCGTCGCGCAGTCCTTCGGGGGCATGGGCGGGGTGGCCATCGGATTGCCCTTTCTCGGTGCAATGAGCGATTCGGCGCGCGCCGGAAGCTTTCCCAAACGTTTCGTCGCGTTTTTCTCGGGCCTTGGCACGGTCAAGGACGCGTGGGTTCCTCAAGGCACGGAAACCGATTTTACCCTCGGCCCCATTCTCGCACCGCTCGAGCCCTACAAGAAAAAGCTCATGGTGCTCGAGGGAATCGATTACGAATCGGCTCATCACGGCCCCGGGGATCCTCATCAGCTCGGCATGGGGCACGCGCTCACGGGCGCCGAGCTTCAGGAGGGCGAGCTTTTTCCGTACGCGTGTAGTCCGGGGAAAGCCGTGGGTTGGGGCGGAGGCATTTCGCTCGATCAATTCCTCGCCAATCAAATTGGACAAACTACCAAGTTCCCGTCGCTCGAGTTTGGCGTTCAGGTTCAATATGCCGATGTATCGGCACGCATTTCGTATCGCGGTCCGGGGCAACCCGTGCCGCCGGAAGACGACCCTTACCAAGCATATCAGCGCATTTTCGCCGAGCTTGGAGCCGATCCCGCACAAATCGCGCGAATTCGCGCCGAACGCAAGACGGTGCTCGATTACGTGAGCGATGATTATGCCCGACTTTCCCAGCGCCTCGGCGCAAGCGACAGGCAAAAGGTCGACGCGCATCTCGATGCCGTGCGAGAAATTGAAAAACGTCTCGATGCGCCAGGAATCATCGGTGGAGCATGCAATCCGCCGAACCTTGGCGTTCCCGTCGAACCGCTGCAAAACGACAATTACCCGCTCATCGCCAAATGCCAGCTCGATTTGCTCGCCATGTCCCTGATTTGCGATCTCACGCGCGTCGCCAGCATTCAATTCGCCACGGTGCGTCAGGGAGGCAAGGTGTTTTCGTGGCTGGGACAAACCGAGGGGCATCATTCGTTGTCGCATTCCAGTACCGAGGATCCCGTGCGTCGGCAGATGCTCATCGACATTGGCAATTGGCATGCAACGCAGCTCGCGTATCTTTGCCAATTGCTCGATAGCGTGCCGGAAGGTGATGGCACGGTGCTCGATAACACGGCCATCTTCTGGTGCACGGACATTGCGGTTGGCCAAAGCCACGTGCGGCGTGACATGCCGCTCGTATTGGCAGGACGCGCAGGCGGAGCGCTCGCAGCGGGGCGGTATTTGAAGTACCAAGGTGATTACCACAACGATCTGCTCATCGCGCTTTCGCACTCCATGGGCGTACCTGTTGCCACGTTTGGCAATCCCGACTACTGCAATGGGCCGCTCAAGGGAATTCTCGCCTGACCAGCGTCGCTTTTCTTTGCACGACGGCGATTCCTTTGGCATCCATGCCCCATGCGCGCCCGTCCGAGTCTTTCGCCGTTCCTTTTTCTCGCGACCGCCGCGTTCGTCGCTGCGTGCAACCGATCGGGAGGTTCTGGCGCGGGTGACGGCGGCGTAGCGTCGGATGCTGCGAGTGATGCGGCCCCTGCTGCGACGCAAGGCCAAAGCTCGGTGCCAGAGCATCAGCCGGAGGACAAGCCCATGCTTGGCATCACGTCGTTCGTGGCCACGGTGTATGCCGAACCTCGCGATACGTCGAAGAAGCTAGGTTACCTGCGCGTGGGCGCGAAAGTGGCGCGAAGTGAAGAACCAGCGGGCACCAAAGGATGTCCCGGCGGTTGGTATGGGATTTTTCCAAAAGGATACATTTGTGTTGGGTCTGATGCCACGCTGGATCTCGAGGATCCCACCGTTCGAGCGGCTTCGCGTCGTCCCAATTTGAAGACGGCGCTGCCTTATCGTTATGCGTTCGTTCGCGCGGTACTTCCGCTTTATCTTCGAGTGCCCTCGGCGGAGGAGCAGAAGAAATCGGAATTCAAGCTACAAGAGCACCTCGATTGGTACAAAGAGAATGGCGCGACGGCGGACAAGGTTCGTCTCGGTGCATGGGACGTAGCCATTGACGATCGAGGTGTGCCGCTTCCGGGCAAACAATTGGGTGAGCTCGGGCTCGGGAAAAACTCCGAAGAATTGAGCCTTGGGCAGCATCTTGGTGGTGATACCGATGCGGATCCCATTCCGTTTTGGTTGGCGGAGGGCAAGCGGCAGATTCCGAACATCAGTGACTTCAAGGTGCCCGAATATGCGGTTTTTGCAGATCGCGCGCGTCGTCACACGGGGCTGGCGCTCGTGGGGTCGTTTCCGACGGGACCGGAATCGCTCGAGCGGCGTTTTGCGATAACGACCGATTTGCGAATGGCGCCGCATACCAAAATCAAGCCTGACACGGGTTCACCGTGGCACGGCATCGAGCTCACGGACGAATACACGTTGCCCATTGCGTTCGTTCGTACGCAGGGTGCGAAGGCATATCGAATATCGAAGGGCAAGGCCGTTGCGACCGATGACCTCGAATTTCGCAGTGCGCATCCGCTCGTGGGGACCATGCGCAACGTGGAGGGCGTCAAATATTATCGCACGAAGGACAAACGGTGGCTCAGCCAGCTCGACGTGGGTTTGGCGCTGCCTCCTGCGTCGTGGCCGGCCGATGCGGAGAAGGGCAAAAAGTGGATTGAGATTTCGATTGCGAATCAGACGTTCGTCATGTGGGAGGGCAAGCGTCCGATTTACGTGACGCTCGTTTCGACGGGTCAAGCGGGGCTCGACGATCCGAAAAAGACGACGGCCACGGTGCGAGGTGTGTTCAAGATTCGCAACAAACACATCACGGCGACGATGGATTCGAATGAAGGATCCAGCGTTGGGGGTGGCAAGGCGCAGGTCGCGTCGGCCAAGTCTCCTTCCGATGGTGGAGGCAAAGCATCGACGAAGAAGGGGAAACCGACCCCTGGTAAAACCCCCGCGAAACCTGTCGCGAATGCGGCCAAATCGTCTGGTAAGGACAAACCTGCCGCCGATGCAAAAGTTCCGCGCAAGGGCGATGGCGAATATGGCGTGACCAAGCGTCGCGGCGAGGGTACGTTCCAGCTCAGGGACGTTCCGTACATCCAATATTTCGAGAGTGGCTATGCGCTCCACGCTGCCTATTGGCACGATGTTTTCGGCACGCCGCGGAGCCATGGTTGCGTCAATCTTTCTCCGGTCGACGCGCATCGCGTATTTCTTTGGACCGATCCGCCCGTGCCCGATGAGTGGCATGCAATCAACACGGGCGAGGAATTCGGCGAGGGCACGACGGTCATCATTCATGAATGAGGCGGCGATCCGCGAGTCATGCGATGTCGTCAAGTGGCGCTCTTTCGAGCACTTCGGCTGCACGTTCGGCCTTGCTGCGTCGTTTCGAGACGTCATATGGTGACATTTGCCCAATCTTCTGGCACGGTGGCGCGACGTTGACTTCGGCCCCATCCGGGAGCACCCATGACCAAGCCCACTGCATCTGCCCGTGAGCAGGTGCGTGATCGTGTTCTTCTCGTTGTTGTCTTGACGGCCTTTCTCGATCTCGTCGGGTTTGGCATCACGATCCCGCTGTTGCCATTTTACGTCAAATCGATGTCCGTCTCGGGACCGGGATCGGACGTCACGGGCCTCCTCATTGGCAGCTATTCGCTCGCGCAGTCCTTGGCGACGCCGTGGCTCGGGCGTTTGTCCGATCGGTACGGTCGTCGTATCGTCATCCTCGTCAGCTTGCTCGGCAACGCGGCGAGCATGATTCTTTTTGCGCTTGCGGTGCACTACAAGGTGCTGGCGCTGCTTTTCGTGTCTCGCATTCTTGCAGGTGTGACGGCGGGAAATCTTGGCGCGTGTCAAGCTGCAATTGCCGATGTGACCGATAAGAGTGAACGCGCGGCCGCGATGGGCAGGCTTGGCGCAGGAATTGGGCTTGGCCTGATCGTCGGTCCGTTCCTTGGAGGTGAAACGGGTAAGCTGGCGCCTTGGGCGCCGCCGGTCGTAGCGGCGCTCATGGCGCTGCTCGATGTGGTGCTCGCGGCCATTCTGATGCCCGAGACGCGTCAATTTCGTGAAGAGCAACCACCATCCGACGGCGCATCACCAGCGAAGTCCGTGCGGCTTTGGGATCTGCTTGCGGATCGTCGCATGGCCGCGGTCTTTGGGCTCTTCTTTTTGACGTTTACCGCGATGACGTGCCTCAATGCGGCCTTCCCGTTTTTGTCGCACGAGCGATTTGGGTGGAACGAGGAAGACGTCGCGCGCATGTTTGGCGTGTTCGGCGTGATTTCGGTGGTCATTCAAGGCTTCTTGATGAAGCGCCTGGTGGCTCGCTTTTCCGACGTCTCCTTGGTGACGGCGGCGGGGATTTTCATTGCATCCGGGATGCTACTGTCCGCAGGTTCGACGCGTCCGTGGATGCTCGTGGTGGGCAACATTTTCATTGGCATGGGCGTGGCGATCAACAACCCGGTCATCTCCGCGCTCGCGTCCAAGGTGGCGCCGCCTCAGTTTCAAGGCGTTGCGCTCGGATATGCGCAGTCGTCCGGCAGTTGGGCGCGTACGGTGTGGCCGCCAGCGTGGGGCCTCATGTATAGGCACGTCGCGCCTATTGCACCATTCATTGGAAGCGCAATCGCTGCGAGCTTGATGGTTTTCGTGGCGGCCACGTTGCGTGTGCGTCCGGCTTCAGCCTCGGAGCAAAAGCCGACGGAAAGTTGAAGATCGATTACAATCCGTTCAGCTCGTCCACCACTTGGAAGAGCGCACCGATATCGTAAAAATCCACGGCGACGAAGTTCGGGATCTGCCCGCCTTCCGTTTGGCACTGCTTCGCACGCGACGAAAGCATATTGTATTCATTGGCGACTTGCGCGCGTTCGGGTGTCGACAGCGGGTCGGACAGCCAGTGATTCACCAAGAACAAATCGTTGCCTTTCGTCCCTCGATTGGGTGCGCACGTGAAATCTTCGGGCTTGGCGAACGAGTACGGTGTATCCCACGCGATGTTCCAGAAATGGTGATACCAAGCGGGTGGGGGACCTTCCGATTCTGCGCCTGCGACGATACGTTTGCCGTTCATGATCATTTCGCGCAGCGTTGGCCACGGCGAGCCCGCTTCGTGTGGGTACATCATGTCTGCGAGCCCCGCAGTTTTGAAGGCTTGCTCCGTTTGCGCGGGCGTGATGCCGTCTTGAATGATGAATGTCAACACTTCGTGTGGGTGGGCATCGAGAAACGAGCGGATGTCTTTCAACGCGTCGACGAGGAGCGTATTGCCGAGCCCGCACACGGAATGGCACAGGTAGAGATCCTCGTTCCATTCGTGCGTATCGATGAGCATAGCGCGGATGCCGTCATCGAGCTGCCGGTTCATGCTGAAGTTTTGATTTGCGGCGGCCCAGCCAAGCTCGAAGTTCGACATGGCATTGTGGGTCGCGGGAAAGGCGACTTCGTTGAACGGGCGATCGCAAAGCTCGGCGTGGCCGTTGCATTCGGAGGGCGGCGTGATTTTGGATGGTGTTTCGGCCGGGGGTGTTTCGCCGCAGCCTACGAGGCATACAGCGCAAAACGCGAGGCGGAAAAGCGGATGGTTCGTGGGCATGGCGTCCACGATAAACGAAATAAGCAAGCCAAGAAAGCGCTTTTACCGTTTCTTGCCCGCTTGGGCTTGCAGTTGTCGGCGCACCTTTTTCACTTCGGCAACCGGCAGGGCTCGCAGAAGCTCGACAATTTTGGAGTATTCGTCTTCGGCGGCAAAGGCCAAAATGTAAAGGGGCGGCAGGTCGAATCCGCGCGCGAGACGCTGAATCGTGCCGATCGTGATGGCAGCGAGCCCGTGCTCGACACTCGACAAATGCCCTTTCGACAATTCGCTCGCATCGGCCAGACCAGCCAAAGACATGTTGCGCTCGAGGCGAAGTTCGCGAATGCGGGCGCCTACTTGCTGTGCGTACGGATCGGGCATGTTTCGTCGCGGCATGTCGTTATGGTTCTCGGGCGGCAAAAAGCTACCCGACCGGCCTCCTTACGCCGGGTTTTCGGTTTCATCAAAGAAACATCGGTCGCTTCGATCGGCAACGAGCCAGGGAATACGTGGCGGTTTTTCCTCCGCTCCCCGTCGTGACCGTCGTCATCACCGACGAACTCAATATGCATCCTTGGGACGAACTCGTCACCTGAAAACTTCATTAGATAGGACATTGGTTGTCCGATCATGGAATTGCGACGAACCGAGGCGGCTTGCATCATTTTCGCTTCACTCGTCGATGGATGGTTCTCGCGCGCTCTTCTTTGTGCTAGTCGGCGCTTTGCGGGTCCGAGTTGGGGGAACGATGTCCCATCGTGCTCGGAGTCCAGAGGAGGTCGAGGTCGTGACGCAAGCGAAAATCGGGCTCGTGGGGCTCGCTGTCATGGGCGAAAATCTCGCACTCAACATCGAACGGCATGGTTTTCCGATCGCGGTGCACAACCGGGATCCCGCCAAAATAGACCGCCTTCTCGAAACTCGAGCCAAAGGTCTTCAATTCTTTGGGGCGAAGACGGCTGCCGAGCTCGCAGGGCTGCTCGAAAGGCCGCGAAAAATCGTGCTGCTCGTCAAGGCTGGACAGCCCGTCGATTGGACCATCGAACAGTTGCGCCCGCATCTCGAACCGGGCGACATCCTCATCGATGGGGGCAATTCGTGGTACGAGGACACCGAGCGGCGTCAGAAAGAGCTCGAGGCGGTGGGGATTCGGTTCATTGGGTCGGGCGTGTCCGGGGGCGAGGAAGGGGCGCTCTTGGGCCCGTCGCTCATGCCTGGAGGCGAGCGTGACGCGTACGAGGAGATTCGTCCGATATGGGAGGCCATTGCGGCCAAGGTCGATGATGGGCCTTGTGTGACGTACATCGGTCCCGGCGGATCGGGTCATTTCGTCAAAATGGTCCACAACGGAATCGAATATGGCGACATGCAGCTCATCGCCGAGGCATACGACATTTTGCATCGGGGGCTCGGGTATTCGGCGGATCGTTTGGCGGACATTTTTGCGGAGTGGAACGAGGGCGTATTGCAATCGTTTCTCATTGAGATCACGGCCAAGATTTTCCGCGCCAAGGATTCGGAAACGGGCCAGCCGCTCGTCGATCTCATCGTCGACAAGGCGGGGCAAAAAGGCACGGGCCTGTGGACATCGAAAGTGGCGCTCGATCTCGGCGTTGCCATTCCGACCATCGATGCGGCCATCATGGCGCGTCTCATTTCCGGGCGCAAAAACGAACGTGTGGAAGCGTCGCGCGTTCTCGTTGGTCCGATCGCGCCGCCAGCGCAGCAAGACGAGAAAGAAATCGTCGCCGCGGTGCATGACGCGCTTTATGCGGCGAAGATATGTTCGTACACGCAAGGCATGGCGCTTCTTCGAGCGGCCTCGGACGCCTTCCATTGGGATCTGCGTCTCGGCGAAATCGCGCGCATTTGGAAAGGTGGCTGCATCATTCGTGCGCAATTCCTCGACGGCATTCGCGAGGCTTACGCCAAACGTGCAGACTTGCCGAGCTTGCTCCTCGACGAGTGCTTTCGTGACGCCATGACGAACGCTCAAGCGGGATTCCGTCGAGCCGTCGCATTCGCGCAGAACCTTGGCATTCCGTGCCTCGCATTCGCGGGAAGCCTTGGGTATTACGACAGCTACCGTTCGGCTCGTTTGCCCCAGAACCTCACGCAGGCGCAACGCGACTTCTTCGGGGCGCATACCTACGAGCGGGTGGACAAACCCGACGTTGGTCCGGTACACACCGACTGGCCGTCTCTCGTCGGCTGACGTTCCTCGTCCGTTTTTCCCTCGGCAACCCCCTTCGCCCTGTCGCATCAAAGCTTCCGGACGCGCGTCGATCAACAATTCGCGCGATTGTCTAGGTGAGCCTACGATGGCGGCACTGTTTCGTCCCTGGTCCAATACTGCATTTCGAGTCGTGCTCGGTCTTGCCGTGCTCGGCATTGTCGGCGCAGTCACTGCGCCGATGATATGGGTGCGCACGCCACAATGGCGTGGACAGCTCGATCCCATCGATCAACCGGTCGAGTTCGATCACCGGCATCACGTGCAGGACGATGGAATCGATTGCCTCTATTGCCACAAGTTGGCCACGACATCTCCAACCGGGGGTATTCCATCGACGGATCTTTGCATGGGTTGTCATAACCAGATCTGGAATCAGAGTCCCATGCTCGAGCCTGTTCGGCGGAGTTACTTTTCGGGAATGCCCATTCCGTGGAATCGCGTGCACGACGTCCCAGACTTCGTGTACTTCAATCATGCCATTCACACGAACAAGGGCTTTGGATGTGTCACTTGTCACGGGCGTGTCGATCTCATGGGTCGCGTTTATCAGGTGACGGATCTGTCCATGGGGTGGTGCCTCGATTGCCACCGAAACCCGGAAAAATTCGTCCGCCCGCTCGACAAGATCACCGACATGACCTGGGTGGCTGAAAATCAAGCTGTTCTGGGCCCTTCGCTCGTAAATCAATACCAAATTCGCAGTCTCACGACTTGCACCGCTTGTCACCGGTAGGAGGTTACGTTGGGCAAAGGCGCACCCACAAAGGCCGAGCAGGTTTTGAATGACAGACGCGAATATTGGCGCGCGCTCGGAGATCTCGCAGGTGAGAATTCGGCTGATGGGCGCGCCGAATTTCCCGTGGGCGGAGACAGTCGTCCGGACGAACCGTCCAGGCGTCGTTTTCTCGAATTGATCGGTGCCAGCATGGCGCTCGCCGGCGTGACCGGTTGCGTCAAGGATCCCATTGAAAAGATTCTTCCGTATACCGTGAGGCCGCCCGAAGTGACTCCGGGCGTATCCCAGTATTACGCGACGAGCATGACGTTGCACGGGTACGCGACGGGCCTGCTCGTCGAAAGTCGTGAAGGGCGCCCCATCAAAATCGAGGGCAATCCGCTGCATCCTGCGAGCCTTGGTGCGACCGGCGCATTCGAGCAAGCGTCGATTCTCGATTTGTACGATCCGCATCGCGCGCGCGGCGGTTTGCATCGAGGTCAGCTTCGGCCATGGGACGAGATTGCAGCATTTCTTGCGAGCCCGCGACCCGATGGCGGTGCTGGCCTCAGAATTTTGCTCGAACCGACGGCTTCGCCGCTCACCGGCGAGCTTCTCACGAGGCTGCTCCAGCGGTACCCGAGAGCTCGCATTACGTTTTACTCGCCAATCCACGTGAATGCGAGCATCGATGGAGCTGCGATGGCGTATGGTCAGCGTCTTCAGACGCATTACGACTTTTCGCGCGCATCCGTGATCGTTTCCCTCGATGGGGACTTTCTCTCGTCGATGCCCATGCACGTGCGTTACGCGAACGACTTCGCGCAGCGGCGTAGGCCGAGCTGGCCAAATCCGACCATGAATCGATTGTATGTCGTCGAAAGCAACATCAGCTCGACGGGCAGCATCGCCGATCATCGAATTCGTCGGCTTCCGAGTGAAATCGGGACTTTTGCTGCTGCACTTGCGGCTGAGATCGTGCTCGGGGAAGGCGCGCCAGGGGGTATGGCGACGGGCGAATCCATTGCTGCGCTCAGGCCGTTTGTAGGTCGCGAGGATCGGGCCGTCATTCGGCCCATTGCGCGCGATTTGCGGCGCGCCGGTGCAAGCGGCGTCGTCGTCGTGGGGGACGAGCAGCCCGCGCACGTGCATGCGCTCGGCGCGCTCATGAACGCGGCACTTGGCAATGGCGGCGGCGCGATGTTCACCACGGCGCCCGTGCACGTCGATATGGGTGCGTCGCAACAAACCTTCGCGGAGCTCGTTGCCGAAATGAAGGGCGGAGGTGTCGACACGCTCGTCATTTTGGATGGAAATCCGGTCTATTCGGCGTCCGGCGACATTTCTTTTGCCGACGCCATGCGACGCGTGCCGAACACGATTCACCTCGGAATGCATGTCGATGAAACCGCCGCTCTTGCGACATGGTTCGTCCCAGCAGCACATTACCTCGAATCATGGGGGGACGCTCGGTCCTTCGATGGCACTGCATCGATTGTACAGCCACTCATTCGACCCCTTTTCGGTGGACATACTTCAGCAGAGATGTTGGCTGCGCTCACGGGGAATCTAACGCCGAACGGGTACAATATTCTTCGAGAAACGTGGCGGTCGAGGTTTGGCGCAGCCAATTTCGATTCGCATTGGGAAGCTGCATTGCGTCGAGGTGTCATCGTGGGGACGGCGGCACCGCGGACCCTGGCGACAGTAAAAGCCGGTGCTGGTCGAGCGACGATCGAAGCCCTTGCAGCGAGCGCTCACGCGACTGCCGGAACGTATGAAGTCTCGTTCCGTGCCGATCATCGAGTATTCGATGGTCGCTACGCCAGCAATCCCTGGCTACAGGAATTGCCCGAGCCGATGACGTCGCTCACGTGGGGCAATGCGGCGCGCATGAGCGTGAAAACGGCGCGCGAGCTTGGCGTGACAAACGGTGACCTCGTCGAATTGGCCGCGGCGCATGCACCGAGCATCGTCGCACCGGGTGCGGACGCGACGGGACCGAGCATCGTATTGCCTGCGCTCGTCGTTCCCGGTCACGCCGACGGCGCCATTTCATTGTCGCTCGGTTATGGCCGAAAGGTGGGTAGCCCCATTGCAGTGGGGGTTGGGACCAACGTCGCACCATTACGTTCGGGTGATGGATATATTCGCAGCGGAATCGTGGCGCGACGCAAAGAAGGCCAC
Source organism: Polyangiaceae bacterium (assembly GCA_016715885.1). NCBI lineage: Bacteria > Pseudomonadati > Myxococcota > Polyangiales > Polyangiaceae > Polyangiaceae bacterium. The sequence goes on from JADJXL010000002.1 coordinate 134,320, forward strand.
GTCGACCTCGCATTGACGCAGACTCACTGGAACATGCACGGCCGCCCCATCGTCTTGTCGGCGACGCTTCCAGAATATCAGTCGAATCCAGCGTTCACCGCGCATCATCGGGGACGGGTGCTTTCGATTCTCCCCGCCGTCGAGACCAACGGCGAAAAGTGGGCAATGACGATCGACACATCCATATGCACCGGGTGCAGCTCGTGTGTCGTTGCTTGCCAGGCGGAAAACAACATTCCCGTCGTCGGTCCCGAGCAGGTCATGCTCAGTCGCGAAATGCATTGGCTCCGCATCGACACATATTTTTCAGGCGCACCCGAAGTGCCTTCGGTCGTACATCAACCGATGCTTTGCCAACATTGCGAGAAAGCGCCTTGCGAATACGTTTGTCCCGTCAATGCGACCGTTCACAGCCCCGACGGGCTCAATGAGATGGTCTACAATCGGTGCATCGGCACCCGGTTTTGCTCGAACAACTGCCCCTACAAGGTGCGCAGGTTCAACTTTTTCGACTGGATGGAGGAACGTGCGTCGCTCAATGGCGACGTCAGAAAACTCCAAAAAAATCCCGATGTCACCGTACGCGAACGAGGCGTCATGGAAAAATGCACATTCTGCGTACAACGCATTCGTCGAGCCGAGATCGAAGCGAGCATCGAACGTCGGAGCATTCGTCCTGGCGAAGTGGTTCCGGCTTGCGCCGGTGCATGTCCGACGCGCGCCATTCAATTCGGATCCCTCATGCACAAGGAAACACCCATGACCCTTTGGCGTGACGAACCCAGGAATTATTCCGTATTGCACGAGCTCGGTACCCAGCCGCGCGTCCAATACTTGGCGATGATCAAGAACCCGAATCCGGAGATGGCATGATGACGACCGAAAGCGTGCTCATCGGTCGGCCCTCGGACGCCGAGCTTTCTGATCAGCTCCTCGGAACGGCCTGGCGGCCATGGCGCAAATTGGGATGGATCGTTTATCTCATTGGTATTGCCGGAGCGATCTCCTTGGTGACGGGAATTACTCTTACCGTCACATACGGCATTGGAATGTGGGGAAACAACATTCCGGTCGGCTGGGGGTTTGGCATCATCAACTTCGTCTGGTGGATTGGTATTGGCCACGCAGGCACGTTCATTTCCGCCATTCTCTTGTTACTCGAGCAGCGGTGGCGAACGAGCATCAATCGATTTGCCGAGGCCATGACGTTGTTCGCGGTTTTGCAGGCGGCGCTTTTTCCCGTCCTGCATTTGGGTCGTCCATGGCTTGCGTATTGGATCATTCCGTATCCCTCCACCATGCAAGTCTGGCCGCAGTTCAAAAGCGCTCTGCCCTGGGACGCTGCTGCGATTACGACATATTTTACGGTATCGCTCGTCTTTTGGTATACCGGATTGATTCCCGATCTCGCGGCCGCGCGCGACCGAGCTCCCACGCGCGCCAAGCGAATCGCCTACGGCATCTTCGCGCTCGGTTTTTCCGGCGCCGCGAGCTCGTATCGCCATTACCGCATCGTATACGGATTGCTCGCGGGTTTGTCCACGCCGCTCGTTTTGTCCGTCCATTCGATCGTCAGCTCGGACTTCGCCACGACGCTCGTGCCCGGCTGGCATTCGACCATTTTTCCGCCATTCTTTGTCGCCGGAGCCATTTTTTCCGGATTCGGAATGGTTCTGACGCTCATCATACCCGTGCGAAGCCTCTTCAAGCTCGAGAACGTCATCACGAAGAGACACCTCGACAACCTTGCCAAGATGCTGCTCGTGACGAGCATGATATTGACCTACTCGTACATCCTCGAATTCTTCGTCGCTTGGTACAGCGGCGATGAATATGAAATTTATCAGTTTTTCGAGGCGCGATTGCACGGTCCTGGTGCCTGGGTCTTTTACACCATGATCATCTGCAACGTGCTCGTGCCGCAAGTGTTTTGGTCGAAATGGGCACGCAGCAGCTTGGGGGTGCTCTGGTTTGCGTCGATATTGGTGAACGTCGGCATGTGGGCCGAGCGGTTCGTCATCATCGTCATTGGCCTCCAGCGTGACTATTTGCCCTCGGCGTGGCACGTCTTCACCCCGACACCGACCGATTGGTCCATTTTCCTTGGCACGATAGGGTTCTTCCTCCTTCTCTTCTCGCTCTTTCTACGCTTCGTCCCCTTCGTTCCGCTCACGGAAGTCAAAGAGATGAAGCACGAAATGTCGCATGAGGAGGGACATTGAAATGGCCGCGAAGCTGAAAGCCGGCATCGTCGCAGAATTCGATACGCACGAACGTATCGTACATGCAGCCCGCGAGCTGCGTGCCGAGGGGTACGTCAAGGTCGATGCGCACACGCCGTATCCCATGCGAGAATTGGAGAGCGCCCTTGGAATGCCGCGTTCGCCCATCAATTGGCTCGCTTTTGCAGGCGGGCTGATGGGAGCAACCGGGGCCTATGTTCTTCAATGGTGGACGAGCGCCGTCGATTATCGCCTCAATGTGGGTGGAAGGCCCGCGCATGCAGCTCCGGCTTTCGTTCCCATTACATTCGAAATGGCCGTGCTCTTCTCGGCGCTCACGGCCGTCATCACGCTCGCCGTGTGGTCGAAATTGCCCGCGCTTTGGCAGCCGGTATTCGAAGTGCAGGGGTTCGAGCGTGCGAGCATCGATCGTTTTTTCCTTTGGATATCGGAAGAGGACGTGGCTTTCCACCCGACGTTGACCCCGCAGCTCCTTTTCGAGCTCGGTGCATTGCGCGTCGTGCCCGCAGGGCTCACGGAAAAACATGCTTGGGGAGGCCACACGTGAACCACTCGATATACCTGATGGTGGGCCTAGCTGGGCTTTCGCTTTGCCACCTGGGATGCGAAAACTCCGGTCCCAGCCGCGATTTGGAGCGTATGGTGAATCAGCCCTATTACCAATACTACGAGCCGAGCGAATTCTTTCCTGATGGCCGCGCCATGCGTCATCCACCCGAGGGGACGATGCCCGCCGATCGCATCGAAATGCCTGAGGCCCTCGAGCAAGGCATGGTAAACGGCGCGTATGTCGACAAAAACCCGGTCTTGCTGACGCCGCTATTCGTTCAAATGGGCCGAAATCGATTCGAAGTTTTCTGCGGTTCGTGCCACGGTGTGCTCGGAAATGGCGTCAGTGTCGTCGCAAGTAAAATGACGTTGCGCCCGCCGCCGAGCCTCGTTTCGGACCGCATTCAGCAATTTCCCGATGGAAGAATTTATCGGGTGATTACGGAAGGATATGGTTTGATGCCGACGTATTCGCAAGAGCTCGAGGTCGTGGAGCGGTGGGCGGTCGTCGCGTACGTGCGAGCCCTCGGCCTTCACGCCGCTGGAGTTCCGATGGATCGCTTGCCGGAGCCCATTCGAGCTCGGGCGGAGGAAGCATTGAAATGAATCCCGAGCGAACTGTGTTTTACGGTGGTGGCCGCGTCATTGCCGGGGGCCTCGTTGCATTCGTTCTCGGCGGCGCGGCGCTCGTATTCGGCGCTTTGACCCGACCACAATACGTGTACCACGCCTATTTGTCGGCTTTTGCGTGGATTTTGTCCACGGCACTCGGAGCGCTCATTTTTCTGATGATCGTACACGCGATGGACGCCAAGTGGCCCGTGGCCATTCGGCGCGTCGTCGAATCGATCGTCGGCATACTCCCTCTGACGATCGTGCTCTTCATACCCATCGCAATCGGAGTCGAACGAATCTTTCCGTGGACACATCCCGAGGCCGCGCATGACGCGCACATGCACGAGCTTCTCGAGCATCAACGCCCGTATTTGAACACTCCATCGTTTTTCGTACGGGCAGCCTTGTATTTCGCCCTATGGATAGGCGCTGGGATGCTGCTCCGGAAATGGTCGCTGCGTCAAGACATGGCGCCGAACATCGAGCAAAAGACGCGTTCGCGTATTCTTTCGGTCGTGGCGCTATTTCCCGTCAGCCTTGCGCTCACGTTCGCATCGTTCGACTGGCTCATGTCCCTGACTCCGTCGTGGTATTCGACCATGTTTGGAGTGTATTGGTTTGCCGGTGGGTTTGTCGGCGCCATATCGCTCATCGTACTCGTCACGGCATTCTTGCAAGAAGCCGGTATGCTCGCGCGAGTCACCCGATCGCATTATTACGCCCTCGGACGGTTGATGCTCGCATTTACCATCTTTTGGGCGTATGCAGCATACTTCCAGTTGTTCCTCATTTGGATTACCGACAAGCCACAGGAAGTCGTTTTTTACACCATGCGGGCCACGAAGGAATGGCTTCCGTTCAGCATTGCCCTTGCGGTGATTCATTTCGTGCTGCCGTTTTTCGTGCTCCTGTCGTACCGCGTCAAACAGAGTCCCAGAACGCTGGCTCCCATTGCGGCTTGGGTGCTCCTCGCGCATTGGGTCGACATGGAATGGCTCGTGATGCCTGCGGTTCGTCCCATGGGTCCCGTGATTCATTGGACCGACGTGGCCGCGTTCGTTTGCCTTGGGGGCGCGGCGTTTGCATTCGGTGCATACCGACTCCGTGGCCATTCGATATTCCCGAAAAACGACCCGGCCATCGATGCGGCATTCCGTTACGAGAGCATGTGATATGAACGAAACCAAGATACACGAAAACGTGCGCCAGGAAGAGGACATTTTGCCGCCCCGGTTGATCCTCTACGTCATCTTGGCCGCGACCGCATTTTCCCTCTTGCTCGTGGGCATTTCGCACGGCATGCTGCGCGCGCGCGAGCAGGTATTGAGGCCGAGCGGCAAGTTTCCCGAGCAATCACTGGGACCCATCGTCGAACGCTCCAACGTGTACGAGGATCTCTTTGGTAACATCGGGTTCGGTCAGGTCGACGCGCGCGCCGGGCGCCAATCCCTCGAACGTTTTGAATGGGTCGATCAGCAGAAACGCGTCGTTCGGGTGCCGATTGATACGGCCATCGAGCTTCATGTGCATTCTGCCGGTCACTGAGCGAGCGCAATGTAAAGCCGCTGTAAATTGAATCGACGCCTGGGGGGGCAATGGTAACTCGAGTCGGCTGGTCCATCGCGATATCGGTAAGTTTGGCGTCCAGTGCAGCGATGGCTGACGGCGCAGACCGATTGCCTCCGCCCGTTACTCCCGTGGCGGACGTGGAAGAACACCTCGGCGCGCTCGTTCCGCCCGATATCGCACTTCAGGACGAATCCGGAAAAGACGTAACGACCGGCGAGCTTTTCGGGAGCGACCGGCCCGTCGTCCTCGTCATGGCCTATTACCGTTGCCCCATGCTTTGCCCGATCTTGCTCCGCGGCGTCTCCAAAGGCCTCGAGGATGCCGGGTTTGTCATGGGCAAAGACTACCGACTCGTTACCGTCAGCATCGATCCCGAGGATACGCCGACGGACGCAAAAAAACGCAAAGAAACGTTGATTGCGAAAGCGGGGCCCGATGTCGATGCCGGGGCGCGGTTCGTCGTCGGGAGCGAAAAAGCCACCCGTGCCGTTGCGGATGCGGTTGGATTTCGTTACGGGTACGATTCTTCGAGCTCGCAATATTCCCACCCGGCCGTCGTTACGGTTCTTTCTGCAGGTGGACGAATATCGCGTTATCTCTATGGGGTCGAGCCATCGGCGCGTGACTTGCGCTTCGCATTGCTCGAAGCGGCCGATGGCAAGATTGGCACCATCGTCGATCGCGTGATCGTCACCTGTTACCGATTCGATCCTGCAACGCGCCGATATGGTCCTTACATTGCTGGCTTCTTCCGCATTGGATCATTGCTGATTCTGTGTGTCGTTGGCACCAGCCTCGGCCTGCTCTGGCGCATCGAGCGCCGGCGCAACAGCGGGAAGGATTCGCCATGAACGAATTGCTCCGTCGCATTTTGTTTTTGCCACCTCAAGCCTCCACCGTCGCCGCTGAAATCGACGGACTGCATTACTTCGTCATCATCGTGACGATGCTCGGAGCCGTGGCGGTGACGCTCGTCGGCGGGTATTTCCTCATTCGTTATCGAAGGCGATTTGGGCGAATCGTGGGCACCCACCGCAAACCTCCGAGCCCAATACCATTTTGGACCGAGGTGATGGTCGTCGTTGGGCTCTTCGGAATATTCATCACGTGGTGGGTGATAGGGTTTCGCCAATACATGCGCTTACGCGTCGCGCCCGAAGGAGCGCTCGAAATCTATGTCACGGGAAAACAATGGATGTGGAAATTCGCATATCCAGAGGGCGCCAATTCAATTTCGACGTTGTACGTGCCGGCGGGGCGGCCCGTCAAGCTGATCCTCGCTTCTCGGGACGTCATTCACAGCTTCTTCGTGCCCGACTTCCGAGTGAAACAAGACGCCGTTCCAGGTCGGCTCACGACAATGTGGTTCGAAGCAAAAGAACCCGGCAGGCACGATATTTATTGCACTGAATATTGTGGCGTGAGTCATTCCACGATGCGCGGCGAGGTCGTCGTCTTATCGCCAGCGGATTACGAGCGCTGGCTTCGCGGTGCGGCTCCCGAGCAGCAGTTGGCCGGCCAAGTCGCCGAGCGACCGGCCATCGTCGGCAGATACTCGCCCGCCGAGCCGATCAGTATGGTGCGTCAAGGCGAAATTGCCGCGAGTCAACTGGGCTGCTTGCGATGCCATTCCCTCGACGGCAGCCAGCATCTCGGTCCTACGTGGGCGGGGATGTACGGTTCGACCGTTCCCCTGGCCCAAGGTGGCACCGTTTTCGTGGACGAGGCGTACATCACGGAATCCATCATGGACCCCATGGCCAAGCTTCACGCGGGCTTTCAGCCAATCATGCCGAGCTATTTCGGTAGCATGCGACCTGCAGAATCAGCGGCCATCGTCGAATTGATCAAAAGCTTGCGAGACGTTCGTCCCCCGCCTGGTGGTGGGCTCCCCGGGGGAATCGTCATTACGCCCAATGGCACGATCGAGCAGGTTCCGGAGGTAAAACCATGAGCGACGCGACGATCGGGATGGATGGCGATGCGGCAATGGACCCTCGAGGTGTCGGCGCGACGCATCCGGATTATATGCGTGCCGAAAGCGGCGTGCGATCGTGGCTGCTCACGAAAGACCACAAGCGCATTGCGCTCATGTTTTACGGCGCCGTGATCACATTCTTGATGCTCGGGGGAATCTTTGCACTCATCCTGCGCACCGAGCTGCTCACACCCGAAACCACGATCATCGATCCGATGACGTACAACCAAATGTTTACGCTCCACGGCGTCACGATGGTGTGGCTCTTCTTGATCCCATCCATTCCGGCCGTATTTGGGAACTTCGTCTTGCCGCTCATGCTGGGGGCAAAGGATCTCGCATTCCCGCGCATCAACTTGGCGAGTTTTTACGTCTATGTGGCGAGTGCCATCATCATTCTCACCGCAATGGTCCTTGGCGGTGCGGATACGGGATGGACATTCTACGTACCCTATAGCTCGACGTCGCCCACCGCCGTGACGTGGATGGGAATTGGGATCTTCGTCAATGGCGTATCGTCGATCATGACGGCGCTGAATTTCGTCGTTACGACACATACGCTTCGGGCGCAGGGATTACGCTGGCACCGGCTGCCTCTATTCGTTTGGGCCATTTATGGTACGAGCATCATCATTTTATTTGCGACGCCGGTGCTCGGTTTGTCGCTCCTGCTCGTCGCGGCCGATCACGGTTTGGGTCTCGGCATTTTCGACCCCCGCTATGGCGGCGATCCAGTGCTTTTCCAGCACCTCTTTTGGTTCTATTCGCATCCGGCCGTTTACATCATGATCCTGCCGTCGTTTGCGGTGATCAGCGAGGTGGTCTGCACCTTTTCGCAAAGGCCGCCCGCAAGTTACCGAGCCATTGCCTATTCGTCACTCGGCATCGCCTTCATCGGCTTCTTTACCTGGGGCCACCACATGTTCGTGGCGGGCATGAGCGAATGGGATGCCGGCGTTTTCGGCGGTTTGTCGATGTTCGTGGCGATCTTTTCCGCCATCAAGGTGTTTACGTGGGTCGCGACGCTACGGGGCGGATCCATTGCGTTCTCCACGCCGATGCTCTACTTCCTGTGGTTTTTGTTCCTCTTCGTGTTCGGCGGCATGACGGGCGTGGCCGTCGCAACGCAATCGCTCGACGTCCATTGGCACGACGGTTACTTCGTGGTTGCCCATTTTCACTTCATCATGGTGGGCGGCGCCCTCACGGCCTTCCTGGCCGCGGCGCATTATTGGTTCCCCAAAATGTTCGGTAAACTCTACGACGAACGCGTCGGACTCCTCACGTCCGTGGCCGTGTTCATCGGATTCGTCTTTACGTTTCTCCCGCAATTTTTGCTCGGTAATGCGGGCATGCCGCGACGCTACTACAGCTACCCGCCTCATTTCCAATGGCTGAACGTTCTATCGACCGGAGGCGCCTGGCTCTTGGGAGCGGGGCTGATCTTGGCGCTCATCAACTTGGTCGTTGCATTGAAATGGGGCCGTCGCGCTGGGCCAAACCCATGGGGCTCACGCAGCTTCGAATGGATTACGAGCTCACCACCGTCGAAACACAACTTCGACGTGACGCCAATCATCGAACGAACGCCCTACGATTACCACCTCAGCGAGGAGGATGCCCGTGCGCGCAGTCGAGCTAGCTGAGCAATTCGAGACCATCGAGAAGCAGGAACATGCTGCTCGCCTTGCGATGTGGGTTTTTCTGGGAAGCGAAACGCTGCTCTTCGCTGGGCTCTTTGCCCTGTATGCGGCGTACCGCGTCATGTACCCTGCCGATTTCCACCAGGCACTTGCGCACAACGACACGGTGCTCGGAACGGTCAATACCGTCGTGCTCATCACGTCGAGTTTTACCGTGGCCCTCGCGGTGCATTACGTGCGCGAAGACAAGTCGCGTCTCGCAGCCCTCTTGCTCGGTTTGTCCGTGGCATTCGGCATGACATTTTTGGTGGTGAAATTCGTCGAGTATGCTGATCACATTCACCACCACGCGCTTCCAGCGGGAATGTACACCATGGCCAATGCCCCGCCGGCAGGCGCCGTCATGGGACAAACGCTGTATTGGTTCATGACGGCGCTGCATGGCCTGCATGTCGTCGCCGGCATGATCATGCTCGGTGTCGCGGCCATAGGATGCGCTCGGCGCCGTTATGGTCGACACCGATTCATCATCGTCGAGAACTCGGGCCTGTATTGGCACCTCGTCGACATCGTTTGGATCTTCCTCTGGCCACTGTTTTACCTGGTGAAATGAGGCAACGACATGATTCGCGCGCACGTGACGGGAACCAAAATGCTGGTCTCATGGATTGCCTTGCTCGTGCTGACGTTCATATCGTTCGGCATTTCGCGTGTGGGGCTCACCGGAGGAGCCGAGCTCGCCGCAGCGCTCACGATATCCATCGTGAAGACGTTCATCGTGCTCTTCATCTTCATGCACCTCATCGAGCAGCGATTCGCCAATCGACTGATCGTCATCGTGACATTTCTGTTCATCGTCCTCTTGGTCACGCTGACCGCAGCCGATCCGATGACGAGAAAAACATATCCCAAAACGCCGGACCCGTCGGCGAGACCCATCGATTGAGGGCTGCTCTACCGAACGCCGTGAATCCCTACATCGCCGCTCGCCGCTCCCAGCGAGGCTCTTCAAAATCGAGCGGCCTTCCGACGAGCACTTCCTGCGGATGAAACGTCCCCTTGTAACGTAGCGATGGGCACGCATTCACGCGAAAACCAAGATACACGTACGGCTTCTCTTGCTCTCGGGCAAGCTCGACCAGCGTGAGCACGTTGGCCGTTCCGAGAGACAAACGCGCATAAGCCGGATCGTAAAAACAATACACCGCGCTCCATGCCAGCGGCGTTTCATCACAAATGCCAATCGCTACGAGCCGCCCGCCGGCCGAGTCGTCATAATACGCAACCTCGCGCGCCGACGGATGCGGAAAGGCAAATTGATAAAAATATTCCCGTGAACCAAGCGTCGAAGGTGCCCATTCGCGCGCCACCTCGCGCTGCGAATGCCACACATGATAAAGCGCCAAGCGCTGGTCGTCGATCCGCGGCGGACCTACCTCGATCCGTAAATGCGCCGAACGATTGCGAGCTCGACGCTGGCTGCGGCTCGGCTCGAATTCCCCCACGACGATCCGCGTTGAAATGCAAGCCGTGCACATCGAGCACGCGGGGCGAAAATAGTCCGGGCCAAATCGACGGTACCCATGCTCGAGCAACCAGTCGAGCTCTTCGGAGTCGACATCCACCATGATGCGATGCTCGAGCGATGCGAGCTCGGGTGGAATGTACGAACACGGGCGCGGGGATTCGACGAGATGTTGAACGAGACGCGTCATGGGAACAGGAACGCTCTATATTGCACGAATACAGGTCGTTCTACAATCTAGTACGTAACGCGTCGATTTTTATCCGAATTTTTCGCTTCTGCCTCGACTTCAGCCAGCGCTTCGGCAAGCTGTGCCTCGTCATCGACAAGGGCCGCTCTTTCGATTGCGATGCGCAGTCGCGGCGCCGCCGTCGCTCGAGCAGCAACACGCAACCGATCCCGAATGTCGTCGCTTTCGGCGGCAGCCCCGAGCGCCACCGCCGCGCTTGCTCGCGTCACCGGATCCGCACGCGGATCCTCCGCAAGCTCGAGCAGCCGATCGGTCGGCACGGGCGCGACGCGATGGTTTGCAGCCGCGCCCGAGCCCGCTTGACGCAGCTCGCGCACCCAAGCGAGCATCGGGCGCTCGCCGCGTGCAAGACGTGCTTCCGCAGACGCGCGAGCACCTCGCTGATGGTCCGCGAGCGCCTCCTGCAAGCGGCGCGTGACGAGGCGCGTACGCGGACCACCAACGTCACCCACCGACGCGATGGGCAACGTGATCACCTCGCCAGAACGCAGCTTCAAGTGCACACCTGCCCAGTGACGCCATTGCGTTCGTTGCTCCTCATACGGTTCGATCGCGGCAACCTCGTCGTACGGAATGAAGCGCTCACGTCCAAACCAACGCAGCGCAACGCCATCGGCACCTACGCGCAAATGCGTGCGTGTGAACAACGCAAAAAGCAAAAATGCAAACCCAGGCACTCCAAGGAATGGCCCAACCGTGTTGAATTTCGACCCGGTGATCAATATGATCAAGAATAGCAGCGCGAAAGCAATGATGAATATGCCCGCGAAAATGTTCTGCGTGCGAATGCGAGCATGAATTCTGGAAGGCAATGCAAATGAAGCAATCGTTTGGGACGCGTCGAGCCCAAGCTCGCGAAGCACTTCGCGACCCTCGTCCTCGTTTTCGACCCGAATCTCGGTGGGCAGGCCGATTCCCTTTTTTTCGATACGTACGATGGGTCGTTTGCCCGGACGTGGTACGACAAACCCAGCTTCGATCCGCTCGCGAGGTAGCGCCAACGTTTGACCAAATCGAACTCCCTCCTTGCTCACGCTGACCGCGTCCTCCACTTCCCGCGGCCGGGGATTGCGGATCCACAACATGGCGAAGAGCGCTCCGGCCATGATGAGCAGATGCGGGATGAGCAGCAAGAAAATCCATTGCGTCGAATAGAGCCCAATGCCCAGAAAAGCGAACGCCGTGAGCAGCGGCAATGCGGAAATGCCAAGTATCCAGGGATTGCGCCGGATGAGCGCCAGTTTGACCGGCTTCTCCAATTTCGAATCGTCACTCATTTCGTGCACTTCTCGTCCGGCACGTCCTTGACGCGTACCCAGGCTCGACCGGTGACCGCTTTTCCTGCCGGATCATATCGAAGCGCTTCGTTCTTTTCGCCTCGCGCGACAATCACCGTGACCGGTACGTCGCTTCGCCCCGCCGTTCGTTGCACGTTGACGATCTCGTCACCGTCACGCAATCCCGCCCGATAAGCCGGGCCATCTTTGCGCACGCCGACCGCCTTGGGTGGTTTTGCCGCGCGTGATGCAACGTCGTCGAATCCCAAATCGTATTGCGCGTAGCGCCTCGTTTCTTTACGAAAGCACGGCCCCAGCGCATGGCTCGGCAATTCAATGGCGCCACCCTTTTCAATGATCGCCGCGAATGCTTCCGGCCCGCGAGCTCCAATTTCTGCCTGCAATGCCTCCGTCCAAGCGCTCGTGGAAAGGGGTCCCCGCTTTTCTTTCGCTTTCCCATAAAGCGCGCGGATGACGTCGTTCAGCGTTCGTTTCTGGTTGCTCTTTTGCCGAATGGCTGCGTCGACGTGCAGTGCGTAAAGCACCCCGCGCGCGACGATCGTCTGCACCACGCCCGCTTCACGCGTGCGCGACGCAAGCGCTGCGTTCGTTTCATTCGCAAAAGGCGACATCGACAGCGTCGATTCCAGCGAATTGACCTCCGCAGCAACCTCCAGCGGCGTGACGAGGCCAAAACGGAAAAGCATGTCCCGCGCCAAATGGCGGGCAAATCCATCGGCAAACCACGAGCCTTCGAATACGCGCGACGGCTCTTCCGGACCAATCCACAATCGCTCCCCGATCCACGCGTGCAGCGTCTCCACCGCCGTCGCAATACGCAGCGGCCCCGACCACGTATCCGCAACGGCTACATGTACGAGCACGCTATGCGTGCGACGCGTCGCAACGAATGCTCCGGCTGGGCCCGCCACGGGCACGATGAGCAGCGTTTGGGGCGCCGAGCTACGTTCCCCGAAAAACTCCGCCGCAGCCGTCCGAAATGCCGCCGTATCCGCCGAAACCGGACGCGGATCGAACGCCGTGTAACCAAACCACGCAGCTTCGTCGTGCCCCTCCAGCGTGTCGAATACCGCCGTCCCCATCCGTCCCGCAACGAATACCGCATTCCGCAGCTCCTTCGTCGACGCCTGCATTTCACGCGATCCGCCAATCCCAAAGCTCGATGCCGCACCACTGACGGACGCTCCTTGCTCGGTGGTTCCATACACGGACAAATCGATATGCACCGACGCCTTGATCTTTTCATTGTCGTCGATGTCGGGCATGAGCAATGCATCGCCCATGATTTCCAGCCGATCCGGGTCGGACACCATCCACGGCAACTTGCCCTCTGCAATGCGCGACTGAGCAAAATACGAAATCGACAGCTCCCCACTCACCGCACGAACAGGCGTCCACGTCACCCGATCGGGCGCTCGGTCTTCGCGCATTTCAATGCTTCCACGAGCGTCCTTTGCGCCTTTGATTTGTACAGCCCCTTCATCCGGCGTCAGAATCGAATACGAACGCGCTCTCGCCGAAAGAGATGGCTGAACGGTCACCGTCACATCGATCCCGCCTTTGTGCAGCGCCGGTATGATGTTGAAATGATGCTCGCTTTTTTCCTTTGAGGGCAAAGCAGCCGGCGTCTGTGCCGACGTCGTTTTGGGTGCTTCAGGCGGCGGACAAACCGGGTACGGTCGCGCAGCCGGAGTTCCCGAACACCCAGCCATCAACGCGGCAAAAAGCGCTCCCGTGGCCAATGCAGTGACGCGCATGCCAAGAACAGTTCCCGAAGTGCACCCGCCATGTCAAGCCACTTCGCTCGTAATTCGTACGCTCGAACTTGTAATCTTCGCGAGCGGTCGCAGCGGCGTCTTGGTCGCGGCGTCGTCCACGACGATCCATCGGGGCGTTTTGCCGAACGACCGTTTCATGCGTTCCTCGACCGTGCGTCGCGCTTCGAGGCTGCGATCGATGCCAATCCATTTTCGCCCGAATCGTTCCGCGACCCCGAGCGTCGTGCCCGATCCGCAAAATGGATCCAGCACCACGTCACCTTCGTTGCTCGCGGACAAAATCACCCGTTCGAGCAGCGCTTCGGGCTTTTGCGTCGGGTATCCCAGCCGCTCTTTGCCCTTGGCCGCAATGACGCCAATTTCCCAGACGTCGGAAAGCGGAGGCCCAGGCGTCGCTTCATCCGACAACCCCGGCTTACGATGCCCAGCAGAAAAGTCCGCGCGTTGTTTTTTATTGCCAAACGTTTTTTTTGTTGATTCGGCGAGCTCTTCGTATCCATACAGCGTATGAAACGTGTGATGGTTCTCTGCCGTGCGACTATAAAACAAAATCACGTCGTGCATCCGCTGGAACCTTCGCGCTTTCGCAGGCCAGCGACGATACCGCCATACGATCTCGTTACGAAAACAATCCGGCCCGAAGACCGCGTCCATGACGATTTTCAAGTAATGGCTCGCCGTCGGATCGCAATGTAGAAACACACTCCCCGTCAGGCGCAAAACGCGTCGTATTTCGACCATCCTTTCGGCCATCGTCGTGATGTACGCCATCATGTCACAAGGACCCAGAAAACCATACAAACCCGAAAGAGCACGGCCAATGGGTTCGTCGTCCGAAACCATAACATCGAGCGCTCGCTTCGTGTGTTTCCCGAACGTCCACGTGTCGTCGAAGGCCATCGCACCCGCTACTTTCGACGTCACCCCCGTGTACACGTGGTACGTCCTCCCGCTCTGAAACGGAGGATCCAAGTAGACCAGATCCACCGAACCATTCGGTAAGTGTCGGCGCATGATGTCGAGATTGTCCCCGACAAAAAGGGTGCCGCTATACGACGTTGGTAGAACGGGCAGGGGGCTCGGCATGCGCCCGGCTGTTATCAGCCGCAAGCACCGAGGGCCAAGAAGTTGGCCAAAGAAAAACGACCGCTACATGCACTTGCCGCAAGTTTCGAGGCAAAAGCCCTGCATCCAAGGCTCGTTGCACTTGCCCCAACCCGCCTGCTGCTCGCACGTGTACATGTTGTCCGGGGGCACATCGACACATTCTTCCGGCGGGTCCGGATTGGTATTCATCACCCCACCACATTCGTGCTTAGCGGCGAATGCCGACATCGTCGTCCAGTCGTGCGACCCTGCGAGATGAAAATCCCACGGCATCGCCCCCGCATAACCCACTTGATACAGCGTTTCGAGCATCGTCCCGAGCGAAGCGCTCGAAAGTCCCTCCACGGGGAATTCACCAATCACGACGGGTTTGTCGTCGAGCCCGTACACCGATGGCGGATTGTCGTAAGGCCAATATTGATCGATCCAGTCGTAGACGTGCGGCTGGTAGAAATCGATCCCCACGTTTTTCCAAGCGTTCGCCCATTTCACCGCAGCGCTGCCCACCGTCACGGGCGAATCCGTTTCTTCATGCAGCGCCTTCGTCACTTCGTACACGAACGTTTCCATTTGCTCGTGCGTCACAGGATCGATGCCCGACATCGGATCGTAGTTCGGATCCCCATACGGATTCGAACCCATCATCGCCCATTCAGGCTCGTTGATCACGTCCCAAGCAACGACGCGATGCGCGTATGCGCTACTCTTCACGACCTTCGCGAGCGGCCGGATCACGTTGTCGATGAGCATCGCACGCGACGATGCGTCACGCACGATGGGCGAGATTCCACGAATCTTTTGACCTCCAACGTCGCGCGTCGGGAAAAACGCATCGAAAGAGAAGAGACAGAGCATGAGGTACGTATCGGCCTCGTCGGCGATACGTAGCGCTTCTTCGAGATCCTTCGTCATCGTGCCGCCGAGCCCCGAAGGTTTGTCACTCCCATCGAACACGACACCATCACCGCGGAAGTCCGGCATCATCCACCACCGCACAGCGCCCGCGCCGTTTGCACGCATCGTCTCGAGATTCTTCGCGTGCTCGCCAGCGCGACTCGATACGCCGCTTTGGCCCCAGCTCGCGATCCCGCCAAAGTCGGCGCCAAAATCAACCCACGCGTAGTTCATGCCGAAGAGAAAACGTTTGTCTCCAGCCACCGTGATCCCTCCCGCGCCTGCCGGACACAACGCGTTCGGCATAGGATTGTTCGGGTCCGGATTGTTTGGATCCGGATTGTTGGGATCAGGATTGTTCGGGTCGGGGTTGGTCGGATCCGGGTTGTTCGGATCGATGTCATTTGCATCGGTACCTGATGCAGATGCGCCGCCCGAGCATCCCAGGAGGAGCGATAACAGAAGTGCGGCGATGGGTTTGACTGCGCTCATTGTGCACCTCGAGCGAGAAAGTAAGGCGTGAACAATCGTCGATTCGCGAAAGCGAGCCCATGACAGCATCGCTGATTTGGGCTCTGCAAACACGGACTTTCCACCGTCGAAAAACAAAAATTCGACCTTGGCGATCGCGTCGCTTGCGCGGTACATTCGACGTCGCATGCAGGGTGACGAGGACGAAGACGACGACGCTGCATTCGAAGCGGTGACGACGGTTCTGAGCCGCGATGCCTGGGCAGCGGCGCTGCACGAAAAGCCAGGAGCGCACGCGGTGAAGATGCCTCGTGGAGGGTTCATCCTGGATGAACCCACGCTCGACGTGTCGGATGACGCGATCGAAGTGTACAACGAGCGTCGCGAGCTATCGGGCAACACCATCACCAAGCCCTTTGATCGCCCGCCGCCTTCAACGCCCGCGCCTGCGTCGGTGCCGCCTGCATCGGTGCCGATGCCTGCATCGGTGCCGATGCCTGCATCCGTGAGGCGTCCTTTTCCGACAATCACCGAAAAGCACTCGCCGCCGGAGAGTTTGCCCGAGCCGCCCACGATCCCCGTGCCTCGCCGAGGTTCCGTTCCTCCGCCGCCTCCCATTCCGACGGTGAAGGTTGGGGATGATAAGGTCGCGCCGCGAAGAGGATCGGTGCCTCCGCCGCCGCCCGTTCCAGCGATGAATCCAGCCGCTGCAGCGCCTCCTCCGGCACCGATTGCTGCACGTGTTGGAACGCCCGAGCGCACCGTGCCTCGTCCTGCATCGGTGCCTCCACCTCCTCCGATCGCCCATACTTCTTCGAGGAAGCAGATCACCACAGTGCCAGGCACCATGCCCGCGGTGCCTCGTCCCGCATCGGTTCCGCCGCCTCCCGCTGCGCCTCCGCGGCCCGCGCCGGCTGCCGCGCGAACGCAACCAGTGCAGGTCAAGGTGCCTGCACCGGCCAAACCATTGTTTGAGCGCAAAACGACGCTGAAAGGGTTTCCATCGCCCGCGGGACCGCCGGCAGGAGCGTTTGGCACGCAGCCGATGCCGGCCTACGTCGAATCGAATCCTTTGCCGCCGGGGCATTCGACGACGCCCGCGGCGCAGCCGGCTTTGACGGAAGAGCGTACGGTCATCATGTCGCAATCGGAATTGTTTGCGGCGGGCAAACCCGATGCGTCTCCGTTTGCTCCGGCGCGCGAACAAGCGCCGACGATGACTGCGCGACGTCGCGTGGAAATGCGTCTTTCGCAAGGCGAATCGCTCGAGGGGCTCGACCTTCGCGATGCCGATCTTTCGGGCCTGGATTTATCCCGGAAAAACCTCTCCAAGGCGAATTTGTGCGGAGCAAACTTGCGCGGCGCGCGGCTCGAAGGGACCGACTTGACCGAAGTGCACGCAGCGGAAGCCGTTTTTTCAGGTATTCGTGGAGCATCGGCGAAATTCGATCGAGCCGATTTGACGGGAGCCACCTTCGACGGCGCGGAATTGTCCGGTGCATCGTTCGTGAAAGCCGAGCTCACGGGGGCACGCGGTGATGGTGCGGTGTTTGTCGGAGCTATTTGCGAACGAGCTCATTTCGCCGGCGGCGCATTTCGGCGCGCCGTATTCGATCGAGCGGAGCTTGGTGGTGCGGACTTTACGGGCGCGGTGCTCGATCGAGCGTCTTTCATTGCAGCGCAGCTCGTCGAAGCATGGCTTTACGATGTATCGGGTGAAGGCATCACGTTCGACGATGCCGTCATGACGGGCGCGCATGCGGATGCCATGCGTGTCAATCGCGTATCATTTCAGCGTATCGATGCCGTGAGCTCCGTGTGGGATGGCGCAACGCTCGGCGATGCGCAATTTCGCGAGGCCAAGTTGGCGAAAGCGAGTTTTCAGCGCACCATTGCGGAACGCGCGAACTTCGCTCAGGCGGACCTCACGAGCGCCAGTCTTCGGTATGCACGTCTCGTGGGCGCATCGTTCGAGAATGCGAACTTGACGAGCGCATCGCTCAGCGATGCCAATTTACGTGGCGCCATCTTGCGTGACGCGAACATGTACCGCATCGAAACGTGGAATGCGACCATCGATAGAGAAGAGCTGGCGCGAGCGATTGGCAAGAAAAAATAAGCTCGGGGCGTGACGAATTGCTGCCGATGAAGGAAATGGGTGTATGTTGACGACGAAAGACATCCGCTTTTCCACGCCATCCGGAACGCGGACCGGATACCTCGTCATGCCATCTGGACAATGCCGAGGGGCCATTGTGGTGGTGCACGAAATATTCGGGCGCGCACCGGAAATCGAACGCGCGACGCAGCGAATCGCCGAGCAGGGTTATGCCGCATTGATGCCGGACTTGTTCGAGCAACGATTCAAGCCGCTGTGCATCTCGCAGGCCATGCGTGAGCTCGCGGCGGGCCGTGGCGAAATGATCGATGTATTGCGCGCAGCAGGTGACGAAGTCGCCAAATGTGCCGGCACGCCGCGCGAAAAAACCGCCGTCATCGGGTTTTGCCTCGGCGGAGGCCTCGCATTGGCCGTGGGAAACGCCTTCGCCGCCGTGAGCACCAACTATGGCGACATTCCCCCCACCGAAGTTTTGCGCGGCATTGGCCCGACCATCGGCTGTTATGCCGGGCGCGACCGAGCCTTCCGCAAAGCCCCGAATCTGCTCCGTGAACGCCTCGCCGCGGTCGGCGTCGAGCCCGAGGTGCACGTATTCGAGAGCGCTGGACACGCCTTTTTATGCGATGGCAATCACCCCATCGCTTCGTTTTTCACGCGTGCGCTCCTCGACGTCGACCCCGTTCGGGACGCTGGTATTCGCGAACAAGCTTGGCAGCGTATCTTCGCTTTTTTCGCAAATCACACGTAATCGCATCTCGACGCATTCCCCGCCACCGCCCATCATTCGATGAGCGCCCGAGTACTCAATGGCACGGGTGGATCGCGATCCCGAAGCAACGCGCGAGCCTCCTCGGCGACTTCGCGCAACCGAGTTTCCTCGAAACCACCGGGTACCGTCTTGACGACCCAACGCACTGCATCCTGCACCGAGCCGGTGACGTTGATTCTCGGGCTCGTCTTGGCCAATCCTCGCGCAATGGTACGTTGCAGGGACAAGATGACCCCTGATCCCAGAAGCGCCGTGGCAATGTAGGTTCGATCTCCACTCATCATTGACTGAATGGCTTCACGCTGACGTTCGCGAAGTGGACCCGTCGCGGGTGGCGCCCCCGCTTCCAGTATGATGATGAACACGATTGGACCCGATTGACGTGCTCGCCAAAGCCGCAACTGTTGCTCCATGCGTTCCATTACGCCGAAGGTCAGAGGGCCATTTCGCACCTGAACGATCGCCGCGCCCGTCCGAACGAGGATATTGTGGTCAGCTTGAAGGAGAATCTCGAAGGGCAGTGGCATGTGAAGGGGCAGGGACCATGATGCACCTGCGACGGAATTTCGTCGATCGATTTCTCGTCGGCGCACGAGCATCGCGGCTGCCATCTTCTCGGCCGCAGGGTCTTTCTCGTCGACCATGCGCTGCAAGGCATGACGCGAGAAACGCTCATGCCGCACGACGCATGATACAATCGCATGGTGGACCGCACGCGAAAACAGCCGCTCTATAGAAAGAAAAACACCACGGCGCGCGGTGTTCATCACCGCTTTGGCGGCGACTTCCGCCACGAGCGAAATGCCAAGCAGGAATCGCCCGAGCGAAGCCAAGGCTCCATGCACGGCAAACAGCAGCGCGGCCTCGATTATACGCCGCTGTTCATGTTCCTCCTGTCGAAGGTAGGTTCCCAATGGGACAGCGTCCATCGTGAGGCCGTTGCTCGATTGGACCGCACAGAGCCTATCTTTTGGCTCGTCGCGCTGCGCGAAGAGGAACGACGTGCCGTCGTTTTGATTGGCGACACGAGCTACTACAGTGGGCTATTCGTCGACGAAAGCGGCATTCTACAGATGGTCGACCCTGATCTCGGGCCGCAGGATCTGACGCCGACCTGCATGTGCTGCACGCACACGCTCAATGGCGTACGCTTCAAGAAGGGTAGGTGATTGGTAGGGCGGTACAGAATATCAGCGGGTGGCGACGAATCCGAACGACGTGGATTGTCCCGGCTCGAGCGTGCCGTTGTAATCCATTCCCTTGAACGTCGTCACGTCGCCCGATACGGTGGAAGTGGCGTTCCACAAATTGTCGATTTTGCCATCGACCTTGAAGGACACCGTCCACGTAATCTTTTCCGAGCTGATGTTCGTCACCTGCACGGAAAGCTGATAGCCGGTGCCCCAATCGTTATCGACATTGGTCGAAAACGCAACGGGGCTCATGGAACCAGGATCGCCACCAGCGCCTGCTTCGCCGCCAGATCCAGCGCCGCCAGTGCCCATGCCGCCAGCACCGCCCGTCGGATCGACCGAACCCGGATCGATGGGATCGGCGCGTCGCTCCAAGAAATGCGGCGTCTTGGTGAGCGCTACGAGCAAGTCGAGCACTTTGAGGTTTCCGCTTTGGAAATCATTCGCGACGCTGTTCGAAAGACACGACAGCGGTCCTTCGTCGAGCAACCCGTAGCCATATCGAATCCATTGCCGAGCGTAACATCCTTGCACGTCGGGGCTGTTGGCAAGAATCGTCGCCAGCGCCGGTGCGCCTTCGAATTTGGTGTTGGTGCTCGAAGTCGAAAGGATTTCACCCGTGTCGTCGATGGGCAAACCATTTTCGTCAGCACGGTAGCGACCAATGCCATCGAAATGCTCGTAAGCAAATCCAATGGGATCGGCAAGCTCGTGGCAGCTTCGGCAGAGCGATTCGGTCGTGTGC
Organism: Polyangiaceae bacterium; assembly: GCA_016715885.1. Taxonomy (NCBI): domain Bacteria; kingdom Pseudomonadati; phylum Myxococcota; order Polyangiales; family Polyangiaceae; species Polyangiaceae bacterium. The sequence goes on from JADJXL010000002.1 coordinate 155,066, forward strand.
GCCGCATATCGCTCACGCGTGCTCTTCGTCGGATCGATGGGCGGAGGCTGCGCGACGATACCCGGAGGCGGCGGAGGAAGCGGCTGGCAAAGCAGACGCTCGCGAATGACCTTACCTCGATGAACCGGCGACGACCCGGCGGGCTTTCCGTGCGTCGCCAGAATACTCCCGTGCGTGAGAATGCCGGCTCGATTCGTCCCGGTAAGGTCGACCAGGCCAAACTCGCCCGGAGGCACCGCGGGGGCCGGGATTCCATAATGCGCCGCGACTTCGGTGTTGGCAAAGGTGTAGGCTGCATCGAGCAATTCGGGCAGCGTCCCATTGCCATTACGAATCACGTGCTTCACGAACGTGAGCGTTTCGGTGCGCAGCGAATTGCGGAGCTGCTCGTTCCATTCGGGATACGTCGCGGCATCCTTGGGCGACGCATCGAGCCTATCGAGCTCGAGCCAGCCCAATACGAACCGCTCGATGATGGCGTCGCTACGCGGGTCTTGCAAGAGCCGCTTGGCTTGCGCTTCAATTTGAGCTTCCGTTTCCAGGTTGCCTTGATCGGCGGCCGCCATGAGCTCCGCATCGGGCATCGTGCCCCAAAGCATGTACGATAGCTCGGTGGCAATTTCGTACGGCGTGAGGCGAATGCGTGAAGGCGAAGCCGCCAAGTTTGGATCGCCAAGCTCGGCGCGATACAAGAAATGCGGCGATTGCAGCATGGCGGCAATGGTGGCTTCAATGCCTTCGTTGAACCCTTCCGTTGCAGAGATTTTTTGGAAGAGCGCCAGGTAGCGATCGACGTCGGTCGTGGCGAGCGGACGCCGGAATGCTCGTTTGCCCACGGTTTCGATGAGCTTCGTGGCGCAAGGCACGGGACCTTCGGCCACCGGATCGCACGGGAGCACGCTCGCCGGGTTTTTCATGACCTCGGTGGCAATTTCTTCTGCGGCGCGAGCGATTTGGTCGGCAAGCAATGGGCTCACGCGCAAAGCATTGGCGTTGTTGTCGAATCCTCCAATGACGATGTCGGGAACGAATGCGTGCCCCCAATGCGATTCGATGCCGAAGAGGTCTTTGATCGTCGCGTCGTATTCCTCGCGTGAAAGGCGACGCAAGACGCGCGGCCCAGGTTCGACGGACGTGCAGGTTTCGACGGGCGCCGCGCACCCTTGGCCTCGCGTGACGCGCGTGACGAAGAGCGACAGCGTCGAATAATCGGGGCTGCCGGGTTGGAAGATGACGCCACCGGGATGGCCATTCGGGTGTTTGCCCGACGGACGAAGAACCATGATGGACGTGCCATTGACTTCTTCGGCGGCCAATGCTTTGACCATATCGAAGTTTTTCTGAAGCGCGCCGGCTTCGTCTTTCGGCACGAGCTTGAGGCGGCTATTGCCGGCAAGGCCTCCTTCGCGGTGGCACAAGAAGCAATACTTGTCGAGCAGAGGCTCGTAGACATTGGCCTGGAAAAACTCGAGGTCGTCCGGGCAACCTGCATTGAGACCGGGGTTGTTCGTACCGCTATCGTCATCCGAGCAACCGGCGAATGCGGCGAGCGTGACGGCAGCTCCGAGGAGCAAGGGTTTGGCAGAGCGGAAGATAGTACGCATGGGTTTGGTCCTCTCGTATTTTCTGCCAGGGTTTCACGCAAAGAGTTGGTCGAGCGGTCCGGAGCCTTTTGCAGGATCTCCGAACGAGGTGTTGGACAAACCCAAAGCTTGGCAGATGGATACCAAGAGGTGGGTATGCGATTTGCCGCCGAAATTCAGGTATTGGCCTGTGGCCAAGCCGCCGCCCGCGAGGACGAAGGGAACGGACTTGCAGTCGTGCATGCGCCCGTCGCCGAGTTCTTTGCACCATAGAACCACGGTCGTGTCGATCAAATTGCCGCCGTCGGGATCGGGCGTCGTGGCGAGTTTGTCGATGAGGTACGCGAATTGCTGGGCATACCAGCGTTCGGTGGCGACGAAATCGGCAACGCCCTTCGCATTGCCGTCGTCGCTGTGGGACAAACCGTGGTGCCCTTCCGATACGCCCGTCCAGCTCATGACGACCGGGCCGACGGTGTGGTTCCATTGCAGTGAAGCGACGCGCGTCATGCCGCAGGTCAAGGCCATGACGAGCAAGTCCATTTGCAATTGCCCAATGGTCGGGAATGAGTCGTTGTCGTACACGCTCACGCTCGGAGGCGCCACGGGGGCCGTGCACGAAGGCCCTTGAAGACCATTTTCGACTTTTTTCAATGCTTCGAGGTGTTCGTCGAGTTTCGCGCGCTCATCGGCGCCGACGCGCGACCTTAGCGTTTTGATTTCGCCGCCGACGAGGTCGAGGATGCTCTTTTTGCGCGCCAGGGCTGCATCGAGCTGTCCGGGGCCTCCCGCGGCGTCGCCGAACATGCGGGTATACATGCTCTTCGGGCTGTCGTCCGGGGGAACGTATTGCCCCGGGCCCGAGTAGGATATGCGGGTTTGCACGCCGCCACCCCACGCGCTCGTTTGAACGCCGAATTCGAGTGAAGAAAATCGTTCGCTTTGACCAATTTGTTTGGCCACGTATTGGTCGAGGCTCATGCCATTGGTGGCAGTACCGAGACCGCCGCCGCCGGTGAGCATGTGGGCCATACCGGCTTCGTGATTTTCGGCGCCTACGAAATCGAGACCATCGCAGACGATGACGCGGCTCTTGTGCGGCGCGAGAGGTTCGAGAATGCTGCCGGCGGGAAACGAGAAATTGGTGCCGCTTCCAGTCGGGCGCCAATGTTTGTGAATGGTTCCGTTGGGAGAGAATACGACGACCAAGCGGCGAGCCACGGATGCCGCACGCGTGTCTCGGGATAGTGTTCCGAGCACGGGGGCAGCTATCAATGTCGCGCCAAGGCCAGCTAGAAAACGTCGGCGGTTGGGGTAACTCATGCGCGTGCGCGAGTGCAATGCTCGTGCCGCAATGAGAATCGAGTCAGAGCGTCGGATCAGTCGACGATCGCACGAAAGCGACGGCCGAAAATGGGCAGGCGAAGTGACAAAATTCGCTCAACTCCGCAAAAACTTTCAGCTAGTCCTTTGGTGTTTTTGGTTGGTTGTGGGGGGGGGGTTTTTTTTGGGGGGGGGGGGGGGGGGGGGGGGGGGGGGGGGGGGGGGGGGGGGGGGGGGGGGGGGGGGGGGGGGGGGGGGGCCGGGGGGGGGGGGGGGTAGGGGGGTGTTTTCGCGAGGCTGCACGCCCGTTGGGGGCTTCGCCCCGCGCTCGCTCGTACACATGCGACGCAATGAAAGCAGCAACGGCAGACGGCTTCGTCCCCGGGCCGAATCCCGCGTCGTATCCCAATTCGAGCGCCAGCTTGTGGTCGATACGCGGGCCTCCGAGCAGCAGCAGCACGTTGCGCCGCAGGCCCTGCTTTTCTAGCAAATCCACGAGCGCTGCGGCATTCTCCTTGTGGCAATTGCGCTGCGTGATCACCTGCGACACCAAAATCGCATCCGCTCCAATCGCCTTGGCACGTTCTAGCAATTCTGCATTTTCGACTTGCGCGCCCAAATTGTGCGCATCGAAGCACTTGAAGCTTTCGAGCCCCTTTTCGCCCGCAAACCCCTTGTAGTTCAGAATCGCGTCAATGCCGACGGTGTGTGCATCCGAGCCCGTACACGCGCCCACGACGACGATCTTGCGACCGAGCTTTTTCCCAATGTTCTCGATGTCTTCGCGCGACATCTCTTTTCGTGGAAGTTCGGCAACGTCGATTGCGTCAAGGTCGACGCGGTGATCGGAATGCCCATACACGACGAAATACGTGTGCTGTTGCGAGCATTGTTCCATCGCCGTAATGAGCGGCTCGCGAAGGCCATGCGATTCGGCAAATCGCTTCGCAGCCTCTTTGGCTCGATCACCCGGAAGAACCGCGAGCGTAAAGGTCATTTGGACCATCCCATCGCCTTCGCGGTCGCCATAAGCGCGCAGCCACTTTGCCATTTCACTTGCCTCCTTCGAGCATTTGAAGGATTGGATTCAAATATTCGGAATGACGTGCGACCACGCCCGCGTGTCCTTTGCCGCCATTTCGTTTGCGCTTGACGTCGCCGAAGGCGCCCCAGCCAATGGCATCCCAAATGCCGTCGGTACGCACGCGTTCGAGCAGCTCGGTGGCGCTATCCAAGACCTCCGCTGCACGACGCTCGACGATTCCACCCGGCTTCCACTGAATTTCGTCGCCGAAATGCCGTGCCGTATCGAAGATGTAGCGAGCACTCTTCAAGGATAAATACCGATCCATGAGCAGTGGCGTATGAATGGCTTCGCTGAACATCCCGAGAAGCGCGATGGATTGGTTCGTCATGACGCCCGCGAGGTTGAACATGGCGTCGTGGACGTGACTATGAAAAACATCACCCGTTTTGAACTTGGTGGGAGGCATCCATTTGATCGGGTGTCGATCGAAGATTTGCCGGATGAGCTGCGCCTGCGCCACTTCGAACAAGAATGCATCCTCGCGCCAAGGGTCGATCTCGAAGGCGTGTCCCAGGCCCATTTGCTCTTCCGCGAGACCCGCTCGAAGTGCGAATGCTTCATTGATGAATTGCGATGCGAGGACCGTATGCGCCTTTTCGACGGCATCGGCCGTCGTCAGATAATTGTCTTCACCCGTGTTGATGACGATGCCGCTGCGAGCAATGATGCGCCTCGAGAAGTATTGATCGATGAATGTCCGCTCCATGTTGATGTCGCGGAACAAGATGCCGTACATGGCGTCGTTGAGCAGCATGTCGAGCCGTTCGACGGCGCCCATCCACGCAATTTCGCTCATGCAAAGACCCGAAGAATAGTTTGTCTGGGCCAAGTATTTGCCCATCTCGTCGCTCGCTTCGTCCGCCGCTCGACGAATGATTCGGAAATTCTCCTGCGTGGCGTATGTCCCGCCATACCCTTCCGTCGTGGGTCCTTCGGGCACGTAATCCAAGAGCGATTGCGCCGTGGCTCGAATGACCGCCACGATGTCGGCGCCCGCAAAACGCGCAGCTTTTGCCTGCACCGCGTCGTCGTAGATGTTTCCCGTCGCCACGATGACGTACTTGAGAGGAATTTGGGGTGCGGGATAGCGAGTTTTTCGCTCTTCACGCACTTTGCGCGCTTCGTCGATGCGTTCGAGCGCTCGCTTGGTTTCCTGCTCGAGCGCCGCCGCGCATGCCGCTCGTGTTACCTGGTCGTCCACGACGATCGGCGCGCCGCCATACGCAATCTGCTCGGCCGCTTCTTGCACCGACGACGCTCCTTCGACGAGCGCTCGACCCAGGAAGTACGCGACACCCATGCCCGTCAAACCAGCCTGGTGGATCCGATCGACGAGCGCATTCGCCAGCGGCGTTCCTTGAGGATCCGCGCCCGTCACGCCATACGCGCGTGCAACCGTTCGTTCGACTCCGACCGTCGTGTGTTTGTCGATGAAGCGCTGAACATCATCGGCAATCAAACCTGCCGCCGCGCGGCACGTGTCGACTTTCGCTTGATCGATCGGAACCTTGGCCATGGGCCAGGGGATGGCGCGTATGCGGCGAAATGTCAAACGCCGCGTGGATCACGCCTCGATCGACAAACTCGATTCACGTCCCGGCATGCGCGCATGTGCTCGATGCACGCGCGGCGCATCGCCGAGCTGGATGAACATGTGCGTGAGCGTCGTGTACATCTGGACCGCTTTGCGCGAGCCAGGATCGAAGCCTCGTTCGGCGTGTTCGAGGGCCCGAGCTGCGTGGGTGCGAGCGGCGTCGGTGTCGTTCGTACCGAGCGCGACTTTGGCAAGGCTGTAGTGAATGCGCGCCATGCGTCGATACGGCATACGATCGTTCGTGCTCGTAGCGAGCTCCGTATAGAAGCGCAGCGCTCGTTCCAGATAGTCGCGTGCCGGGACAAACGCACCGGATGCAAGCTCGACCCATCCGAGGTCCATGTCGATCTCGGCGCGCAGATCCAAACTTGCCGAAGCGCGCACGGCCGTCGCAGCAGCGCGTTCGAGCAGGTCGCGCGCGTCGGCGTACGCGAGCTCGCGCGCCCGTTGGTTGCCTGCGCGTGCCAAGAGGTCGGTCACCGCCGGCAGATCCACCTCGTGCTCGGCCGCCACACGCGTGACTTCGAGGATGTGCGGGAGAAGCTCTGCTCGCTCGCGAGATGTGTTTTCAGCATAGTTTGCCAGGATGATCTCGAGCGCATCGTGCAGCGCCGTCGTGCGCTGTTCGGCCGTACAAAGCTCCTGCACGCGCAAGCGGAACGTAGGATCGTACCAGGGCTTGTAGTTCATTTCGTGCATGAACCCGAGCTTGATGAGGTACGGAAGCGCGGTGGCAAAGTCGCCGAGACGCTGACACGGAAGTGGAGCGACCGCGAAATACGCCAGGGTTCGAGCGAGCCGCACGGCATGTGGATGTTCCCGGTTTGCCCGTGCGAGAGCTCGGTCGGCCGATACTTCGGCATCCGGTTCGACGCCGCAACGTTCGCGCAGTTCTCCCTCGATGCGCGTGAAATCCGGCGCGTTGACGTCATCCGTCGCCGGCATTGGGAGCTTTTCGAGTGCCCGCCGTGCAAGCTCGGGTTTGTCCTGGGCCAATACCAATTCACCGAAGGTGGCGACGAGTTGGGCCGGTGTCGGTAAAAGCCCTGGAAATTCACGAGACCAACGGCCAGGAAGTGCAATGGGCGACAAACCTCGAATGGCCCGATCGAGATCCTCGATACCGCCATCGATATCGCCATGCGCGACTTTGGCGAGCGCATTGGCATGCCACGACAAGACGTCCCCGCCCGGCATGAGCTTTCCGACGACGGAGGCATATTTTTCGGCAATTTCCCGCTCGAGCGGTTTGTCGTACATGCGTTCGCGGCACCGCGCGATCCAGCGCATCGCGGCCACGAGCTGCTGGGTCATTTCCAACCGATTGGCCTCGACGTTCTCGCCGCCTTCGGGATCGTCGAGCCAGAAAAGAGCTTGCTCGGCGTGGTCGACGAGGAGGAATGCCGCAGCGCGAAGAATGTCGGGCTGATCATGCGATGGAATCGCAATCACGCTTCGCGGCTGTCCCGTCCATAGCAGCACACGGCCAGCCGCTTTTTCTGGCAATCGTGGCATTTCGGCCCCGCCGTCCTCGCTTTCGGAGGCAAAATGCATTCCTTGGGGGCCATAGTGGTATTGTACGAGATCATCGATGGCGCGCCCCAGAGCGGCCCATCCGGCGAGCGGCAAGTTTTTCTTGAGATCCGCGCGCACCGCCGTGACGACGCCGTGCAAGTGCTTCGAGGAACACAGCAGATTCGCCAAGCTTCGATCGCGGCATTGGGGTGACCATTCCGACGCCGAAAGCAATTCGCACGCGCGTCCCAAACTATGGAAAACCTCGTCGTCGAGCTCGCCGAGGCGGCTCTTGTCGCGAGCAACGCCGAGATGCGCGGCGCCGCATTGAGGATCGAGTCGCAATGCACCGCGGTAATGTTCGATCCGTTCGGCGGGATTGCCATCACGCTGTTCGTCGTGTTGTGCCGCGACGATGTGCATGAGCGCGAGCGATTGCGCAGTCGTTGGCGACTTGATTTCGTTCTGCGCCGCCGAACCAACGGGTATTTTCCATTTTCGGTTCAGCTCGTAAAGCCGTTTGATGGGAAAAACCAAACACGTTTCGAGATCCTCGCCTTGGAACGCAATCCCAACAATGCGATGACGCGCATCGAGTATGGGGGCACCAGCCTCGTTGTTCCCAAGCGGCTCCGAGAGCTGCGGCGCCAAACCCTCTTCGTCCGGAAGAAGCTTGGCGCTCGTCCAATGGAGCACGACGGCGCGCTTCTCGAGCGCGTTGTCCAAGCAGTCGCGGTACCCCACGAGCTCGACGTCGACGTTCTCTTGGGTGGCTCCACTTTCGTCCGGGGCAACGAGCTCGAGCGCATGCGGCAACTCGTCGTCGACGCGCAAGACGGCCAGATCTCCTTCTTCTGGCGCGCACACGCGTTCGAGCTCCGCCGTGCGCACCTGCTCGCCGGCGCGCATGAGCTTCACGTACGGAGCGTTCTCCGTGAGGCTTGCGACCGTGAGCAAGTGACGCGGTCCAATTGCAACGGCGGTGAAATGGCCGTATCCGGGAGCGAAGGCGAGCCAGATCGCGGCCTCGGTGGCGGGCTGCGCAGAGGACGTCACGAGGCGATAGTAACGCGATAACGGGGACGAAGAAAAGCAAGTGGGGTTTCGAGCAAACCCGGTTAGGATCACCGGTGCTGCGCCTTTTTTTCCGCGGCGATCTTTTCCCCATGCGCTTCGTGAACCACACACCTCTGCCGAGCGCGCTCGTTCCATGCGCCGAAGGCGGTGACGATTTGACGGCCTTGGTGCTGGCAGGCGTCACGTTCGCGATCACCCCCGTTCCAGAAGGAAAAACTCTGGCGGGGCCGACGCTGCGCCTTTCGTACGTACAAAAGCCGCTCGAACGAGGGCAGGCGAGGATCGAGCCGGCCGACGACATCTTCATCCGACAAGGCGTTTCGGTGACCGCGTCGGGATTCGTGTACGCGCCATCGGGAAAAGCCACGAAAGCCGACGCAACGATCAGCGTGGGAAGCGAAACGCGTCGCGTTCGTGCTTTCGGTCCGCGCGTGTGGCGCGACGGCATGTTTGGAGCGCTCTCGGCAACCGCTCCCTTGCCCTTCGATCGCGTGCCGATGGCTTGGGAAGCCGCGTATGGCGGAATGTTGGTACGCAAAACATCGATGATCGAACGTGACGGGCGTCAATGCCTCGCGCCCGAGTTCACGACGGCGTATCCGTTCAACGCCGATGGCCTTGGGTTTTACCTGGAACGCCACGAAGCCATCGAGAAGCCGCTTCCGCAGCTAGAGCACCCCGACATGCCCATCAAAAATTGGGACGACAAACCGCAGCCCGTGTGCTTCGCACCGTACCCGATGAACGGCGGACTGCGCACGCAGGTGCTGAACGACGGCGACAAAGTGGACCTCAACCGCATGGGACGGCTGACGTGTCGAGCGGCCCCGTGGCTCATTTTTCCAGCGATCGAGCCGGGAACGAACATCGTCTTGACGGGCATGCGACCGAAAGGCGAAACGCTCGCGTTCGTCATTCCAGAAGTGCCCGTGAGCGTTCGCGCGATCCTCGGACGAGCGCTCTTTCGACTGAAGCCGCGTCTCGACACGGTCGAAATCGACGCCGAAGCTGCCGAAGTGCGGATGGTGTATCGCTGTAGCTTCCGCTTCGGCCTCGTGCAGCACGAACGACGCGAAGTCTTTCTCGAACCAAGTGATCATTTTCCCGAAGTGCCGAATCCGCCGCGCGCGCAGGCAGAAGCATCGAGGTAAAACCATGGCCAACAACTTCCACGATCAAGCGGGGCTCTACGTCGTCGGTGTCGATGGCCATGTCGGCCTTCACTTTCCACCGCTCGTGGTGTCGACGTTCTTCGTGAGCATCACGGCGGTTCATCCCTTCATCCTCGGAGGCAACAAGCAACCGACGGTGTTGATGAACGGCGGCAGACCATCGGTCGTCGATCAACACAACCCGAAGTTCTTGTGGCCGCACATCGGCGTGAGTCCCGATCCGCTCGACATGTTCACGCCGATCCACATCATCTTCGGCGAACAGAAGTGCTGGCTCCCGCGCCTCGCCGTGCACATCTGCGGAACTCCAGCAGCCCCCACGGCGATCACGGGACCGATCTCGATCAACACCGAGTGCTGGGAATTCTGCATGCTGCCGCTGTCGCTGGTTTTTCAGGACGGTACGGTGCAGACGACACCATCGCCGGAAGACTACAAAGCAGGCGTCATTCGGTACCTCGTGGAAGCCGCGATCGATCTCGTGATCTTCTTCGCGACCGGAGGGTTTGGCGACGGACCCATCGCGTTTTCGAAGAGCGGTCTCGCGCCCGCGTACAGGCAATTTCAGAATGAAATCGTCGGCGAGCTGCGCGACAAGGGCATCGAAACGGCTGGCCGCGAGGGCTTTCAGAACATCTCGAACGCGATCAACAAGAGCGTTCGCGACGAGTTCGTCGGCGCGCTCTTCTTCGATCCGCCGGGCAGCAAATTCGGATGGCTCGGGCTTGCGGCAAACACGGCCAAAGATGGCTTCGGCGTCGACTTTGGCGAGACGTTCAAGAGCGTCATGGCCGGCGATGGTTTGCCTTCGATGAACTGGAACTGGGGTGATGCCGGACAAACCGTGCTGAACAAGTTCGTCCCGGTGTCGGGACCCGTTGGCGACGCGATGGACCTGCGTGCCGAACAGCAACAGATCAACCAAGCAGCCAATTGATTCATGGTGCGATCATTCGAGCAAAAAGTAGCGCTCGTCAGGCAGGCCGACACGACGTTTGCCCTTGCAGGCGTGGTAAAACGGACCTACTCGTTCGCGGCGTTGGCGCGCTCGCGCCTCGAGCTTGCCGATGTGCAGGTGCCGCTTCGTGAAGTGCCGCTGATGGACATCACGGGCCCGACGGAGCTACAGGACGATACGGATCTACTTCCGCAGAAGGTTGCAACCGATGTGGTCGTGATGGGCCATGCGCACGCGCCTTCTGGAGCAAAGGAGACGTTCGTATCGGTCGCCGTGGGGAAGATGGCGCGGCGCTTGTCGGTCATCGGGCCGCGGCGTGTCGAGGTTGGTCCTGATGGAACCGTGCGCTTTACGCCGACCGAATCGTTCACGCGTGTTCCGCTGTCGCCGCGCGTCGCGTACGGTGGTTACGACGTGTGGGCGCAAGAGCGGCTCGACCCGGTGCCGCGAGGTCTTGCGGCGAGCGTCCCGAAGCCGCTGACTGGGCTCTATGCATATCCGCGCAACCACTTGGGCGTGGGTTGGTTTGTCGATGTGGATCGATTTCGAGCCGATGGGGCGGCATTGCCACAAATCGAGGATCCGAGCGATCCGGTTTTGCCGGACAGACTGTTCGTTCCGACGGTGAAACAATGGATTGACGCACCGATATCGGCGTCGATGGGGTGGGTCAATCATCGCAACTACCCGCGCATGCATCGGATGGTGGGATCGATGGTGCCGCATGCGCCGCCGGAAAGGCCCATTCGCGAGGCGAGCTTTGCGGATGGAAAGGACCTCTTGGAATCGTGGACGCCAAATGGTGCGGGCGTTCATCCGCGTGCGTTTTCGGGAGCGGCCCCGGGGCTCGCGGTGGAGCTCTTGCGCGGCAATGAATTGGTGATTCTGGAGAATTTGCACGAAACGGCACCGAGAATCGAATTCACGCTGCCGAATGAATGGCCGATGATGACGATGAAGCCGCCGGACGTGAAAGCGTTGGAACTAACGCCCGTGATGCAAACGGTGCGCATCGAGCCGGACGAGCAGCGCATATCGCTGACGTATTGCGCAGTGATTCCCCTGATGGCCCCGGCGCTGCGAAGTTTCATCGAGCGCGTGGAATTGGGCGTCGTGTGGAAGAAGCGGTGACGCGGGGGGCCCTTGGCGATGATAGCTGGGTCGTGACAAACTTTCCGGTTTCTGCTATATAGGCATGCACATGGCGCGACGACTCGCAGAGCAGTCGGTTTCCGATGATCAGGCAGGGCTTACGCGTCCGAAGCATCTGCCTCTTCGTGAAGCGCCGGACGAGCCATATGAGCATCGGCTCAATGAAGATTTGGGGTGGGCATTGAAGCAGGGGAGTCTACACTTCGAGGAAAAGAGTGCGGTCCATGAATCGCTTCGCCGGATTGCGAGGCGTTTGGATGAGTTGGGAATTCCGTACGCAATTGCCGGTGGAATGGCATTATTCATGCACGGTTACCAGCGCATGACGGTGGATGTCGACATCCTCGTTTCGAAGGAAGACATCAAGCGAATTCATGAAGCACTCGAGGGGCGTGGCTATCTTCCTCCGTTCGAGCGCAGTAAGAATTTGCGAGATACCGAGAATAAAGTTCGTATCGAATTCCTGCTGAGCGGTGGTTATCCTGGGGACGGCAAACCCAAGCCCGTCGTGTTTCCGGAACCATCCCAGGTATCGATCGACCTAGATGGAATTCGAGTCCTGCAATTGCCGACGCTCGTCGAATTGAAGTTGGCATCGGGCATGACCAGTCCTGATCGGTTGAAGGACCTCACCGACGTGCAAGAACTCATCAAGCTTCTAGGCTTGTCTTCCGATTTTGCCCATCAGCTCAATCCGTATGTTCGCGAGAAGTATCAAGAGCTTTGGAGCAGCGTTCGCGGCGCAGTAAGGCGTTACATATTGCTTTGGCGCAACAAGTGGCTCACGGCTGATGCGAAGACGCTACCAGAAATGATCGCGAGCTTGAAAGAAGCGGCGGAGAGATTGGAAGCAATGTTGACGGATGGCGTCGTGCTCGATCCAAAAGGGGGCACCGAAGACGATTATGCGTATCTCGTGACAACGGATCCTGACGTCGCACGCAAGTACGACATGCATGACGAGAGCGAGATGATGCCGGAAGAAGAATGAGCTCAGCGAATTGAGCTTGCTGGTGGGGAAATCGTTTGGCTGGACTAATTCAGCTTGATGACGCCAGCCGATACGTCGACGCTCGGGCCGCCGTTGACCGTGACGGGACTGCCGTTGATCGAAACGGCGCCGCCGTTGATGGCAATGGTGCCACCACGGACGGTGATCGACCCGCCCGTCATGATCGTCGTTGCGCCCGTGAGCGTCAGCATTCCGTCGCCCGTAATGGCCGTGAACGGTGCCGTCGCGGTAATCGCGGCGCCGCCGGAAATCGTGACCGAACCACCTGCATCGAGCACTTGATTCGGCGCCGTGAGCGTTTGCGTTCCGCCTGCCGTGAGCGTTTGCGCGCCGCCAACGCTCATCGTTTGTGCTCCACCCACGCTGATGGTTTGCGCGCCGCCGACGCTGACCGTGTCGGCACCACCAACGCTCATCGTGTGCGATGCGCCAATCGTTTCCGTCTGCGATGCGCCGACGGAAATCGTTTGTGCAGCAGCGACTGAAACCGTGTGCGATGCGCCGATCGACGTCGTTTGGTTTGCCCCGACGCTCACCGTCTGGTTTGCCCCCACTGTCGTGATCTGGTTTGCCCCGACAACCGTGCTCTGATTGACCCCGACGCTCAGGGCCTGGTTCACGCCCACGGACGTCGATTGGTTCTGCCCAATCGAAATCGATTCGCTCGCGCCGACGATTTCCGTGTTGTTCGAGCCGACGGTGGTCGAGCGATTGACGCCGGTCGTTTCCGTCCGGTTGTTTTTCACACTCGAGCTCGAGTTGTTGCCGACCGATTCATTACGATCGTGAACGACTTCGCTGTTCCAATCGCGCGCGGCGTGAATGCGCACGAGCTCGGCGCCCGCGGCGTCGTCGAACATGAACTCGTTATAGCCCTGGCCACCAGGACTCGACAAACTCTTGAACGTGCTGATCGTTGGAGAACCAACGGATGGCGCGGGAGGAAGATTGGCACCGTTGTAGACGCGCCCCGTGATGATGGGACGATCGGGATCGCCATCGATGTACTCGACGACCACCTCGGAATCGACGCGCGGATGCCATACGGCTCCGAGGCCCGCGCCGGTAAAGGTTTGGCTCACACGAACCCAGCAAGAAGTGGGTTCGCTCTTGTGGCGCTCGCTGTCGCGATCCCAGTGGAAACGCAAACGCACGCAGCCGATCTCGCCATCTTGCGGACCTCCAACGTGGATCTCGACGCCCTTGGTGCCCGGAGCGGCCGTGACGAAAGCCGTTTGAGATCCAACGATTCGCGGCTTCGGTGTGATGCGCGGCGGCCGGTACCGACTCTCTTGCGACACGCCGTCCTTGCCGCGGCGAACGCATTCGAATGTCGCTTCGTACGGCACGTTTTGCGGCTGTCCGGGGATCGTCGCGACGCCTGACTGTTCGATCGTGATGTCGATCGCCGTCACGAGATACTCGCCTTCGTAACGCGGCTTGTTGTGCTCGAGCTGGAAGATCGATCCGGCCCCGAGCATCCGGAGTTTGCCGTGACCAACCGCGTATTCGGCCTCGACGCCGTAGCGTTCCTGCCGGAACTTCGCGAGCGGCTCGCCGCGAACGGGCGCATCTTGGTAGCCGCCCGGATAGTGATGCTCGATGAGGTCGTCCGCGAGCGCCACGGTGTTCGTGGCGAGCATGAGCTTCGGCTTGCGCCAATCGAAATCGTCGAGCTGAACCTTCTTCGGACGAAGCCGCGCTCCGATCTTCATGGTCGACACATCGCGCCCCATGATGCCGGAGCCGCACGGATCGAACGGATCGAGACGCGCGCGGCCGCCGTCGGCATCACTGAGCACGAGCAGGCTTATGCCAAGGCCGTTCTCGAAATGATACGAAATGCCTTCTTCTTCGAGGAGCCGCGAAAGAAAATCCAGATCGGTCTCGTTGTACTGCACGACGTACGGACGAACGGTGGGGTCGTCGAGTCGCGTCGTGTCGGCAACGCGCAGCGAGTAGCGCGCGAGAGCCGCAGAGAAATCAGGGTTTGTCCCGTCATCCGGCGACACCACCATACCCGGAGCTTGCTTGTAGAGCTTGTCGGTCTCGAGCACCGCTTCGATGATTTGACGGAGCGACTTCTCGAGGAAAATCCGCGATCGCTTGCGATGAGCAGCTCGGACGAGCGGTGGAGAAAGCACCACGCGCATGAGCATGCCTTCGGGCACCGGATACAGCTCCTCGGCTTCCGAAATGACGCCATGAACCACGCGGCACGGAGGGTTTGTCGTGGTACTGATGCGCAACGTGCCGTGGCGTCCGACGAGATCGGTCGGATCGACTTCGGGGGCCGGAGGTTTGGCCACGACCACGAGCTCGTAACGAAACAGCGACGAGATTTGCTCACGCGCACGAACCTGAGCCACGAGCAAATGCGACCACGGCGCTCCATCGGCGCCTTCCCAAGCAAAGCGGAAATCGTAGTCAGCCATGACGTCCTTCCCACAGACATCATCTCAGGAGAATCGAACGACGGGAAGCTGCATCGACATCGGATGGCCACGAATTCGAACGCGTTGTCGTCATACGAGTTCACTTCCACACGCATCTCGGTAAACTCGCCTTCGCAATGTCCCAGCACGACACGCACGGATCCGGCGGACAGTACGAAGTCGACGAGCACGCAGCAGGCGATGACGACGCGCCGGAAGGCGTATCGCTCGAGCAAACGGCTGAAATTGAAGCATATTTGGCCGTGTTCGTGGACGAGCCGCGCGACGCGGTCCTCGGCCGCTTCGATATGGACGAAGACCGTTTCTGCAATGCAAAAAAAGTATGGGCGGAGCGGATCGAAGACGAAGTCCTGCGAGCATCGGCGCCTGGGCAAAGGATCGCGGCGGCGGAGAAGTATCGATTATCGATGCGATATTCGGTGGCGTATTCGAAGGCGGCGGAGCGGGCGCGAGAAGACGCGGCTGCGGTGCAGGGTGACGGCGAGCTGGAAGGTGCAAGCGCGTCGCTCGGATCGGGCGGGATGCTTCGGCTTGGATCCGGCCATGAGTGACGAGAACGAATCACAAGGGAATGAAAGCGGCGCGGCTCCTCTTGCGCCGCGTGCGGTCGTGCTTCCTTCGGGAAGGTCGATCGAAGTGCAGTCGCAGGCGGACGCCGACGTGCTTCGTTTTCGTTCTCCGAGCGGTGCGTGTGTCCTGACGATTCATCTCACCGATGCAGGTCCCGTCGTGCGCGTCGAAGGTGCGTCGCTCGAAGTGAGTGCGGCCAAGCGTTTGTCACTCGATTGCGAAGAGTTTCACCTGCGTGCATCGGGTGGCGCCTCAATCGATGTGGGCGGTGATTTGCAGGAGCGAGTGGGAGGATCGGTCAATCGCGCTGCAAGTGGCGACGTGATCACGGTCGCGCGACACGTTGGCGTAGAAGCGCGTCCAGGGGGAATCGAGCTACGGGCGAACGATGATGTGCGCGTGACAGGTGAACGCGTTCTCCTGAATTCGGATGATCCTCCGATGCCGCTCACGTGGGAGGAATACGAGGCGCGTCGAATCGAACGCGAGGGCAAAGCGATTGGGCTCGGGGGTTTGGTGAAGGTCCCAAAGTAGTCTCTTGGCAGACGCGCTGGACGTGCGTCCTTTCAAACCAACAAGAACTTCCCACAACCCAATCCCCTTTCGCTACACTCCGCGGGCCGTGGAAGTCTTGTCGCTATGTCCCTTTCGTGCCGGTGCGCTCACGTGGCAGTCGGCGCCGAACGCGTGGTCGTTGACGGTCGTCGTCAAGGCAACCTTCACGATTGTCGTTGGAGGCGAAGCGACGGTCGCGCCCGTGCAGGCGCCAGTCACAGCGTTTGCCGACGATTCGGATGCAGCCATCGAAGACTTGTCGCCGCTCAAGCCTCGTGTCGATGTGCTCGTGCTTCGAGGTGCCAATGAGGACACGGCGACCGTGGAGGTATCGTCGTGCGTGATGCCTGCGCGAGGTCCCATTCCGCCCTATGCGCCGGCGCGGCGATTGCTTTTGCGTGAAGCGGGGCTCGCGTGGGCCGCAGCAGTGCTTCGTGGCGAAGCCATTGCAGCGGGGCCGGCTCCCGAAGGATTCGATTTCAGTTTCTTCCACGTGGCGCAGCGCGAGCAACGGATCGACCTCTTGCGACCAGGCTCGCCGCTCGTGCTCAGTGACGTTTTGCCCGGTCACGCGCGCGCCGAGACGATCTTGCCGCAGCGAAAACCTCAGGCATTTCGTATTCATCCACAATCTGGAAAAGCGTCCGAAATCATTTTGCGTTGCGACACGTTGTGCATCGATGCGCCGCGGGGACTCTTGATATTGACGTTCCGTGGCATCGCGGATGTCGACGCGCAAGACGGAGCCAGTGCGGGCACGATCGTCGTGGCAGCGCATTCGGCCGGTAAGAAAATCCGCGCCGATCGAATCGAACGATTTTTACGAAATGGCGAACCGATCGAAGGCGAATCGAACGACGGTAGGCATCCGCTCGAAATGCGTTACGACACGGTGCTCGCCGCGCCCAAAGGCGACACGATGGCTCTGCCCGAAATGGATGCTGCCGCTTCGGGCGGTTATCCTGCCGCACCTGCAAATCAAAGTGAATCGAGCATCCTACGCGCATTGCCTTTCCAAGCTCCAGCGCCCGATGCACCGCTTCCGGCAATTCCGCCCGCGCCATTGCGTGTTCCAGGCGGCGGTCGGCGATTGGGCACGCTGTCCGCGCCCATGGAGCAGTCGCGGGGTCCCGACATGCCGTTCCAGGGAAAACTGCCGCCACCCGTGGAGGAGCGGTATTTGCCTCCTCCGCCGCCGGAAGGCGTATTTCCGCCACCCCCAGCAATGCTTCCCGTTGCTCCACCCCCGGAACCTCCACCGCCGATAATGCCTCCGGCCATGCTCGGAGCGCCTTTTGCGCAGGATGAAAAAACGGCGGATCTGCCACCGGGGCATGCGCAATCCGACACGAACATCGAAGAAACGACGGTCGACTTGCCGCCTCAGGCGGCAGCCGCAGGTTTCGGCGCCGACGCGGCACGACCGACAGCGGCGGAAGCAGCGAAACCAGCGCCCGTCGCCGGAAGCTTGGCAGGAAAAACCCTGGCAGCAGCTCCAAAGCCGGCAGTTGCCGCGCCGAGCGCGCCGAAACCCATTGCAACGCTCGGAGGCGCCAAAACTGGCGCGCCGCTCGGGGCGGCTCCGATCGCACCGAAACCAGTGGTGACTGCCAAACCAGCCACGCTCGGGCCTGCCGCGCCCAAGCCAATCGCGCCCAAGCCAGTTGCGCCCAAGGCGCCCATTCGAGTGCCCGCGCCGCTCGGCCCCAAGCTCAAAGCGGACGCACCTGCCAAACCCGCATCTCCTGCAGCAACCGCGGCGGACAAGAAACCCGCGTCACCCGGCCTCGCCAAACCTATTGGCCAAGCCAAACCCGCCCCCGTCGCTTTGCGTCCCGCGGCTCCGAACATCGTCAAGCCGGCTGCTGCTTCATCGACAGCCGCTGCATCGGCCAGCGCCCCAGCCGCCCCGGCGCCGGCTGCTGCTGCACCAGCGGCATCGCCCGAACCCGAAGAAAAATTCGATGCATCAGCCGCGATGACCATCGAGCAATGCGCGGCGCTCGAGGCAGAATTGCGTCACCGAGCGCCTTCACGTAACGCTCTTTTGGAAAAAAATGGTTTGTCCGACGAAAAATGGTCCGCCGTTCAAAAGCATTGGTCGGAGTCGATCAAGCGCGAAACCGAACGCGGACAGCGCAAGCTTCTCGTGACGTACGATGCTGCCTACGTGGCCGTTCAGGAAAAACTCGGTGTGAAAGTGGGACTCGATACCCACGCACGCTTGCAGGTCGCTGCGGAACGCGGAACGACGGCCGAAGTGCTGAAGGAGCTTGGTTTGGAACCAGCGGATCAGATGCGATTGGGTAGGGTGTGGACGCAGCGGCTCGCGGATGATCCGGCGCGTATGCGTGAGCTTGCGGCAGCCATCGAAGCTGCCCGATCAGCTTGATTTCACGTTCCACCGGCCGCAGGGCTCGCTTGGACGACTTGCTGCGTCGATGCGCGGAAAATCTTTTCGGATTGTTTACGAACGCCGGAGACGGCATTCTCTGCCGCCGTGCATAACTCGGGTGTCACGAGGCTCGCGGGCGCAGGCAGTTTCGGATCGACGAGCAGGTCCAGTTTGACGATCGTGTGCTGAGAATCGACCGCGCGCAGGTGCCAGACGGCGCGGAAATCGTCGACGTTGCCGCGAAGCATGCGCGCCGTGATTTGCTCTTCATTGCCCACGACGACAGGTTGGCCAATCAATGCGACGACCCAAACCGTGGCGGCGCCGTGCAAAATGGGCACCTCCAAATATACTTCACTAATGCCCTTGTTCCGAGAAAGCAATTTGCTCTTCTTGAAGGGCTTGATCACTTTTTCGTAATTGCGATAATCCGTGACGACGCGACGAACCACATCGATGGGAGCGTGAACATAAATGGCCGCTCCGCCGGTATCGATGGAGTTTTTTGGACTCGTCGTTTTACGCGTATAACGCTCGGCCCGTCCACGACGTTCGAGGCGCGTCGCTTCGTCATCACCAGCTTGGGACGCCATTGGCATCGTGAAAAGAATGGTGAATGTGGTTACCAAAGCGAGAACCAGGTGGCGAAGGCGAATACGCATAGGTGTCTCCAAAGTGCGGGCGCGATGCAGGAGCTACAATGCAGCATCCATGCCCGTCGCGACGCACCGTGGAGAGACCCAAAAGACGGCGGAATTGACGCGAGTTTGTCAAACCTAATGACAATGACGTCCGACGACCGTGACGCGTCGTTCACTCCCTCCCGGTCGGCGGTGCCGGGGAGGCAGGGGTCGGTGGAGCAGGAGTGGACGGAGGCGCAGGCGCGGCAGTCGTTCGCACATCGACCTCATCCAGGGGTGCCATCTTACATGTTCCGTCGAACAATACGCCCCGGTCGATGAAAATGGCCGGCGCATGCAGAGCTCCCGTGACGCGAGCAGGTGCGTATAGCTCGATCGCGTTGCGCGCTCGAATGTTGGCGGAAACTTCGCCACCCGTGACAATGCAAGCTCCCACGAGAATATCACCGGCGACGTTAGCTCCATCGCCAATGACGAGTACATCATCGCCGCGAATTTCGCCTTTGAACTGGCCATCGACGCGCACGCGGCCTTCGAAAAACAGCTTGCCCTCGAAGCGAGTTCCTCGGCCCAAGAGGGCATTGATCTCGGTGGGCCGGTGCGCCGCTCGGTTCGCTGACGCGTCGGAGCGCTGAGCTTGCTCTTCTTGTGGCGAATTGGGCTCCATGGTGGACAGGGCTTACTCTACTCGAGGCGCGAGGCCAACTGGTTTGGAGAGCGGGGTTAGAGCCAGTCGCGGAACAGGTAGGCTGCCCACGATGCGGCACGTTCCCACGCAGGGCGCTTTTGCCAACTTTTCAACGTAATTTCTTCGCAATGCGCAAGATCTTCGAAAAACATGGCTTCCACGGCGCTCGCAAAGCGACAATCGTCGATGATGGCGTTTGCTTCCATGTTCAGACGCAACGATTGCTGATCGAGATTGCTCGAACCAACCGTTGCCCATCGGCCATCGACCACCGCTGTTTTTGCGTGTAGCACGCGACCGTGCCATTCGTAGAGGCGGATGCCCGCGCGCAGCATCCGGCCATAAATGGTGCGCGTCGCGAGCTTCACGGCGGTCACGTCCGTCGTTCCAGCGACCATGACGCGTACGTCCACGCCGCGTTCTGCTGCATCGCAAAGTGCCCGCAGCATACGCAGCGTCGGGAGGAAATAGGCATTGGTAATGTAAATTTTTTGCTTCGCCCCGTGAAACGCTTGTCGATACGAACGACGAATGCTCACCCGACCACGATGCATGTCGTTCGTGACGATGTGTACGTGCGGATCGGGGCGCCGCCCATCGCGCCCGTACCTAGATTCGTCAATGGGCGCTCCATTGGCTTTTTTCCACGTGCGCAAAAAGAAGTATTGCAATTCGAGCGCCGCGGGACCCTCGAATTCGATGTGCGTGTCGCGAAACCCCGCGCCTCCCTCTTCCCGAGGTGCATAATCGCTAGAAATGTTGATCCCGCCCGTGAAGGCCAATCGAGAATCGATGATGAGCGATTTCCTGTGATTTCTGCGGGATACTTGCTGTACGAGCTTCACGTCCTGAAGCGCATGCAGAACGGGCCGAAATGGCAAAACACGCACACCATTTTCGCGCAATCTGTTGACATATCCGTCGGATACGGACGAACCCCACGTATCAAAAAGCAAATTGACCTCGACGCCCGCTCGCGCACGTTCGATCAATGCATCGGAAAAACGATTGCCCACGCGGTCGTCTTCCAAGATGTACGTTTCGAGGCATATCGTGGACTTTGCGCGCGAAATGGCATCCAGCATCGCCGGAAAGGCTTGCGCACCATCCTTGAGCAGTCGCAAGCGGTGAAACCCGACGATCAAGTCACAATACGCACCCGTCGCCGGCACACGCCGCGATCCGACCACGGCATCGAGCGATGACCGAGCTTCGATGCCAGGCGAATGAGACGACTTGGCTTTGCGCGTCGCACGAAACATTTCAGGCGCAAAAGAGTAGCGTAGCATGGGCGAGTCTGCCGCAGCCGATCACTCCTTGGATGCATTTGCAAAAGGCGCGGTCGCAAGCACGGCGCGATCACGTCCAGCCCGTTTCGCGGAGTAGAGCGCCGCATCTGCCGCCTCGAAGAGCTCGTCCGGCGACGATGCCGCAGAGCTCAGGTCGGCGATGCCTATCGACACCGTGAGCGGAATCGGCAGATCGCACTCACATTGGAGCAACGTTTCACGAATACGATCGCACAGTCCCATCGCTTGCATGCCGGTCGTCGAGGGTAGCAACACGACAAACTCGTCACCTCCGTACCTTGCGGGCAAGTCGGTGGCTCGACACGCGACACGGAGTGTTTCCCCCACGCAAACGAGCGCGCGATCGCCCGCTTCGTGTCCGCCTCGGTCGTTGATCTCCTTCAAGTGATCGACGTCGATCAAGAGCACGGAAAAAGGCGTGTGATGGCGCGTCGCACGCGCCCATTCTTCTGCGAGCCGCGCGTGAATGTGACGGCGATTGTGAAGACGCGTGAGCGGATCGGTGATCGACGTTTTGGCGAGCGCATCCTCGCGAGCGCCGAGGGTCCATCCAAGGATGACGAACACGATCAGCGTCGAGAGCGTGAGGTAAACGAACGTCACGCGATCGGATTCGATTTGAGCTCCAACGAAGTCCAGCGTCGGTACGGCACTCGAAACGATGCTCCGCACGAGCAGCAGGCCAAGTGGCGCGCCGAGGGAAAGGAGCGCACCGAGGCCAGCGAACGTGATGGCCTTGGGCACTTGTTCAGGCATCCGAGGGCTTTGCATGAAGGAGCTGGGCGTGGCCCTGAAAGATCCATGCCGCGCTGCGAAGGCATCGCCGTGCTGGTGGACTGGCACGGGTCGTGTTAGCTCGGATGGACGTCTCAGATGTAGCGCAGGGACGCGCGGAGAGGAAAGGCGACGAACATGCACCGAATTCTGGTTGGTCTCGATGCTTCACCGCGAGCGCAGGGGGTCCTCGATGCCGCGCTCGACTTGGCAAAGCGCACGGGTAGCAAGTTGATTTTGGTGCGCGCTGTCGGCATCCCGATCGAGATTCCCGCGGAGGCTTACGCATTGCCGCCCGCATCGCTCGAGGGGCTACTTCGTGAACAAGCGCAGAAGTACATCGATCTCGAAGAAAAGAAGGTGCCCGAGGAGCTGCGTGGCGGAGCGAAGGTAGCTGTCGGCACGCCGTGGCAAGCGATCTGCGATCTGGCGAAAGCAGAAAACGTCGACCTCATCATGGTCGGATCACATGGGTATCAGGGCCTCGATCGCTTGATTGGTACGACGGCCGCGAAGATCGTCAACCACGCGGATCGATCCGTGCTCGTCGTGCGCGACGCACAAAGGCTGACGTCGTAGCCTGCAAATCATGCGCTCGTGGTGCATGACGTGCGCTCGCGATCTCACTTCGATTCGATCGTGACCAGGCCCTTGTCGACGTACCGAGCCTGAGCTTCCGCACCCGTCAAGTACGTATCGTAGCCTGTGTTGCCTCGCAGGTACCGCTCGTAGAACGCCGTGACGTACGCGCGGGACAAACTGTTCACCGTGGCGTTGTCGGTCGTCGGCATGTTGCAGAAGCTGCACGTCGTTCCGCACGACGCGAGGTCGTCGAGGAAGCTCATGTGGTTGGCACCTTTGACGGTGACCGAAAGGCTCGGGGACGTCGTGCCTGCGTAGAACGTCGTGTAGTTGTCGGCAGCAGGGGCGCAAGGCTGGAACCCGCCCGAAGCGTCCAAGGTTTCACCAAGAAAACCGGTGGGTATTTTGAGCTGCGGCATGAGGGCCGAGACGTCGACGCAATTCGGTGGATTGCAGCCCATTCCAGGTCCACCTCCACCGTCGACGGGGTCGAGCACGATGCTGGCTTTGATGCGCGAGTCCATCGTGGCTGCGAGGAGCGCGATTTTGCCGCCGAGAGAATGTCCCGTCATGCCGACGTTCACCGTATTGGCTTTCAGCTCTGGTTTGCTGCCGGCCCATTCGATGGCCGAAATGATGTCCTTGGCGTTGTCGGGATTTTCCGGTCCCAAAAACGATGTCGGAAAGTCCGCGGTAATGGCGACATATCCGAACGTCGCGAGGCGTTTGATGTAATTCGTGTATTGGCTTGCCGGAAGCTGAAATCCGTGCGCGACGACGACGACCGGATAAGGTCCTTCCATCGGGCCGCCCGCCGGATAAAACACATGCATGGGCACTTTGTTTTTGGTGGATGGATTGATGTATTGATCGTCTTTCATTTCGAGAATGGCATAGGGGCCATTCACATTGGGATCGTACACGTTCATCGGAATGCCGCTGCTGCTGCTACTGCTGCTGCTGCTCGATCCCGAAACGCTGGTATCCGATCCGCCCGTTCCCATGCCTCCCGCACCGCTGCCACTGCCGCCGGTGCCACCGATGTTCGTCGATCCGGTCGGTTGCAGGCCCGTGCTGTCGCCGCCACAACCCGCTGCCCACGCGAGGCCAGCTAATCCCAAGACAATGCCCAAGTTTTTCACGACCATACTCCTTGGATCCATGAGCGAAGCTGCACGCGGCGCGCTTTCGGCCGCGTGCAGCTACGCGGTGAATTCCGTGGTCATTTGGATCCCCCAGTTGGCTGGAGGACGTACAGCATAACTGAGCGCGAGGACCTCGATCAGCACGATGCGGTAAATCTCGTGCACGTCGTCGACATCGACCTCGTTCGCATTCGCCTCGAGCGCCGCGTCGATATGCTCGTGCACGAACGACAGCACGTCCGGCTGCTCCATCGCGACGACGTCGTCCGAATCGAGCGCCTCGGCTGGATCTGCCAGACGAAGCTGCTCGTCGAGCTTCAGCGATTCTTCGACGCCCGTCAGCGCAACCGCCGTCACTTCTTCGAGTTCGTCATGAAAAACGCTGTCGAACGCAAGCCACACGGCGAGCGTCAGGAAATACCCAAGCGCAAGCGCCGTTTCATCCAAGGGCCCGGACAAAACCTGCGCGATGCGATCGGCAAGCGCAGGCTGCGTGCGCTCGAAGCGAGCGAACGCTTCATCGAGCCTACCTCGAGCCTCTTCATCGTCGTTTGCGAGTTGCTCTTCGACATCGGCGAGCGCTCGAAGAGGAATCTGCGCGAACGATGGAACGGGGCGAATTGCAGCGCGGCGGACCCACACGCCGTCAACCTAGCACAGGGCCGCCGCATGCTGCTGCCGCATGCCGTCAAGGAGAAAGCAGTCGGACGCTTCCAGCAGGGATCCAACCTTCCGTGGATCCCCAGCGCACATGGATCAGCGCGCCGCGCAGCTCGCCAGCCTCGACAAGTTGCGCCTCGGGAATCGGATCACCTCCCTTGGCCGTGCCCGTGTCGTCCACGAGATGCACTTCAGGGGCGACGATGACCGCAGCTCGCGTCGTGAGGCGTAGCCGGCGCGCTCCCATCGTGAGCGGCAAAAAGACGCAAAAGAAGACGAGCGCCGTCGGAGCAAGCACGCGACCTGCAACGGACACTCCACTCGACGCTGCTCGCCGGAGAAACAAGCCCACGGCAAAAAGCATCGACGAGACGAGCGCAAGCAGGCTCCACGTGCGTTCGGAAGCAAGGCCCATGACGACGCGATCGAGCGTCGGACGAACCGTGACGGCATCCTTCCCACGGCGCGACCTTCGCTTCGTCACCTCCGCGCGAACGATGTCGAGCGCTCGATCCGCATCGACGTCGTCGGGACGCAGACGCAACGTTTCTTCGAAGGCGGCCGCGGCACGACCGAGATCTCCCGGGCGATCGGATGCCGCGCGAAGCCGCGCGACGTACGCGAGCCCGCGGTTGTAACTCGCATCCGGATGCACGTAACCCATGTCCGAAAGAGCTTCGAAGCGCTCGATCGCCGTCGCGTATTCACCCTTCGCGATCGCTTCCGATCCCTCGCGAAAAAGCGTCTCGCTCGATCGTTCCTGGGCAAACGCTACGCCGCAGGAGTATGTGGTCAGGACAAACAACACCGCCGACGCTGCAGCACGTGCGTGCTTCTTCATCGGCGAGCGTGAACCGCTCATCCCCGATCCCCCGCGGGGTTGTCGAGGACTTCTTGCACGAGCGACTTGCCGCGGCGCATGAGCTCCTCAACGCTCGCATCGCTCGCATCGGGGTCGAAACGAAGCGCAGAAACTTCGTCGAAGAGGTCTTTCGTACGCGTGGCAAGGTCTTCCGAAAGCCCCGCAGTTTCGAGCTCGCCCGGAAGGTCGTCGAGAAGAATGCCTCGCGTTTCGAGGTCCGTTGCGGCCTTGAGGGCATGATGCAGAGCGCGTTCGATCGCGGCACAAACCGCTTTCGCATCGCCACTCGAGCGTGCGCGATCGGCATCGTCGAGCGCCCCTTTGGCAAGACGTTCGGGTGAAACGGCGCCTGCTTGCCTTCGCAAACGGATGCGTCTTGCGCTTGCGAGGCCCGCGGAAAACAGCGCGTACGCGATGGGCGGTGCACCGA
Organism: Polyangiaceae bacterium; assembly: GCA_016715885.1. Classification (NCBI taxonomy): domain Bacteria; kingdom Pseudomonadati; phylum Myxococcota; order Polyangiales; family Polyangiaceae; species Polyangiaceae bacterium. The sequence goes on from JADJXL010000002.1 coordinate 180,607, forward strand.
GCGCCACGAAGAGGCGCGGGCCTTCGAAAACGGGTGCAGGCGGCGGCGTGTACGTACCGAGCGTCGTGCGAACGCCAGGTATGTTGGCAAATGGGTCGGCTGGGGCCTTGTCTGTTGCAGCAGCTTCCGTAGATGCTGACGACGCGCCGTGTGGCGACGATGGAGGCGGCTGTTTTTCCGGAAGAACTTCGACGGTGCCGAGGTCCACGCTGGCGACTTGGTATTTGCGCGACGCAGGGTCCCAATGTGGCAGGTCGATTTTACCCAGGTTCACATTGCCCGACTCTTTGACGCGTACGACGTAACCAAAGGACCGATATCCCGCAATGATGCCGCCTTGCGCTCCAATCGATTCACGTTTTTCCGGGTCGAGCCATTCGACACCCGTTCGTTCGGGCACCTTGAGCGATTGAGGAAAGTTTCCATTGCCCGAAACGCGCGCGGTCACGGCGAGTGTTCCACCGAAGGGAATGCGCCTTGGCTCCACGTTTGCGGTCAGCGAAAATCGCCCGACATCGCCGAGCACGTAGCCCGCAGGTCTCCCCACGCGAGGCGGTTCGGTCACGCGAATGACGAGATCTTCGCTTGCTCGCGCGGACCGACGCCCAATGGGCCGGCCAGTAAATGCAAATTGTAGCGATCCGACGTGCAAATCACCGGTACGCACGGGGAAGAGCGCAATGCGATCGGCGGTAATGACGTCATAGGTTTGTCCTCCCGCTTTGGCGCGAACGATGGGCTCGGCGCCGGGATTGGCGAGCATCGAAAAGCGCAAAAAGTCCGCAGCAGTAGGATCGTGCCTATCTTCGACGGATGTCGAAATGCGCCGATAAATGTAAAACGTGACGGTGATTTGTTCGCCGACGACAGCCGTCTTCTTGTCGGCCCGTGCATGCACGAAGACGTACGGATCAGGCGCCGTGCGCAATTCCAGGCTTCCATCGATGGGCGGCAGCGTCTCTTCTGGCTCGAATCCGCCGAATGGAAACCCGAAACCGCCAAAACCAGGCCCGCCCGGAAGCAAAAATGGATTCGTCGATCGCTTGGGCCTGCCCGACGCCCGGACCACTTCGACGTCCACCGCTTGTCCTGAAAAACGGCGCCCAGCCCAGAGCACCGTCGGCGCGGGGATTTTTACTTTTGCTGGGGCATTCGCCACGAGCTGCCACGTCGCATCGATGCCCACTTGCGCCACGCCATTGATGACGACCATGGATTGACCCACGCTGGGACCGCCCATGATCGTCGCTCCTCTCGGAGGCTTCAGCACAGGATCGCTCGGTATGGGTTCGCCCGGTGAAACGAGCGCCGATAACTGAATGGTGAAAGGTTCGCCAACTTCGGGTCGCGTCGTGCTTATGCGCGTTTTGAGCTGCGGTTCGGCAAAAGCAACCTGGCTGGCGCTCGCGATGGCCATGGCCGCCGTGCATGCAGAGACAAACCGCATGGTGCTCATTTGTCCTCCATTACGCGCCTGGTTCGATTCGCTGCTCGGGCTTTCGCTTCCTGCTCCTGATACGTCGGCGCTTCCTCGAATTGATCGAGAATTCGCTCGTCTTGACCTTGTGGCGCTTCTGGTTTCGCCCGCTCCGGCGGTTGAGGCTCGGGGGCGCCGCTGTCTTCACCACCCGCGTCTTGGCCCGCATCCGGCTGCCCGCCGTCGTCGCCGCCGTCGTCTCCGGCATCCTGTCCGCCGTCGTCTCCGGCGTCGCCGCCATCATCGCCATTCGATCCGTCATTGCCTTCGGATCCGTCGCTGGCGTCGTCATTGCCGTCGGGCGAATCTTCGGGTGCATCCGGCGGAGAATCTTCCGGCGCGTCTTGCCCAGCGTCCTTCTGATCTTCGATGCGTCGTAATGCAATCGCCCGATTCCACGCTGCATCGCGACCAATGCCATCGGCTCCCGAGTCTTCGGGCATGCCCGGAATCAAGGCTAAAGCATCGTTGTAATGCTTGACGGCTTCTTCGTATTTGCGACGCAGAAATTCGAGATTGCCGGCAAGGTAATGCGCTCGCGCCCGCAAATCGATCGGTACTTTGGAATCTTCGGCAATCGCTCGCACGACGATGAGCGCACAATCGACCTCGAGCGACCGATTCGCCATGAGCTCTTCTTCGCCCGGACCACCATCGGCGAGCTCTTCCTCGCCAAACCTACGCCCAAATTTTTCTGCGACCGAGAACAGCACCAAACCGAGGTCGAACGAACCGTTGTATTTTTGCCTCACGGTGTCGGGCAAACCAATGCCGCCGTCGCTGCAAGCGCCCGTGCCGAGATACGTTTCGAGCGCCTCCTCGGCAGATTGGAACCTGCCAGCATCGAGATCCGCCAAAGCTTGATCGACCACCGGCGAATTTCGCTCGAAAGGACTGCGCGGATCCCAACCGCTGCATCCGGACGCCAGATACGTTGCACCACCAACGAAGCACGCCAAGACAAACACCGCCCCGGCGTATCGTTTCCAGGCGCGGAAACGATCGGGCGACGCCTTGTTCTTGCGCTCAGACCGAGCCACGAGGCACCTCCCGTCGAGTTTGTCCCAAGGCCGCTCGAGGCGGCAGCACGTCCGGCGCTCGGCGTCGCATGAACCTTCGCGGCGCATCCGCGAGGAAGGCCTCTGCCAAGAGGAGCAGGATCGCAAGGCCCAGCGGATAAAAGTAGACGTCCGCGTACACCGTCTCGATGCGTTCGGCGAGCTCGCTCTTCATCTGACGGCGAAGCTCTGCCGCAATGCGCTCGATGCCCGTCGTGCCCTTGTCGGCCACGATGAATTCCCCGCCCGGCGTGGCCGTAGCGATCGATTGCAGTTGCCGCTCGCCATCGACACTCAGCGACGTCGTGAGCGGCTTGCCCTTGTTGTCCGTACGCCATCCGATGATGCGCCCATCTTCTGCAACTTCAGGAATTCGTTCCGGTGTGCGCCCGCCAATCTGAACGACGTGCACCGTCGTTCCTTCCGCACCGAGCTGCTGCGCGACGGCGGCTGGATCCCCTTCGAGATCCTCACCGTCCGTGATGAGTAGAACGATTCGTTTGTGCTCCGACGATTTCGGATCCCGCACGAGCAGATCGCGTGCGAGTGTGAGTGCGCGGGCAATCGCCGTGCCTCCGATGGGCATGTCGTTCGGATCGAGCTGCCGTAGAAACTGCGCGATCGCTGCTCCATCTGCCGTCAGGGGAAAACCCATCGGTTCTCCGGCAAACGCGACTGCGGCGAACCGCGCACCTTCGAGCTCCTTCACGAGACGCGCGACTTCCACTTTCGCGCGGAAAATGCGCGAAGGTTCGACATCACGCGCATACATGCTCTTCGAGTAATCGAGCACGATGACGACATCCACGTTCGTCGCAGGCACGAGACGCGTGCCTTTTCCGTATTGCGGTCGTGCAGCAGCAATGAACGCAAGCGCCGTGGCGAGCACGAGCAGCACGGCTTTCCACGATCGACGCAGCGTCGGATCACTCGTCACGAGCGCTTCGACGCGGTCAGCATCGCCGAACGCACGCATCGACTTGCGACGCAAGAGCATGCCGTGCACGAGAAGCGCCGCGACGACGAGCGCGAGCAGCGCGAACCACAGAAACACACTCGATGCGAAGATCATGGGAACCTCCGCAAGAGCCACGCGCGGATGAGGGCATCGAGGCCCACGAGCACCACGCCTGGGATGAGCAAAAACGCGAACAAGTCCTCGAACGACGTGCGGCTCGCCTCGAAGCGCGTCTTTTCGAGCTGATCGAGCACCGAGTGCATGCTCTCCGCAAGGGCCCGCGCATCGGTCGCGACGTACGCGTTGCCTCCTGTGGTCTTGGCGATCCACTGAAGCAGTTCGGGATTCACTGGATAACGTCGCCGCGTGTAGCTCGGTCGCCCAAACAGATCGATGCCGTTTTCGACTTCGACTTCGTCGTCGCTGCCGATCTGGATCGTGCTGATCTTGCAGCCTTGGCTCGTCGCGAGTTGCGTTGCGTATTGCGGCGAAACGAGGCCCTCTTTGTTGTCCCCGTCCGTGAGCAGCACGATGACCTTCGACTGCGCATCGCTGCGACGAAGACGCGCAACGGCTGTTGCAAGTGCATCGCCGATGGCCGTGCTCGATCCGTCGATGACATCGAGGCTCATCTTGCCCACGAGCTCGGTGAGCAAGTGGTAATCGAGCGTCGGAGGTGACAGGACGTACGCAGATTTGCCAAAGACGACGACGCCGATGCGATCGGTTTTTCGGCGGCCGATGAAGTCTTGGATCACGATCTTGGCGGTATCGAGGCGCGTGAGACGTCGGCCAGGTGGAAGGCTGATGTGGCCCGGCAAGTCGCCGGGTTTGGCGTCGAGGATCGCGCGCATCGAGCCGGACAGGTCGAGCACGACGACGATGTCGATGCCTTTGTCGTCGCTCTTTTGATCTCGAAGCACCGAGATGGGCCGCGCGATGGCGACGACGAGCATCGCGATCGAGACGGCGCGCAAAACGCCAGGCAGATCGCGGAACCTGGCGCGCCAGCCTCGAGGACCACGCAGGAAAGGCGCGATGGTGCCGAGACGCATTCGTGGCGTACGTTCGTCCTGACCAACTGTGCCCCACCACAGGACAACCGGCACGACGAGCAAGCCCAGAAGCAGCCATGGATGCTCGAACGACGCCGAAGGCCACGCATCGCCGCGCACGTAAAGCGGATAAGCGAGCGCCAGACCCGTCACGACGACGAGCTGCAAAGCGATCAGGAAAAACCGCTTCACGAGGCACCTCCGCTCGGTTCTAACCGCTGCGCGATGGGCGTCGTGTTGCGCACGATGGTGATGCCGCGTTCGAGCGCTGCGAGGCAGTCGTTTTCGGTGGGCACGACGCGGGCAAACTTGACGAGATCAGCCTCCTCGAGGAAGCGATTGATCGTATCGAGCCCGCGTACGGCAGGACGAACCCGCGCGAGCGTGCGTTCCATTTCGTCGGTCGTGCTTTCGAGCCCATCGAAGCCGTAACGCGCGCCGAGGTACTTGCGCACGCAGTCGCTCACGCGATCGAAGTATTCGTCCGTGCGTCCTTCGGCGATGAGGTTCGACGTGCGGATGGCTTCGAGCTCTTCGAGTGCGGCGACCCAGGGAATAACGGGCGGCACGTAAGGTTCGGGCTTGGGCCGCCGCATCCAATGAACGATGAGCAGCGCGAGCAATGGCCCGAGGATGGCCGTTGCACCCAGCACCGTCGCTACCTGTTTTGCAGCGACCCACTCTTCACGTTGAGGTCTGCCGTCGGGGTTTGGTCTGACCTTTGGATCGATTTCGTTCGCGATCGGATCGTTGACGACGATGGCGTGACGGATGGTGCAAATGGTCATCGTCTCGCCGCTCGCGCGGGCAACGGTGATCGGTACCGGTGGGAGCACCATGTTGTGCCGCCCTGGTTCTTTGGGAAGCGGCACGAATGGCAGCGTGACTTTCGTCGTCGCCGATGTTTCGCCTTGTTCCACTGTGACGGTGGGACCTGCACCGCCGTCGGGATCTGGAAGGACAAACCCAGCTTCTTCGAGAGCTCGGTATGCTTCGGTGCCGCGGTCGACTCGAAAGCCGCCGGGCATGACGATTTCGCCCTTTCCGTGGACGATGGTGAGCACGAGTGTCGCAGCGTGTCCGCTGAAACCGCGCCCATGGAGCACTTCGGTCATCTTGGGCCGCGTGGCGCCGTCAGGGATGCGCTCGGTGCACGAAGCCGGCGCGGGCTGGCTGGTGGCCGGCGCGTTCCCAGCATCCAGCGCAGGTCCGGCGTCCAGCGCGTCCCCAGCGTCCAGCACGCTGTCCGCATCAACGGCGCTCGCCGCATCCGGAACGTCTTGGGCGATGGATGGCCGAACGACGAATGATGCGGTAGCGGCCGCAAGGAAGAAGGCGAGTCGGGTGTTCACCGTCGCATCCTCCTCGTGCGTTTTGCAAAGAGTTTCCGTAGCGGCTCGACGTAGTTGCCGTCGGTTCGAATGGTGACGGTGTCGAGGGCCAGTTTCTTGAAGAGTTTGTCCCGTTCGACCTGATGCGCGCGCATGAGCGCCGCGTAGCGTTCGCGCACGTTGCGATCCGACGTGTCGACGACGACCTCTTCCCCCGTCTCCAAATCCTCGAACGTCGCAAGACCCACGTCGGGCATTTCCGTGTCACGCACGTCTTCGAGCACCACCGGGATGACGTCGTGTTTGCTTGCTGCAAGGGCGAGCGCTCGTTCGTAGCCGCGATCGAAAAAGTCGCTGACGACGAACGCTACGCTCTTGCGCTTTTGCACTTTGCAGAGCGTTTCGAGCGCCACCTTGAGGTTCGTCCCGGAACGCGCTGGTTCGTGCCCCAAGATTTCGCGGATGACCCGCATCACGTGCTTCTCGCCTTTCTTCGGCGGCACGATCGCTTCGACGACGTCCGTTGCGAGGAGCAACCCCACACGGTCGTTGTTGCGAATGGCGCTGAACGCGCACAAGGCACAAATCTCGGCAGCTACCGTGGCCTTCGACGAACGACGCGTCCCGAAGTGCTCGCTCTCGGACAAATCCACGACGAGCATCACGGTCATCTCGCGCTCTTCGACGAACACCTTCACGAACGGCTCGTTCATGCGCGCCGATACGTTCCAGTCGATCCAGCGCACGTCGTCACCCGGCAGGTAAGCGCGCACTTCACGAAAGCTCAGACCTTGGCCGCGAAAAACCGACGAGTACGTCCCCGAAAGTTGTTCGTTCGCCAAATGGCTCGTCTTGATCTCGATCGCCCGCAATCGTTTCAGTAGCTCCGCCGTGGCGGGCTTCGTATCGCGAGGCTTACGAGATTCGTCGCTACGAGGTTTGGCCTGGCGAGGTTTGTCCCGACGCTCTTCCCGCGTCGAAGCTGCTGGTTTGTCCGGGGAAAAGAACGAGAGCAACCGCGACAAAAAGCTCGGCTCGGGAGCCTTTGCTTTGCGCTTCTTGCCCCCTTTGCCCTTGCTGGGAAGGGGCGCCGATGAAGGATCGCGAGGGCGCTTCACGGCACCTCGATCACCTCGAACACCCGACGTACGACCTGCTCGGTCGTCACTTCCTCGGCTTCGGCTTCGTACGTGAGCACGATGCGGTGACGAAGGACATCGGGGCCGACAGCTTTGACGTCTTCGGGGGTGACGTATCCGCGGTGGCGTAGGAAAGCGTGCGCGCGGGCGGCGAGGGCAAGCGAAATGGACGCGCGCGGGCTCGCGCCGTATTCGATGAGACTCGCAAGATCCTTCATGCCCTTTTGACTGGGCTCTCGCGTCGCGAAGACGACATCGACGATGTAGTCCTTGACGCGATCGTCCATGTACACGTCGCGCACGACCTTGCGAGCCGTCACCAACGTTTCGGGCTCGATGATCTTGTTCGCGTGCGCTTCGACGAGTCCCGTCGTGCGATCGATGATCTGCCGTTCTTCGGCACGCGACGGGTAGCTGACCTTGACCATGAGCATGAAGCGATCGACCTGCGCTTCGGGCAAGCGGTACGTGCCCTCCTGCTCGATGGGGTTCTGCGTGGCCATCACGATGAACGGATCGGGCAGCTTGTAGCTTTGGTCGCCGATCGTGACCTGGCGTTCCTGCATCGCTTCGAGCAGCGCGCTTTGCACCTTGGCCGGCGCGCGGTTGATCTCGTCGGCGAGAACGAGGTTGGCGAAGATGGGGCCGAGCTTCGAGGAAAACTCGCCCTTCTGATGGTTGTAGATGACCGTGCCGATCACGTCGGCGGGCAAGAGATCGGGCGTGAACTGAACGCGCGAAAACTTGGCGTGGATCGCGTCGCAAAGGGTGCGGACGGTGAGCGTCTTGGCAAGACCCGGGACGCCTTCGAGGAGGATGTGCCCACCGGTCAAGAGGCCGATGAGGATCCGCTCCAGCATGTAGGTTTGTCCAACGATAACCTTGCCGACTTCGCCGGTGAGGTTCTCGATGAAGGCGCTTTCTTTCGCGACGAGTTCGTTGAGGGCTCGGACGTCGTGCATGGGATGATCGAGCAGCAGGGTTTTATGCCGAGGGTTTCCGCGTCGCGTTGCGGAACGACGCACATGGCAACTCGGGGCGCTCAGACAGTTGCGCCGCGAGACTTATTCCCAAGTCGGCAGGTTGCAAGCCCCGAGAGGGCATTCCGGCGGAAACCTTCTGAGCTCAAACGGCAGGAAGGACGTTCAGGTGCGCCGTGCCGCTTTGTTTCCCGTAGAGCTGCTTGATTTCGATCTTGTACGCACCGATGGCCGATGCCGTGAACTCCACGGGTGGGGCGCTTTGAGGTCTGCCCGTCGGCAATTCACGCAAGATCCGCTCGACGATCACCTTGCCAGAAGGAGATTTGATCTTGACGTTGAAGGGCGGATCCGCATCGTCCTCCGCGCGGAAGACGAGCTTGATGACGTCACCCAGTCGAGCGGGCTCGGTCTTGCAGATGGCCTCGATTTCCCCGACGGTGTCGGTGATGGTTCGGGACACGTAGATGCTCGTTCACTGTCCGCATATGCCCGATGAGGTTGGGCAGCGGATGGGTCGCATTTTATGCACGAAGGCGCAGCGTGGGCGAGTTTGCCGCGAAACGTGACCTTTTCGGCTGAAATCGCCCACGTTCCGTCATTCTCACCGGGCGCTGTCCGCCCCTCGACGCCAGCGAAGCCGAGGTTGACGCGCAGCCCGCGCCTCGTCGAGACGTCCGACGACGGTGCTGTGCGGAGCGCCCTTGACGAGCGCCGGATCCTCGTGCGCTTCCCGCGCGATCGCCTTCATCGCATCGATGAACTCGTCGAGCGTTTCCTTCGTCTCCGTCTCTGTCGGCTCGATCATGAGCGCGCCGGGAACGACGAGCGGGAAGTACACCGTCGGCGCGTGAAAGCCGTAGTCGAGCAGCCGCTTGCCGATGTCGAGCGTCTTGACGCCAGTCGCCTTCTCGATGTCGACATCGGACAGCACGACCTCGTGCATGCACGGCTCGGGTACGGGCGCGGCATACGAGTCCTTGAGTTTGGCCCAGAGATACCGCGCATTGAGCACCGCGAGCGTACTAGCCATTTTGAGTCCCTCGGCACCCATCTCGCGCAGGTACGTGTACGCGCGGATGAACATGCCGAAGTTGCCGTTGAACGCGCGCACGCGCCCAATCGACTGCGGCCTGTCGTAGTCCAGCGCGAACGCTCCGTCGCTTCGTCGAACGACGACGGGAGCCGGTTGGAAAGGCTCGAGATGTTTCTTGAAGCAGACGGGGCCCGATCCTGGACCGCCACCACCGTGAGGCGTGGTGAACGTCTTGTGCAGGTTGATGTGAATCACGTCGACGCCGATGTCGCCGGGCCTTGCGTGACCCATGATCGCGTTCGTGTTCGCGCCGTCGCCGTACACCAAACCCCCGCGCGAATGGATGAGCTCGATGATCTCGGGCAGGTGCTTTTCGTAGACGCCGAGCGTGTTCGGATTCGTGATCATGAACGCGCAAACGTCGTCCGCACCTTCTCGTTCGATCGCGGCGGCGATCTCTTGCGGCGTCACGACACCGCTCGGGTTCTTGTCGATCTTGACCGCGACGAGTCCATTCAGCGTGCACGAAGCGGGGTTTGTCCCGTGCGCACTTTCGGGGATGAAGACCTTCTTGGGGCTTCGTCCTTTGGCCTCGTGGTAGGCGCGGATCATCATGAGCCCCGTGAGCTCGCCTTGCGCGCCTGCTGAAGGCTGAAGCGAGCAGTCGTCCATGCCGCTCACTTCGGAGAGCATCTGCGCGACGTGCCACATGACCTCGAGGCTGCCTTGTGCGAGCTCGTCCGGTGTTTCCGGATGCATCCTGGCAAAACCCGGAATACGCGCGGCCCATTCGTTGATCTTCGGGTTGTACTTCATGGTGCACGACCCGAGCGGATAGAGCTGCGAGTCGATGCAGAAGTTCCACTGCGACAAACGAACGAAGTGCCGGAACGCTTCGGGTTCGCTGACCTCGGGAAGACCAGCGGGCTCGCTGCGTGCGAGTTGTCCGAAGAGTTTGCTCGGGTCGGCTTCAGGAACATCGAGCGGCGCGAGCGAACCGCCAAAACGATTCGCCGCGCCACGTTCGAAAATCGGCGGTTCGCGGAACTTGGTGCCTCGAGGTTGTGGCTGCGTCATGTGCCTCAGTTGGGAGATGTCGGTTCTTCCGGATTGCCCTGTTCGGTGTTTTCGCCGTCCCACTCGCCGCCGCCGACTTCGGCTGCGCCGTTGCCGCCAATCGAATCGAGGTCCGGCTTGACGTTGCGCTGCTTGACGGCCTCCCAGGTGTAACCGACCTCGTCCTTGCCGAAGCCCGTTTCCCCCGCGAACGTGTCGTCGACGTTCTCACCCGGTGGTCGCTTGTACTTGAAGTAGCCGCGTCCGGTCTTCGTCGCGTTGGGACCGACGAGATCGACGACATGCTCGGTCCACTCGAACTTGAGCACGTCACCCGTCGCTTCGCCTTTCAACTGCCCCCATCGATCCTTGTGCGGCCGAATCCACTTGCCTACGACGGCATTGCCGTCTTGTACGATGTGCAGATAGCCGTACAGCTCGCTGTACCACACGCCGGTCCACGTGCCGTCTTGCGGCATCTCGCCCGGCGTGACGCTCGCGGTCTTTCCACCGCTTGCTCCACCTGAACAAGCCATTGGAGAAAGCGGCGTGCCCACGAGCGCCATCGCCGCCAGGACAAACCATAGGGAACGCTTAGGTTTCATGGGGCGGGGAGCCTAGCAGGTTGTGGCGAAACCGTCGCGCGTGCCTGAAGGGTCAGATGTCGTGGCGAGCAAGCGAGATAGGCAGTCGCAAACCGCAAGACGGCCCGGTGTGACTGGAAACACCGACTCGTCTTGTCGTCTCCGGTTGCGGTCAGAGGCACTGTGAGCCTACCGTACGGAAGCAAGCCATGGAGATCGCGCTGTGCCAAGGAGGCGACAAACCACGTCTCGCGCGGTGCTTTGGTAGGCCAAGTCGGACGCACGCATGAACGGAAACCTGAAGAAGCTCCTCAATCATACCGACGAGGTGGCAACCTTCGGGCTTTCGGCTGCGACCAAGAAGGTAGGCGCCACTGTCCTGGTGAAGGTGAAGGCGCAAGATGCGCTGCGCCTCGAAGGCGCGGGCCTTTCACCCGACATCGTACAATTCGGATCTCGCGCAGTTTTCGACTTCGTCGCGATCGATCACGAACGTGTGCCGCTCTTCGTCGTGCAGTTCGAGTCGACGTCGCACATGACCGATCTGCCATCGGCGAAGGAACAACACGAAAACGAGCTTTGCCGAAAGTTGCTCCTACCGCTCGTCCGTTTGCACGCGCTGCACCTATCGAAGAAGCACCTCAGCAGCGATATCGCCGGCATGCTTCTCGAAACCTTCCTGATTGCCAAAGGCATCATTTCCCCAAACCCCGCTGCCGCCGCCGACAAACATCGTTCCATGCGCGGCACCGACCTCGAATCGACCGGGCCGCTTTCGATGCTGTCTTCAGGGCCCCTTTCCACCACATCGACAGGACCTTTGTCCCTTGGCCCGATGTCCGTCGCACCTACGTCTGCCGCGAATTCCGAACGCGGACCGATGCCAGGACCGTTCGCCGACGTGCGCAAGAGCATCCGCCGCGTCTATGACGCCGGAAAGTGCCGAAGCCCCATTCCGTCGTCGCTCATGGGAGTCGACTTGATTGGCACTCACCACGCCGTGGGATTTCTTCGCATCACCGACGAGAACGTCGCCTGTTCACGCATTGCCCTGCGTGCCCAGTTGTTCCCTACGTCGATCCCCGAGCTCGTAGAAGAAATCTTGATTCACGAGCTCTATCACGAGCTACTCGAGGTCATTCGAGGCCGAGGTCGAAGCGTCACACGCGCCGAGCTTGGCGCGACGATCTCGACGTTTCGCATGCGGTACAAGGTCAAGGGGACGCCAGCGAGCGTACCCCCGGCGACCTGACGCCTCAGCCTCATCGAACCAACAATTCACAACGATCTCCCGGCATGCATGACGCTGCGTTACGCTCGCAAGCCCACGCACGTCCGGAGTTGCCATGTATTCTAGACTGTTTGCCATCGTCACGGGTTTGTCGATCGCGTTCGTCACTTCGAACGCAAGTGCGCACGCGCTGCTGATGAATCCGCCCCCGCTCACGAGCGACGACAACGCCAAGAGTGGGCCGTGCGGATGTTTCTTCGGCGCAGGACCGGAAGATCCCAACGAAGACGCGACCGCGTCAGCGTGCCCGGCGGACTACAAGTCGACGCCACTCGTTGCGGGATCGAAGCTGCAAGTCACGTGGAAAGAAACGGTCAATCACACGGGGAAGTTCCGCATTTCTCTGTCGACCAAACCCATCAACTTGGTGACGCGCGCCGATCTCGATGGCGCCGTGCTGTACGAAGGTGACGACACGAATGGTGTGAACGGTGGACTCATCAGCACGACGATCACCGTGCCCGACACGCCGTGCACGAACTGCGTCATTCAGCTCAGGCAGTTCATGGCCGGCGCGTCCAAGCCTTACTATTACTCGTGCGCAGCGATCGACATCGAGAGCCCCAGCGGCAGTTCGTCGTCGAGCAGCGGCGGTGCTTCATCGTCGTCGGGTGGTGGCGGCATGGGCGGAGCTGGAGGCACTGGCGGAACCGGCGGCACCGACGAGGACTTCGTGATCGGTGCGGGTCCAGCGCCCATTCCGGCCACGCAAGTGCCAGGGGCGTGTCACGCAAGCGCATCGAACGTCGGCTCGTCGACGTCGTCATGGGCGACGCTCGCAGGACTGTTTGTCTTGACAATGTGGCGCAGGTCGCGATGTCGCGCGCAGGCGTGAGGGTTCTTTTTCAGCCGAGCGCAGCTTTCGCCGCATCGACGGTGCGAACGATGTCTGCTTCGGTGTGTGCAGCCGAGACAAACGCTGCTTCGTATTGGGACGGCGGCCAATAGATCCCACGCGCGAGTAGACCCGCATGCCATGACGCAAATCGCTTCGTGTCCGACCGAGCTGCGTCTTGCCAAGAGCGTACGGGACCTTCCGCAAAAAACAGCGTGATCATGGATCCCACGCGCTGCACCGTGGCGGTGACGCCCGCGGCTTTGGTTGCTTCCGACAAACCGGCTTCGAGCATGGCACCGAGCTTCTCGAGTTTGTCATACACGTCCGGTGTCAGGCGCTCGAGCGTGGCGAGTCCTGCAGCGACCGCAACGGGATTGCCGCTCAACGTGCCGGCTTGATAGACCGGACCGAGCGGTGCAACGACACTCATCACGTCGTCACGACCACCATAAGCGGCGAGCGGCATGCCGCCTCCGATGACTTTGCCGAGCGTCGTGAGGTCGGGCCGCAAGCCGAATCGTTCCTGTGCGCCTCCGCGTGCGAGGCGACAGCCGGTCATGACTTCGTCGAAAATCGAGAGCGCACCGCTGTTGCGACAAACCTCGATGATTGTCTCGAGAAACCCGGGGATTGGAGGGACGCACCCCATGTTTCCCACGACGGGCTCGACGATGACGGCCGCGATCTCGTGACCACGTTTGCTGAACAGTTCTCGCAGCGCTGCGATGTCGTTGAATGGGAGCGTGAGGGTCGTTTTCGCGGTGCCTTCGGGGACGCCGCCCGAATCGGGGACGCCGAACGTGGCGAGGCCGCTTCCTGCTTTGACGAGCAAGTGATCGGCGTGCCCGTGGTAGCACCCCTCGAACTTGACGATCACATCGCGACCAGTTTTTCCGCGTGCGACGCGAATCGCGCTCATCGTTGCTTCGGTGCCGCTCGAGACGCAGCGCAGCTTGTCGATGCTCGGATAGATCGACTTGATCAATTCGGCAAAACGCACTTCACGCGCCGTGGGGGCACCGAAGGACAAACCCCCTTCGGCCGCACTCTTGACGGCCGCAACGACATCGGGATGCGCATGTCCGAGGAGCGCGGGGCCCCATGAACCGACGTAATCGACGTACGCGGTGCCGTCTTCGCCGTACACCGTGGCTCCGGATGCGCGAGCGATGAACACGGGGTTGCCGCCAACGGCGCGAAAGGCGCGAACGGGACTGTTGACGCCGCCGGGAATGACGGCGCGAGCGCGATCGAAGAGACTTTGCGAGATTGAGTCGGACATGGTGGTCCGTGACTATGCGCGGATGCTGCCGAGCGGCAAGGGGCGTCGTGGCTGGGTGCTTTACTTCCCAACAGCACCCGTCCACCATGCCTTCATGCGACGTTCTTTGCAGTTTCTTCGCCAATCACTTTCCACGGCAGTCCTTGCCGCTCTTCCTTTGACCGTTGGCTGTTCGTCCGAGCCGACGCCAGTTGCGCCGAACCCCGATCAGACGGCGATTTTGTCTGTCGGTGAAGCCGAAAGCTGGATGATTCCCGGTCTTCAGGACGAAGTGCACGTCGTGCGTACCGAATCGAACGTGCCGCACATCTATGCGAAAAACCGCGTCGATTTGGCGCGCGTCCAAGGGTTTGTCATGGCGCGCGATCGGTATTTCATGATGGACCTCGAAAGGCGCCTCGCGACGGGGCGGCTGAGCGAGCTCTTGGGTGATTCGGCGCTCGCAACGGATCAAGAATGGCGTGCGCAAGGCGCGGCGTACGTCACCGATCGCATTCTCGAAGGTCTCGGGCCCGAGCTTTCCGCGCAAGCAGACGCGTTTGCCGAAGGAATCAATGAATACATCGTACGAGTAAAAAATGACGAATTGCCCCCGCCGAGCGAATTGAAGCTCGCTTCGGCATTGCTTGGAGTGCTCAATCCGAATGACCTGATGACGCCGTTCGACCGCCGTGACGTCGCAGCGATGGTCGCCGTCATCATTTATCAGACCAGTTACGAGGGCGGCGACGTCGGTCGAGCTGCAACGGCCGCGAAGCTCCCCACGTTATTCGATGGCGTTGAATTTCAAGAGTTGCGAAGGCAAGGTGCAATCAAGGATTTGTGGGAGCAGCTTTCGCCCATCATGCCGCGAAGCTCGGCGCCAGGTTTCGGACTCGAGGAAGGCAACGCCAAACCAACGGGATCCAATAAAAAACCGCAGGGAGGTTCTTCCGCGGGTGGTCCGGTAAAACAGACGCCCGCATTTTTGCTCGAGCGTCTTTCGCAGCGTCTAGAACGCATGCAAAATCGTCTACTGCGACAAAAAGATGCTGGATATGGCTCGAATGCGTGGGCCGTTGCAGGATCGAAGACGACGACGGGCGCGGCGATGCTGGCCGGTGATGGCCACTTGTCGTTATCGGTGCCATCGATTCTATATCAAGTGGGACTCGATACGTCCGTTTTCGGTGGAGGCAACACGCATCAATTGGGTCTCGTGATTGCGGGTTTCCCCGTGATGCCGATTGGTACGAATGGGAAAGTCGCCTGGAGCCAAACGCAGCTTGGTGGTGATGTGACCGATTGGTATCGCGAAGAAATCCAATTGGGCGCGGACGGTTTGCCAGCGAAGAGCATGTTTCAAGGCGCTTGGAAGGATCTCGTCAAGAAAGACGAAAGCTATGTCATCGCGAACGTCGATGCGCTCGGCAGCGTGGGTCGCACCGAGAATTGGCCCAGATTCGAGACATTCGATGGACGATGGATTGCCGATATCGAAGGTAATGCGGCCAAACCGGGCGATCCGGTGGGTGCCGGGCAAACCATCGTGAATTTGGGCGGCAAATACGTCATTCCCTCGGACGTCGACGGGGATGGAGTCGTCACGGCGATCAGCTTCGACTACGCAGGATTCGATGTGATTGGGGTGTTGCCCACGACCGATAGGCTCGGGCATGCCGCAGACGTACACGAATTCCGCGAAGCTACGAAGGGCCTCGTTGCATATTCGCAAAATTTTGCGGTTGCCGATAGCAGTGGAAATATTTTTTATACGAGCTACCAAACGGTGCCGTGCCGCGGATACCTTCCACGCAATCCTGACGGTACGTTCCAAGCCGACGCGAATCCTGATCAGCTCCTCGATGGTACGGTTTACGGCGCATTTCGGATTCCCACATTGCCGGACGGGAAGGTCGACGAAGCGCCCGGGAAAAACGATCCATACGCGTGCGTGATTCCATTCGACGACATGCCCGCATCGCTCAATCCCAACAGCGGTTATGTTGCGACGGCGAACAACGATCCGGGTAACATTTCGACGGACAATTCGCTCACGAACGACAAGTGGTACATCGGCGGCACGTGGGACGTGGGTTTTCGCGCCGACACCATTTCTCGCGAGCTCGAAAAGGCCATTGCCGACGGTACCGCGGATGAAGACGCAATGGCACGCATCCAAGCGAATACGCAGTCGCGCACGGGCGAATTGCTCGCCGAAACGTTCGTCGAATCGATCAAGAAGGGACGCGCGCTGTCTGCCAAGGGTGGATTGCTTTCGCCCAGTGAGCAGCGCATCGTGGATCTTTACGATGCGAACAAGGCCGACTTCGATGCTGCCGAAATGCGTCTTGGTGCGTGGAAAACGGCAGGCTACGAAGCTCGTTCAGGTGTGGAAACGTTTTACTCGACGCCCACGGCGACCGACAAAGAGTCCGCCGTGGCAACTTCGATATGGAATGCGTGGCTCAGCCGAGCATTGCAACAGACGTTCAATGATGACCAACTGCCCGGCGTGTTCAACAGCTTTTCCAGTGGTGGACAAATTCGCGCCATGTGGAAATTCCTCAATGGTCGAGGTGCAAACAATCCCGAAAAGCTCGCATCGTGGAACGTGGCTACGAGTGAATCGATTTTCTTCGATGTCTTGGGGACGCCGGAGGTCGAGACGAGTGACGAAGTGCTGCTGAAAGCGCTGGCGGATGCGTTTGCATTCTTGAAGTCGGCGCCGAACCCCGACACGCCCGCCGAGGGGGGTTATGGCACGACGGACATGTCGAAGTGGCTGTGGGGACTTCGTCATTATGTGAGGTTCCAGTCGCTCCTCGATGATTTCCTCGACGATCCGCAATATGCTTCATTCACGCAGCCATTTGCCATTACGACGAAGATCCTGCCGCTCAAGCAAGGCACGTATCCCGCGGACGATCCGCGCAAGGATCTGTTGTGGTTCCCGCGTAATGGGGATCAATTCTCCGTGGATGCCGCCAATCCCGGATTCAACGGGCAACGCTTTTCGTATGGAAGTGGGCCTGTCATGCGTATGGTCGTTTCGCTGAAAGGCGAAGAGGTGACCGGGCGTAACATCATTCCGGGTGGTCAGTCGGCCGTCATCGAATCCGAATTCTTTGCGGATCAAACGAAATTGTGGTTGGCAAACGACACGTTGCCGATGCGGTTTTCACCGAAGGACGTTGCTGCGGGCGCGACGCTTCGTGAGGTGTACAAGCCGAAGAAGTGACGGGATGCGTGGAGCACAAGTATTCGTGGTTGCCAGCCGTGCCTCGAGTTTGGCGCAACTACTTGCGCGCAGCCGCGACGAATCGCCGAACGCGCTCGATGTCGACGGCCTCCTCGATTCGCCCGTTTTCCTTGATGCTCGAGCCGACGATGACGCCATCGGCGACTCCGAGGAACGCTGCGACGTTTTCCTCCGTGGCGCCGCTGCCAATGAGGACCGGACAATCGCCAGCCAATGCTTTGGCCGATCGGATCTTTTCAATATCCGGCGCGTCGCCCGTCATCTTTCCCGACACGATGAGTGCATCGGCGCCTGAAAAGCGCGTCCATTCGATGTGTGTGGCCATATCGATTCCAGGAAACCGCACCGAATGCTTCTTGTCGACATCGGCAATGATTTTGATGTGCTCTGCCCCCAGCTCTTTTCGGCGTCGCATCAAATCTGCCGCGCAACCTTCGTCCCACGACCCCGCTTCCCACACGCCTGCACCAGTGAACATGCATACGCGGATGAACGAAGCGCCCGCAGCGAGGGCAATCCCGAGCAATGCAATGCCGCCGTTGTGCACGAGATTGATTCCGAGCGGCAAAGGGACCGCATCACGCACCGCGCGTGCAACGACTGCATGCGCCGCGATGCTTTCAGGCGCGATATGCGGACCCGCTCGAAATGGAATGTCCCACATGTTCTCGACGATCAAACCATCCACGCCGCCCTCCGCCAGGGCTCGAGCGTCCGATATGGCGTGTTCGATGATGGTATCGATTCCATACCCGGAATTGCCGGGAGCACCCGGGAGAGGCCAACAGTGGACCATGCCGATGATGGGCTTCGTTTGACCTCGAAAGATGTCTCCAAGGTCCCGCAATCGTAGGGCGTCGAGTCGAGCTTTCCAGGTCGGTGTCATGGCTCGATTCTTTGGTCCGGCCTCGTGAAAACGTCAAGCGCTTTGATTGCACCTTGCTTTTCGAGGACTGCGCACACTTCTTCATGCGTTGGAGATGCCTCCGCGGCACCGCTACGGCTCGCGACGAGCGCCCCTACGACATTCGCAACTCGAGCGGCCGTTTCGACGGAGCCCTCGCGAAGAAAAACAAATAAAAATGCCGCGACAAATCCATCGCCGGCGCCTGTGGTATCGATGGCAGTGACGGGCCATGGCGGGATGTCAAACCGAGACGAACCTTTTGCGATGCGCGATCCCAGGGCCCCAAGTTTGGCGACGACGAGCGGTGCTCCGGCGTGTGCGAGCGCGGCAAGCGCGCTGTCGATGACCTCTGATTCGTTCCCGGTAAAACCCAGGGATGAGCCAAGCAAAGAAAGTTCGTGGGCATTGGCAAATATCACGGACAAACGCGGCGCGAGCTTCATGATTTCAGTCACTCGCTTGCGCACGAGCGGCAAGCAAAGGTCCACGGAAACGGGAAGTTGTCGTTGAATTGCAGCATCGATCAATTCGAGTGCGGTACTGCGCTGCTCGCCATCGAGGAGCGCGTGTCCGGAAACATGCAAAGCGTGTGCGTCCTGAAAAACTCGGTCGACGTCCGGCAAACCGAGCGCCACGTTGGCTCCGCGATGGCTGAAAAACGTACGTTCACCGCTTGGGGATATCGCCGCAAAACACAGTCCCGTCGTCACATCCGCATCACGCTGAACGAACGATAGGTCGACGCCAGCTCGTTTCGCGGCCCGCAAGGCGACCTCCGCGGCCGGATCCTCGCCAACGCGCGTGACGAGGCGCGATGCGCCACCCAGTCGAGCATACGCGACCGCTACGTTCGCTGCCGTGCCGCCGCTCTGAAATGCAAGCGCCGTGATGGCAGCGTCGTCTCCTTCATGCGGGAAAAACTCGAGAGAAGCAGAAAGATCCGCGTTTGCGTCGCCAACGATGAGACAAACCATTCACGGTGCATTGTACACACATGCGTTCGGTCGTGCGAATTTGTCGACACAGGCGGTCAAAAATCGACTCTCACGCCTGCCGACATCAGGCCCACCGTCATTTCGACCCGAGGCGATGGCGGATTGGAATCGCTCTTTTTCGGCGGCACGGGTATGGTGGGCGGATTGTCGAACAAGAACATCCCAGCACTCGTCAAGAGAACGAGCGCGGATGCTCCACCCGTGATTGCGGTGGCAAACGTGAATGAATTTCGCGATTGAAGAGCAGCATTGAAAGTTGCTATGTCCGCGGGCGACATCGTACCGGTTTGCCTTTGCGCATCCAGGTCCGACGCAATCGAGTCTTGGTTCCACGTCAAACCCCCGAGCACGCCGGTCGCCGCGGCACCTGCGAGCCCAATGGCGAGCGTCGACCAAGCTCCGACACGTTGGTTTGTCATGGCAAGATCGGCACCCACGACGACTTCTTTGTCGCGCTCGACGGTAACCGTTTTACTGAACGGAACGCGACCCGCATGCGTAATCGTGAGGAAGTGTTCCCCGGGCTCGACTTCGAGCGGTCGGTCGAGCGGCAAGACCGCGCGCACTTGGCCATCCAATGACAAACTCGCGCCCGAGTTCGATTTGACCATGAGACGCCCTGGCTTGGGCCTCAGCGTGACATGTCGCGCAACGAGCTCATTTTCCACGGCATCCATTTGAAAGGATTCCTCGAAATACCCTGCCGCTTTTGCGCGAACTTGATGAGCGCCGTGTTTTACTTCGACAACCGCGGGCACGCGGACGAATGCAGCGCCATCGATGGACACCTCGGCCATGTCGGGTTTTGCGGATACGAGCACTCGAGTTTTCCGCGGCGGCTCGGCTTCGGGTTCTTCCGATTCGTCGATGCTGGGATCGGGTGCAGGAGGATTTGCGGGCGGCGTGCTCCCCGGCACGGGAATCGGAATGGGTGCGGGTTTGTCTCCGGGTTTGGCCGGGCCAGTCGTTGGCGGAGCGGGCGGCGTGGGAGCTATGGCAGCCACGCTTTTGCGGCGTAAACGAGCTTCGAGCGGCACGAGGTCCGAAAGCGCGTTCACCGCTTCTTCACGGCGTTTGCCCGAAGTGTCGTCGCGTATGTAATCGCGATACAAGCGCACGGCGCGCCGAAGCGCATCAGGGGACGAATCGACCAAGTATTGCCGGCGATAAGCTTGAGCTGCCGAGAATTGCAGAGCCGGACTTTTGATGAGCGCATGGGCCTTCAAGAATGCTTCCGCTGCGACGAGATATTGGCCCGCGTCGTACGCTTGCGCTCCGGCATCGAAATAGTTCGACGCGAGCGCGCGGTCATCGGCCAAAGCGCTGGCCGCATCGAAGAACCAAGCCGTCGCGAGGCACAGGGCCACGAGCATGGGGCGATTGAGGCTTTTCATTCGTGCTCCGGACGTCCGCGAAGGACCGTAAAATAATTGCTGCTCGGCATGAAAACGAGGTCCGTCACGCCATCGGCATCGATATCGTCGGCTCCCAGGGCCACGTAATCAGCATCGGCACGGAGCTTTTCCGCATGGATCGAAATGCCGGGGATGGCTGACAGCTCCCGCGTCGTTGCGCGATAAGCCATGACCGAAGTCGTTGCGGAAGCGCCGGGAAGCTCGGAACCCGCAATGACGAGGTCGGGCTTTGCGTCGCCATCGACGTCGATGGCTGCCGCTGCGTAATTGCCACAACCTGCTTTACCCCAGCACGAAGGCGCTCCAATGAGCTCGACTTCGGTAAAGCCACCATCGGCTGCGCCAAACAATCCCACCAGCGCACCCGTGTTTGCCAATGCAACGACATCCATCCATTCATCGTCGTCGATATCTTCCACGAGCGGACGGGGCGCATACTTGGGAGGGTTTGTCGCAGAAATGAGCGAAGTGAACGAGTGCTTCAACGTGATTCGTTTTTCCTCTACGAACTCGCCGTCCACCGCCCCATAAATCACGGCGATCTCGTCACCAAGAAGCAGTAGGTCGTTCGTATCCGTTTCGCCGCGCGAGATAGCCGCGAGCACGCAATGGGACGTGCATGGGATTTCCGTGGATTCACTTCTGGGCGCGGCGCGTAGCGAGCCTGCATCTTCGTTGGATTCCACGAGCCACAGTTGATATGCCGCTTTTGACTGTGTCAGTATGGCCAATGCCGGGATGGGCTTGGATTCGTCGTTCTTTCGGAAGAGCCCCGCGGTTTGTGCAACGAGGTTGAGCGAATCGAGCGACTGAGCGCCCATGATATCGGCTGTCAGATAATACGGCGCGACGACCGCGCGTTCGTTGCCCACTTCGACGACGGCGAGCGCGCTCCCCTTGTTATCCTTACCTATCGAACGAGTGATGCCAATTTGCGCGCCGGTGCCAGGATGGCCAAAGTGCACGACCGAAAGACCGTTTGCCTCGTCGAATCTGCCGCTCATGATCGGTGCGCTCGGAGCTGCGAATGCATTGCCGTAGGCAATCGATAGGGCCGTCGTATTTGCCTCGGGCCCTTTGCTCGTCTGGTCGAAGAAAGCGACGTCCACGACCCCGTCGCCATCGAAATCACCGGCTCCAAGGTTGTGTGGCGGGCAAGCCGTTCCGAGAAATGTGACATTGAATGCGCCGCCATTTTGACGATGTACCGCGATATCGACGCTTTGTCCTTCGCTGATGATCACGTCGTCATCGCCGTCGGCGTCGATATCGGCGACGACCGCTTCACAGCCGCCAGCAACGTAGGCGCACGTGGGGGACGAAAAGTCCGCCTGCGGGGGGCATGGGGGAGCATAATAATCGATTCCGGGATGGTTTGGGTCGAATTCGAGCGCCACGAAGAGATGACCGTCTTTGGCTGCTTCGTTCGCCATGGGATCATTCAATATGTCGGCTTTTTGATCCGCAATGGGTGGCGGCATGGGGCCGGGCGGTTTGGAATTGAATCTCCCGTCGCCGAAACCGAATGCCACGTGGACTTTTTGGTCCTTCGTATTGGTAAGAAGATCGGTATAGCCGTCGCCATCGACGTCCGTGGCGACGATGGTGGCATTCGAACTGCGTACGCCTGCATTCAACGCAATTTGCCAATTTTGCAGCTTGGTAAACCCGTACGTCGTCGTGCCCGTGCAGACTTTGTAAAGCTCCAGGTGGGACCCACCATGTCGGGCTATGATGATTTCTTCGCAGCGCTCATTCGCGGGCGGTGGCGAATTGAGACTCGAGTCCACGTCGGCCGCGATGATGGCCGCAATATCCTCGACTTTCCCCTGATATGCTTTGGGGAACGTCGCAGGCGCCTCCTTGGGGTCGAAAATGAGCGTCACGTCCGATGCTGCCTCGCCGCTTGCCTGTTCGAGCAGCACAATGGCGCTCTTGCCATGAAACGATGCCGGCACCGTTCGCACAGACGAACCCCCACGTATGAATCGAGGAAATAGCACAGGTGCCAACGTCGGTCCACCGCTCGTGAAATGCAGCGACAAACCATCACCATAAAGGCTGCGACTCGGTGATAGCAATGACAATCGGCCCGTGTCGTCGGTAACTTCAAGGTCTGCGAGAGCAGCTTGCGGCACCGTACCTTGCTCTGGATCCGGGCGATTGCTTTGCAGCGTCTGTTTCGACTCCACACACGAGCTCGACAGTGCGCTCGAAAATGCATGCACGGTCGTCGAGCGCATTGCGCTCACAATGACTTCGGCACATCCGTCGGCATTGACGTCGCCCACGAGCAGGTCGCGTGCAGTCGCAGTCGTGTCGGTGCTCGCTGGAACGAATTCACCTTTGGGACGACGACAAACTCCATCGGCACCGCAATGGTAACCAAGATCTTCTTTACAATCCGACGGATCGGTTTCGCATGTAAAACGACATTCATGTGCAGACCTCGGCGCACCGCAGCCTGCTTCGCCATCGCAATCTTCGCCGAGGTCGGATTCGACGACGAGATTGCCGCACGTATTCGATTCCAAAAATTCCAAATTGGTGCAACCAACGAGCCCGAGCATGGAGGTAATGATCGAGAGCGTTCGGCCTTTTCGAGCACGTATCATTTGGGACCCCCGAGCTCCTCGGGCTTCCACAGGTCCTTGTTGAGCCGAGGTTTGGTGGTTGCGGGTTTGCTGGCTGGAACGACGGGTTTGTCATTCGATGCCGAAATGGATGGCGCCGGAGCGAGTGCGGTGAGCGATATGGGACCGAGCTCCTTGTCGGCCTCCGCCGAAATCCACATCGTTTGTGATTCGTAGCCTTGCCGCTCGATGCGTACCGCGTGCTGCTTTTTTTCGCGGGGAAGTACGATTGCATCGCCAGCTCCGCCCAAGTCACGGCCATCGACGAGAATTCTGGCATCCGCGGGCATGACTGCGAGGCGCAATGTAATCGTCCCGGGCTCGGGCGTGAGCACCTGCGTCGATTGGCTCGGTGCGGATTCCGGCGCACCAATAATTGCGGAATCGTTCGTGCGCCGCATGTACATCGCCCCGGCGCCGATCAACACGGCTACTCCAGCGATCGCAATATAGGCTGTTTGCTTGGAACGTTGCGATGACGGCACGCCCTGTGACATCAATGTCGAAGTCGCCGTCGTCATCGTGGTCGCGCCAACGACCTTGACTTCCGGCGTTTTGTCGACGACGACAGCCGCCGTGAGCGGTGGACTTGCCAGTGTCGCGGGCATCTGAGATTGCACTGGCGGCGCCGCAGCGATTTCGGTGACCACGTCCGCTGCGACTTGTATCGTTTTTGCTTCGGCCGCCGGCAGCTCGGTATATGACTTGCGCGTCGCTGGGATCGCATCCTTCGTCGAGGGCACGTCATCCGGAATCGCGCGTTCATCATCGACCGCAGGAGCGCGCATCGTATTGGCGACCTCCAATTCCGGCGCTGCCGCGGCTTTGGGGGCCCGAGCTGCGAGGCGCAAGGCTTCGGCAAGCGCATCGACCGCCGCTCCTGCCGAATTGGGCCGGCCAAGCGGGCGCTTTGCGAGCATTGCGAGAACCGGCTCGTCGAGCTCTGGTGGTATGCTCGGACAAACACTCGACATCGATGGTGGTTTTTCGGTGGTGTGTTTGAAGAGCAGATCCACCGTCGAATCCGCTTCGAAAACGGGTTTGCCCGTGAGCATTTCGTGCGTCACGCACCCTAGCGCATAAATGTCCGTGCGGTGATCGACTTTTTTCCCTCGACACTGTTCGGGCGACATATAGCGCGGCGTGCCTATGGCAACACCGGTCGCCGTTTGCTGCGCACCTTCCTCGCGCACGAGCTTGGCGACACCGAAATCGAGCAACTTCGGAAAAAAGCTGCCGTCTTTTTCACGCATGAGAAATACGTTGTCGGGCTTCAAATCCCGGTGCGTCACGCCCGCTTGATGAGCCGCATCCAGACCATCGGCAATACCTCGCAAAATGGGTAATGCTTCGGCCGGCAAGAGGCGCTTTTTCTGTTGCAAAAGCTGCCCGAGCGTCATCCCTTCGCAAAACTCCATGACGAAGTAATGCTGGCTGCTTTCGTGCACCCCGAACGAGAATACGTCGATGATATTTCGATGACCAATCCGATTGACCGCTCGCGCCTCGTCGATGAATCGCGTCACGATTTCCGGCTCGGAAGACATGCGCTTGTGCAAGAGCTTGATGGCGACCTTTTTGCCAATGAGCGGCTGCACGCCGGCATAAACCGCGCCGAACGATCCTTCGCCGAGCTTCTTTTCAACGCGATATTCGCCGATCATCGTTCCCGGTTCGACGCTCACGTCCGCGTTCGCAAAAGCTTCGTCAGGAAGCAATGGAGTCGTGTCGAGCGGACAATTTACGGTGCCCTCCGCATACGTCGTGCGACACGTCGGACAGGTCAAGCTCATTCGTCGTCTCCCACTGTTAGCAACAAACGCGCCATTACAATTTCCCGGATTCTTTTACGCATGGTCACCAAACGCACTGCGAATTTTGCACTCCAAAGCTGCGAATTCCGCAGGCAACTGCGAGATGTGCATGACGACGAGTTCCAACTCATAAGAGATCACCATGAGCTGACGCACGATGCAAGATGCTTGACGCGGGCCATTCTTCTGCGCCAATCTGTGGCTGGCGTCAATCGCTCGGGGCTCGATCCTGGGGGCTTCGCTGACGCTTGGCGTGCTGTTTGCTCGGGAGGAAGACGTGCAGGGAGAACAATCAGCAGTCGTGACGTCGGTGCCCTTTGCGCTGGGGGTCGTTCCTTGGCGGCAAGGGGGCATATTGCGGGTCACGGTCATTGTCAAAGCCACGTTTTCGGCAAAAACATCTCCCATGACTCCGGCGAGCGCTCCGCAACCTTACCGGATTTCGGATGCACATTACAAGAACCAGCCGATGGCGCGGGTGATTGCTGCGTCGGATCGCGTGCCCCAAAAGCCGCGCGTCGACGTGACGGTTCTTGGACACGCCCACGCAAATCGCGGGCAATCCGTGGCAGAAATGACGGCACGCGTCGCATTGATGCAAGCAGGTCGATTTGCCATTGACAAGCGCGTGCGCGTCGTGGGGGCGCGTGTGGCGGACGATAGCCCGCCCGTCCCTTTCATTCGAATGCCCATCGTGTACGAGCGAGCGCTCGGCGGAATCGGCACGGCCGAAAATCCGATTGGTTGTGGTGAAGAAGATGCCGATGACGACGATCGGCCGAATATTTTGGATCCCAATGACCCATCGCGCCCGATTGGATTCGGCCCCATCGGTGCGGCATGGCCCATTCGCAAGAAAAGGCTCGGTGCGACATCTGCTCGAGACGTCGAATCGCCGCTCATGGTTTTACCGGACGAATTCGACCTTTCGTTTTTTCAATCCGCGCCCGAGGATCAACAAATCGATGAATTGTCTCCCGACGCCGTCCTGATTCTCGAAGGATTCGATCCCGAACGGCAAAGCGTCGAAGTCGAGCTGCCCTGTGCTCGGGCGATGGGCGCAATTTACGGCCTCGAAGTAAGCGACCCCGACATGGCGACGCACATAGAATTTCGCGCCGATACCCTGCACGTCGATGTCGATAATTGGATCGCGACCATTACGTTTCGCGGACATGTCGAAATTCTCGACGAATCGCGACTCGATCAGATGGTCGTGGCAACGGGTATCGGCATAGGAGGGCTCGCGCCGGTCATTCCAGCACTCCGTCCACCGCCGGAACGAATCAAATCGGCCGCGGAAGTTTCCCCTGCAGCAGCGAGCGAAAACATGGGTGGCACGTTGATGCTTGGCAATGACGCTCCAGTGCGCGGCCCCGCATTGCCGTTTGCTCCAGGGTATGCTGGCGCATTGTCGAAAGCAAAGAAGCGCAGCAGCGAAACGCTCGTGTTGCCGCTCTCGGCGTGGTCGAAAGGTCCCACGCGCAATTTGTCGACGGAAACGTTGGCGCTCCCTCCGTCGTCGCCCGAATTGATGCAGCCGTCTCCTCCGACCCCACAACCAGCGGTTGCGCAATTTTCATCGACACCAGCGGTCGCGCCGGGACCGCTGCCGATATCTCCACCGCCGCTTTTGCCCTTGGTGCCGCGCGCCGAGCCCGAAATTCGGCTGGCAGATGCGCCCGCTCCTGCAATGCCTGTGGCATCGGCGGAAGAACCAGCGCGCCGTCCAGAAGAAATCGTGGACATCGATCGATATGGGTTCGTCTCGGCACACCTTGCCGAACGAGGTGCGAAGCCGGATCAGGTGCTTCGCACGCAAGATATCGATCCGGTGATTTGGCGCAAGGCGGACAGGTTTTGGCGCCAGGAGCTGAAACGTGAGATGGCCGAAGGAATACCGGACAAACTGCCCAAGTTCGAGGAAGCTTTCGTGCGCGGGTGGGAGAGCCTGCACCCGGGCCGGTTTGGCGTCGAGCATTATGCGCGATTGACGATTGCAGAACGAGAAGCGCGAATCGTGCGAGAGCTTCGGGCACAAGGCGTCGAACCATCCATGGGCATGCGGCTTCGTCGAGTGTGGCGGCGTCGCATCGAGTCTGATCAAGCGCTTCGAGCGGCTTTCAAAGCACTCGTCGACGTCAAGAGGCCAGAAACGCGGGCGGAGGCACGGTAAAACCCATGGACGAGCGAGTCCCCATCAACGAAGAGCAACTCGGGCACTTCATCGGGCAGCTCGCGCGCGATATCGAGGCCATCAAGTCGTCGCCCAAGACCGAGGAGCTTTTCGTCGGCGAAATGGACGGGGTTCGTATGGGCGCGCTGCTCGTCAAACGAACCTACCGTGCCGAGCATGGGCGTCTGGTTCCAATGACTGATGACAAACAGAATCCTATTTGCCTCGGCGACGTCCCGTATGCGGAGCTTTCTCCACCGTTCGTCTCGCCCATCATTGCCGGAGACGAAAGTCATGCCTTCAAACGCATGACGGACGTCATCGTCCAAGCGAGCGCGCAGGCGTACGGGAAAAACACGACGAAAACGACGGTCGGCCTGCGTTTTGGAAAAATCGAACGAGAGATCGTCGTGTATGGCGATAGGCGTGGCGAGTTCGATCTCATGGGCAATCCGCGTTTTTCGGAGCCCGAGCCATTCGATTCGATCCCCATTCGTTGGGATTATGCCTATGGTGGATTCGACAAATGGGGCTTTAAACGCAAGGGCATCCCATTTCTCGATGCCATCAAACCAAAACCGGAATGGGAAATCGGGTCCGCGACGCCTTATCATTACCCGCGAAATCCGGCTGGTTGCGGATTCTTGCTCGAGCTCGACAAGGAAACGTTCACGAACCTCGCAATCCCGAATCTCGAGCATCCGTTTGCGCCTCTCGTGCCCGCGGCGATGGCCGTTGGTGAAGTCGAGCGATGGATGCGTGGGCCATTGCCTGCCGCGTGGGACTTTCAGCCCCTCGACTGGTTTCCTCGATGCGGGTATCTCGGAGCGACGCCGCCTTATATCGATGAAGGCATTCCGCTGGCCGAAGTGACGCGCGGCTACGTGGCGAAGGACATTCTGTCGATCCCGTCGTTTCTGAAAGCAAAGCGTCACGCAGATTATCGCCTTGAATTTCTGCAATCGGCAGCTCCAGGTTTGGCTGTGCCGTTGGTTTCTCCCGATGAACAGTTCGTATTGACGAACGTACATCCCGAGGAGAAATCACATTGGTTCTCGTTACCAGGCGAACTCCCGAGCGTGCTCGTGGAACTTGCGCCGGGAAATGTCGTGGAGGCAGATCCAAAGCTCGTGACCGTGGTGATCCGCGTCGATCTTGGCGAGGTGGAATGCTTGTGGAGTGCGCGGTTTCCATTGCCGCCGGAGCTGTCCGAGGAAGACTTGCTGGAAGCGCGGCGCGTCGTGCAATGGAAGCGTCCCGGAAAGCGAGGGTGAACGCATGAGCTGGAAAGTTCGCGCCTATTACAACGTGAATCCGTTCATCGGGGGTTGTCTGCACGATACGATGGTCACCGTGCCACTTCCGCCCTTCATGATGCCGGGGCGACTCTGGCACATCGACTTTTCAGTCGTGCAAGGCTTGTGGTTGGGCTGCTTTTTGTCGAATGGCAACGATCGCGTCGTTCTCAGCGATGATCTTTTGTTTCTTGGCCGGATGAGCGATGCTGGGTTCGTCTTGCCGCACATTTCCATTCCGCCGTCGTGGTACAACGTTTTGACGACACTTTTTGGCGGATCCAATGCGCTTTTTGGCGTCGGGTCGGTGACGCTGGCGACGAAAAACCTCTTGTGGGGCGACGAAGATTGCGATTTGGCGACCAGCCCGATTCCCTATGCTCCCATTTCGATCAATCTGCAATGTGGTGATCCCTTCTCCTTGCCTTCGGATCTGGTCGTTGTTTGGGGAAGCGTTTACGCCGGCATGTCCCTCGCCGACATCTATTCGGCGCTGATCGATTTAGCGCTGCAATGGGCGATGGAGGGGGCCATGTTCGTCGGCGGCAAAGCCCTTTCAGCGGGTTTCAAGAAACTCGGCAAGAAGCTCGGCAAGGGAGCTTCGAAAGGCGGATCCTATGCAGCGCGACAGGCTGCAAATAGGGCCGCCAAGAAAAATGCGGCAAGTGCGGCGAAGCAGGGCACACTTGCGACGATTGGCGACAAACTCGTTACCGCCATCAAGAAAGCGAGCGGCGCGACCGCTTCGGATGCCTACAAGGAATACCTCGAGAAGGCCGCGAAGGTCAGGGGCATCAAAGGGGCGCTCGACATGTCGGACGACGAACTTCGCGACGTTCATTCGAAAGACGGGCGGTTATTCGGACGAGCTCGGAAGTGTGGCCGACAAATTCACCGAAGGTTATGACAAATATTTGAAGAAATATGGTAGTCAAGTCAATGCCCAGAAAATATACAATGACGCGCTGACCGAGGTCTGGGACGAAGTCGACAACTTGAAGAAACTCGACGACATCGTCGACGGCAATATGGCGGGTTTCATCATCAAGAATTCAACATTGAAGGAAGCGCTGCAATCGCTCGACACCGCCGTTCTCAAGGTCGCTTCGGAGGAAGTGCTCTGGGCGGTACAAATGAAACTCATCACGAAGTCATTCTCGAAGCTCGTCGTCGGTCAATTCTTCCGCGGGGGCAATGTTATTGGCTCGGGCACGTCGGGCGGGATTTTTTCATTCGAAGGGCTTGGCTGGACCAACTATTTTCAGCGCACACTACGCTATCAGGACAAATGGTACGCGTCGATCAGCGGATCGGACGACTACGAGGATCAGACGGCGTCCTGGCAAGATGCGGCGGGCATCGACACGTCGGACGACGATTACTGGTACGCTTCGTCGACTAGTGAATCGACGACCGAAGCAGAGGAAGACGATTATTGGTACGGTACTGCGCAAACGGGGTGATGACGATGCCGAAGAAACCCGACCCGCTCGACAACTTGACGCCCGAAGGGCAACTCGAAGTCATGCGTAGCATGATCTTCGGCATGTTCGGCGAAACCCGCGGCAATGACATTTGGCCGCAA
This sequence comes from Polyangiaceae bacterium, assembly GCA_016715885.1. Taxonomy (NCBI): domain Bacteria; kingdom Pseudomonadati; phylum Myxococcota; order Polyangiales; family Polyangiaceae; species Polyangiaceae bacterium. The sequence goes on from JADJXL010000002.1 coordinate 210,753, forward strand.
TTCGAGGCGGCAATGCTCTCAAAAGCGCGTCAGATCGGCGACGCTGCCGAACCCGAGAAGAACTTTTGGAAAAGCGCTTGGCGCATTTACGAGATTGAATAAATGCTAGCTCGCGAGCTCCTTGCCCCAGAGATCGTCCTCCCATTCGTCGCGCAAGTCGCGCCGGTAGTGGCTGGGGATTTCTTCGGGCATCGCGCCTTCGTAAAGCGAACACACGCGCCGCTCGTTCCGGACCAAGCGATATTCGAAGACGACGCGATAGGACAGAAGCACGCGCGCTTCGCCGCCGATGATGCCGATTTGATCGAGGTGCAAGGGAACGATCCGCTCGCGGTTTTCGAGCTGCACGTGCAAGTGGAACCCTCGGTTTGGCAAGACGAACAAGAGATCGGTGCCGTCTTTGCGTCCGTGCGAAAGTCGAACGACGTCGCCCGGTTTGGGAGACTTTTCGGCTGGAATCACCATGTTCGGATGCGCTTGATTGAACAGCATCGGCGTCAGGTTGTCGACCGTGAGGGAGACATTGGACGTTACATTCGCCGCTGCGTTGGTCTTGGCACCGGTTTGTCCAAGGACGCCCGCAAGTCCGGGATGATCGATCGAAGCTTGGGGGCGAAGAGATCCATCTTCCGGGTAATAACCGAGTCCCACCGGAATGGGGCGGTCATCCCATCGCGAGACGAGCTGGTTGGGGTCTTCGAGGTTGGGGAGAAGTTGCCCTTCGGCCGCGAGCTCGTCCAGGTAATACCCTCGACCGCGAGGGTTTGGCCCGTACGGTGCTGCTTGTCCTCGTTTCGTTTTCGCGTAGCCCCCATAAGCAAGTGCAAAGTCGAGCTGCATGGAACCAAAAACTTCGGGGGACGACGCGGTGAGCGTTCCGTCTTTGCCTCGAAGCCATCGCCTATCGCCGAATATCGCGATGCGACGGCGGAACGTGCGACCCACATCAATTTCGATATCGAGTCGACCATCGACTTTGCGGTTCGGTTGGTAGACGCGACCGCCGAGCAAAATGTCGACGCCACCCATATAAAAAGGTTTGTCCCCGCTACGAGGACCGAGCGGCGTATCGCCAGGCGTGGCATCGATGGGCCATTTGGGCTCTTCGAGCGGGACGAGCTCCCCGTTGCCGGTGACATCATGAAGAACGCGTGCAACGACGCACGCCATCATGCGCCGAGGTTGCGGCGAAATGTTCTTCATTCGTTTCGCGGAATAGGGTGTAGTATTGAAGAACTTCATGGCTCACCTTTTTCACAAATTATCACGAGTCACGAGTATCGTAAACATCAATCCGCGTCTGCTCCGTTTTTGGTCCGCGACAGGCGACGAAGGAGAAACACATGTCCGACGTAACCAAGCTCGAAGCACATTTTTACGTTGGAGGCGAGAGCTCGCCGCTCGTCGTGCGCGCGCTCAGGGGGCGAGAGGCGATATCCGAGCTTTTCCAGTTCGAGATCGATTTGCACGACATGAACGCGTCGTTCGATTTCGATTCGATCGTCGGCGAAACGGCTCATGTCGTCGTTTCCTGGGGCACCACGGAAAGGCACTTCGACGGCATCGTCACCCACTTCGAACAGCTCGAAACGAGCGACGAAGGAGCGTTTTACCGAGCAACCCTTGCCCCACGTGCAATTCTCGCCGACCTGGGGACGACCTACCGCGTTTTTTCGAGTATTACCCTACCAGAGCTCATCCATTCGGTGCTCGGCGAGCATGGCCTTACGGACGTCCGCCTGTCGCTCGCAGATTCCTATTCGCAACGAGATGTCGTGCAATATGGCGAGAGCGACTGGGCGCTGCTTTCACGCTGGATGGAGGCTGAAGGTATTCGATACTTTTTCGAGCACGGAGCGAACGGGCATACGCTGGTCATCACGGATGCAGCTACGACGCACGAAAACATCGATGGTGAGACGATACTCAGTTATCGCAAAGAAGCGCTCGATGCAGGTGAAAACGTGATCGGATTCGAAATGGCGCAGCGGCTCGTGCCGGCAAAAGTCAAAGTGCGAGATTACGCGCTCGATGATCCGCGGAGCGCTCCAGAAGAAGAGGCGCATGTCGAGAGTGCGGGAGGCATTTCGCGGCTGGATTTTCCGGCGAGAAATGCGCAAAAGCGGCTGGCCGCGCTGCGTTTGGGGCACAAGAAAGGGCGCGGCAAAGCGAGCACGATTCGGTTTGTCCCGGGACGCATGTTCCAATTGGATGGGCATGCGCGCACGAGTTACAACGACACGTGGCTGCTCACGGGCGTGGAGCACGAGGGAACGTTCGTCGATGGAGGGAAAGCCGCGTATCGAGTATCTTTTGAAACGGTACCCGGAAAAACTTCGTACAGGCCCGAACGAAAAACGCCGTGGCCGCGAATCTTTGGTGCTCAAATGGGAACCGTCACGGGCCCAACAGGCGCTGAAATTCATACCGACGACAAGGGCAGGGCGCTCGTGACGTTTTCTTGGGATTCCGCGGGAACCGAAGTGTGGATTCCGCTTTCCCAAGTCGCTGCAAGTCAAGGGTTTGGCGCAGTAAACTTGCCTCGCGTGGGGGATGCCGTCTTGGTGGAATTTCTCGATGGAGATCCCGATCGGCCCGTCATCACGGGCAGAATGTACAACAAGGTGAACGTGCATCCGTACACGCTCCCGGGGAACCGGACGAAAACGGTTTTTCGGGACGCATCGAGTCCCGGAGGCGAAGGGTACAACGAGCTGACGTTCGAAAGTGCAAAAGGATCCGAGGAGATCTTTTTGCGCGCGGAGCGAAACGCGCGCACCGAAGTGATGAACGACGCGACTCGGCACGTGCGCAATGATGATGCGCTCACCGTGGACGGCGATCGAACCCTGGCCGTGGGTGGGGCCATTACGACAACCGTGGGCAGTGACGATTCGCTCACCGTTACGGGGGCTCGAGTCGTCGCTGTTGGTGCCAATCAAACCATTGACGTGACCGGCGATCGGTTGCTCGAGGTGGCGGGTGATTTGGATGATGTCGTGGAGGGAGATCGCAGCGCGTCGGTGAGTGGCTCGGATTCGCTCACTGTGTCCGGAAACGCGACGTCCACCATTGAAGGAAATCGAATCGCACAAGTGACGGGTTACGAAGTGGTTTCGGTGAGCGGCAGCATGGTCGAAAGCATTTCGGGTGACAGGCAAACCATCGTGGAAGGACAAACCTTCGAGTCGCATGGATCTCTCACGGTATGCGTGACGGGGGAAACGTCGTATAGCTATGGCGGTGACATGACGCTCGAATCGTCGACCATCCAAAAAATTGGCGCGCCGAAGATCTACATTGCTGCGGGGACAAACCTTTACTTGCGAGCGCTCGAATCGATTACGCTCGAAGTGGGAAGTTCGAAGCTTACCGTCAAAGATGGACAGATTACCGTGACGAACGGTGGATCTGAAAAGGTATTGTCGGGCGATACCATTTACCTGAATTGCTGAACCATCATGAAAACCATCGACACGAAAAGCGACGCAATGGTCCATGAAGTCGAGGTCGATCCGCCGGCATCGATCCCCGAGCTTCTGGCCGAGATCGCGACTCCAAGCGCCGACACGACGACGCAGCGTATGGCGCTTGCATCGGGGCGGGTCGTCGAAGCGGATGTGGAAGGACCTGGAAGAGATCGATTGACGATTCGCAGCTCGACGGGGGAGGTCGAGCTTCAGATATGCATGACCGAGAAAGGGCCGCTTCTGCGATTCAAAGCGGCGGATGTGGAGCTAGAAGCGACGCGGGACGTGAAGGTCAAGTGCGAGGAATTCCACGTGCACGCGGAGAAGCAAATCGTGCAGGAATCGGGTGGGGATTTGCGGCAGCGTATTGGTGGTCAGGCCGATGTGAAAGTGCGCGGGCGAATGACGCTCGCGGCGCGTGAAACGCGGCTTCAGGCAAAACGCGGCAATGTGCAAATCGAGGCGAACGACGACGTGGAAGTGCTCGGGGAGCGGATCAAGCTGAATTGTTGACTTCACGGAAGACGACTGCATGCGACGCGCGCGACGGTGCGTGGTACCGTGGCAACACAGGCGAAACGAACCCCGTTGCACAGAAAGCCGCAAATCCGTGGGGCTCTTCGATATGCTCGGGAACGTATGGGAATGGTGCGCCGATGGGTTTATCCCCTATGCAACGACGCCCGTAAGCGATCCGCGTGGAGATGAAAATTCCAGGCGCCGTGTTTTGCGTGGAAGAGTTTACGAACGATCCGACGCGGGGAGGAATTCGCGAATGCGATGGCTGTCGACGATCCATAGCCGGCCGGACAGGTCTTGATCGTCAACGGCGTCCACGAACCGCCGCAGTGCATGCTGAATCATTTCGTGTGTCAATGGTTCGCCCAATCGAAGCACGACAATTCCGGCGTAACGCTGCGGCGGAAACCGCAGTGTGTCGGCAAAATCTTTGTCCAGCGTCACGAGCACGCGGTGTTCCACTCGACAAACCTCGGCCAATGTTTTGTCGCTCGTACCGCAAAGGTCCTCTGCCGCCACAGTGTCCACATCCACACCGGCCGCCGTAAGGAGCGCCGCACCTCGGACTCCTAGGTTTTCGTCGAGTTTGACCCGCATCAAGCCACCTTGACCGTCCGCTCTCGCGTCATCTCGGATGCATACGCCAAGCATGCCCGAATGTCGGCGAGCTCGAGCTGTGGATAGTCTTTCAAGATTTCTTCGGGCGTCATTCCGCTAGCGAGAAAATCGATGATCAACGAGACCCAAATGCGATGGCCACGAATGCAGGGTTTTCCTCCACACACGTTGGGGTCCGAAGAGATTCGTTCGAGTAGCTCTTGGTGGGTCATCGCAGGGCACCTTTCAGCATCAGGCACCTAACATGCTTCGGGCGTGCGCGCTACCCTCGGCACATTCACACATCGTTCGCCGGTTTCAACAACTCCCTCGAACCCCTTGCCATTCATCGGGGAAGCAGGCGTCGGTTTGGTGCATTCCAACACGATTCGGGCACTTCCCCCCTCGAATTTTACCGAAAAGATCGTCGCGCTTTTGCATCCTGGACAAACGCAAGTATCACGACGACTCGCTCTGGGGCCAGGTTCTTCTCGACGCTCGGGGAGTTTTTCCCGTAGAGTTCGTCCAGGTACGAAGCTTTGGGTTTGTGGCGTATTCAATGTGTCGACGGGCAACCAAGCATTACGTTTCTTCGATTCCCGGAGCGCTCGGCCGCGCATTCGTGCTGCGAAACTTTTCGAGATCGTCGAGATAGCCAAAAATTTGCGTATCCAAATGGCGCGGCAGCGTGGGTCTCGACGCGATTTCGTCGAGAATGACCGTGCGCGCGTGATTCAATAGTCCAATCGTTTCGACACGAAGTCGCTGCGCTTCTTTACGTTGAGTGGCCCCGTCGTCCTCGGGTTGCTCGAGCAGCTTTTGCAATCGCGCTCCCGCCTCCACGAAGGCCGTTGCCCAATTTTGCAGCGATCCACCCACGACGGGCACGCGCATCAGATCCGCCGCAAGCGCCGGAAGTGCCGATTTTCGACGCAACGCCGCCTCCGCTTCGTCCGCATAACTATCGCGGAGCTGTTCGAGCGACGGAATGAGGCTGGCACGAATGTGCATGATCGCTTCGAGCACGTCGGTATCGATGTTCGGAAGATGCAAATACGCTTCGGTCAAATAATAAATGGCAGTGCCGTACCCATCATGCTCGGCATCGGTCGTGGCGAGTAGCTCGGGAACGGGTTTGCCCCCGCCAAGCTCATTCGGCACGGCATCCATCTGCGCGCGCTTCTGCTTCAAGAGGTCCTCGTAAGCTTTGCCGACGCGGGTCAGCGCAAGGGCGGCTTGCCGCGTCGTGAGGAGATCGTCGAGGCCTTGCTTGAGGTCGCCCAGGGTGAGCATTTGGAAACGACGCATGACGCGCGTCCACTGCCACGAAAGCATGCCCACGGCAAGGGGGAATGCTGCTATGCGCTTCAGCGCGAACCGGACCGAGTAATGGCAGCGAGCATTCGCACGAGCGTAACGGCTTCCTTGGCAAGCCCGGGTACGTCGCGAAACGTCGGCGCTACATTCGCCGCCTTGTGCGTGTGTCCGTACAAACCCGTTACGTGCACACCGCGCAAAACGTTTGGCGCAAGCCCTCGAGCGATCGCGAAGGCATGTTCGTATGGAATGACGTCGTCATCGGCGCCATGAATGAGGTCCACGGGACAGCGAACACGACCCAAAAATGGCTTGGGATCAAGCCAGGAAAAACTGCCCGCGGCTCGAACGAGGGCCGAATCGACGAGCGAACGTGTATCACCTTCGACGCCCGTGGCCGCGAAAAAAAGCGGCAAAAGACTGGAGGGCAGACTTTTGGCAACATCGCGCGCGACGGATTGCCAACGTCCGTCGACTTTCATTTCGGGTTTGCCCCAGGTGGCTTGGACGTACGACCGAAGTGCCGCGAACAATTCCGTCGGGTCCTCGGGACGATCATCGAGAAACGGCATCAAATTCATGAATACCACCGGCCGATTCAATGGATCGTGCGACGCTCCCTTACGCCCACCAATGCAAAACCGAAGGGTATCGTCGAAATCAGCGTACCCGCCAAACACGACGAGCGAGCCAATGAATGAGGCCACGGGCGACTCGGAGGCGAGCCATAACGTGGGCAGCGATCCGAACGAAATGCTAAAAACCCCGGGTCGTCCCGCTGGACGATCAGGAAGCGATTCGAGCGTCTTCCACGCGCGGAGCGTATCGTCGAAGACGCGTGGATCGAGGAGCATCGACGTGAAATCGGGCAAACGCGGGGCCAATACGAAGATACCCGCTGCGGCTAAAATGCGCGCAAATCGATCCATACGCGGATCGAGCGGACCCAGGTAATGCAAACCGGGCACCAGCAAGAGTGAACCGACATGTTGATCAAGTGCCCCTCGCCGATACACAAAAGCCGAAAACGGCCGATCGTTTGACGTCAAAGCATTGACGACCACCTCACGGCGCTCGACGTCCTGCGGAGCGAGATGAGCATCGGTCCAGGGGCCGAGCCATCGTCCGAGCAAGTACATCGTCGAGAGCTCGGCGATCGTTTTGGAGTGCGTCATGGAACCTCGCGTCAAGTCATGAAGCATCGTTGTGGCGATCGGGCGCCGTTGTGAAGCGAGCTTGTTTTCAGACGCGCCCGACCGAGTAGCAGCAAATCATCGCGCGCACGCATCCGTGACTGCATCGCACGCTTTACGCGGCGAAGGAAAGATCCAACGACGAGCGGTTTTGATAACCTCGGCCTTCGATGCCCGTCGAAAGCAAGCGTGATCCTGCCGTCGAGATCGCCGCGTTGGCGCCTGGAACGGTGTTTCACGGCAACTACGAAGTCATACGGTGCATCAAAGCGGGCGGCATGGGCGCCGTGTACGAAGTGCTTCAGCAGAGCACGCGACGCCATCGCGCGCTGAAGGTGATGCTGCCGAGCCTCGTGACGGATCCCGAAATGCGTGCACGTTTCGAGCTCGAGGCAAAGATCGCAGCCGGCATCGAAAGCGAACACATCGTCGAAACGATCGATGCAGGCATCGACGAAGCGACGGGGATGCCGTTCATCGTGATGGAGCTGCTGAAAGGCGACGAGCTTGGAAAGCTGCTGAAAGAACAGCGAAGACTTCCGCCCGACGATGTCGTCACGTACCTGCATCAAGCCGCTCTCGCGCTGGATCGAACACACGCAGCGGGGATCATTCACCGTGATCTCAAGCCCGAAAACTTGTTTCTGACCCACCGCGATGACGGTTCTCCACGGGTCAAAATCCTCGACTTCGGTGTCGCAAAGATCGTCGCCGATGGATCCGTGAACGCGAACTCGACGAAGACCGTGGGATCGCCCGTGTACATGGGCCCCGAACAGCTTTCGGATGATCAAAAGATCGGCCCGGCCGTCGACCGTTACTCGCTCGCGCACATCGCCTTCACGCTTCTCGTGGGCAGACCGTATTGGTATGTCGAGCGGAAGGCCGCCGAGGGGATTTTCCCGTTCATGATGCAGCTCGTGAAAGGCGCTCGCGTGCCTGCGAGCGAGCGAGCTGCGGCGTACGGAGTGAGTCTGCCGGCGACGTTCGACCCGTGGTTTGTCAAGGCCACGTCGATTGACCCAGCGCAGCGGCACGAGACTTCGGTTGCGATGATCGCGGACCTCGCCGAAGTGTTCGGGGTTGCTGCGCCGAAAGCGCCGTCGCTCCCGCCTCCGAGGACGCCGCTCCCATCGGCCGTCACATCGCCGGCTCCATCGCAACCCAGCAGTGTCTCGAGTGTCGACACGCAGAAGTCACCGGAGTTGTCCTCGGACGAGCGTCGTGATGCGCCCGGACAAACTCCTTCGAATGATCGTGCTTCTCCTGCGGCAGTTCGGATTGACGAACCATCGATTCAACCCGTCACGGTGGCGCGACGTCCACATGCGTGGGTCGTTCCGGTGGTGCTCCTCGTGCTGGGGATCATCGGTGCTGCGTTTGCGGTCGTGTTTTGGCCAGCGCTTCGTGCGTCGAGTGTCGGGGGATCCTTTGAGTCTGCGCAAACGCCGACGAACGATGCGCCGACTGCGGTGCCCGCTGCGCCAAGTCCTGCGGCGTCGGAGAGCACGCCGATCGTTGTGCCTCCCGCTCCATCGATGATGCCTGCAGAAGCGGCATCGGCGGCGCCCGCTTTTGCAGCTTCGAGCATGGTGACGGCAGAGCCCGTTACATCTACGTTGCCAACGGCGACGGCTCCTGCTGCAAGTATCACGTCACGCCGTGCGCCGTCGAAGCCTGCCCCTCCGAAGGGAAACAATGTGTTGGATGAGTATTGAAGAGCGGATCCGTCGCGTGCTTTTCGCAGCCGCGTCGTGCGCGGTTGTCATCACGCCTGCGCTTTCATCGATGGGCCAAGACAAACTTCGCGATCCCGCAGCGGCAGAAGCGCTGTATCTGAGCGGAAGGAAGCTCGTGGGGGAAGGGAAGTGGGCCGAGGGGTGTGAGAAATTTCGTGCGAGTTTGGAGCTCAACGCTGCTGCGAGCACGCTGATCAACCTCGCGCAGTGCAGCGAGCACGATGGCAAGTTGACGCAGGCGCTCGTGGAGTATCGGCGCGCGTTGCAGGTCAATCAGGACACGCTTGGCGCTGAACGGAAGCGCAAGTTGGAAGAGGTCGCGAAGGCGGGCATCGCGGCGCTCGAACCGCGGCTCGCGCGTGTGCAGCTCGTGGTGGCGAATCGGCCGACGGGCATCGAGATCAAGCGTGACGGTTTGTCGCTGCCCATCGCGACGATTGGGGAAACGATTCCGCTCGATCCGGGTGAGCACGTGTTTGTCGTGACGGCACCCGGACACCGCAAAGAAGAGCGCAAGGTGGTGCTGAAGGAAGGCGCTTCGCAAACCATCGAGCTCTTGCTTCTTGCCGAGGAAAAACCGGCCGACGCGACGCCATCGCCCGTGGACAAACCCATTGCCGATGGCAAACCCGTCGCGGACGACAAGCCAATTGCCCAAGACAAACCATCGAGGGGTGTGCCTGTTTGGGCGTACGTTGCGGGAGGACTTGGGCTCGCGGCGGTGGGTGGTGCAATTTATTTCAAGTTGGATCAGGCCGATGCAGAGAAGACGCTGATCGACAACTGCACCGAAAAGCTCATTTGCCCGCCGGATTCTGGTTACGATCCGACCGAAGACAATGCGCGGAAAAATCGCTCCTTTGGATTGTTCGTCGGTCTATCGGTGGCGGGTGCCGTGGGTATTGGAGCTGCGGTGGCGGGTATCGTGTATGGCACTCGTCCGGCCAAACCAAACCAATCGAGCATGTTTGTCCTGCCATACGTTGGGCGCGGCGACGGTGGCGTGATCGTGCGAGGAGCGTTTTGACAATGGCGAAGCATTTCGACGTGCGGCTCTTGGTGGCGCTCGGAGCGTTGTTTTTGTGGGGTTGCCCCATTGATGACGCGCAAATTGGTTCCACTGGGAGCTCGAGCGGCAGTGCTTCGAGCTCGAGTGGTGATGCTTCGAGCTCGAGCAGTGGCGTTGGTGGAGCGGGAGGAGCTGGGGGAGCTGGCGGAATGGGCGGCGCCGTTGCCAGCAGCAGCAGCAGCGGAATGGGCGGCGCTGGCGGAATGGCGGGAATGGGCGGATCAGGCGGCGCTGGTGGTGGATGTCCCGAGCCGGGCACATTGAACAGTTGTGGCGTTGGGGGCTGTCCGCCGTGTCCGACGCTCGTGGCGATTGGCACGAGCTCGACGATCGGTTTTGCCGGTACGTTCGTTTCGAGCAATCAAACGAAGTGGGCAACGAATGCGCTCAACGAGCCCAGTGACAAGTCACCCACGCTGGTCATCGGGGGCAAGGACTATGGCGTGGCGTTGCTCAAACAAAGCGGTCTCGGTCCTTCGGATTGGAGGATTCGTTATTCGTCTTGGACGCCGTCTGGATTCTCTTCGTGGAAGGACATTGGTCCGACCGTGACGACGAATCTAGCTGTTTCCGCTGCGGGTAAGAATGGGGTCGTCGACATCGCGTATCATGGCGCGAACAATCTATTTTACTACTATCTACGCACCACAGACGGTGGACTGAACTTCACTACGGTCGAGCAAGTCGCTATGGGATTTGGTCCCGAAGGCCCGACGATAGCCCAAATCAACTCGGACCCCGTTGTGGCCTACGCTGGCAACGAAAAGGGCCTGTATTCTCATGCGCGCAATGCAAATCCGATGTGGAAGGCGACGGAACACATCAAGGAGCCTTCAGACGTCGTGGGAACTCCCGCAATGGCGACCTTCACGGCTGGACCGAATGAAGCAATGCTCGTTTTTGCGCGAAACGCCAATCAACTGTACTGGATTGCTCGAAAGGGTGGCGCGTGGGGCGATACGCCAGCGCCCATTCCAATGGCTGCGTCTCAGGAGCCCGTACTTCTGGCATTGCCGAATGGCGACGCGATTGTTGCGTATCGAGATTCCTCCGATGGCAAAGTCAAATGGTCGCGCTACTCAGGATCGACCGATTCCTGGTCGACGGCTCCGAGCACATTGGACGGCGCTCCGACGACCATTGCAAAACCAGCTCTCGCGCTGGGCGCCGGTGACGCGGAAGTCGAATTGCTCTACGTGGGCATGACTGGGCAGGCGCATCACGCACGATTACGTAAAAATGACGCACACTTCACTGACCTAGCGCCCATTCCAAATGCTACAAACCTCGTCGGTATTGCTTCAGCCACCAATCTCTGAGGGGGAATGGCAGATACGACGATATGAATTCCGCTTCGCCTGCTTTTGATCTCACCAAAATCGACCTCGAAGCCTTTCTTGCCGACGTCAAGGTCTTGCGGCGCGAAATCGACGAATCGCTTGGCGAAGAAGACCTGCGGCATCTCTATAAAATCGAGCGTTGGGGGCATGTGTGCACCGCCCTTGGATTGCTCGGCGCCGGCATCGCACCGAACCCTGCGAGTGTCCTGTTGTTATCCATCGGCCGATCGACGCGATGGCTCCTCATGCATCACGTGGGGCATCGCGGTTACGACAAAGTGCCCGGCGTGCCGGCGAAATACACGAGCAAGGTATTCGCTCGGGGGCGCCGTCGGTTTCTCGATTGGCCCGATTGGATGATTCCTGAAGCGTGGATCTACGAGCACAACGTCTTGCACCATTCGCACACCGGAGAAGAGCGCGATCCGGATCTCATCGAGCGCAATACGGTGCCATTGCGAGAATATCCCAAACCCGTGCGCTACGCGCTCATGGGCTTGCTCGCGCTCACGTGGCGAGCTTCGTATTATGCGCCAAATACGCTGGATGTGTATCGCGAACGTCACGCGGCTCGAGAGGGTGCGCCCAGCGACCGTAGCCGAAATGCGCAGCTCCTCATCGATTGCTACTTGCCGTATGCAGCTCTGCAGTTTGGGCTTTTGCCGATGTTGTATTTGCCGCTCGGACCATGGGGCGTATTCAGCGCGTTTTGCAATTCGGTGATGGCCGACGTGCTCACGAACGTGCATACATTCGCAGTGGTGGGGCCAAACCATACCGGTGACGATTTGTACAGATTCGACGATCGTCCGGCATCTCGCGCCGAACACGCCGTGCGCCAAATCATTGGTTCCGTCAATTACGCGACCGGCAGCGATGTTCTCGATTTTGCGCACCTGTGGCTCAATTATCAAATCGAGCATCACATTTGGCCGGACATTCCGATGCGGCAATATCAGGTCATGCAACCGAAAGTGCGCGCGCTTTGCGAAAAATACGGCATCCCTTACGTGCAAGAGAGCGTGTTTTCGCGGGTGAAAAAGATGGTCGACGTCGCCGTGGGCAATACGTCGATGCGGCGCGGTGTTCGTCGAGAAGAACGCGTGCAAGCGCCTGCCGACAGGATGGTCGGGGCGGTTGGGTGATGGGTGTCGCGAAGTGGGGGTATCGTCGTGTCCGCTCGCAGATTCAATCGAAGCGGACCCGACGGGTGTGCTCGTTCCGTAAGAGGTTTACGGGACAAACGGATCGCACTCGACGAAGACGACGTCGCTCTTGTTCCGCGGCGTGAGCTTGAAGTTGTCGAACGTGTAGCCGAGCACGCCCGTGATCGACGTGAACGTCGACCCGATGGGGCATTCGTTGTTCAAGCCCATGTTCTGGATCGCGTCCGTGCACTGATCATCAATCCGCAATCCGCCTGTCACGACAAACTCGTCATAGTCCCCACCAGCATCGGCATTGACGACCGTGATGGCGACGTTGCCAGTCTTCACGAGCATCGATTCGTAACTTTCGGCGAGCGTCCCGCCCGTCGCGATGTCGCCGGGATTCATGATCACGACAGGATCGAAGGGAAGTGCGGTGCCGGAATCTTCGATGGTGACGATCGGGTTCGTGATCTCCGAAAGTGAGTAGTACTCGTCATACGTGCCGGTGATGGTGACGCGATTGCCAACTTGCACGTCGGGCGTGGCTGATCCTGTGAAGACGAAGATGCCTGAATACGGGTTCAGTGACGTGTTCTGTACGTAAAACCCGCGACTCGTTCCGGTCGGTGCGCGAAGCGCAGTGACGTAGGCGCCCGTGATCGTGACCTGCGATTTCACCGCGGGGTGACCGGGAGCTGCAGGATTGCGGATCACCTCGATGTCCGTTGCTGGAGGTGGACAGATGGACGTCCCGAAGTTCGGTTCGGGGCAGTCGTCACACGCATCGCCATGCCCGTCGCTGTCCTTGTCGGCTTGGTCCTTGTTCGCAGCTTCAGGGCAGTTGTCGCTGCCGTTCATGATGCCGTCGCCGTCGATGTCGTTTGCATCGAGCGGCTTGCATGCGTCGCTTGCGTCGAAGGGGCATGCGTCGCATGCGTCGCCCACCTTGTCGCCATCGATGTCGGCTTGAGCTGCTCCGTCGAGCGGCCTTATTGGGTTGAAGATGCTCGGGCAGTTGTCGGCGTCGTTCGTGATGCCGTCGCCATCGCTGTCATCGGCCGTGATGCCTTTCGAGTACTCCGTGCGCCACGGGATGCAGCTCGGTTCGATCGTGGGGACTTCGTCGTTGCAGAAGAAGAGCGGATAGTACGTTTCACCTGCCGAACGGATGCCCGCAAGCGTCGTCGAGCCGCCGATGTCTTGCTTGACGCACGCTCGTTTGTCTCGTCCACATACGGGCAACGTTTCGCAATCCATGCCCCCAATCGATCCATCTGCCACGAGAGCATCGTCGCCATAGAGCACTTCGCCGCCTCGAAGAACGAGCACGACGTCTTCGACGCCTGCAGCAACGACGGCGCGATGATCCTTGCGGTTTTTCCCATCGAAGATGGCGATGTCCGCCACGTAGCCGGGCTTGAGCATGCCCGTGATGGCGCCTGCGCCCGCGGCAAACGCAGCGTTTGTCGTGACCATCCGCCAAAGCTGTTCATCCGTGAAGTGGTTGTCGAAGTAGAGCGTGTTGAGCTCGTCCGCGCACCTGAGCTCGCGGAGAAGGTTCATCGATCCGGACGCTACCCAGTCGGTTCCGAGCGCGATCGGAACGCCGAGCGTATCGAGCAACGTGACGCTCGCCGTGTTGCCGTACAGGTCGACGTTCGAGCGTGGTGACCAGACGACGGAAGAAAAATCCTTCTGCAAGAGCTCGTAGTCCGAAGCCAAGAAGCCCACGGCGTGAACCATGGCGACTTGAGGCTCTACGATGTCGTACGATCCTGAGGACTGACAAACGATCTCGTTTCGCGAGGCTTTGTCGATGCCTTCCGATACATGCGGCACGTACGCGTCGACGTTGGCGATGGATGCGGTCGTCGTCGGAGATGGATAGCTGCAGCCGTTTTCGATCATGCTGCCGCCGCTGTCACCAAGCGGGAACGTGTCGGATTCGGCGGGTGGGATGGGCAAACCTTCCAGGCGTCCGAAGACGTCGAGGTTGCGCAAGAGGCCCGGTTGGCCGCCTGCACCAATGGTCGACGTTGCGCCGCTCATGACGAAGCGCAGCTCGGCGAAACGAACCACGTCGGCACTTGCTCCGCTGTTGACCGTGATTTGTGGATAGCCGGGCGCGCCTTTGCGCCACTGGTGGCGATGCGTGTACCTCACGCCATCGTGCGTTTTCGGCGGGTTGTTGGCGAAGCTGATGTGATCGTGTGCGTTGATGAGCCCAGGTGAGATGACGCCTTCGGCGCAATCGATGTTCGCGGCCGTTGCTGCGGAAGGGGACGCGCTGCAGTCGCAAGCGACGCATTCGATGTGACCGGTTGCATCGACGAGCACTTCGCCGCGGTGGAGCGTTTGATCAGGTGCGAGCACGGTGCCGCGGAAGAGCCGTCCCGACGTGCCTTGTTTGGTGACTTCGCACGTTCCCGAAGCCGGCGGTACGAGCGGCGCGGCTGGGCATTCGACGACGACACCTCCAGAATTGCCTCCGCCTTGGCCTCCTTGACCAGCTTGGCCGCCGTTTCCGCCCATGCCTCCAGTGCCGCCTTGCCCGCCGTCGCCGCTGCTACTGCTCGTGCTACCGCTCGACGTCGGTGTTTGTGAACTGATGGGCTCGGCACAGCCCGCCGTGATCATGGCGAGGGGCCAGGCGAGTGCTGCAAGGGAAACGGATGTGCGCGTGGGGGTGAAGCGAAGCCTCTTCATCTGCGTATCGTACGTGAAGAACCGCAAACGTGCATGAGGCCGGTTGAATGCGCGGCTCGAGTATCGACGCGCAGGAGTGTGCTTGTTAAAGAGAGCGCCCATGAAGATTTTCATCGACTCGGGCGACATCGCCGAAATCAAAGAAGCGCAAGCGATGGGTGTGATCGACGGTGTGACGACCAACCCGTCGCTCTTGGCGAAGGCGGGAAAGCCCACGCGAGCTGCGATCGCCGAGATTTGTGCCGTCGTTGACGGACCTATTTCGGCCGAAGTCGTATCGACCGACTGCGAGGGCATCCTGCGTGAAGGCCGCGACCTCGTGAAAATTCACAAGAACGTGGTGGTAAAAGTGCCGCTCATCGAGGATGGGCTGAAAGCGGTGCGCGTCTTTTCCCAAGAAGGGATCAAGACCAACGTCACGCTGTGTTTTTCAGCGCCGCAAGCGCTGCTCGCAGCAAAGGCCGGCGCGACGTACATCTCGCCGTTCGTTGGGCGGATCGACGACATTGCCGGTGATGGGATGGACCTCATTGGGCAGATTGTTCAGATCTACAAAAACTACGATTTTGCGACGGAAGTTTTGACGGCGAGCGTGCGGCATCCCGTGCACTTCGTGCAGGCGGCGATGATGGGGGCGCACGTGGCGACCTTGCCGCTCAAGGTCATCAAGCAGCTTTTGAAGCATCCGCTGACGGACATTGGTCTTGCGCAGTTCATTGCGGACGCGAAAAAGATCCCGCAAGCGTAACGTGAAGCGCACGACGACCAAGACAAACCCGCGCTCGAAGCCGCGTTTGCAGGCGAAACCTCGCGAACTTGCACGTCCGCCCAGCGTGGTGGACGTGACCGCGAGGGGTGGTCCTTTTGCGGGAGTTTCGAGTGCGGTGATTCGCCGGCGAGCAGCGAAGATGCTCGAGCATCTCGGCCTGGAAGGTGTGGAGCTCAGTGTGGCGCTCGTCGATGATGCGGCAATTCGCGAGCTCAACCGGACGTATCGGCACAAAGACAAACCGACGGATGTTTTGTCATTTCCGCTGCACGAAAGGCCGGCGGGATGGAAGCCGAAGGGGGCTCGTGGGGCCGAGATTGGCGCTGGTTTTCCGTTTACCGGGCCCATTGGAGACGTGATTTTGTCGATCGATACGGCTCGTCGGCAGGCCGAGGGGGCGGGGCGCCCGCTTTTGGCCGAGCTGACGATGCTCTTGGCGCACGGGTTATTGCATCTTCTTGGTTACGACCATCGCACGGACGCAGAAGATCGCGAAATGACCGCGCGTACAAGGGAGCTGGAAGCGGCGGCTCAGGCACAAAGAAAAAAGATTTTGCAGGGCTAGAACGAGATTTGACCTTGCTCGAGTGCAATTCGCCTGTTAAACGGTGCGCCGCTCGTGTCCGGGACGTGTTGGATATGAGTTATTTCGAGCGACCGTCTTGCATTCCGCGGTCGTTTTTGAGGAGGACAGGATGCCCTCTAGCAAGCTGACGAAAGCCCAGATGGTTACCGCTCTCGCCGAGAGCACTGGCCTGGAAAAGAAGGCCGTGAACGGCGTCCTCGACGCGCTCTCGACGCTCGTAGCCAAGCAACTCGGACCCGAGGGTCCGGGCGAGGTTACGATCCCGGGGCTCGTCAAGCTGAAGGCGAAGGCCATTGCAGCGACCCAGGATCGTCAGGGCGTGAATCCTTTCACGAAGGAGCCCATGACCATCAAGGGCAAGCCAGCAAGCCGCAAGGTGCGCTCGGCGCCCGTCAAGGCGCTCAAAGATCAGCTCACCGGCTGACGCACCTCATCGATTCTTCAGCCTGACGAACATCGGACGGCGGACTAATTCTTCATTCGGAAAATCCGAATGCGGAATTAGTCCGCAGTCGACATGAAAGGATCCGAAGCCTCGAAACCCGCTGTTTGCTGAATTCATTTCAGCAGTGTCGGATACGCGACTTCTGATCGTTCATTACGAACCAGCGCGAGTCTCACCGCTCGCGCTGGTTTCGTTTTTGTCGACGGCTTGTTTTTCGGCGCCGTCACCCTGAGGGCGATTCCAACTCGCTCGCCAAGCGAATGCTGCGATCGTGATTGTAAGCAATACCGCGAGCGGCAAATCTCCAAATCGAGCGTATACTGTAAGCGAACCATCGCCAATTGTTGGCGTGGCAATGATCGTCGATGCCTTGGGGGATTCGTCTCGCAGGACCTCGATACCGCGGTCGTCCACCCAGGACATGACGCCGAGGTTGACCGAGCGCACGAGATGCACGCGATGCTCGACGGCTCGCATGCGCGCGAGGCGGGCGTGTAATTCGGGTTCCGCGGAGCCCAAGAACCACGCATCGTTCGTCACGTTCACGAGCACGTTCGGCCGCACTTCGCGTACGACCCTGCGGCCCACATCGGTCAGCGTGTCTTCGTAGCAGTTGAGCACGCCGAAGCGCACGTCACCGCCTTCGCGCGGGAGCATGAGCGCGCGCGCTTCGGTGCCTGGGACGAGCCCGCCGCTCTTTTGAAAGATGCGCCGTAGCCACGGCAGGTGCGCGCCGAGCGGCACGGTTTCGCCGAACCACAAGAGCTCCAGCTTGTCGTAGGACGGCTGAATCGCTCCGTCGGGCGTGACGATCGTTGCGGAGTTACGGCTATTGAGCTCGAGTTGGCCGTTGCCGATGCTCTTGGGGCGTTCGAGCGTGATGAGGCCGAAGAGGATGGGACCTTGCAGGTCACGGCCGAGGATTGAACGCGGGCCGCGCGGATTACGCGCGACGTCGTGGTCGAGCGGATAGGGGTACGCGGCTTCAGGCCAAACCGTGAGATCGACGCCTCGAGCTTCGGCTTCGCGCGTGAGCGCTTGCAAGTTTTGCAGGATGCTGGCGTGATTCTTTGGGTCCCAACGATCGAGCGGTCCGACGGCCTGGTTGACGAGCGCGATGCGCATCGTTCGCGCGGTCGTCGATTGCTTGGCGAGCGAACTGATTCGCCACGAGCCATACGCTGCGACGACGGCGATGATGGTGAGTGCAGCGGCGAATGGATACGCGATCGTTTGTCGGAAGCGCTTGGTGCGAAGCTCGGTCGATAGCGCAGCTTTCAAGGCACGTGCGAGCAGCGCTGCGCAGATGGCGAAGAGCACGGAGACGCCTCGTTCGCCGATGAGATCCGCGAGCTGAACGAGGGACGTCCACGGACAAACGATGCCAGCAGGTGTCCACGCGAAGACGGACGGCAGCGACAGCGCGATGAGTGTTCCTGTGGCAAACGCAACTTCGAGAGGCACCTTTGCTCGACGCTGCACGAGGTTTGTCGCGGCGGAACCGATGCCCCACAGCAGTGATTGAGCGGCAGCGAGCAGTACGAGTGCCGCCACGGCAGCGGCCGTTCCGAGCGACGTGAAGCGCTGGACGACATCGGGAACGAAGCGCATGCCGACAATGCCGGCTGCAGTCGCCCACGCGACGCCTCGACCAAACGCACGCGCAGTCGAAGGCGCATCGTCCAGCGCAAACGCGAGCATCGCGAGGCCGATGAAGAGGGCCGGGTAGATGTTGGTGGGAGGCGTGGCCAGAGCAGCAACGGCTCCGCCGATGATCGCGAAGATCAGCTTTTGATGGCGCTGGAGTCGTTCCATGCGTGGCGCTCGAGGTTTACGAGGCTCGTATTACCTCGCGCGGCAGAGCACGGCGACTCGAAGCGAGCGCGCGTGTGTGCTTGGAATGGAGGTTAGTCGAGGGGATCGGGAAGGAGTGGGAAAGGCGGGCGAGTCACCACCAGAGCGTCAAGCCACCACGGAAGAGTCCGCCGCCCGAGGTGTTCGTGGTGCGTCCCGATGCATCGATGTACTCGGGAAGTTTTTCCGAGGCATCGTCATTGTTCTTGCCGCCCTTGTGGCCATGATCGTCGTCGATGTCGGTCCGCTTGCGGACAAACCCGAGTAGATCGACGTTGAAGGCGAGACGCTTGGACAAACGGAACTCGAGGCCCACGCCGAGTTGGCCGCCGAAGTACTTGTAGTCCGCGCCAAACCCGGTGCCGTCGTTCGTCGCCGTGAGGAGCTGGTGGGGTTGGTCGGAGGTAACGGTCGCACGCGACCAGTTCACGCCGCCCATGAGGTAAAACTGCGTGCGGCTGCGCGGGTTGACGTAAAAGATGCCGTTGAGCGAGAACGGCATCTCGACGCGATCGAAGCCGTTGTAGTCGGTGCCGCCGATGATGTCGAAACCGGCATCGACTGCGAATCGCGCCCAGGGGCGATAACGCAAGCTCACACCGAAACCACCCATGCTCGCATCCTGTGAAGCGCCGTCGAAGCGGTCGCGATCGCCGCCGAAGCTGACGCCTTGCAGACGCGCATTGACGCCCCATTCGGAGCGCCACGCGCGTGTGACAGGACGAACCATCGGTTTTGCAACGGAGGTGCGAACACGCGTCGTTTTGCGAACGACGACACGGCGAGCGGGCGGAGGCGGCGGTGCCTTGCGAACGACATGCGTTCGTCCGGGCGCAATGATGATGATTTGCGGCGGAGGACTTGCTGTTTGGCGCGGTTGGTACACGACAACCGGCGGCGGCGCGTGTCGCGTATCGCGCGCTTGCGGCACAGGCAATGAATCGGCCGGAGGCGGTGGGGGAAGTGCATCGACTTCGGTCGTAACGGTCACTTCACTGGAGGGTGCTGCTGCGTCTTCCGCCGGGCAAAACCACGCGCCGGGCGGGCAGTTGCCCTCTTGCGCGAACGCGGTAAGCGGTTGGCTCAACGCAGCGGTCACGATCAAAGCTGGGGTCAAGTAGCGGCGCATGGGACAACTCCTCGTTGTTTCTGCTTTTAGCCTAGCAACCGGAATGCCATCGGCCAGGCAGGCTTTACAGACGGAATGCGCGTGATCTCGTTCCAATCGTCGTGCATCGTTCGCCACGGAGGGCTGTGATGGAAGGTTCACACTTCGCAAAAAGCCCACCGCTACTGAACGATACCCCACTTCCAACATCGCCGGCATCAGCAAAACCTCAACGCACATCGAAGTTGCCGACGCCGCACTGTCCCACCCGGTCCGCGCAATCATGAATGCTCAAACGAAATCTTTGCACCTGCCCGCCGCGAAACCCGTGGCCGTCAATACGCGCCGCGGCACTACGCCCCGCGTCACACTCAAGGCAGGACATGTCAGGCCCGTCTGGACTGGACACCCGTGGGTCTTTGCGCAGGCCATCGCGCGAATCGAAGGCGGTGCCGTAGCCGGTGACGAAGTCGTCGTCGTCGACCCTCATGGCGCCGTGCTCGGTCGAGGGCTCTATACCCCGCGTTCAGCCATTCCCGTACGCATGTTCACGCACGAGGATGCCCCCATCGACGGGGCCCTCCTTCGTCGGCGTCTCGAACGAGCCATTCAGCATCGGCGTGACCTCGGTCTCCCAAGCCTCGCACATGGACACGAGACCACCGCGTATCGACTCGTTCACGCCGAGGGAGACGGCCTTCCGGGGCTCGTCGTCGATGTTCTCGGCGACGTCTTGGTCGTTCAAATCGGTACGATTGGCATCAAGCGGCGCGAGGGCATCGTGTTCGATGTCTTGTCCGAAGCTCTCTCGCCTCGCGCCATCGTCGATCGCACGTCGGCTCAGCTTGCTCGCATGGAAGGCTTCGAGCCTGGCGTGGGCGTCGTGCGCGGCGACGCTTCGCTCGATCGGTTCAGCTTCATCGAGCGAGGCCTTCGTTACGACATTCCGCTGACGCTCGGTCAAAAGACAGGGTTTTACCTGGACCAACGCACGCTTCGAGCTCGCATCGAGCAGCTCTCGCACGGCAAACGAGTGCTCGACGCGTTCTGTTTCGTCGGCACGTTTGCCATGGCGGCTGCTCGCGGAGGCGCCAGCGAAGTCGTTGCGGTCGACGAAAGCGCGCTGGCTGTCGAAGTTGGTGCCGAGTGCGCGCGGCAAAACGGCCTCGTGGGTCGCATCAAGTTCGAACGATCCGATGCGCGCAAAGCGCTCGCGCGGGCATCGCAAGAAGGTGGATTCGATCTCGTCATCTGCGATCCGCCGAAGCTCTCGCCGACGCGTGGATCGAAAGAGGGAGCTCTCGGCGCCTATCGAGCTCTCGCTGCTGCAGGTTGCAAAGCAACGCGTGCAGGAGGGATCTTCGTGATGTGCTCGTGTTCGAGTGCGATATCGCTCGACGATCTCACGCGTGCATTGGCGCTCGGAGCGCGTGACGCGCGCATGCACGCGGTCGTGTTCGACAGACACTTCCAGGGGGCCGATCATCCGGTGAGCGCAGCATTTCCCGAGGGGCTCTACTTGAAGAGCCTCATCGCGCGCCTCGAGGCTTTGTGACGAAGTCGCCGCGTCCGCTGTCCGCGCTTTCGAACGCCGAGGCCAAGCGCCTCACCGGGCTCGTCTTCGATCTCGATGACACCGTGCTCGACCATGGCGCGTTGACCGAGGAAGCGTACTCGGCACTTTTTCGCATGCGTGAAGCGGGATTGCGTCTCGTCGCGTGCACCGGGCGTCCGGCGGGCTGGGCCGAAGTGCTCTTGCGTCAATGGCCGATCGATGCGGCCGTCGCTGAAAACGGTGCCGTAGGGCTCGTCAAGCGGACGCAGCACGCTGGTGCGTCACGCATCGAAACGATGTTCCCGACAAACCCCGATGCGATGCGTGCCGAACGAGAGGAGCTTCTGCGGCTTGCCCACGAGCTCGTGGTTCGTTTTCCCGAAGCTGCGCTCGCAGACGACAACGCCGCTCGCTGGACGGATGTCACGATCGATATTGGCGAGCATCGAAGCGTTGGAGCTGAAGTCATTGCGGCGATGCGATCCGACGCGCGCTCGCGAGGTGTCGTCACGTTTGTCTCGAGCGTCCACTTGCACCTATCGTTCACCGCAGGAGACAAGGCCTCGGGCACGCTTCGGTTGCTGCAAGCCCGGTTTGGCGAGTCAAGTGAAACGGCTTGCAGCGCGAATGCATTCGTTGGCGACAGCGGCAACGACGCAAGCGCCTTTTCCGTTTTTCAAACTACATTCGGCGTGTCAAATGTAACGAAGTACCTATCTTCTCTGCCCGATCCCCCCAAATTCGTCATGAAAAACGCGATGGGAGCGGGCTTTGCGGAACTGGCGAAGCACCTGGTCGCCCTGCGGGGAAGTGCTTCGAGCTGACGTTGCGCGTTAGCAATTGTGGCCCAAATTGCTATGCCAACGATCGCTGACGATGGTGCAGTTTAGGAAGGTGCAACAAATTTTTCTGTGGTTCGATATGTTCGCAGGCCCGAAGTGGCTCACCACCCGGCAACATGGATAGACTAGCGGCTCTGCCACGAGGTGTGGCCGCGGGTTGTTCACCGAGGCGGTTCCACGTGGATCGGCGCATGTTCATCGGTTGAATGGCATCTCGCACCCCCGCTCCTGGCGCAATCGTCGACAACAAGTACCGCCTTGCTGAACGCATTGGTGGTGGCGGGATGGGTCACGTCTTCAAGGCCGAGAACGTGCTCGCCGGGCGATCGGTGGCGATCAAGTTCTTGCACCCCGAGCTTGCGGAAAACTCCGAGCTTGCGCAGCGATTTTTCCAAGAGGCGCAAGCCGTCAACCGCATTCGCCATCCGAACATCGTCGACGTCATCGACGCGGGCGTAGGGGAAATGGGCCCCTACATCGTGATGGAGCATCTCGAGGGCGAGGCGGTTGGTTCATCGCTGCAGCGGCTTGGAAGATTCGAGCTCGATGGGGCAGTCGCGACGGTCATTCCCATTCTCGAGGCGCTCGATGCGGCGCATCGCGTGGGCATCATCCACCGCGATCTCAAGCCGGAGAACGTGTTCATCGCGTATGACCCTGGGCGTGGTCAAGCCGTCGTGCGGCTCTTGGATTTCGGCATCGCAAAGGTGATCGATTCGAACGGCCCTTCGCCGCGCACGCGCACGGGCGTGGTGTTTGGCACGCCCGACTATTTGTCACCGGAGCAAGCGACGGGAGATGCTCCGATCGATGGTCGCAGTGATCTTTTCGCCGTTGGCGTACTTCTCTACGAGCTGCTCACGGGCACGCGACCTTTTCGAGCACCAACGGCTGTAGCTACGGCGTTCCGCGTCGTTCACGCCGAAGCTCCGACGCTCGCTGCTGCGGGTGTGAATGTCGACTCGCGTCTCGAAGCAGTCGTTGCTCGGCTTCTGCAAAAGGATCCGATGAAGCGTTACGCGACTGCGGGCGAAGTTGCGCGTGAGCTCGAGAAGTTTTGTCCCGATCCGGCGCGACGCGTTTTGGCGCTCGGCAGGATCATCAACATCAATCGTCGCATCGCGCTGACGCCGCCTCATCCAACCGGCATGGGTGCTTCGCCTGGTGTCGCTTCTCCGCCGCCGCCTCCACCTCCGATGTCGCTTGGAGACTTCGAGCGACCGTTGCCCTCGGCGCGCGAGCCGATGTCGGTAGGCGCGATGCGATCGGGGCCTCGCTCGACGTACGACATGCCTGCTCCGTCGGTTCCGCATGCATCCACGCGTGTGGTGCCGATGGCAGCGTCGGTGCGCAGCGTTGATTCTGGGCAGTCGTCGCGTGGAGATCACAGCCATGCAACACGCGTCAGTGCCGAACCCGTGGCTTCGCCGCCGGCCCCGCGCATACCGGTCAACCAGCGCATTTCTACGCTGACGAGCGCGCCGAACCTCCTCGGCTCGATGGCGGGCAGTCCGCCCGCTGCAAAGCCTGTGCGTGCCATGTCTGCGCGCTTTCCGGGCATGTACCAAGTGCGCGGTGCTGTGCTGCGAGCTGTCGACAAAGCGCTCATCGAGGATGCGGGACCGAAGGTGCGCGAGCAGATCATTGGTCAGCTTCCGCAGCGGTATGCGGACGATTTCCTCAACGACTCCATCAACGCGCTCGTTGCGTACGATCTCGAAGCGCTCGACGCATACATGGACTTGGCGACGTCGCTCTCGCTTCACGAGCCGAATCGGTGGCGTGCACTGGGGCGATCGGCGATCGGGGGGGAGTTGCATAACACCGTGCGCAGCGTGCTCAGGCCAGCACCGGATCTGCAGATCGCCATTCGCCGAGGCATCTCCATTTGGTCGCGCCTGTTCAGCTTTGGCACATGGAAGATCGGCTCGTCGGCGCCGGGCCGCGTGCTGCTCCAGGTTGGCGAGTTCGATCCTGCGTCACTCGCGCTCCGCTTGTGGGTCGTAGGAGTCGTCGAAGAAACGGCTCGTCGGGCTGCGAGTTACGATGTGCGAGTGAATATCGCTGCTGGTGAAGCGGCGTTTTCGCCGGAGCTGGCTTGCGAGCTTTCATGAGCGATGTGCCCGAGTTTGTTCGGGCACATCATTTGTAGCTCAAACGATTCGAGACGATGGGTCAGGTGGGCTTTTCGGCCTGGAAACAGGTCCGGCAATACACCTTCTGGCCTTCGGCGGGTTTGAACGGGACCGTTGCTGCGGCGCCGCATGCTGCGCACGTGATGTCGGTCGACATGCGATTTCGTTGGTGCCCGGGGGCAGCAGCCGAAGTTCGACCAGCACCCAGTCGTTCACGATTCGGGCGCAGCGCACCGTTGTGTTTGTCGTTGTGAAACGAAGGCGCGCGGTAGTTGCCATCGCTCGCAGGTCCACGGCGCGAAAACGTCGGCTTCAGCGACCAGCCGCGTGACGTGTGCCCAGCGAAGTGAGGATCGGGCATGGGGCTTCGGTATTCATTTACGTCGCCGGTGCTTCGACCCACCCACCCGCCGCCGTTTTGATTGGGTTGGCGTGGCGCGCGCCCATGGCGGGCCGGCGTGCGAGACGAGGCATCGGAACCTCGTCGCTCGTTGTTCGATGCGTTCGCACGCCAGCACGGTTTGCACATCGTGGGTGGCGTCGTGATCCCGCGCTCGGCGCGGGCTGCTGCGGCTGCGGCCGAAAAAACGAACGTCACACCGCAACTCGCACAAACTATGTCCTCGTCTTTGGGCTGCTCCATGGATTTCGGCTGTTCCTTGGCCGGCGTTTCCGTCACGACCCGTGATACATGGCTTTTGCCACCGAGGTATACCCAGCACAGGGCATGCCTCACGGTGCTCTCGCGGGCACGGTGTTGACCTTTCCGGGTCGAATCGTGCCGTAGTACGAGCGCGATCGCGTGGAAGTCAGGGTGGCATGTGCCCTTCTCGGGTCAAGAGGCCTGATTTTCTCCGTCCCGAGGAAAATCGTGCTTGGCGAATTGCACCTCGGATTCCCAAGGGTCGCAGCGTGTTGCCTGCGCTCCAATCGGTACGCGCCCATGACGATGTGTCGCGTGTAGTTTCGAGAGTGCTACAAGGGGCGGGGCGGCCTGCTTCGTCAATCGCGATCGCAGGCCAATTTCGCGCGCAACGACAGCGAGATCATTGAAACCACGCGATGAGCCACGTTCCTCTGCATCTGTCGGTCACGGACTTCGACGCCTACGCGCCCGAAAAGGCGACGTCGAAGGCATATTCGCGTCCGCGTCTCGAAGTCAAACAGCGCTTTCTTTCGTGGGCGCGTGCCGTTGTCGCTCGTCTCGCTGCGCTCGGAATCAGCGTCGACGTGCATGGATCGGACGAGCACCCGACACTGCGCAACAAGAGTCGCGTCGACTGTCAGTGGGTGTTTTTTTCGCGTGACCGCGTCGCCAGAGACGAGCTTGATCGGCTCCTCGATGCTGGTCGAACGATCTCGGCCGCCATCGATGATCCGAGCCCGTTTGCTCGTCATGCATTTCTCGCCCTCCGGCTGGACTCGCTGCGCGTCGAGGTGTGTTTCGCCGTGCATCCCGAGGCGCAGGTCGACATCGACAACTTGCGCGCGCGTCTTTCGGCGAAGGCCGAAGCGCGTGAAGGCGTCCAAGCACTTTCGGCCGAGCTCACGACAGCACTACATGCGCTACCCGACGAGTTTGCCATTGGAGTCGGGGACGAACGCATTGCCGCGCATGCAGCCACGCCAGCGGTGATCGA
Organism: Polyangiaceae bacterium; assembly: GCA_016715885.1. Taxonomy (NCBI): domain Bacteria; kingdom Pseudomonadati; phylum Myxococcota; order Polyangiales; family Polyangiaceae; species Polyangiaceae bacterium. The sequence goes on from JADJXL010000002.1 coordinate 236,788, forward strand.
GACGATGCTCGAACGTGCCGCGGAAGGACAGGTTCCTCTTTGGATCGGCTGGTCGGTGCCTCGCGACGTTGCGCTCGAACACGTCGATACGATTGGCGAACAACTCGAAGACGCGCTCATCGCGCTCGCTCCGATCTACGTGCTCGTGAGTTGGTCGCGACAAAACGATCACATCGCGCTCGATCGACGCTTGGAAGGCATCGAGCGTGAACGTGCTCGGACACATGCCGAAGTCGAAGCGCAAACGGAGAAGTGGCGTGCCGAGCAAGCGGCAGCTCGTGAGCGATCGCTTTCCGAAGCGCGAGCGCGCGGCGAAAATGAACATCCGCGGCATCACGGACCGGGCTTTGGTCGTGGACCCGGAGGTCCGCGGCGTCCACAGCTCGACTCGCTCTTCAAACCCGGCTCTGCGGCTGCGGGGGATCGCGAACGGCGTGAGGTTCGGGATGCCGAACCAAAGAAAGCCGCTGCAACGCCGGCGGGGCGAGGGCGTGAGCAAGGCGAAACGACGCCGCGTCCGCGCCCCGTGGCCCCCGTCGAGCACGGACCCGAGCAACCGTCGCGTATTTCAATCCAAACCTCTTCGGCTCCTTCGCCCACGACCATCGAAAAAGGTGCACGTGTGCGCGTTTTGCGTGGCGCATTCGCCGAGAAAATCGGCGTTGTGAACGAGCTGGACGGGCGCGGTGGAGCGCGCGTCATGCTCGGCCTGCTCTCGACGCGTATCGACACCACGGATCTCGTCCTCGTGCCGGATGCGCGCGAACGACCGGCACTTCAAAGCTCGCATCGCAAGCCCGCTACGCCAAAGGCGCGCTAATGCCGTCCGAACATCGCCCGAAGTACGTCGTCGGCCTCGGCGCGCAGTTTCGCCGCAACTTGGGCCTCTACGCGGCCGGAGCTGCGTTCCTCGCGGCGCAGCAGTTTCTCATGGCACGTCGCGACTTCCTCGTTCGCGATGCCGTCAACGCTGCTGAAGCTGCGCTCGCAGATGCCGCCGTTCGCGATGCGATCTTCATCCTCGTCGTCAGCATCGCGGCGTTCGTCGTTCGAGTCGCATCGCGAATCACGATGTTCACCGGCGGACGCAACGTCGAGTACGAGCTGCGAGCTGCGCTGCTCGATCACCTGCACAAGCTCGGCCCCGCCTTTTTCCGTAAGATGCCGACTGGCGACATCATGAGTCGCGCGACGAGTGATCTGCAGCAAGTGCGCCTGCTCTTGGGGTTCGGCATCCTCAATGTCGTCAATGCGGTGCTTGCGTTCGGCAGCGCCATCTTCGTGATGCTCAGCAACAGCGTACGCCTCACACTCGCGTCGCTCATCACGCTACCGCTCTTGATGCTCGTCACGCGCTCGTTCTCGACGCGCATGTTTCAGCGCATGCGCCAGAACCAGGAAGCGCTTGGCAAGATGAGCGATCGCGTTCTTGCGAGCCTCGCGGGTGTGCGCGTCGTGCGTTCGTTTGCGCTCGAAGAAGCAGAGAAGACGACGTTTCGCGCGGCAAACGACGACTACATCGCGAAGAGCTTGTCGCTTGCCCGACTGCGCGGATCGATGCAGCCCATCATGGGCGCGGTGCTCACCGTAGGTATGCTCGTCGTGTTTTTCTACGGCGGGCATCTCGTGTTTCACAAAGAGATGTCGAAGGGAGAGTTCCTTTCGTTCCACCTCGCTCTTGGTCGGCTCGTCTGGCCCATGCTCGCGATTGGGTTCGTCACGTCGATCGTTCAACGCGGGCGCGCGAGCTACGCACGGCTTCATCAAATCTTCGAAGCGGTGCCCGAGGTCGTCGACGGACCCCTTCCTGCGCCCTCTTCCGTGAAAGGTTCGCTTCGCGTCGAGGGATTGTCGTTCGCGTACGGCGATCGCAAGGTGCTCGATGGCGTATCTTTCGAGGTTCCTGCGGGTAAATCGCTTGCCATCGTAGGTCGCACGGGTTCGGGCAAGAGCACCGTGGCAACGCTGCTTCCGCGACTTCTTCCGACGCCAAAACGTTCCATTTTTCTCGACGACGCAGATGTGTGCGATCTACCCGTGGAGACGGTTCGTCGGAGCATTGGATACGCGCAACAGGATGCGTTTCTTTTCTCCACGACGGTTGCGCAAAACATCGGCTACGTGCTCGACGATGCAGACTCGCCTGAGGCCATGGCGAAGATTCGCGCTGCTGCATCCGAGGCTGGAGTGCTCGACGAAATCGAGGGTTTGCCCGATGGGTTCGACACGGTCGTCGGTGAGCGCGGCGTGCAATTATCGGGCGGGCAACGTCAGCGCATTGCGCTCGCGCGAGCGCTGCTTCGTGAGCCACGCGTGCTCGTGCTCGACGATCCTCTCTCCGCCGTGGATGCGAAGACGGAAGCGGCGATCCTCGGTGCGATCGAAAGGCAGGCGGCGAAGTGCACCATGGTGCTCATCACGCATCGCGTGGCTGCGGCGAAAAGATGTGACCGCATCGTCGTGCTCGAGCGTGGTCGAGTCGTCGAAGAGGGGACGCACGACGAGCTCGTGGTTGCAGGTGGCGTGTACGCATCGTTTGCCGAGGAACAAGAAATCGAAGCGAAACTCGCGGAGTTCGGAGCCGAAGACATTCCGTCGTCGATCATGGAGGCGCAGGTCGCATGACGGCGAACGTTCGAAACGGTGGGGCCGCGCCTGCTGGTAAGACGCGTGCCGAGAAAGCGCTGGCCCGATTCCACGAAGAGGACGGACTTCGCGAAGGTTACGACCTGCGCATGTTGCGCTCGCTGTGGCCGTTCATGCGCCCGCATGCGGGGCCTATCGCGTTGTCGCTCGGACTGCTCATCATCAACTCGGCGGTGTCGATTCTCTCGCCGCTGGTGACTCGTCAAGCTTTCGACGCGCTCGACTTGCCCGGTGGATTCACCACGTTTGCCAGCTACGGGGCGCTCTTGCTCGGGCTCAGCATCCTCGAGCAATCGCTCGGCTTTCCGCAGATCTACCTCATGCAGCTCGCGGGTGCGCGTGCGATGGGAGATCTGCGCGCGCATGTTTTCAAGTTCCTGCACACGCGAAAGCTAGCGTTTTTCGATCGCACACCCGTAGGGCGCCTCGTCACGCGCGTGACGAACGACGTCGATGCGATCAACGAAGTGTTTGCCTCGGGCGCGTTCAACGCGATCGGCGATCTCGTCAAGCTCGTGGGCATCGTTGCCGCGATGCTCTTGCTCGATTGGCGTTTGGCTCTCATCGCGTTCATCGCGCTTCCGCCCGTTGCGCTGCTCGTCAACTGGACGCGCAAACGATTGCGTGACGCGTTTCGTCGGATCCGTTCGACGACGGCGCGCATGAACGCGTACCTCAACGAACAGATTTCGGGCATGGCCGTCGTGCAAGCGTACGCACGCGAGGAAAAAGCGGCGGCGGAGTTCGATCAGATCAACGACGCGTATCGGCAAGCGAACAACCAGTCGATCATCTTCGACGCGACGCTCGACGCGGCCATCGAGCTCGTCAACACGCTCTGCATTGCCACGATGCTTTGGTACTTCGGTGGTCGATCGATTCAATCTCAGGTGTCGTTCGGAACGCTCTTCGCGTTTGTCCAGTACATCGACAAATTCTTCGTTCCGATCCGCGACTTGTCGGCTCGTTTTACGCAGCTTCAGTCGGCGATGGCGGGAGCTGAACGAATTTTCCAGCTCTTCGAGAACACCGAGGAAGATGCGCCGGTCACGACCCCAGCCGCGCCTAATGGCACTTCCGACATTGCCTTTGAGCTCGAACGAGTTTCCTTTGAGTACAAACCGAATGTTCCCATTTTGAAGGACGTCTCGATTCGTGCTCGACGTGGCGAAAAAATCGCGCTCGTTGGAGCTACGGGTGCGGGCAAAACCACTGTCGCGTCGATCCTATTGCGCCTTTACGAGGTGAAGGAAGGCGTGGTCAAGGTTTTCGGCCGCGAGGTTCAGGCGACGCCGAGAGACGAGCTGCGTCGCAACTTCGCCGTCGTGCCGCAAGAAGTGTTTCTTTTCCCGGGAACGATTGCGTCGAATATCGCAGCAGGGGACATCGAGATCGATCGCGGGCGGGTGACGCGTGCGCTCGAGCGCATCGGAGCACTCGACCTTTTCGAGCGGCGTGAGGGTGGAATCGACGCGAAGGTGGAAGAACGCGGGTCGAACTTTTCGGCGGGCGAGCGTCAATTGATAGCGTTTGCACGGGCGCTTTATCGAGATCCGCCCATTTTGGTGCTCGACGAAGCGACGGCGAACATCGACAGCGACACCGAAGCTCGTTTGCAGGCGGCTGTTTGGGCGGCAATGCAGGGCCGCTCCGCGCTCATCATTGCGCATCGGTTGTCCACGATTCGAGCCGTCGATCGCATTGTGGTGTTTCACAAGGGGCGCGTCGTCGAGCAAGGCAGTCACGAGGCGCTCTTGGCGCAGGGCGGCGCTTACGCGAAGCTCTATCAGTTGCAGTTTGGCAGGGATGAACAAGCGAACGTCGCGGCGGAGTGACGCATCAAGCGCCGCGCATGTCGCCTTCGAGCTCGCGCAGAGCCGTTCGATACTGTTCGGGATCGGTCACTCGCATTTCGATGAGCGCCGCAAGGCGATGGATGCGCGCTTCGGCCAAGTCGCTTCGCGCAAGGGCTTCGCGCATCACATCGAGCTGGCCCTGACGAACCTTTGCGGTCGCGCGCTGAATGGTCAGACTTCCCATGACCAGGAGCAGTGCGGCGACTCCGAGCAGCGCGCTCACGTGCAGAGCCGCGTCGCTCGCGAACATGGCGCGAAACGCGGCGATGGCCGACAAAACCACGATGCCAATGAGCAAAACCACGTTGCTCGTGATCGACAATCGATCCATCCAGGCTGCGCGTGACAATTGCCGCATCGAGATGCCGCGCCAAAAGTCGGCTTCTCGATCGAGGCGTATGCTGAGCGAAACCAAGGGGGCTTCACCCGAGATTTCTGGCAAGTTCGCTTTTTCGACCAATTCATTGGCCTGAGACGTCGCCGGGTCATCGAGGGCGCGTTCGACGCTCCCCACGCCGGAACGAATGGCGCTGCCCACGCGATCCGCGACGGGTGCGACGCTGCTTTGCACGGCAGCACCGACGTCGCCAATCACCGCACGAGCGGTTTTTCTTGGTTCGCCTTCGGCATCTTGGCGTTCGGTTTGACCCATGATCGGAAGCCTATTCCATGCGCCTCGTGAACTCGCGCGGGGCTCGGGCATGAAGCGATGGTAGGACTGTTCTGGGTGTCTTGGAAGGAAGGATGTTGCTGGGAGCGCGATAGGGAAGGGGATCGGCGCGCTCGTTACGGCGTCGTTTCGCTCGCCGAGACATATCCGCTCGGATCGATCGGCTCGCCCTGATCCCGCACCTCGAAGTGCACGTGCGGTCCCGTCGACTTCCCGGTCGATCCCACCGTGCCAATCTTGTCGCCCTTCGCAATGGTTTGTCCTGGCGTTACCGCCACGTCACCCAAATGGTGAAACCTCGTTTCGAGTCCATTGCCATGATCGAGCACCACGGCGTTGCCGCGGTCGCCGTCGGCAGCGGCGCTTCGCACCCTGCCACCGAGCGGCGCTACGACCGGCGTGCCCGCGTCTTTTGCCAAATCGATCCCCGCATGCTTCTCCCGCTTTCCGCTGAACGGATTCGTCGCTTCGCCATATGGCATGGTCACGCGTGCGCCCGTGACCGGGGGCGTCGCGCGCTGCGCTGCGCGCTGCCTGATTCGCTCTCGCCATGCTCGATACGTATTCGATTGATCTGCGCTGCGTTCGCTGTACATGCCCGCGACGAGTGCTTTGTATTGCGTGGTTTCTTCGGAGAGCGTCTTCGCGCCCGCAATATACGCTCGCACACGCTCGGTTCCGCCATTGTATGCGGCTGCCGCAAGCTCGATCGATTCCGCAGGATCCTTGTCTTTGCCAAATGCGTCGACTTGTCGAGCAAGGTACCATGCGCCGAAATCGACGTTCGTTTCGGGTTCTTTTAATTGTGCAAGCGAAAAGTTCGACAGATTGCGTTCTTTTGCGATCGATTCGCCCGTTTTCGGCATGATTTGCATGAGCCCCACGGCTCCCGACGGGCTTTGCGCTTCTGGATTGCCCGAGGATTCGATCAGCATCATGATGGCCAGCGCATCCGGATCGATATTGTGGCGCGATGCGGCCGCAAGAATGAGCGGCTTCCAAGGATCGAGCACGGGTGGCAACCACCGAATGCCAATCGCTCGAGCAGCGCTCGCATTGGGCGTTTCCTCGGCTTTTTGCACTTCATCGGTCGCGGCCCCGCACGCTGCAAGTCCCGCCATCGTCAATGCGACCACCGTGCCCATGACCAGCGCCGGCGCAAGCAGCGTACGTGCCGATCCTCGGGCCGGCGGGGTCGATTGAACAATTCGTTTGATTCGTGTCATCAGCGAGCCTCCCGTCGATGCCAATGCCGGCATCGTATTTCGTGACCGAAGTGCTTCGAGCTCCGTCAATGCTCGAGCGTAAAGCAATGGATCGTATCCAAGCGCAACGGCGGTATCATCACAGCAGCATTCACGCTCCGCACGCACTTGGTTCGATACCCAAAATACGCACGGATGATAAAAAAGTACGGCCTCCAGGATCGATTGTAGAAGATTGACCAGATAATCGTGGCGCCGGATATGTGAGAGCTCGTGCGCGATGATTGCATCGAGTTGCAATGGGGGCATGCTGGACAAGACCGAGCATGGAATCAAAACAATCGGCCGGAGCCATCCCACGGTCATTGGGACGTCGATGTAAGTCGATTGCATGAAGCGAACGCGCCGTCCGATGTCCATTCGGCGCGCGAGCTGTTCGAGGCGCGATGTCAACGCGGCGTCGAGCATCGAAGCGTGATGCCGAATGATCGATCGCAAATGCCATAAGCCGCCAAAAAGACGCAATGACATGGCGATGACGCCAGCGAGCCATGTAGCGAGCATGGCAACCGTGACGACCTCCGCCAGGGAAGGTTGCGCGGTCGCGGCGAGGTCGAATTCGATTGTCGTTGCCATGTCGATCGAAGCGCCGGGTTGGCCTGGATCGATAGCGAAAAACGTCGCGACGGGTGCCGCGGCCATGAGCAAAAGCGCGGTGCATGCAGCCGCGTGCCGCGCGCTCGAATCCCGCTTCGGAAGAATGGCCAAGACGATCCAAAGCGCAGCGGCAATGACGACACCTTGCCAAATGAAATGCAAGAGCGTCGTCAAAAGAGCTCGGACGAAATCGGAATTGGCGAGCAAGGAAATCATTTCTTCGCCCTCCGAGCTTCCATCTCATCGAGCATTGCGCGGATTTCGTCGAGCTCGGTTCGGCTTGCAGGTTGCATGGACAGCGCGCGCATGACGAGCTGCTTTGCGGAGCCGGAAAATGCCTTGTTCATGAGCTGCCCCAAAAGCCCCTGCTGCGCTTGCTCTTCCGAAATGGCGGCTCGATACACATGGCTTCGGTTTGTCTCGTCACGTTCGACAAACCCTTTTTGCGCCATGATCTGCATCAGCTTGAGCACCGTCGTATAACCCGTGTCTTGCACCGCAAAGAGCGCCTCGTGCACATCGCGAACCGTCGAAGGTCCCCGACGCCAAAGCACGGACAAGATTTGTAATTCGGCATCCGTCGGCAATGCGTTTCTCACCATGGCCACGCCAGTCTACGAAGGTATTCGTAGATGTCAACGAAAAAATTCGTACTTTGTTTGGATGCTACAAAACATGCGTGCAAGCTGCATGGTCTTCCGGTAGGCTCGTGCGTGGATGCTCCGTGGTCTTGGCCAGAACGTGATCGAGCCGCAGCCTGCTTCGGTGCTGGTAGCTCGATACTTGCCGATGCATGCGGCCGTCTTTGGCACCGTTGCTGCCGTTGCGCATCCCGATGCGCTGAAGGTCGGACTTGCGGTGGCCCTTTGGATCAGCGGTATTGTTGCCGTTTTTCATCGCACTGCACGGGTCGCTTCGTTTCTCCTGTGCTCGTTTGCGTCTGCGCTTTTGTTTCCAACCATTCCAAACCACGGCTATGTACTTTGCATCGCACTGCTCATCGGAGCCATTTTCGATACCGAGATTCCCACTGAACGGGTGACCATGGCGGATGGTTTTCGCTATCTCGGAGCGATTGTTCTTTTTTGGTCCGGAGTGCAGAAGCTTCTCGGGGGGACGTGGACGAACGGGCAACTTTTGGCCCATGAAATTGGGCATTCGCCACGATTTTGGCAAGCATTCGGGTGGATGACGGACCGCGCCGAGCGACATGCATATCGGACCGGCGGTCCATTTTTGGGCAGCACCTCGCTCATGGTGATGAGTCATTTCGTGTGGATTTTGGAAATCGCCGTTGGCATCGGTTTGTTGACTTCGCGCGCGCCAATGCGAAAAGCTGCTGCGATCGTGGCGCTATTTCTGATCGCTGGGATTGAAGTCGTAGCGCGTGAAGGCGTTTTCGGAATCATCATGGTTGCGCTTCTCTTACCCGTGACGAACGCTCGATTTCGTGCGCGATGGTTGTGGCTCGTCGTGCCCATCGAGCTATTGGCGATTGGAGGCCGATTGGCGCTCGTACCGGGAGGCTTCCATTGAGTTTCGCTGCGCGTCGCCGGATCGTGTTTTTTACGCTGGTCCTCCTTTCGTGCTGGCCGGCGCTGCAGCGGCTTTTGGTCACGTATTGGAATGTGAATCCGTGGGAGCTGTGCGGATTTGCGATGTACGTACAGCCGAATTTACCCGTGGAAGTCCGAATTCGAGCGCCATCGGGTGAATTCGTCGATACGGAAAAGCTAGAGCCCGAAACGCAGGATGCATTTCGTCGATATCGTGAACGGGCATCGACGCTTGGCCTTTTGGCTTCGCCTGACGAATTGGTTTCGATGTTAAAGCGGGCGGGATTGTCGCACGAGCATGTCGACATCGAGGTCGGGCGGCCTGTGCTGACGTCTGCAGGAACGGTGGTCACGCAGGTGCGAACCGAGCGAGTGACGCTGCCGTGATCGGTTCGGCTCGCATCATTTGACATGAAGCAACCAATCAAGCTCGAGGTTGCATAGCTTCCCTCCTCGATGTCGTGATAACCTCGCCGCCATGACAGACGAGTCCACCGGTGTGCTGAAGCCTGGCGAGGTCGTTGCCGACACCTACCGAATCGACGAGCTCATTGGTAGTGGAGGCATGGCCTACGTCTACCGCGCGACGCAGGCGAGGATCCGGCGTCAGGTCGCGTTGAAAATCATCCGGCCACGCATGCTGGTGGACGAGGAGGCCGTCAGGCATTTCGTCATGGAAGCGCGTACGGCGGGACGAATCCCTGCACATCCCAACATCGTCACGGTGTACGAAGCGGGGGTCGTGGAATCCCTCGGCGTACCATTTTTGGCGCTGGAGCTATGCCCTGGCGAATCGCTGCGCGCGCGAATCGATGATCGCGGTGCAATGGCTTGGCCCGAAGTGGATTCATTGATCAACCAGCTCGCCGACGGGCTCGACGCGGCCCACGCATCGGGCGTCATCCATCGCGACGTCAATCCTGCGAACGTCATGGTCTATCAGGATCACAGGGGGCGTTCACGCCTCAAGCTCCTCGACTTTGGCATTGCTCGATTCATGGAAGACGCCCGCAGCCAGACAGCCACGAGCATCGGCACACCCAGCTACAGTGCGCCCGAACAATTCGGGGGCAGATTGCGCACGCTCGCCGCAAAAATGGGCTTCACCATTGCCAGGGGAGTCGGACCCACGAGCGATGTATGGGGGCTCGGAATGATTGCGTTCGAGCTTCTCACGGGCCGCCACATTGATCTTTATTGGGGTGACGTGCCAGCCGATTACCTGCAAAAGGCCGCATTGCAGCCCCGCGAGCTGGCCTCCGAGCGCGCCGGCGAATATGCTCGGCATTTGCCCCCAGGCTTCGATGATTGGTTCTCCAAATGCACGGCCCACGACGCCGATGCCCGGTGGCCGACTGCTGGCGATGCCGCTCTCGCCTTGTCGTCGCTGCTGGCCAAAACGTGAAGAGGCTCAGGTCACGGTGAGAAATGCGATGGCGATGATCCCATCGGGCAACATTCGCGCGTTATCGGCGCCGCCGCTGAAATCTCGGTCCCAATCGCTCCACGTGAACGCTCGATTCACCTGGTTCGTACCGGTGCCCACGGTCGATAGTTCCATTTCGTAACGGCCTGTTGCCTTCGCCGTGAATTCGAGCGACGCGGGGATGGACCGAATGACTCGCTCGGCGATGACCTTGCCCGTACGGTCGTAGATGCGTAGCTGACATAGGGCCGTATCCGCGGTGGTATCGAGATTCAGCCGGATCCGCTCTTCACTGACAAACTCTGCACGGTAGCTGACGGCGACTCGGCTGGTGCATGTACCGGCCTTGACTTTGCGTGTAAAGCTCATGCGCAGGCTCCTACCACAGAATTCGGTGGGCGACTACTAGCACGACGATGGGAGATTCGCAAAATCCACGGCTCCGGCGCCGAATGTCAGCGACGATTGACACACCGGAGCCGAGTTACAATGCATTATCGCCGCGCAACTCGACGTTTCCTCGCCAAGCCAGCGAGACCGAGCATCGTCATGGCCCAAGCGAATCCATTGGATGAATCCAGGCCGGAACCTGCCGCAACGCACGCGCAACTTCCTTGCTCGATGGGGTCGCTTGGATTGCCTGGTGGTTCTTCGGTAAAAGTGCACCTGGAGTCGCAACCATCGCCGTCCATCGTATTGGCATCGTCACACGTTTCCCCCGCGGCTGAATCGAGAATGCCATTGCCGCAGGATTCGTCCGAGATGCACGTTGCATTGCAGCCATCGCCGCTCGCCGTATTGCCGTCGTCGCATACTTCGGCCGTGTCTTTGATGCCATCACCACAAGACGGGAGTGCACAATTGGCCTGGCATCCGTCACCATCTTGCGTATTGGCGTCGTCGCAAGCTTCACCGGCGGCGGTATCGAGGATCCCATTGCCACAGCTTTCGTCGGACGAACACGTTGCATTGCATCCGTCGCCGCTCATCGTATTGCCATCATCGCAAATTTCTGCGGAGTCTTTGATGTTGTCTCCGCAAGCCGGAAGCTTGCAGTTGCCCTGACAACCATCGCCGTCGACGTTATTGCCGTCGTCGCACGCTTCTCCTGTGATGGTATCGAGCGTTCCATTGCCGCAGGTTTCATCGGATGCGCATTCGGCGCTGCATCCATCGCCGCCGACGTTATTGCCGTCGTCGCATCGTTCACCATCGTCGACCACACCATTGCCGCAAGTTTCATTCGATGAACAGGTCGAGCTGCAACCATCCCCATTGACGATGTTTCCGTCGTCGCAAACCTCGCCCATATCGACGATAGCGTTGCCGCAGGTTTCGTCAGACGAACAGGTGGCGTTGCATCCATCGCCGCTCGAGGTATTTCCGTCGTCGCAAACCTCGCCCATATCGACGACAGCATTGCCGCAAGTTTCGTCGGACGAACAGGTAGCATTGCATCCATCGCCGCTCGAGGTATTTCCGTCGTCGCAGACTTCGCCCATGTCGACGATGGCATTGCCGCAAGTTTCGTCGGACGAACAGGTAGCATTGCATCCATCGCCGCTCGAGGTATTCCCGTCGTCGCAAACTTCGCCCGTGTCGACGATGGCGTTCCCGCAGGTTTCGTCGGACGAACAGGTAGCATTGCATCCGTCGCCGCTCGCGGTATTTCCGTCGTCGCAAACTTCGCCCGCATCCACATTGCCGTCTCCACATGCGGGACCTATGGCGCCACAATCCGCGGCGATCGTCGACATGCAAGCCTCGTCGATGCGCGCGTCTCCCGTCGCATTGGTCGTCAGGTTTGCGCCAATGTAAATGGTGGTCGTCGCGGCCGATGCAACGAAACTTCCCGTGACGAGCGAGTAACCCGTGTTGGGCAAAATCGGCACCGATGCAATGATCGCTCCGTTGTACGCGTCATATCGAATTTCCGCAAACCCACCATTGCCCGCCACGTAAAAACTGACCCAGTACGTTTGTCCGGGCGTAGTAGGTACGCTTTGCGTCATGCCCTCGAAATGGGTCCATTGCAGACGTGGCGAACGCATCCCCAGGTGCAGACCAGGATCGGTTCCGGTTGCCCAGAAATTGCAATCGGCTCCAAGAGACGTGGACGAATTGCCCCAGCCGGCAGGCGGCGTATTGTGCGGCATGGCCGGGCAGTTCTCCATGTCAGCATTGGAAAATAGATTTACCGCATGAGCATCGGGCATCTGCGACACGAACATCAGCAAGCCGGCAGCTCCGGGTACCAGTTTTCGGACTGACCGAAATCGAGGGCGTTTCATCATGTCCGCGCTCTACGCGAAATTCCAGCCTGCTGTCAAGATCCGTCCCTTGACGCTCTTCGCAAGGTCAGCAATAATTTCGCGCATGCGCGTTCTCCGGCAGCTCGGTCTCCACCCCTTGGTCGCGTTTGCGATGGTTGTCGTCGACCTGATGCTGACCGCCTCGGATCTCGCGACCGCCGCGACGGTATCCGTCCTCGTGGCGGTCATATTGACGATCCCGTGTATTCTTTTGCAGCGTTACGCGTACAAAGACGAATGGGGCGTCGCCATTGGAAAAGGATTGATTGTCGGCATTTTGACCGCAATACCAACGCCACTTCCGGCCATCGTGACCGGGACCGGGGGGCTGCTCGGCGCGATTGGATTGTTATCGGATCGCAAAGAACCCGCGCGCCTCGAAGCCGCAAGCGCAAGACGCGATTCCGCCGCGGGGTGATTGTCTTGGCAATCCGTTCCTCACTCGCCGACGTCTTCACCGAACCAAGCTGAATCCCACCTCACTCGTCGGCGCACGCTCCATCACTCACGCTCGCTCCCATCTCCGGCGGAGCCGCCCCGCTCGCTCCTGTGCCCGCCACCACGAGCAGCCAATAGTCCACACAGCTCCCATTCACGATTACCAGTTTGTCCTGGTCAATCGTGCGCACCTCCGCCTGATTGCCCGCCGCTAGCGCCACCGTGCCCGCCTTCGTCCCGCACTGATTGAACGACAGCCACAAATCCACGAAACGCGGCACTTCCCCAAGGCCGTGCACGATCTCGTACCGCATCCCGCCCGGAAACCAAAGCAGCTCGCCCGCCCACGGCGAGCTCATGTACACCCCGTCTTCCGTCGTCCCTTCGATGTACTTCACGGGCGGATTCGTCGTCGCCGAACGGTCGCAATTCGGCCCAAGGGCGTTGATGGCGTTGCAACCCGAAACAACCAGGCAACACGCCAAGACAAACACGTTTGACCACAAACAATGTGACGTCAACCGAGCCATCGTGCTGCATCCACCGCGTGGTACGTCAACACGAAATCCGCGCCCGCGCGCCTGATCGACGTGAGCAGCTCGATCACCGCCCGCCTTTCGTCGATCATCCCCGCCGCCGATGCAGCCTTGATCATCGCGTATTCTCCACTCACGTTGTACGCCCCGAGCGGCAACGTCGACGCAGCCCGCACTCGCGCAACCACGTCCAAGTACGGCAGCGCAGGCTTCACCATCAACATGTCTGCGCCTTCTTCTTCATCGAGACGCGCTTCGCGCAAAGCCTCGCGGCTGTTCGACGGATCCATCTGATAACCCGCTCGATCACCGAACTTCGGCGCACAGTCCGCAGCTTCTCGGAACGGCCCGTAAAAGCTCGACGCGTATTTGACCGCGTACGACAGGATGGATGTTCCGGACAAACCTTCACCATCCAGCGCGCGGCGAATCGCACCCACGCGTCCGTCCATCATGTCGCTCGGAGCCACCACGTCCGCGCCCGCGCGCGCATGCACGAGCGCCGCTTTCGCCAGCACATCCAGCGTCGCGTCGTTGTCGACCTCCATCTCACCTCGAGGGCCCGGCGCAAGGATCCCGCAGTGCCCGTGTTCCGTGTATTCGTCCACGCACACGTCCGTGATGACCAAAAGCTCCGGCGCCACATCCTTCATCGCCGAAACCGCTCGCGGCACCGGACCGTTCGGATCGTACGCGCTCGAGCCCGACGCATCCTTGGTCTTCGGAAGCCCGAACAAAAGCACCCCGCCAAGGCCCAGGGACCGGGCAAGGCGCGCCTGTTCGGCCGCCGCCGATGTCGGGAGCTGGTACACGCCAGGCATCGTTCCTACGGGCCGTGGCGCGTCGAGCAGCTCGTGGAAGAACAGCGGTAAGATGAGATCCGACGGCGAAAGCGTCGTTTCTCGGACCAAAGCTCGCATCGCCGGCGACCGGCGCAACCTTCGAGGGCGTTCGTTGGGAAACACGGCCGCGAGCATAGCTGGTTTGGGCCGCTTCGGCTCGTATCGTCAGGGTTTCTTCACACTCTGCAAAATGTGTACAGGGGGGTATTGCGAATTTGCCGTTCCGGATCCATTTCGTCGGCGCCTCGACTGAACCAGGTACGGGCCCGACGAGCGCCCTACCTTCAAAGGACCATCACCATGACCCAAGAACCCACACCGACAACCGACCCGGTCGAGCCGTCTGCTGCTCAACCGACTGCCTCTTCCCCTGCGGTAGAGCTGCCGTTTCAGGCGGAAGTCCAGCAGGTTCTGTCCCTCGTCATCAACTCGCTCTACGCGAACCAAGAAGTCTTCCTTCGCGAGCTCATCTCGAACGCGTCCGATGCGCTCGACAAGGCGCGGTTCTTTCAGCTCACGCACAAGGACGCGTCGGAACAAGTTGGAGAACCAACGATCGTCATCAAGCTCGACGACGAGGCGCGCACGCTCACCATCGAAGACAACGGCATCGGCATGACGCGCGACGAGGTCGTTCAGAACCTCGGCACCATCGCCAAGAGCGGATCGCTCGAATTTTTGAAGGCTCACGCTGATGCGCTCAAGGCTTCGCGTGACAAGGGCGATCGCGTCGAGCTGATTGGGCAGTTCGGCGTTGGTTTTTACGCCGCGTTCATGGTGGCCTCGCGCGTCGACGTCGAAACTCGCTCGATGCAGCACGGAGCCGAACCGGTTCTGTGGCGTTCGACGGGCAGCGGCACGTTTACCGTGCTCCCCGGCGACAAACCGCACCCGGGGACGAAGATCACGCTGCACCTGAAGGACGACGCACGCGACTACACGAAGGCGTGGCGCGTGAAAGAAATCATCCGCAAGTACTCGGATTTCGTCCACTTTCCGATTCTCGTCAACGAGGAGCTCGCCAACCGCAAGGCCGCTCTTTGGACGCTGCCGAAGTCGCAAGTCACCGAAGAACAACACGCCGAGTTTTACCGGCACGTGACGGGCGGCTACGAAGGGGAAAAACCCCTCTGGCATTTGCACTTGTCGATCGACGCGCCGGTGCAGTTCCAAGCATTGCTTTACATGCCGGAAAAAGCGCCGCCGGACCTTTTCCAGCGCAATCGTCATGGCGTTCGGCTCTATGCCAAGCGCGTGCTCATCGTCGAAGATTGCGACAAGGTCGTCCCGATTTATCTGCGATTCCTCCGAGGTGTCGTGGATTCCGAAGATTTGTCGCTGAACGTTTCGCGCGAAATGCTTCAGGAAGACAAAGCCGTCAAGCAAATCGAACAGCAGGTGACCAAGCAAGTGCTGAAGGCGCTCAAAGAGATCGCCGAATCCGACGCGGACAAGTACAAGACGATTTGGCGCGAATACGGCAAAGTCATCAAAGAAGGCGTCTCGATCGATTGGAAAAATCGCGACGCGATCGCCGAGCTTTGCCGGTTCGATTCCATGAATACCCCCGACGGTGAATTGATTTCCCTTGCGCAATACGTCGCAGCGATGCCCGAGGCGCAAAAAGAAATTTATTACATCACCGGTCCTTCGCGGAAATCGCTCGAGCAAAGCCCGCACGTCGAAGCCTTCAAGAAGCGCGGATTCGACGTGATCTTCTTGACCGATCCGGTCGACGAATGGTTCGTCCAGTCCACTCACGAATACGAAAAGCGCAAGCTGCGCAGCATTGCCCACGGCGACATCGACCTCGGTGACGAAGAAAAGAAAGACACCGAAAAAGCGGCGGAAGAAATCAAGGCTGCGGTCTCTGCCGTCAAAAAGACGCTCGGTGATCGGGTCAAAGACGTGCGTGCTTCGAGGCGTCTGACGAACAGCGCAAGTTGTCTCGTCGCGGCCGAAGGAGACATGGGCGTGAACATGGAGCGCATCATGCGCATCATGGGCGAGGATGCGCCGAATGCGAAACGCATTCTCGAATTGAATCCGGATAGCCCCATCGTCAAGAACATCAATACGCTCGCCGAACGCGAAGCCGAATCGGCGAGGGTTGGACTCATGGCCGAAATGCTCTACGAACAGGCGCTTTTGGCCGAAGGTGTGGTGCTCGACCCCGCCAAACTCGTTCGCAACATTCAGGATCTTCTCACGCAGGCAAGCTCCGCTGCCGTGGGAACGCAGAGCTGACGAAGTCCACGACTCGGCCTCGTCCGTTCCGGCGCTTCGGGATGGACGAGGCTGAGCTTGCCGTAGAAAAATCGATGACCATGTCCGTTCGGCTCCACATCAACATCGACCACGTGGCGACGGTGCGCAATGCACGCGGCACGCGGTATCCCGATCCCGTTTTTGCAGCATCGCTTTGCGAAGCTGCCGGAGCCGATGGCATTACGGCTCATTTGCGCGAAGATCGTCGGCACATCAATGACGACGACGTCGTGCGCTTGCGTGCGTCCATTCAGACACTACTGAATTTGGAAATGGGCGCGACGGACGAAATGTTGCGCATTGCCGAACGGGTTTGTCCCGACGTCATTACGCTCGTGCCCGAACGTCGGCAAGAACGGACGACCGAAGGGGGACTCGATGTCCTGGGGCAACGTGGCGCCATTGAAGCCGTGGCGGCCATGGCTCGAGAAAAAGGCATCAAGCTGAGTTTGTTCATCAATGCCGACGAAGCCGTGGTCGAAGCGTCGAAGGCATTGGGGGTTGCGCAAATCGAGCTGCACACGGGCGAATATTGTCATGCGTCGGGTGCGCGGTCCATTGAAGAGCTCGGGCGTCTACAGCGCGCGGCGGCTCGCGGGCATGCATTGGGACTCGAGGTTGCCGCGGGGCATGGTTTGACGCGGCATAACGTCGGACCGGTCGTGGCGATCCCTGAAATCGTCGAAGTGAACATTGGGCATTCGGTGATTGCCGATGCCGTCTTTTTGGGTCTCGACCGTGCCGTTCGGGACTTGCGTGACGCCATCCTTCGCAGCCGAAGGGCTTCCTGACCCGGAGAATTCATTATGATTCCCGTCCTTACGCGTGCGCAAATGCGCGCGTTCGATAAATATGCGATCGAGGCTTGTCACGTTCCTGGCGTCGTGCTGATGGAGAATGCGGGACGCGGCGCGGCGGACGTGCTTTCTGCGATGATTCAGGAGCACTCGTGTCGTCCCGCGAAGCGAGGGACACCGGAAGCCGTTTCGGCGCGAGCTCGGTCGTTCCCGGTTCGTCACGTACGCAGCCCGGGGCAACCGGCTACGTATCCGCTCGAAGCGCGCGTCGTCGTGGTGTGTGGTACGGGAAATAATGGTGGGGACGGGTTTGTCGTAGCGCGCCATTTGCTTGCGCGAGGTGCCGAAGTCGAAGTGTATCTTGCGGGAAAAAGTGAAAAAGTAATGGGTGATGCGCGCATCAATCACGATGCATACATCGACCTTGGCGGGCGCTTTTTCGAATTACCTCCGGATTCGAGCTTGGATCCATTACACGCGGCGCTGAGCCGTGCTGATTTCGTCATCGATGCGATTTTTGGCACGGGACTCGACCGGCCCATTACGGGTCACTTGGCCGATGTCATTGCCGTGCTCAACGAATCCCCGGCGCGACGCGTGGCGCTCGACATTCCATCGGGGCTCGACGCGGACAGCGGAGCGCCGCTTGGTGTGGTCGTTCGAGCTGACGATACCGTTACATTTGCGCATTTGAAAATTGGAATGCTCACGCCCGAAGGCGCGCGTCTTGCGGGAAATGTCCACGTCGTCGATTTGGGCGTTCCGGATCCGCCCATTTTGGCACACGTGGGTCATGTGGCCGAAGTGTTGCGGCGTGAAACCGTGGGTTCCTACTTTGGGCCGCGCGAAGCGAATTTGCACAAGCACAAAGCGGGTGATGTTTTGGTGATTGCGGGCTCTCCGGGGAAACTTGGAGCGTCGCTGCTGACGGCGCGCGCTGCCATGCGCGCAGGCGCGGGGCTCGTCACCATTTGCACGTGGCCCGATGCCGCGAAATCGCTCGAATCTCGCGTCGTGGAGGTGATGACGGCGCGGATCGATCCGCAGGACATCGTGAAGTCGCTGGACGCGGCACTCGCGGGGCGGCGTACCGTGGCGATTGGTCCGGGTTTTGGATTGGGGCCGGATGCACGCGCCGCGGTGGATCACGTCGTTCTTGGTTGGGACGGGTTCAAAGTGGTCGACGCGGATGCGATTACGCATTTCGTGGGGCGCCCGGAGGTATTGGCAAAAGCGCGGGGGAATTTGGTGTTGACGCCGCATCCGGGCGAGCTTGGGCGACTGCTTGGAAGAAGTGCGGCAGCCATTGAGCAAGACAGGTTTGGCGCGGTACGTGAAGCGGTGGCGCTGACGAAAGCGACCGTGGTTCTGAAGGGTGCACGGACGATCATTGCGACGCCGGACGGGCGGCTCTTCATTTGCATGGCGGGTAATCCTGCATTGGCGACGGCGGGATCCGGCGACGTGCTCACGGGCATCACTGCGGCGTTTGCGTGTGGTTTGCCTGCCGAGGAAGCGGCGTGCGCAGGCGTGCTCGTGCATGCGCTCGCGGGCGATCGCTGGCGTGCGCGGACGGGCTGTGATCGCGGGCTTTTTGCCGGCGAAATACCGGACGAAGTACCCGGAATCATTGCGGATCTCGTGCGGGGAAGCGATCCGCTGGAGCGGTTTGGCATGGTCGAACGCTTCGTCGCATCGGAATGAGCATCGAATAACATTGAATTGACGCGACGGCCTTCCAGTGTACGCTCCTTTTGCCGAGCGTATCTCGAACCGTAGGCGACGACATTGCGAGATTCGAGACAGTTCTTTCATCCAGAGCGCGGCCTCGATGCGGAAAATCCACCAGTCGTAGGGGCCAGGCCATAAGCGACGCCCCATTCGTCAAGGCGTTGACGCTCATTCCCAAGGACGAGTGTACGAAGACAAACGTCGTCAGTTCATTGACTGATGAGTTTTTTTTCAATCACCATCCGGAAGGCGACAAGGCAGATCAATCTGTGGTAGTGGAGGGGCATGCAGCAATCTTGCTGGTGCATGCAATTCGATGACGAGTTGCCGTGCGCAGGTAGGTGGAAAACCACCGAGATTTCGGCGATTGCTGCGAAAATGCCGCGGTCACATCGCGTTACGGAACGATATTTTTCGACGCGTTTGACAGGTGAGATTAGCCAATGAAGCCGCATATCCTCGTGGTCGACGATAGTATGATTGTCCGAATGGACCTTCGTGGATCGCTCACTGCAGCGGGGTTTGACGTGACCGTCTGCGAAACCAAGCGAGCCGCAGAAGAGTTGCTCGACAAGCAGTCCTATTCCGCGATCGTCCTGGACGTGATGCTCCCCGACGGCGATGGCGTGGAGCTCCTGCGACGAGTGCGTGACGCTACGCCACATGCCGACACGCCGGTCATCATGCTGTCGGCGGAAGCGGAGATTCGAGATCGCGTGCGCGGCTTGAGCATGGGCGCCGATGAATACGTGGGCAAACCCTACAACATCGCGTACTTCATCGGTCGTGTTCGTGATCTTTGCCGAGCGCGTCGCGGCCATGAACAGCTCGAGATGCCCGTCATCGCTTGCCGCAGGATTCTCGTCGTCGATGACAGTCCCACCTTCCTTCAGTACCTCGCAAAATTGCTTCGCGAAGACGGTCATGACGTCGTGCTTGCGCACTCGGGAACGGCGGCGCTCGAAATACTTGCTGTTCAAACGATCGACTGCGTCGTGATCGACCGGCACATGCCCGACATCGATGGCCTCGAGACGTTGCGGCGGATTCGACAAGCTCCTGCGTGTGAATCGACGCCGATCATCATGCTCACAGGAACCGACGATCTCACGGTCGAGCGTGCGGCGCGCGATGCCGGTGCCGATGCGTTCGTGCACAAAACGGACACGCGCGACGTCATTCGTTCACGAGTTCGCAGGGTGCTTCGCGGAGGACGAACATCACCGGCTCCACCGGATGCAGTGAGCAACATCGGTTCGTCGAACGCGCGTAGATCATCGCCGCAAGACTCGACGCGCCGTGCACCGCCGAGCCCATACGCTCCTTTGCCAAGTCCAATGCCCTACTCCACGGGAGCGACTCGCTCACAGCCGAAGGAGCTCAATCCGCTCTTCGTCGAAGCTGCGTCCGCCATGGGTCTCAATACGCAGCTTGCTCGCGACACGCTGGCGAAGGCGCTTGGTCGCATGAGCATCGATCCGCAAAGGATGGACTGCGCCGACTTGGCCCGAACTCTTCCCGCGTTGCGCGAGGCACTGCGGATGTTTTTCTCGCCGGACGAGCTCATGCCGCGCATCGAGGCGCTCACGTCCATCGCGATGCGCTCGGGCAGCAAGACGAGATGATGACGCACCTGTTTGTTCTTCCAAACCGCCGCTCGGGCGCGGCGATCGGTGTAGCAATGCATACAGCCCATGCTCTTGTTTGTGTGCACTCTGACGAGTTGTGATGTTACCTGGAAACCCATTCGTCCATGCGTATGCAACAAATGTTTGAGCGTTTTATAAATTACAATTACAACCGAACATGAAGAACGACCCGGAAGAGCGGAAAAGTTTGGCTGTCTTGATGGTGCGCGTTCGTACGTGGGTATGTGCATTGCCGGCGCAATTCGTGATCGAGGTGATGCGTCCATTGCCGATTCAGGCTGTCGTTGGGGCGCCTCGATTCATTATGGGCATGTCGATCGTTCGTGGGGAAGTCACGCCGGTATTGGCGATGGACATGCTGCTGGGGTCGAGCGAGTTATTGCCGCCGAAGCGTTTCGTATTGGTGCGGGTAGGCGAGCGCCGGGCGGTTCTCGCCGTCGAAGAGGTATTGGGAACGGATATCATCGATATGCATCGTCTGGATGCGACCCCAGGGCTATTGTCCGAGGCTCTTCCGCGTGACGTAGCTCGTATTGGGGTGCTCGATCGTTCCGTATTGGTGATGCTCGAGGCGGGGCGGCTTTTGTCCGAGGACACGTGGCATGCCATGACGGCGCTCGGTGCTGGCGAGCAATGACGACGCAGCCCGACCTCGGCTGGTTGGAAGCGTTGCTCGAAGCACAATATGGTTTTGCGCCGACGGTCGACTTGCGGCAGCGATTGTCGTCGTCGTGGAATAGGCATGGGCAGCTCCCCAACGCCGTCGATTCGCGAATGAATCGATTGCGTCAACTCGCCGAGAGTCTCGTGATTGGCGAGACGTACTTTTTCCGGGAGCCTGCACAAATCGAATACCTGGTTCGTCATTTGCTCCTGGATGGTTCGTCGAAGAATATCAATTTGGAATCGATTCGCATCTTGTCGGCCGGTTGTGCATCGGGGGAAGAGGCATATTCGCTGGCGATTGCTATCGATGCGCTCGGGGAAGCGATATCGAGTCGGGTTTCGATCGTGGGTGTGGACGTCAGTGCGGCGGCGATTCGCAAAGCACGAAGTGCGACGTATTCGGCGTGGTCGCTGCGGGCGACGCCGCCGAATGTACGCGAAGCTTGTTTCCACCGGCGCGGCGATATGTACGAGCTCGACAAACGTTTTCGAGGCCGTGTGCACTTCGAAGAGCGCAATTTATTCGAGGTCGATAACGACTTTTGGGCACCGGGTGCATTCGATGTGATTTTTTGTCGAAATGTTGGGATTTATTTGTCGCCGCGCGCATGGGCCGATCTCATCGCTCGTTTTTCGCATGTCCTCACGCCCGGCGGACACTTGTTTTTGGGGCACAGCGAAACGTTGCGGGGCATTCCCCACGATTTCGACCTCGTGCATGCCGGCAATGTTTTTTATTATCGCCGCCAAAACGCCGATCGAAGCGTCGAACGTCGTCCGCCGCCAGATTTACCCCTTCAGCGGAACGATCAACCGGCGCGACGCAACACGCCTACGGGCATGACCGCAATCAACGAAAGGACGGTGGTGAGCGAATCGACGGCGCACGGCAGGCCGTCTTCGACTTCGCGTCGGGACACGGGACTGCCGCGTCTTCATGCGCGGGAGGGCGAGCGACACCTCGTCATGGAGCGCCATCGCATCTTGTCCCTCATCGAAATGGAACGTTTCGACGAAGCTTTCGTGGCGCTCGGCGAAATGCCCGCGGATCCTCGGATCAGGCTGTATGGCGCAGTGGTCGCAATGGCGCGCGGGTCATTCGAGGAAATTGAAAGTGTTTGTCACGCTCTGCTAGCGGCGGGGCATTGTCAGCCGGAAGCGCATTGCTTGCTGGGTGCGTGTCGTGAGCATCAGCGGGCATTCGATTCGGCGGAGCGGCATTATCGGGAAGCCGCGCGCATCGACCCGCGTTTCGGCATTGCGCATTTGCGGCTGGGCCTTTTGCTGCACCGTACGGGGGATGCCGATGGCGGGCAAAGCGCGCTCGAGGAGGCCGAGCGTCGCTTGGAACACGAGGATCCCGAAAGAATTGCCTTGTTCGGTGGTGGTTTTTCTCGAAATGCATTGCTCGGGTTATGCCGCGGGCGAATGATGGCGCGCAAAGTTTGATGTTGGTGTTTCGCGCGATGCGAATGTGTCGCGACAAACAGGGAGTAGGCGATGACGAAGTCGTGGACCATTGGGCAGCAAATAGCGTTGGGATTCTTGATACCCGTCGTCATCTTGATGGCGCTCGGCGGGGTTGCTTATGAAAGCACGCAGCGGCTGATGCAATCGAGCTACATGGTCACGCGCTCCAACGACGTGTTGAGTACGATTTCGGCGATGCTTTCGGACCTGCAAGACATCGAGCGGGGACAGCGAGGATTCATCATTACGGGCAAGGATGAATTTTTGGAGCCCTACACGAATGGAATCGCGGGCTGGAAGAAAAAATATGATCATCTTCGCGACTTGACGAACGACAACGCACGTCAACAGCGTAGACTCGACGCATTGCAACCGGCCGCGAACGACCGTGTAGCGTTTGCCGAGGAGAATGTAAAAGTGCGGAGAAGCGACGGGCTCGAGGCATCGGCGCAGCTCCTTCTTACCGGCAAGGGGAAAAAATTAACGGATGAGATCAACAAAATCGTTGCAGAGATGGTCGAGGAGGAAAAAGAAATTTTGCATCAGCGCGCGGTGGACAATGAAACGGCATCTGCGCAGCTCATTCGAATTCTGATTGGCGGTACGATCATGGCCATCGTTTTGGTGGCTGCCGTGGCGTTTTTCATCGTGCGGGGAATTGGACGGAGCATTGGAGCCGCCGTGCAAAGCTTGCGCAGTGCATCGGCCGAGCTCGAAGCGGCGTCGAATCAACAATTGAAAGGGGCGAAGGAGCAAGCAGCGGCGACCACCGAAGTATCCACGACGGTGCGGGAACTGGTATCGACTTCGCGGCAGATTGCGGAAAATGCGCAGCGGGTGACGCAGGTGGCCAGTGAAATGAACGATGCGGCCAAAGTCGGCGATCAAACGGTCCAAAGTGCACAAGAAGCGATTGATCTGGTACGCCGACAGGTCGATCAAATCGTGGGCCATATGTTGTCGCTCGGGAAGAAATCGCAAGACATCGGTGGGATTTTGGAAATCATCACCGAACTGGCCGAACAGACGAATATCTTGGCGCTCAATGCGACGATCGAGGCCATTGGTGCGGGGGACAATGGCAAACGATTCGGCGTCGTCGCGGGGGAAATTCGTAAACTCGCGGACCGCGTAGCCACCGCGACGAAAGACATTCGGCGCCTCATCGAAGAAATCCGCAGCTCCGCCAATACGACGGTCATGGCGACGGAAGACGGGGCCAAAGCCGTCGAAAGTGGGGCGCGACGTTTCGTCGACGTGACGGAAAGTTTTCAGCGTATCGTGGATCATGTCTCCATGACGATGCAAGCCGCACGCGAAATCGAATTGTCGACGAAACAGCAATCGAGCGCCATGGAGCAGGTCAGCGGCGCGATGGTCGACGTGACGCAAACCGCGCGGGAAACCGAAGCGAGCTCCTCGCAGGTGCAAAAAACGGCCAGCGACTTGTCGGGTTTGTCGACCGAGCTCGTGCAGCTCATCGAACGCCAGGCGGCTTGACGAATACGGGGAACGATCATGGCCAATGTGACCGAGTTATTCGATGAGCACGGAGGTTTTAGGGCCCAGGCTGAAGTGCTTCGACGAGCCTTCGATCAATCGTTTGCCGATCCAGCAACCGTCATTGAAGAATCGGGAGAACTGGTTCTGGCCGTTCGTGTTGGCGCGATTCAATGCGGGGTGCGGTTGTCCGAGGTCGCTGGCATTCTTCGTTGTCCGAAAATCGTGCCATTGCCTCGATTGAAACCAGGTTGTCTCGGTATCATCGGCATTCGTGGACAACTGCACGCAGCATATCATCTTGGCATGTTGCTCGGCGATGCAATGGGCGCATCGACGGCATGTCGGTGGCTGGTTCTCACGCCTGGGCGGGATGCGCTAGCGTTCGTGTTCGATACGATAGACGCGTGCTTGACGATAAAACCGGAAGAACTTCGGGCCGTCGAGCGACCAGGCGACGTGAAAGCTCACATGCGCGCCGTGTTCGTACGCGATGGGACGGTGCGCGAGCTACTCGAAATGCCCGCGCTGGTGGCATTGGCGACGGGTGGCGCGCAGTTGTCGCTCAGCGAGGAATCGTCGTGACGAGCGGAAACGATTCACGAATTGGGTGGTGTTCATGGCGGATCTTCTAAGCGCATTCCGCGTCGAGGGGCGAGAGACCATTGCGTCGTTGACGCGAGAATTGCTGGCCCTCGAAAAGGCGCCGGGGGACCCGCATGCGCTGGCGACATGCCTGCGCCTCGCCCACAATTTGAAGGGCACGGCTCGTGTCGTCCAGCAATTTGGCATTGGCGACATGGCGCACACGCTCGAAGAGGCGCTCTTGCCTTTGCGCAATGGCCAAGAGCAAGCCGAGAGTGAATATTTCAGCGATTTGTTGCGAATCGTTGCACGTATGCGCGAAGCTCTCGATCGTCTCGATGAAGAATTGCAGGCAGGACGCGCGGCCGAGGGGCGGGCGAAGACACAGCAGGTCACGACCGACGGAGAGCTATTCGATACCGTTCGCGTCAATATTGCCGAAATGGATCGACTGCTCGAAGGATTGTCGGAAGCCGCCATTCAATTGGGGCCCTTGCGCGCGGTCGAGGATTCATTGCATGACGCCGCGCAGACGCTCACTTCATTGCAGGCATCGCTTCATTCCGGCAAAGTGGGCGATCATGCCCTTCTATGGGGTCGATTTCGCTCGATGGTCGACGCATTGACCACCGCTGTCGTTCAAGCGGGACAAACGATGGCGCCGAGTCTGTCGCGACTCGAGCAGGAGCTCGAGACGGTGCGGGAGCGAGCGAGCACGCTGCGTCTTTTGCCGGTCCGATCCATTTTCGGCACGCTCGAGCTGACCATGCGTGATGCAGCTGGGCTTTTGGGCAAAGCTGTGCAGTTCGAAGTGTCGGGAGGGGACGTCAGCCTCGAAGGTCATATCCTACTTTCGGTCCGCGATGCTCTTTTGCACATCATTCGTAATGCCGTCGATCACGGTCTCGAGTCACCTGGGGAACGCGAATTCGTCAAGAAACCCGCGGTCGGGACCATTTCCTTGAACGTCGTGCGTCACGGCCGACGTGTCGAATTTCGTTGTCGCGACGATGGTCGCGGAATCGACCCCGAAAAGGTGCGCGCTACGATTTTCGCAAGCGGGCGCGTTGCTCGTGAAAAGGTTGCCACATTGACCTCCGACGAATTGTTTGCATTTCTTTTCGAAACGGGCGTGAGCACGGCAGATCGGGTGACTGAGATATCTGGGCGTGGCGTCGGTCTCGATGTCGTCCGGGCCGTCGCCAATCGACTTCGTGGCCAGGCCAGCATTGAATCGGAATTGGGTCGCGGCACGACCATCACGATCGACGTGCCCATGTCGCTTTCGGCCATGAAGGTGCTTTCCGTCAGCGTGGGACGAGATACGGTGCTCATTCCACTCGATGCCGTGCGCCATACGCTGCGATTGCAACACGCCGAGCTCGTGCGCAACTCCGAAGGAGAATCCATACTGTACGAGGACGGGGCGATTCCATTTGTCGAGCTTCGGTCGGTGATCGGTTCGTCGCCCACACCCGAACGTCGCGTGACGTGGATCGTCATCGTGGTGCAAGCAGGATCGAAGGTTTTTGCACTGGGTGCCGATGCGCTTTTGGAAACGCTGGATATCGTGGTAAAACCATTGCCAGCCGGAATTGATGCTCCGCCCTCGATTGCCGGCGCGGCATTCGATAGCAAAGGTGACCCCGTCTTGGTTCTCGAGCCGATGGGACTTCATGCCATTCAACCCGAAGTCATCCGCACCGAAGCCCGACCAGCGGCCGCTTCGCATGCGCGCTTGCCCATCTTGGTCATCGATGATTCATTGACGACACGGATGCTGGAACAAAGCATCCTGGAAGCCGCAGGTTACGTCGTGGATTTGAGTGCGTCGGCTGAAGATGCATTACGCCGTGCGCTAGCGAAAAAATATGGCTTGTTCATCGTCGACGTCGAGATGCCCGGGATGAATGGTTATGAATTCACGCGCATCACACGCGCCGATCCCCACTTTGCGAGCATTCCGGTCATCATGGTGACGTCGCTCGCGACCGCTGACGATCGGCAACGTGGTCTCGACGCCGGGGCATCGGCATATATCGTCAAAGGCGATTTCGACCAAAAATATTTCGTCGACAAAGTCGCCGAGCTTCTGGGCGCACCATGAGCAATATCCGCGTGCTCGTCGTGGATGATTCGCCTACGGTGCGCCGTCACTTGGTGACCACGTTGCGAGCGGATCCGGATTTCGTGGTCGTCGGGGAAGCGTCCGATGGTCAAAGTGCCATTCGTTTGTGCGAGCGTCTGCGTCCGGACGTCGTGACGCTCGACATGATGATTCCCAATGGCAATGGAGTGGAGGTCACCGAATACATCATGGCATATCGGCCCACGCCGATCGTGATCGTTTCTGCGTCGGTCAATCGTGGCGAACTATTGCATACGTATGATGCGCTCGCCGCCGGAGCGCTTGAAATCGTGGAGAAACCGAGCGGCAACAACTTGCCGGAGGGCTGGGTCAACCATTTCAAATCAACCGTGAAGGTCGCCTCGCGGGTCAAGGTCATTACGCATCCTCGCGCACGATTGCGCAAGGCTTCGGCCCTCTTGGATAAGCCGAATGTCGATGTTCCTTCGGAGCCTGTGCTGCAAGCGGGTCCCATTTCAACCGCTGGAGGGCGATATTCTCTCGTGGCCATGGGAGCATCGACTGGGGGGCCGGCGGCGGTTGCACAAATCTTGTCGGCGTTACGTCCGCCAATTCCATTGCCCATCCTTCTGGTCATGCACATTGGTCAACCGTTTGGTGCGGCCCTATGCGAATGGCTTGGCACGATTTTGCCATTGCCCGTTTCCGAAGCCAAACATGGTGACTTGCTTCCTGCTCCCGGAGCTCCGCGGCTCATTCTTGCTCCGCCCGACCAGCATTTGACCATTTCCGGAGGTCGCATGCTGCTGGATCGCGAACCGGAGCGGCATTCGTGTCGCCCTTCCATCGATGTATTATTCGAATCGGTAGCGCGCGAATTGGGGCCGCGCAGCATCGGTTGTTTGCTCACGGGAATGGGTCGAGACGGCGCTGCGGGACTCTTGGCAATGAAACGAGCGGGAGGTATGACGCTCGTGCAGGATGAAAGCACCTCGGTCGTTTTTGGTATGCCTCGGGAAGCCATTCGGCTCGGAGCAGCCATGCGGATCCTACCGCTTGGAGAATTCCCTTCGATACTCACGAGCTTGGCAGAGCGAAGTGCGGGTTGAGCGCCGGTTGCAATTCTGCGTTCATTGCGTCTGCAATCGCTGTCGCGCTTCGGCTTTGATGCGCACGAGATCGATGAGATCTCCCATGCCGAATTGCACGTCGTAGATATGCAGCCCCATTGCGCTGCGAACGAACATCGAATCGAAGTCGATGGGGTTTTGTCGAGTATCTCCAGGGGCCTGACGGGGGCGTACTTCGAGCACCCGAACGTCGCCATGCGCCACGCAACGCGCTTCGAAAAAATCTCGATACAGCACGAACGGGGCTTTTTCGGCAATGCCTTCGGGCAGCGTTCCCAGGCGACGTGCTCTCGTCGGAAAGTACGCACGTGACAAACCAGCATTTTCATCTTTGCCAATGCTCGCGGGATGAACGCATACGCTGACTTTGCCCTCTTTCAGCGATTCGTCGCGGCCAAAATTCGTGGCGCTCGGTGGATAGGATCGATAGGCCACGACGCACCCTTGTTCTTCTTTCGACGTGCATACCGGGACCTTTTGAAAGCTGCCTCCTGTGCGGCCATTGGCATCCGTTCCGAGGTGTCCGCCGATGGGCAGCGCAACGACGAGGCGCGACAAGAGCGCGGGATCCGTTTCAATTCGCCTGCGAATCAAGCGGCTCACCATGTGCGAGCCTTGAGAATGTGACACCAAGACAAACGGACGTCCGCCGTTGTCGTGCGAAATGTAATGATCGAAGGCAGATTCGACGTCCCTGTAGGCAGCGTCGAGGTAGAAATCGCGAGTTTTCGCGTCGGCTGCGTACGTTCCAATTCTGACTTGTCGATACAGAGGCGCAAAGAGCCGGCAGACTTCGGCAAATCGAGCGGCTTGAATGCCAGCCGTTTGGAAAGGTTTTTCGTTGTCCGTCAGGTCTTCGTGTAATCCGGCGCGCAGTCCCATGTCGACCGTCGGATACACATAAAAACAGTCAATCTTGGGGTCGGCTTCGGGCGTGAAGGGAACGATCTTCGTCGTGCCATCCGGGAGCATTTCGACCGCCGTCAAGTCGATGTCGCACGCATCGCCCTTCATGTCGGGGCGACACGCCCACGCAGCGTGGGATGCATAGTCTGGAGCCGTTGCGGGATCCGGAGGGCGCAGTGGTCCACGCAGGCAGCCATTCGACGTGAGCGCAAGTCCGAAGAGAGCGACCAGTCCTTTACGCATGAGGCAAGTCTACACGTATTTGCATCAGGATGAAGCATTCTTTGCAAGGCGACAATGCACCGTGTACCGCATTACGTAGCACGGATGCATTGCGTCGACTTTTTGTCGAAAAATAATGTTTCGGACGGAAGTTAGTCGTCGACTCGGCTTGCTGTCGAGTCTACGATGTGGCGATACGACAAGGCTTGTTGGTGAGGAAATTTATGGACCGATACGAAGGCGAATACAATGGCGCGGCGCTGCAATCATTTCTCCTTGCGCTGGGCGATTCGAAGCCGCTGATCGACCGAGTCTTGCGCAATGCGGGTGTGGACCGTATCGATGCGGACCGCTGGTACGAAATGAACTGGGCGGCTTCGGTTTACAAGGCGATCAGTGATGAGCTTGGGCGTCCGGTCATTGTGGCGGTGGGCCGGCGGATGATTGACGCTGCGCCATTTCCGCCCGGGATCAATGACGTTCGCGACGTGCTACAAAGCTTGGACGCGGCATATCGGCTGAGTGTTCGTGGGCCGAGGACGGGTGCCATCACGTGCACATTCGACGATGATGATACGGCCACGCTCCATTGGGCGACTCCGGGGATATGTGCGATGAATATCGGCATCATCGAGGGGTGCTGTGCCAAGTTCGGGGCTCGTGCGCTGGTGGAGCACGGCGCAACTGGGTGCGCGGAGCGTGGCGCGTCCGCGTGCATTTACCGAGTGACCTTCTGAACATCTGCTCGAGAACGGAGCAACATGAATTCGTTTATTGCTCTTCATGCTGGGAGCATTGCGGAAGAATTGTGCGGTCGCCTCGTGGCTCGGTCGGGCAGCGTGTTCGATGCGCTTGGCGAGCGGAAGACGCGCGATATTGCCGACGGCGTCGTGGCAGCATTGGAAAAGGATCTGTCATCGGGAGGCGAAAAAGCGGCGCGAGGAGAGCTTGCGAAGCTCATCGAAGAACTTTCGCCGCAGGGGCTTGGATACGCGGACCTGCGCCATTTGGTGGTTTCCCTGCGGCAAATTCTTTTCGCGGTGTTGTCGAATGCGGAGGAATCGTCTCCGACTGTGCGGCAAGGCGTCGAGCAATGGCTGTTTCATGTCGTGCTCGCCACGGCGGCGCGTTTCGTCGCCACGCGGGAATGGGCATTTCAGGAGCAGGCGGCCCATCTTCAAGTAGGACATGTCGAGGAGCGGCTCGTCGAGCTTCAAGCGGCTTATGACGAAAAGACGCGGCTGCTCGAGCAAATTCGGCAGGCATCCACGCCCATTGCGCCCATTTACGAGGGAATCCTGGTCGTGCCGATCGTGGGTATCCTCGATGCATTTCGCGCCCAGGTCCTCACCGAAAAGCTGCTCGAGGCCATCATTGCGAAGCAAGCCCAAGTGGTCATTCTGGACGTTTCGGGCGTACCGGTTTTCGATGCGGAAACGGCGCAAAACGTTCTTGGAACGACCAAGGCGGCCAGGCTTTTGGGCACCGAGCTGATTCTGGTGGGTTTGTCGCCGCAGGTTGCACGTACGGTCGTGGAGTTAGGCTTGGATCTCGAGGGGCTCGAGACGCGCGCGACGTTGCAAGCGGGTTTGGCGAAGGCATTCTCGCTATGCGGGCTGCGGATCGTGCAAGCGAGCGGCGTGCGTCGGAAGTCGTTTTCGATGCCGAAGCCCGCCTGAACCATCATCGATGTGATTTCACAATTTGATCCACATCCACGTGAACTTTGACCATGACACGTGCATTGGATGCATCCATGCTCCGCACACGTGCCGCACGATGCAACGACTTGTTTTCGCAATGCGTCCCGCGCTCGGAACACGTGCATGGCCGCATTCGATGCCGAAATGCCTTGCTCGGCAGCAAAGTCCTTGACCGAAATGCCCTTCACTTCGATTCGTTCGAGCGCGACGCGGTATTCAGGCTTGAGCGTATTCGACAAACGCGTTACGCACTGGCAAATCGCCTCCCGCAAATCCTCCTCGGGCTCGACGTGAAGGCGGATGGAATCGATCCGGACGCGAAGTTCGGTTAGAGTGGACAAGTTGCCGAGAAGGGAATTTTATGAACGTGAAAGATATTTACGAGATCCTCGCCGCTCTGGGCGCTGGCGCCATGATTGCTGGCTGTACGACGTCACCCGCACCTTCGAGCGAATCGGAAGTCACGCCGGTGGCCGAGGTACCGGCCTCGAGCCAGCCCGCGGCAAAAGGTCCTCCTGTCGCAGCCGCACCATCATCTGCGACCACGGGTGAGAGCGCTGCGGGCATTTCGAGCGCGGCGGCGGTGCCTTCGGCGACAGCGAGTGCGACCGCAGCTCCAGCGCGACCTGCGGCGGCGCCTCGAGCGACGACGACGCCCACGACGACGCAAGCTGCCGCGCCAAAACCGTTACCGGTGGCGACTGCAATCCCGGTCGAACCAGCAAAGCCGGCGCCTGCGGCAACCGCGACCGCTACGCACAAGCGTGGAGCGGAGATGAAATGCGGTGAAGGCGCTTGCGGGTAGGTCACCTATGTGCATTGCGCGCGCGTTTGGTGGGACGAACTTGGTGTAATGAACGTCAGCGGCAGCGTCTACGGTGCAAGCGGTAAATAGACCGCACACCACAAAGGAAAAGTCATCATGAAGGAAAGCCTGCTCCAAGTCGACGGGATGACCTGCCCATCCTGCATCCGCCTCATCGAAAGCGCGCTCTGCGAGCTCGACGGCGTCGACACATGTCCAAGCATTCGACGCTCGTGCGCGCCGCGTCGACAGATATGAGAAGAGAATTGGATTTGGACCGCTGCCAGCTATGATGGCGCGTGCTTCGTTTCTCGATTCGCTCCATCGCCCACGCGCTTCTAGCCGCGCTCGTCATCACTGGATGCAGCGGCACCGCCCAGCCAACTGGACCTCGCGGCACGGCCCAAACCAAGGCGAAAGCCGACTCGTCCGTCAGTTCGCTCGTGCCGGTTCTTCCGGACGCACCACCGCCTTCGTGCCCGGACGAACCACCGCCCCCGGTGCTCGATAACACGGCCAAGTTTGTCCTTCAGAACGGTCACGAAAGGCCGATCATCCGCATGGTGGTGAGCGCCGACGGGCGCACGCTCGCGTCCGCCGGCATCGATGGAACGGTTCGCGTGTGGGATGTGCAGAGCGGCATTTTGCTCCGCAAGCTCGGAACTGCGGGCTTCTTCGTCAATGGCATGTCCCTCAGCGCGGACGGTAAACGCCTCGCGTATTACGCGCCCGATGGTTCACTGGAATCGCTCGCGATTCGCATCGTCGATCTCGATCGCGGCACGCCGCCACGATCCGTGACGCCCGTTTTCGGTGCGTTTCAACTATCGTCGGATGGAAAGAAAATCGCGATCGCCTCGAACACGCTCATGATTTACGACGTCGACACGGGCGCGCTCGTGCACAATGTCGTGCTTGGTTTGAAATCATCGTCCGTCGCGGTCGCCGTTGATTTCGACGATGCTCGTGTCGCTCTTGCGGTTCCGGGCGAAGTCTTCGTCGTGGACGCGATCAAACCATCGGTTTTGCATCACTTTCCGATGAGCGGCCCATCCGCTGCCGAAACTCCGATGGCGATTGCGCTCAGGAAAGAGCACGCCATCGTCCGTACCTCGAGCGGCATCGTGACGATGTATCCGCTGGCGAATCCTTCGGCATCGCGCAGATTGCCAGGCGATTTCAAGGATATCGCCACGACGGCCAATCGATTGTGGGTGACCGAAAGGATGACTGGAAAGGTCTCGGCGTTTGCCCTTCCAAACCTGAGCTCCATCGAGCTGCCCAGTGTTCATGCGGCGAATGCCGATGTCATTGCTGCGAGCGCCGATGAATCCACGGTCTTGTTGGCGAAGAACATTCCTGGATCGGGAACGGTCATCGATGCACGCGACGTCGATACGATGCGTCCTTTGCGCAGCATCGAGGGGCGCGAGACGGGTCTCGACGCCATTGCGCTGAATCCTGCTGCAGACCAGCTCGTGACTGGCTCCTACTTTGGTGAAATCATGCAGTGGAACCTTCGCGATGGATCGCTTGCCGTGCCGCTGCCATTCGAAGAGCGCGATTTGGGGCGCATGGTGGGCTTGTCTCATGCGCCGAGCGGCGAATTTTTCGTATCGACGACGGGAGCAAGCTTCGTGCGTGTGCGCGATGCGAAAACGGGGCGCACGCTCCGCGCGTGGAAGCCAAAGGATGGATATCATTTGCGGTTTGCCCAATTCGTTCCGAAGGCGAACGACTTGATCACGGTCTCCATGCGCACGACGCGGAAACCAACGGGAAAAAAGACCGCTAGCGGGGCGGATGAGCTGGACGAAACGCAGAACGTCGTCGTGGATCGGTGGAACTTCGATGGCCCCAAGCCGCCTTTGCCTGAAACACCTCATGGCGAAATAGCGCGTCCGTCCGGAAAAACCATTGCACAAATGCCTCACGAGGCTGGGTATCTCGCGTTGTCCCCGCAGGGCGATGCGCTGGCGATTGGCGGCAAAACCGAGATTGCATCGTTGCGCCTCGATACGAACGTCATTCGTTGGGTGACGCCGCTGCCTGGGATCATTGCCGGCCTTGTAGACCAGCCCGACGGAACGCTCGACACGAATCGCTGGATGACCTATTCGCCGGACGGCAAAGCATTGCTCGTGTCCACTCGGCGCATGGAAAAGAACAAGCAAGGCTGGCGAACCTTCATGCCCGTCCTGATGGTGCTCGACACGTCGAATGGCAAAATCAAAGGCACGTTTTCGCTGGATACGTACGGACCCGTTGCTTGGCGCAAGAATACGGTATTCGTTGGCGGGCCTCGCCCGGTTTTGCTCGACGCACCTGGCATGACCGTGCGTACGCGTATTTCGGCACCGGACAACACGATCACCGCGGTGACACTGCATCCGACGCGTGACTTGTTCATCATGGGCGGCGATGGAGGAGCCACTTCGTTCGTGGACGAACGTGGAGCCATTACGGCGACGCTGGTTTCCACGCCCAATGGCGAATGGATCGCGGCAGCTCCCGACGGGGCATACCGATCCAGCATCGATGGCGCACGCAGCATTGCTTGGAGCTTTGCTTCGCCGCTCGAGGGGTTTTCCTTCGAGCGATTTGCGGCGCGTTTCAATAAGCCCGACGTCGTGGCTCGGCGGCTCATGGGCGAAGCGTCGCCGGAATCCGTATCGCTGGCGCGCCCTCCACGATTGCGACTCGATACGCATCGAAGCGGCGTCGTGCGCACGGCTGAACGCGCGTTATCGGTCACGACGATTGCGACGAGCGCTTCACGGGTGGATCGCGTGCGAGCATTCGTCGATGGGCGACCGGTCGCGGAAAAACTCGTGTGTGCAAAAGAAGGAAACGTGTCCCTCTCGATTCCGCTGCACGCGGGGCAAAATCGCGTGGGCCTCGTCGCGTACGATGCTGCGGGGCAAGCGAGCAATACGCAAAATATCGATGTCGTATCGACGTCACCGATTGCAGATCGTCCCGATCTTTACGTCGTTGCCATTGGCGTGAGCCGCTACCCGAACATGACCCCCGACCAGCAGCTCGATTATGCCGATGACGATGCGCGTTCCGTGACGGAGTCATTCGGACGCCAAGCAGGACCGGGCAAACCATTTGCCAAGGTATTCGCGACGACGCTGCTCGACGATGAGGTCACGGTCGATTCTGTCGAGAAAGCCATATCGAATCTTCGCGCCATGCGTCCCGACGACCTTGGGGTCGTGTTTTTCGCGGGGCACGGAGCGAAACTTGCCGAAGGCAAGATGGTGTTCATGACGAGTGAAGCTGCATTCACGCGCGCGTCCGCCGAAAAATACGGCATTGGTTGGGACAAGATTCACGCGGGTCTGTCGTCCGTTCGCGGGCGCGTCTTCATGATGCTCGATGCGTGTCATTCGGGGTATCTCACGACCGAGGTTGTCGCGCCAAACGAGGAGCTTGCAAGAGAGCTCGCTGCTGGAGATCGCGCTGGTGTATTCGTATTTTCCGCGGCGCGGGGATCGCAATTCAGCTTCGAGGTGCCTCCCGCGGGGCTTTCCAGTGCAAGTCGGGGCCTCGAATTGGCCTGGAGCGGGCAAAAACCGCAATTGTCACGTGAATTGCCCGGTGGTCATGGCCTCTTCACGAGCGCGCTGCTCGAGGCGCTCGCAGGCGATGCGCCAGATCGCGACCGAAGCGGGGCGACGGAGGTCGGCGAGCTCGTCGATTACGTGACCGAGCGCGTACGTACGGCATCGAATGGCAAACAAACGCCGTGGGTGGCGCGACGCGAAATGTTTGGAGAATTTTTCGTGGTGCCGGCGAAGAAGTAGGAAATTGAAACTGGAAAAGTTGCTCCGCCGGCCGTTCTGAACGGCCCTTGCGGTTCAGTTCGCTGCCAATATGTATTCACCGTGATGGGTGGATCGAGAAATCTGCTCGTTTTGCACCCGAGCTCCGTGCGGTGCATCGAGCAGAATCGACACCATGGAGGCAATCGTCATGACGAAGCAAATCAAATTCGCAAAGGTGATTCGGTTTGGAATCAGCGCAGCCATTCTGTCTGCCGCCGCATTTGCGAGTGGCAAAGCCAATGCCCAATCGGTGCTTTGTTCGGCGTCGGGCGTTGGAGGACGGCAAATCGTGAAACTCGTGGTTTCCGCGCGAGATCCGGAGACCTGCATTCGCGTGTATCTCGGTATTCCGGCCACCGTGAACCTTCCGAGTTGTTGGGAGGCAGCTCGTGCCGCGAATCTTTCTTGCGTCGATTCCGATGGCAGCGTGAACATCATCGACTTGCCGCAGTGATGTTCGATGAGGGCCGATCGCGTCATTGCGGACGCGATCGGTTTTCTCGCTTTGCTACGGCGACATTGGGGCGATTGAAGGTTTGTCCGAAGATCAGGGCGGGGACTTGTCCATGCCACGTTTACGGTGTTCGTCCAAAAAAGCTCGCGCTTGCGCTTCCGTCTCGACGAAGACGGTGGGCCTCTGTTTGGCGGGCTTGATGAGACGAACGGCGCGGAGCAACATGCCTACCACCACGCGCGTGGTAAACGATGCGCCGAAAATGAACGAACCGCCCAAGATGGGTTGCTCCTCTCCCTTGCTCGCTGCTGCCGCCAGTTGACGCGCCTCAGCCGACACCGTGCCCATCTTGCTGACGTCGACCAGCCAGAACATGGGGCGGCCCGCACGCTGAGACAGCGCTCGAATCGCCTCGACTTGCGTCCGCATGTCGTCCCCTGTGACGTTCCCATTCACACGAGTAAAATACACGTCCGGCGGCTCGAATCGGTGCGTGTGGCTCCCAAAGGGTTTCCATCCTTCGCTCGGCGGCTCGTGCATCGATGAACGGTTGTAGCACATCTGCGGTGTGGACGGATAGCCCTGATGCACAGGACGGAATCCACGAGCGCGCGGGAACCCAAAAGAGCAATGATCACGCAGCCTTCGACCCAGTTCGTCGTGTCTCCTCTGCTTCCAATCGATCTTCAATCTGTCCGAAGAGCCATCCGAGAAAGTCCTCTTTCCGCATCACGCGCGATACGCGTAGCCCCGACCAAACGTGGGATCGAACTGCCGCCGCGTCGCAGCTCTGCACCACGATGGGGACGTCGCGCAGGCGTGGATCGGTCCGGATGGCCCGTACGAGCTCGACGCCCGTCATCACAGGCATGTGGATGTCCGTGATGACCAGCGCCACGACCTCCTTGTCGAGGATATCGAGCGCCTCGCGCCCATTGGCTGCCTCGAGGACCTTGAACCGCGGCGTGAGCACGGCATTGTACATTTCTCGGAGGCTCGGATCGTCCTCCACAATCAGAATTGCGCCGCCCGTGGCGCCCCCGAGCACCTGATTCACCGTCGCTCGCAGCTCCGCGGCGGTCACGGGTTTTTCGATATAGCCTGAAACACCGTGGAGAATCGCCTCCGCTTGTCGCTTGACGACCGTCACGAAAATGGTTGGAATGCCCCGCTGTAGCGCCGCCCGATTCAGCGCGAAACCGTCCATCTCGGGCATGAGGACATCGGTCAAGACGAGATCCGGTACGAATCCGCCAAGAACCGCGAGTGCATCGCGACCGCTCGACGCCGTTCTCACGTCGTGCCCGGCACTTGCGAGCGCTGCTGCCATCCATGTCCTGGTTTCCTCGTCGTCGTCTACGATCAAAAGTTTTGCCATGTCAAACCTCGTCATGGTTCGGCACTCCCAGGCGCCTTGCGCAATCGAAACCAAAATCTCGGACCTCCCTCGGAAGGTCCTTCGTATCCAATCGAGCCTCCCCAGCGCTCGACGGTGATCCGGCAAAAATAGAGGCCGAGCCCCGTTCCCGCCTCCGCTCCCGCCCCTCGACCAAAACGCTGAAACAACCGAGGCGCAACCGCGGGAGATACGCCTTTTCCGTCATCACGAATGCTCACGTCCACCGTCCCATTCTCTTCGTGCGTCGTGATGCGAACATGTCCTCCGGCGGGACTATGGCGGATTGCATTGTCGAGTAAATTCGATAGGACCCGAACGAGCCGTGGCTCGTCGGCAATGACACGGCATGGCGCGGCGCTCGTATCACGCTCGATTCGTATCTTGCGCCCGCGCGCCATGACCTCCAGCGCGTTCGTGACGCGCACGATCGTCGCCTGCAAATCGGTCACCGCCGTCTCTTCGCTCGTGGCGTCCAGGTTGCCGTGCTCGGCAGCGAAAACACTGAGGATTTCTCGAATCATCGAGCGTTGCCTCAGCGCCGCGTCGAGCGCGAGGCTGACCATCGAGCCGTCCTCTTCGGGAAGCTGTTTCTCGGCAAGCGAAGACAACACGCCAAGGATCGTTTGAAGCGGGCTTGCGAGATCGTGCACGATACAATGCATCAAAATATCTTTTTGCTCGATCTCCCGTGAAAGCGCGTCATACGTGAATCGCAGCTCGCGGGCACGCTGAAGGAGCAACCGTCGTTCTCGGAAGAGCTCGTCACGGCGCGTAATGACGAGCAGGCGCTGGGGGCCTGCGCAAATGGCGGTTGCTTCGAGCGGTAGCTCTTCGCCGTCCGCCGTCGTTTCGCACCACAAGTCGGAATCGGCCCGGCGCGATCCACCTTCCTGCCAAACTTTCTCTGCTTCGGGCAAAAAGACCTCGAGGAACGGGAAAAGGCACTCGACCCGGATCGGTGCGCTCGGACGGGGCATAGCGAGGTTGAGTCTGCGGAACCATTCGGGCCCTTCGCCGCGCTGTAGAAACGTCCCGTCCTCTTGGCGTTCGAGGACAACCTTTCCGAGGGAGCTGAGAACAGTGCTGCAAAGGAGCGTTTCCATCGTTTAGCAGCCGTTCAGAAGGGCTTGGGTGAGCACGAGGAACGCATCCTCGACGCCCGCACCGGTCTTTGCACTGGTTTCGACGAGAGGCCAGCCCTTGGCCACGAGGTCTTTTTCGTCGTTATCGTTGATTTCCCAGAAAACACGCAAATCGGATTTGTTGAGCACGAGTACGCGAGGCGCATCACCTATGACATCGGCGGCGGCGGAATCGAGCGTGAGCGCGGTCTCGAGTGTATGGCGCCGCGTCCCATCCGCGACGACGAGGTAACCTGCGGAGCCGCGCAGGTACGAAAGCCTGACTCTTTGAAACTCGTCCTCACCGCTCAGATCCCAAATGACCAAATCGACCGAGCGCTCACCGCATTGCACCTGCTTGGTTTCGATTTTGGTCCCAATCGTCGTATGGTACGCATCGGAAAAAATGCTGCGTACGAAGCGCATGACCAGGCTCGTTTTTCCCACGCCGGTGGGGCCGAGCAGGCAGATTTTTCGTTTTTCGTCCGCCATGTCCACTACGTCCTTGGTACGAGCCGTACGGTGAAGTTCACGCGACGAGCAGGCGGATCGGATTGCCCGAGGCCTCGTAGGACGAGTTTGTCTGGCGCTATGCCACGTGCTCGCAGCTCCGCCGCGACATTCTCGGCGCGCTCTTCGGTGATGCGCCGATTGACCTCTGGAAGACCCGTTTGGTCCGCCTGGCCCAAAATTTCAATGTGTGCACTGAACCCTCCACGAGGGGCCGATTCGAAAAGCTGCCGCGCCGCGAGCGCCACGGTATCGAGCGATTCGTTATAACGACCCGCGACGCGTGTCGACCCGCGGTCGAAGGAAATGCTGACACCTTCAATCGTTGCCGCGGCTGCTTGCGCGTCCGTGATGGCTTCTGCCTCGTAAAGACGCGTATCGTCGAATGCCTGCACGCCCGGCAGCGCGCTCGTGACAATGCGCGTGCGCTCGATCCACGCGCGCGGCGCTACCCCCGCGGCTATGAGCGTTCCACTTTCCATTTCGAGCGACACGCCAGCCGGTGGATCGAGGATGTGCAATGCCCGACGCTCGGTG
Source organism: Polyangiaceae bacterium (assembly GCA_016715885.1). NCBI lineage: Bacteria > Pseudomonadati > Myxococcota > Polyangiales > Polyangiaceae > Polyangiaceae bacterium. The sequence goes on from JADJXL010000002.1 coordinate 276,307, forward strand.
AGGCGTGGATCCAGCGAATAGATGGGCTCGAAATGCAGCGCCACCCGTTCGGGGCGCAGCCCATGGCTTGCCAATAACGACGCGGGATCGGTCGCGAGCGGATCCCGCAGCCCCTCGACGGCAAATCCCCATCCCCATTTGCCGCCTGCGTCGATGATTGAAATCCCCGGCTCCTGCCTGAGGGCGTCGACATAGGTGTCGAAGCGTTTGTGCCGTAGATACGGCGGAAGCCCGAGGAGCAACAAAAGAACGATGGCAGCTCCGCCGAGCATCAAAAAAACTCGATATTGCTTCGGTTTCTGAATGACTTCCTCTTGGAGACACCCAATCAATGCCTCGCGAGCTGGCGCAAACGCTGCAACATCTCCTTTGAATCGTGCGAGCAGGTCCGCATACCGTTCATGAATTTGTTCGAGCGTTTCGACGAGGTGTTTTTCTACGCTTTTGTTTGCGACGCCGCGCACGATGGCGACCAAAACAGCGTGCGGACCTTGCTCGACGATCCCCGTCAATTCTCCGACACGAAAATAGGACAAGCCGCCTTCCTCTTGGTGAAAGGCATCGCGGGAAAAATCATCGATTGCAGCGAGCATGGCGGATATTTGATCCGGATCCTCGTGATCGTTGGCCTTGGTCGTCACGTGCTCGAGGACCAGGGCGCTCTCGCGGTGCATCAAAAACACATGCTCCACTCGGTATGCGAAGCTGTGGCGCAAGACGACTTCGGCAAACGGCCGACCTGTGCGCGCAGCTTCGATGCGCCATTTGACGCTTTCGAGCGTCATGGTGCGCTGAATCAATGCGTCCATCCGTTCCACGAATTCATGTAATGCTGCGCTGACGGCTTTTCGAATGGCCGGTCCAATCGATGGGTAAATCGCGTCCGCAAACGCTTTCGGGTCTTTGCGGACCGTTTCGTGTATCGTGGACACGATGATCGGCCGCAATGACGCCGAAAGCTCTTCGCCGTGCCCTTGGCTGATGACGGTTGCTCGCGGCAATACCTTGCCCACGGTTTCGGCCAGACCTTCGGGGGTTTCGAGCTTTTGCTCGAGCGATTCGAGCCGATGCTGTTCGGGCCCTACGAGCAGCGGGCGCAAGTCGTCAATGGTATACCCATCCGACCGAGCGTGCCCGCGGGCTTTCATGGCTCCGCGGTCCGAGTTTCCGGCGGGCGTGGCGTCTCGACCACGCCGCTCGATGGCGCTGGTTCCGGTGCTTCTCCGCTGTACATCGCGAGCTCTCGATGCAGCATCGTGACGACCTCTTCCCGCATTCGCCGCGTCTCTTCCACGAGCGCCTTGCCTTCGTCGAGCAATTGCTGGCGAAAGTCACGCTGAGCCTTGGCAAGCCCATCCTCGAGCTTTTTGATGCGCTGGTCAATCTGCGCGATCGCTTCGCGCGATTCGCGTGCAGCGTTGTTCGCCGCTTCCACGTGCGCATTGCGATCCGATTCCCGCTCGGCGCTCATGGCTTCCGTTTCTCGCTTGACGTGCGCTTCGAGCACCTGCACGAGCCGCTTCGTATCGGCGCGCAGCTCGTCGGCTTGCGACAAAACGAGCGCTTCGAGCCGTCCGAGTCGGCGCTCGAAATCGCGATAATACGCGCCGAATAGAATTTCCCGCACCTGATCCAGGTTGTTCGACTGTTGTTTCGACGATTGTGCGGATTGCGCCGCAGCTTCGACGTCCGCTCGTGGGCTCGCGCTCATGGTTCCCCTCATGGTGTTGGGCGACCTCTCGTGAAGACTGCTGCTCGCACGCGGAGCGCTACGCTGTCGTCGAGAGGTGTTGGAATCCATGTAACTGCTCCTTCGATTGCGATGAGTTCATGGAGCCTCGAGGTGGCATAGCAAGTCCCGTGCACGCGACCGAACCGGCACGCAAAATTGGGTTTGCCCGCTTGACTTCCCAAGCCATCTAGTCAACAGTCCGCTACGCCTGTTGTGGAGGTGTCCTCGTGAAGTTTCGTCCTGCCATCGGTGAGTCCGACTTTCGCAAAGTGCGCGAAAACGGGGCCGGCTACGTCGACAAGTCGAGTTTCATCAGCGACGTGCTCTACGACATGAGCTCGGCCCTGCTGTTTCCGCGCCCGAGGCGGTTTGGCAAGACCATCAACATCTCGATGCTCGGCTACTTCCTGCGCAAGACGGACGAGGATCTATCGCACTTGTTCGAGGGGCTTGCCGTGACGCGCAATCCCCAAGCGATGAAGCACTTCCAAAAGTATCCGACGATATCGGTGACGTTCAAAGATGTGAAGGCGAATATGTTCGAGGGGGCGATTGCGGGAATACGTGATCAGATCGTCGCAGCATTCGACCTGTATCGTCATCTGCTCGACGATCCGAGTTTCAGTCCCACCATGGCTCGCAGATTCCGCAGCGTGCTCGATGGTACGGTCACAACGGACGAACTTCAATATTCGTTCAAGTGGTTGTCGCATGCACTTCACGAGCATTACAAGACGCCGGTCGTCATTCTCGTCGACGAATACGATACGCCGATTCAATCGGGGTACATGCACGGCTATTTCGACGACATCGTTTTGTTCTTTCGCAACTTTTTTTCAGCCGCCCTCAAGGACAACGTGGCTCTTTTCAAGGGCGTGCTGACGGGCATTCTGCGCGTATCGAAAGAAAACATGTTTTCGGGGCTCAACAACGTTCGCGTGCACTCCATCTTGAGCCCTCGGTATGCTACGCATTTTGGGTTTACCGACGAGGAAGTGGCGAACATCATCGATGCCGGGCGCCTCGACGAAGTGCGTGCATGGTACAACGGTTATCTCTTCGGCGGCCACGTCATTTACAATCCGTGGTCCATTCTGTGCTACATTGAAGAAGGCGTGCTCAAGCCGTATTGGGTGAATACTGGATCGAGCGATCTCATCGAGCAACTCGCCACCAAACAAGGACTGGGTTTGTCGGAGAAGTCGTCCGCGCTGCTTCATGGGGAGAACATCGAAGTTCCACTCGATGACAACGTCGTTTTGCGCGATATCGAAAAACGGTCGAATGCGCTTTGGAATTTTCTGGCATTTTCTGGATACCTCAAGGTGGCGAAGTCGGAACTCAATGAAGGTCGATTGACCGGGTGGCTTTGCATTCCCAACAATGAAATCCGGCTCGTTTACGAGGATATGTTCCGCAATTGGCTCGACAAAATCGACCCTGAACAATATTTGACCAATGATCTAGTCAAAGCCCTTTTGACTGGCGAAACGGGCGCGATTCAGAAGTTGCTCGAAAAGATTCTGCTAACGGCCATGTCCTTTCAGGATCCGGCCGGAAAACAGCCTGAAAAGCTTTATCACGGCTTCGTTTTGGGCATGCTCGTACACATCGAATCACAATACGAGGTCCGATCGAATCGCGAATCCGGTTACGGTCGCGCCGACGTCCTCATGCGGCCGAAAACTGCAGGACGTCCAGGCGTCGTCATGGAACTGAAAGTGCGGAGCGAAGACGAAAACCCCGAAGACGTCCTCGTCGAGGCTGCACGACAGATTCGTGAGCGGCAGTATGCCGCCGAGCTCCTTGCGGCCGGAGCATCGCCCGTGCACGAATACGCTATGGCGTTCGACGGGAAAAAAGTTTGGGTAAGACGCGTCGATGAATTGATTACGTGACGACGGAAATGTCGTCAATGCGGCTTGTGCTTCGTTTGTAAGGTGGTACGCCGGGTCCCGGTCACTCGCCCGACGTCATGTGCGCAAGGAATTCCTCGTAGTTGACTTGACCGTCGCCGTCCTTGTCGACGTCGCGGATCATCTCGTCAACCTCGTCGTCCGTCAACTTGTCGCCGAGCGCCGTCAAGACTTCGCGGATTTCGGCCGCGGAAATCTGGCCGTTGCCATCTTTGTCGAGGTTTCGAAACTGCGCGCGGATCGTGTCTTCATTCATGGTCATGGCGGCCATTTATCACCAAAGACATGACGACTTCAACTGCTTCGTGACCATCGCATCCACTTTCTCGACGTCACGCCGGGAGCCCTTTGGCGATGACCCGTTCGACCGCCGAGCAAAACCTGTCGATTTCATCCGGGGTCGTGTAGACGCTCGGCGTGACGCGTACACCTTGAAACTGTTGGTGCACGATGGCAACGGTGAGAATTCGATGTTCGCTCCACAAATACGCCTGGAGTTTGACCGGATCGATCCCTTCGACTTGAAACGTTGCAATGCCGCAAGCAAGCTTCGCGGGATGTGCCTTCAGGCTCGTATGCAGACGCACGCGTCCCGATGCGAGCAAGCGCTTGCACCATAGGTCGCGCAAATGAATGAGCCGCGCTTCTTTTCGCGCTCCTCCAATGGCCTGATGAAACGCAAGCGCCTCTGCAATGGCCAGCGTATTGGCCTCGGGATGCGTGCCGATCTCCTCGAACTTGCGAATGTCGTCGTCCTTGTCCGAATGTGCCGCCATGAGCGGCCAAAGCGAGCGAATCTTACTCTTGCGCACGTACAGCAGACCGGTGCCGTGCGGTGCGAACAACCACTTATGGAGACTCGTCGCGTAATAATCGCAATCGAGATCCGATAGCTTGAAGTCGAAGTGGGCAAGCGCGTGAGCTCCATCGACGATCGTCGGTATGCCACGACGCCGAGCCATTGCGGCGATTTCGCGCACGGGCATGATCTGACCCGTGAGGTTGATCATGTGGCTCACCAAAACGAGCTTCGTTTTGGGCGTGATGTTCGCTTCGTAGAGCGACACGAGTTGATTGGTGTCTTCGGCGGGAACGGGAATGTCGAATTGTTTGAGCACGATCTTTTCGCGCCGTTCGCGCTGCCGGAACGTATTGATCATGCGCGGATAGTCCTGCGTCGTCGCCAGCACTTCGTTGCCGGGCCCGAGGTCGATGCCGAATTGGCAAATCTGAAGTCCTTCCGAAGCGTTGCGCGTGATGGCAATCTCTTCGGCGTCCACGCCCCATTGCGACGCCAGTTGTCGCCGCACCGCTTCGCGCAAGGGCGGAGCGATTTCCCATAGCGCATACGGAGGCGGCGCCGAATTGGCGAAACCAACATGACGATTCATGGCAGCCTGAACGGATTCCGGTGCGGGGCTCACGCCGCCATTGTTCAAGTTCACGATCGACCGATCCATCGTGAAATGGCGGCCTACTTCCGCCCAATAATCTTCATCACGAACCATGTCCGATTCCGCCCCTCGGGTCTTCGGCAGATTCGGGGGCTTGTTCGCGCCAAGAGGCGCGGCAGGGGCACATGCGGCTGAAACGAAAGGCAGCGCGATGGCGCCCAGCATTCGGCGTCGATTGGGCAACATTGAAAACCTCCCAGAGAGCGATAGCCCTGAAGCATAGCGATGTAAATGGCGAAGATCGCCCAATTTTGCAAGATGTTGGTTTTTCGGAATGACAACGTCACCGTCCAGCACGTTCGAGCGTGGCGCACGGGTCGCTTTCGGCACGCTTTGAACCGACGTTGGCCGGGGAGGCGAGGACGATGGACCGAGCGCTCGAGGGGAAAGTCGTGGTCAGCACAGGCGCATCGAGCGGCATTGGGCTCGCTACGGCGCTTGCGTTTGCCGAGCGAAAAGCGCGATTCGTGCTTGCAACGATGATCGATTACGGCATCCTGGGCCAACGCGACGTGCAGCCCAAACCATTGCCGTCGTAATGACTTCGGGACGGACCGCCAGCATCATGCCGCTCGATCTTGCAGACCGCGCTCGCCCCCTTGCTTGGCGCAGTGCGCACAGCAATAAAACTTCCCGTGCGCTTCCATGCCGTGACCGAGAATTCTGCATTGGCAATGACTGCAGACTGGAGCGAGCGAGTGAACCGCGCATTCGAAGCTGTCGAACGTGTGTTTCGTTCCGCCCATGGTGATGTCGAACGTCTTGTCATAATCGTTGCCGCACACCTCGCACGTAGCCATGGCATCCCCCTTTACACGTGTGCACGTGTAAAGATCGACCGATGCAGTCGTCGTGCCAGGGAATGTGCCCGCGTTCCTTACGAGCGGCGGAGCGCTGCAATGGCAGTTACCTTTCACGTTGTTGAGCAGAAGTTCATGGATGCGCGAGGCCGTTTCCGTCGTTGACCGCGCCCCTTCGTTGGGATATTTGCGGTTGATGCATATTCGCAAGAGCCTCGTCGCTGCGCTGCTGTTCGTCGCCGCTTCCGGCTGTACCGGTAGCACTCCGCCGGCCAAGTCGACGGACGGCGGGGCGACCGCGAGCGGCACGGCGGACGGCAAGCAAGCCGAGTGCGACGCCATTGCGGTGAAGTTCAAAGAAATCGACGATGCGGTCAAAGGTTCCAAGGGAGTGGCTGGCGGCCGTTTGCTCGTTCCCGCGCTCGAGAAGTTGTCAAGGGATTTTCAAGCGGCACCCATGAAAACTCCGGGGCTCGACAAAGCGACGGTCGAGTTGGTGGCGCAGGCGGACATATTTACGTCGAGAATGAAGCAATTGACGCCGATCTTCGACGAAATTGAAAAAATCAATGACGGTCTGATGAAGTGGCAGGAAAAGCTCGGCAAAGCGGCGGACGATTTCGATGCTGCTTGCAGCAAAGCGCCCCCGGGAGAATGCGACAAGCTCGGGCCCCATCTGACCAAAATGCCGCATCTCGAAGGAGATCAATACGCTGAATTCGCCAAGGACATCGAGACCTATCAAGCGAGCACTGCCAATGTAACCGTGAAGGATGCACCGCTCGATGCGAGTTTCAAGTCACTCGTTTCCGTTCTCGCGGAGGCCATTCTGCCCATGCGTCGGCTGGCCGAATTGCGGAAAGAGCCAAAGAAACTCGATCTCGAAGCCGACACGCTAAAAGCCAAGTTCAATGCGGTTCGTGAAATGTGCGGCATGCCCGTGCGATAGTGTCGTGGATACGATTGATTTGATACGCCTCCCGGAATATCACGCGAATCTCGCGCGGCGACGTCGTGCGTCGTGGATCGACATCGGCACGATTGCCGCCATGTCATTCGTTGCGATGGGTTGCAGTGGCATTGGTTATCACCCGCTCGAACCCACCCAGGCCGCGCGTCTTCAAGCGCGTGGCAATGGTTTTTCCGCGCATATCGAGCGCGTGCATGCGTCGTACGCATCGAAATCGCCCGCCAATCGTGTCGATGTGCGAATCGACAATGAAACCGGGCAGCCGGTGCACATCGAGCCCGAGCGAATCGAGCTGGCGCGGTTCGATTCGTCGGCAAGGTTGCTGGGAGCGGCGAAGACGCGTGACGATATCAATCTTGGAAGTCCTGTCGATGGCGCCATTGCAGGTGCTCGAATGGGCAGCTCGATCGGCAAGGTCGCGGGCTCCGGAGGAATGGGTGGCGGGGTAGTTGGTGCGGGCGTCGGCATTGCTGGTGCGGCGCTCGTGATGCTCCCGCTCGCCGTATTTGCCGTCATCGATGCGGCCATTTTGGAAGGCGAAAAGAACCTCGATCCGGGCGAAAGCGGCACGTATCGTATTCATTTGCCCGCGGTCCCCATCGATGATGGCAAACAATATGCTTTGGTGCTCGACGAAGCACTCGGTTTGCCGCGCGGGACCATGGATCCATTGCCGCTCGTTCGTCCGGGAATGCCGCATTTGGGTTATCGAGCTCCTGGTGATGCAGACTGGATTTTCGTAGGGCGCGTGGGTGGAGGTGCCATTCGGCGGGCGCCTTTGACGGCCGGGCTCGGAGGACTCGAGATCTTCATGGGGCGGCAAATCGGACGGTTTGCTTTCGGGGGATTCGGAACGTTCGGCGCGGGCGCGTGGGGTGCAGAAATGCGTTATCGCTTCGAACCGGCGCGATTTTTGTCGATTGTTCCATTTTTTGGCTACGGATATTATCCGCTCGTGGGATACTTGGGATTCAATGCGGGGCATGGAGCGCGCTGGGGCGTCGAGCTGCAATTTTCTGCCGGTCATGCCGTGCGTTTCGGGTGGCCTCGAAACAGCGCGAAAGTGGGGTTATTTGCACACGCGGGCCCCGTCTTTCTGCGAGCGGTCGAGGGCGTGGGTTTTGCCGCTCAAGGTGGCTTGAGTTTTGGTATTTTTTGATATGGTTTATGAGGTAGAGGTTCGATTTTTGACGGCGCTCGTGGTGGGTCCCGCTGTTTGAGCCCGCGCAGCGGGCGAGTTCGGGGGAACCGCAAGTGCCGGAAAAATCAGGCTCCTACCGGGGTTTCTGTTCAGTGCTAGGATCTCATTGACTTCGAGGCGATCCGTTCTGGTATCATGGCCTCATGGCCCGGTCGTCGAAGAAAATTCCTTCGTCGGAAATCACGCCGGAAACGCTTTATCTACGCCGCCGCGAGTGGCTGCAGAGCGCGGGCCTCTACGTAGGAACTTCCGCCCTTTTCGGCGCGAGCCTCGTGGGCCTCACGGGCACGGGCAAACGCGCCCCCGTGACGACGCCTGCCCAGGCACCCGACTTGCCTGTGCCCGTTCCTACCGCCGCGCCCTCGGCGGCTGCATCCGCATCGCCCGTCGCCATGGAAAAATCATTCAAGACGGACGAAGCAAAAACGCCCTACGAGGACGTGACCACATACAACAATTTTTATGAGCTGGGACTCGAAAAGGAAGCCCCAGCGAAAAATGCAAAGTCATTGAAACATCGACCGTGGAGCGTGAGCTTCGAAGGAGAAATCAAAAAAAAGCCGCAAAAGGTCGACATCGATACGATCCTGAAATGGTTCGACATCGAAGAACGAGTGTATCGATTGCGGTGTGTCGAGCGCTGGTCGATGGTCATTCCGTGGCTCGGTTTTCCGCTCAAAAAACTCATCGAAAAGCTCGAGCCCACCTCACGCGCCAAGTACGTCGCATTCACGACGCTTCTCGATGCCGAGCAGCTCCCTTTTCAGCTCACGGACGTGCTCGAATGGCCTTACGTCGAAGGTCTTCGTATCGACGAAGCCATGCATCCGCTTTCGTTTTTGGCGGTGGGGCTTTATGGCAAGGCGCTTCCTGGCCAGAATGGAGCGCCAATTCGGCTCGTCGTGCCGTGGAAATACGGATTCAAGTCGATTAAATCGATCGTGCGCATCGCGCTCGTGGAAAAGGAACCGCCCACGTCGTGGAACAAGGCGGCGCCGCGAGAATATGGGTTTTACGCGAACGTCAATCCAAACGTCGACCATCCGCGGTGGAGTCAAGCCATGGAGCTGCGAATTGGGGACACGGAAAAAAGGCCCACCCTCATGTTCAATGGTTACGAGCAAGAGGTCGCTTCTTTGTACGAGGGCATGGATCTTCGGATGTATTACTGATGGCCATGGCAATCGTTGAAACGCCCGCAAAACGTGGGGCCAAGGGGAAACTCGGTTGGCTCGTGCCTGCCATTACGACAGGCGGGCTATTGCCTCTCGTCGTTCTCGTCGCGCGTTACCTCCGGCGGGATTTGGGGGCCAATCCCATTGCCGAGGCACTCAATCAGCTCGGCCTGCTCGGGCTGCTTCTCTTGCTCTTGTCGCTTGCCGCGACGCCGCTTCAGGTCGTGACGCATTGGAAGTGGCCGATCCGCATTCGCAAATCACTCGGATTGCTCGGCTTCTTCTATGTCTGCTTGCATTTTCTGCTCTATGCCGTCGTCGATCAATCTCTCGCGCTCGGGCCGATTGTAGAAGACATTGCCAAACGCCCATTTATTTTGGTTGGGTTTCTTGGATTCGTATTGCTTATTCCGATGGCGATGACATCGACCGCAAAAGCGCTGAAGACGATGGGATTCGTTCGTTGGAAACGGCTCCATCGGTTGGCGTATGTCGTCGGGGTTTTGGGCATTGTTCATTATATCATGCGCGTCAAGAAAGTCACCGCCGAACCTTTGATTTATGCAAGCGTGCTCGGTGGGCTCTTTGTCGTACGAATCGTAGATTTTTTCATTGAACGAGCGCAGAAGAAGGCAATAGGACAGGTGAATCGCCCATGAATCGTTCGAACCGCTTCATTTGGTTCTTCGCGTTTCTCTCGATGTTTTTGGTCGGATGTCTCGATACTTCGGGCACGGCGCCCGAGCCGCAACAAATTGGCGGTACCGTGATCGGACTCTCGGGCAGACTTACGCTCTTTGCCAGTGGTTCGGTCATCACATTGACGGAACCCGGGCCATTCTTTTTTCCCTCGCCGTTTGCCGTGGGCACGCTTTATGACGTGGTGGTGGTCGAAGAACCCGCAGATCAAGATTGCATCGTCGAAAATGGCAAAGGTGTCGTGGGTCCGGTCGATATCATCGACATTGAAGTGACCTGCTCCGAGCAAAAGTTGTACCGTATCGGTGGCACGGTCAAAGGTTCGTCGGGGCCGCTCATTTTGCGAAATGGTACCGATACCGTCACGGTGTCCGCGGATGGTGAATATTCATTTTCCGTCATGCTCCAGGATGGCAAGCCGTACGCTGTCGATGTGGAACAAGCTCCTTTGAATCAAGCGTGTACGATTCTCAATGACGTAGGCGTCGTCATGGGGGCGGACGTGACGAACGTCGACGTCACGTGCGTCGCCGATGATACGGGCCTCATCGACCTCGCCCTGTCCGAAGGCACGCTCAGTCCCGTATTCGCAACGGATACGTCGATTTACCTTGCCAGCGTCGGTCTGCTCGTTCCTTCGATTACGGTCATTCCCACGGCCTCGAATTTGGACGCCATCATCATGGTGAATGGGGAAGTCGTCGTATCCGGAATGGAGTCGTCTCCCATTCGTCTCGAATTTGGAAGCAACATCATCAACGTCAGCGTGCAGGCTCCGAGCGGCGCGGATCGCGAATACGCGGTCATCGTGTCGCGCGAAGAGAAGCTCGATACGACGTACGTCAAGGCATCGAATCCGAGCGCCTTGGACTATTTTGGGTATCCCGTGGCCATTTCGGGCAATCTCATGGCCGTGGGAGCAACGGGCGAAGATTCCAGCGCAACCGGAGTCAATGGCGACGGTGCAAACAACGATCGAAGTGCCAGCGGCGCCGTCTATGTTTACGTGCGCGAAGGCGGCACGTGGAAGCAAGAAGCCTATATCAAACCTTCCAATACGGACACCAACGATGCATTTGGCACGAGCATTGCGCTCGAGGGAAATACGCTCGTCGTGGGAGCCCCAGGCGAAGACAGCAAGAGCACCGGCATTGACGGCACTCAAAATGACGAGGGGGCGACGAACAGCGGCGCCGTGTACGTATTCGTTCGCGATGCGGCAGGGATGTGGTCGCAACAGGCGTACATCAAGGCGTCGAATACCGGTGCTTACGATCGATTCGGTGCAGCGGTAGCCATTTCCGGCGATACCATTGCCGTAGGCGCTCCGGATGAAGACAGCAGCGCGACGGGTGTCGGCAATGATCAAACGAGCAATTCGGCAAACGAAAGTGGCGCCGTCTACGTCTTTTTGCGAACCGGCACCATGTGGGAGCAGCAGGCGTACATCAAGGCGTCGAACACCGATAACTTGGATCAATTCGGCGCGAGCATTGCGCTTTTGGGCGACACACTCGCCGTGGGCGCGACGGACGAAGACAGCAATACCACGGGAATCAACCCAGCATCGAATGAAAGCGCTTTCGAGGCCGGGGCGGTTTACGTGTTCGTTCGTTCGGTAGTCGGCACGTGGGCGCAACAAGCGTTCATGAAAGCATCGAATACCGCAGGCGGCGACCGATTCGGCTCGAGCGTCGCGCTCGGAGACGATATGCTCGTCGTGGGCGCACGAGGCGAGGATAGCAGCGCCGCGGGTGTCGACGGCAACCAAAGTGACAATAATGCCAACGATTCCGGCGCCGTCTACGTTTTCGGCCGGACCGGCGGCATGTGGATGCAACAATCCTACATCAAAGCGTCGAATCCCGGCAATGCCGATGCGTTTGGCTCGAGCGTGGCCATTTCGGGCGATGTGCTCGCCGTGGGTGCATTCGCAGAAGATAGCAATGCCGTGGGCATGAACGGCTCGCAACAAAGCAACACCGATGCCGACTCGGGCGCGGTGTACCTGTTTGCCCGCGAGAACGCAACGTGGTCGCAATTGACGTACCTCAAAGCGCTGAACACGGATGCTTACGATGAATTCGGCAAAACCATTGCCTTGTCAGAAGGCACGCTCATATGCGGATCACATTTGGACGATAGCAGCGGTGTTGGCATGAACGCCAATCCATACAACAACACAGCGACCGATAGCGGAGCCGTGTTCGTGTATCACTGACCGCAGGTGCTTCATAAAATGTTGACGCCTTTCACTCACTTGGGCACAATGCCAAAGTGATGGCTACTGAACGCGAACTCGAAAACTTCGAGGAGCGAGTGAGCAACATCTGCGAAGGGATCGCGGCGGCGACGCGTGGTGAGTACGACGTACGAGTGCCGCTGACCGAGCGTGATGACGGGCTGCTCGAGGTCGAAGTGGCCGTCAATATGCTCATCGACGAGCTCGTCTTGTCGAAGAACGAGAACGAAGCGCAGCGTCGCGAAATCGAAGAGCAATCGCTCACGTTGGCAGAACGAGATCGCGCGCTCGTGCGCGCGTTGTCGACGCCCATCATCGCGGTGTGGCCGGGCGTGATCGCACTGCCGCTCATTGGAAAAATAGACGAAGAGCGACAGGCTGCCATTTCGGAAATTTTGCTGGGGCGCGTCACGCATGACGGCGCGACGCACGTCATTCTTGACGTAACGGGAGTTTCCGACGCCGATGCCAGCATGGTCAATGCGCTCGTCGCGACGGCACGTGCCGTGGGGCTTCTCGGGGCCTGCACCATCATTACAGGCGTCACGTCAGCCGTGGCTCGAGCCATGGTCGAATTGGATGTGCGCGTGGATATTCCCACGATGGCCCGATTGTCCGACGCATTGGCGTGGGTATTTCAGGACAAACAAATGGCAAGACGCGTCCCAATGAAAAGGAAGAGGAGGGATTGATGCCGATCGTCGCGCGAGAGGACCAGACCAAAGGCGGAAAGCACGTCGTCCGGTGCCAAGTGAGTGGCCAAGTCAGCGGCCAGGATGCGCTCGGGCTGCTCGAGCAATCCAAGGAGCTTGCAAAGAGAATCGGGACGAAAGGCGATTTGCTTTGCAACGTCGCGGCGGGGACCGAGTATTCGCCTGAGAGCCGCCGCATATTTACGAAGGAATTCACGCCCTATACGCGGCGCACGTCCGTGGTCGTGACGAGCAAGCTCGTGCGCGCAGCCATCAACTTCATGATGAGAATGTCCATGCGAAACACGGAATTGAAGTGTTTCGACGATGAACCGTCGGCCATGGCGTGGCTCGACGAATAAGTGGTCGAGGCAATCAGTTTTCGACGGGCTTTTCTTTTCCTGAGGGCACGGTCAAACCTGCTGATCGCGCCAGACCCATGACGCCTTCCACCGCCGATGCAATGTAGCCAAACGGATTCGCTCCGTCGACGGACGTGATGTGCACTTCGCCCATCTTTTGCTGGAATGCGGCCGCGAGTTGCGGGAGCTGCTGCGCTACGGTCAATTGAATGACCTCCTGCGATACCGTATTTTCGACCTCGCGCATCGTGCGAGCCTTGGCAAGCTCGAGCTCCTGCGCCAAACTCGTTTTGCGCATTTCGACTTCCGTAATGGCAAGCTCCGCCTCCGCAATGCTGCGACGCACGCTCACGAGGGCCGCTTGTTGTTGCAATAGCTCGATTTCCTGCGTCGCTTCTGCGAGTTTCGCTGCGTGCCGCGCGGCGGTGGCTTCTGCCATGAGCTGAGCTTGCTCGATTTCGGCCTGCATGCGAATTGCGGCCATCTGACGTTCGTGATTGATCCGAGCCTCGTTGAATTTCGCTTGCGCCGCCAGCTCTTCGATGCGTGCTTGTTCTTCTGCCGCTTGCTTGCGTTGCTTCAATTCGAGCTCGGATGCGAGTTTTGCCAATCTGATCTCGCGCTCGACCGCGATCTTGCGCTCCTCGCTCGCTCGTTCTTGCACGAGCCTTGCTTCGGACACCCGTGCTTCGGACGTGATTTCACCAAGCCGCGCCTGTTCGCTCGATTCTTGACGCCGCGTTTTGATTTCGTATTCTGCGTGCAGCTTCGTCAATTCGATCGTGCGGCTCGCCTCCGCTTCGACCTGCTTGATGGCTCGCTCCGTTTGAAGCGACGCTTCTCGCGCTTTTTGTTCCTGCTCTTGACGAAATCGCGCCTGCATGTTGCTGAATACCGTCGGAGAAAGAACGCGCACGTCCTGAATCTCGATGGTATCGATGACGACGCCCCAGCCTTTGTCCGTGTCGTCCTCGAGCCTTCCAGCGCCGGAAACGACGGGCGCAATTTCACGCATCAATTCTTGCGCAATGCCTTCTTTCCGCCTGACCAAGCATTCTTCGACCGCCAAGTTTGCGACGAGGCGTCGTGCTGCGCCGACGAACATCTCGACGAGCATTTCTTCGAGTTTTTCCTGTGCGCGCTCGGGAAATGAGAAATTCAGCATCCGGAACGCGATCATCGGTTCGGCAATGCGATACACCGCAAGCCCCGTGACTTCGACGCCTACCTTCTCGTTCGTGACTTGATCGGCCGTGAAACGCAGCTTTTGAATGGTCGTCGGGACGATCGCCACCGAATCTCCGGGCCACTTGAAGCACGACGCGCCTTGCCCCGAGCTCGGCATGAGTTTGCCGCGGCGCATGTGCACGAGAAATTCGCTGGGTCTCGCGCTAATCCAGCCCCACTTCTTCGTCTTTTCAGGGTCTTCCGCCGGTTTGCCCGCGCGCCATCCGTCATTGTATCGAAGCTTGTGACCATCGGATTCCGATTTCGGCAAGACAATGGCCATGTGCGTCGATGAGCTACCATTGGCACTTCCATTCGACTTCTTGGTCCGATACTCTTCATTCACGGTCATTGGCTTCACCTCGGTTTTGAGCTTCAGCATGATCCGGGCCAATTGCGATTTTGGTGCTGCATGTAATTGGGTGTACGAATTGCGGGCCGATGCAGAGCGCGGCGGCCGCAAACGAAGCGCGAGCCAGCTCCGAAGCGGATCGGGCGCTCCATTTTGGAGCAGCCCCCTTGTTTCAAGCGCTTCGTCGTTCTACGGTGCAACCTCGGTCGATGCGGTACGTCTTTCTGCTCGGGCTCGCGCTGCGCAAGTCGCTCACGATGGCGATGCAATATCGCTGGGATTTCGTGCTGAGCGCGGTGCTGAGTCTTCTGTGGACGGCGACCGGGCTCGTGCCATTTTACGTGGCGTTTCACGACCGCCCGCCCGTCGAAGGCTGGACGTACGAATCGGCGCTCGTGGTGGTGGCGGTATTCACGATGTTACGAGCCGTGCTGGACGGTGCGGTCAATCCGTCGCTGCTCACGGTGGTCGATCAAATACGAATGGGCACGTTCGACTTCGTGCTGCTGAAGCCTGCGGATGCGCAATTTCTCGTATCGACGACCAAGTTCGACGTGTTTCGCGTCGTCGATGTGTTCGCGGGCATTGGGCTCGGCACGCTGGCCTTCGTTCGAATGGGGCGAGCGCCAAGCGCGTGGGGCGTCCTTGCGGCCCTGGTGATGCTCGGTGCTGCAACGGTCGTGCTGTATTCGATTTGGATTCTCGTCATTTCGGCGGCGTTTTGGGTCGTCAAGGTCGACAATCTGGCGTACCTGTTTTCCTCGATCTTTGATTTTGCCCGCTGGCCCGTGACGGTGTTCAAA
This sequence comes from Polyangiaceae bacterium, assembly GCA_016715885.1. NCBI lineage: Bacteria > Pseudomonadati > Myxococcota > Polyangiales > Polyangiaceae > Polyangiaceae bacterium. The sequence continues at coordinate 291,932 of JADJXL010000002.1, forward strand.
GGCGTTTGGCGCATCTTGTTCACCTTCGTCATTCCAGTTGGAATCATGACGACATACCCTGCCGAGGCGCTTCTGGGAACGCTCACGCCCGGCCTCTTCGTCGGGACGCTCGTTGGCGCCGTGCTTTTTTCGAGTGTTGCGCGATTCGTGTGGACCCGGGCGCTCGGACATTATACATCTGCGTCGAGCTGATTCGTTCTGGCCCAACAAAATTGAGAATACCATGTTGAAATGGCTGTTCGTCGCGCTCTTGGTTTTCCTCGTGTACCGATGGATCGTGCGGATGCCTCGGTATACGCGCGTCTTTGCGCCCGAACATTTGATGGAAATCGCCGGCGGGCTCGATCGTGCATTGCCCGTCGCGGTAGAATATGCGGGAAAGCCGCCGCCCGCAGATCCTTTTGCTGCCGGAAGCGCGTTCATGACGTCCGCGGATGTAGCCGTCTTTTATACCATTGCAAAGAGTGACAAAGGCGAATTCGAGCATCACATTTCGCTTTCGTACAAAGGCGGACGTTTTGCGAGTGCCGCGGGTGGTTATTTGGGAGCGGCCATCGGGCGACTCCTTCGCGTAGCGCCCAAGCAAGGGACGCTCGCCCTGTCGACGCGGGGCGTTTTTCATTACCTCGTTTCGTTTTCTGCTCCCGAACACGACGAGCTCGTCAAACGCGGCATCGACAAGCTCGATGAAGATTCCGCCCGGCGGCTCGTGGGACAAGCGATGGATGACCGCGCCGACCTTCTTGGGCGGCTCGGTCGTATCGACGTGGGCGAGGGAAAACGATGAGTGATTCGGCGAAAGAAGCGCTCGCTCGACTCCTGCGGGACTTTGCGCAGCGTCCGAAGCCCATTCAAGTCGTCAAAAAATCGGCATATTGGCATCAACGCGCCGCGGGGATGGCTCTATTCGCCGTGACGTTCGGCGGACAACGGACGTATCTATCGCATTACGTCACGACGCTTGGACACACCATTTACGTTCCCGATGATTTCGACGACTGGCCCGCAGCGTACTCCATCGAAGTCTTGCGACACGAAGCCGTACACGTGTCGCAATTCGAGCGATATGGCTGGATCGGTATGGTGCTTCTTTATGGAGTTTTACCGTTTCCGATGGGGCTTGCCTGGTTTCGAGCTCGTTTCGAATGGGAAGCGTACGAAGAGACGTTGTGGGCCGTCGCGGAAATCGAAGGCATCGATGCGGCGCGATCACCCGACTTGCGGGCGAAGATCGTACGCCGTTTCACTGGGCCGGATTATGGGTGGATGTGGCCGTTTCCGCGGGTGATCGAGCGTTGGATCGACAAAACGCTATCGGAGATCGAAAAGACGCCGGACGGAAAGAGACCCTCGACAAGCGCGCCTCGGATGCGGTAGTCTGCCTGAGCGATCGTTTTCGAGCATTCGAGGGAAACAACCGTGTGGATTTTTCTTCTTGCCATTGCCGTGCTCCTCGCCGTCGTGATTTACGACGTCACGCAGACGCGCCATGCGATCTTGCGCAACTTTCCTGTCATCGGGCATTTCAGATACTGGCTCGAAACGATTGGCCCCGAGCTGCGCCAATACATCGTCACGAACAACGACGAAGAACGGCCGTTCAGTCGTGACCAACGCACGTGGGTGTACGCGTCCGCGAAAAAGCAAAACAATTATTTCGGGTTCGGTACGGACAACGACCTAGAGCTGTCGCCGAATTACTTGATCATCAAGCACGCGGCATTCCCGCTTCCCGAGCTTCATGCCGGTGAGCCTGGGTATGATTCGACGTACAAGGTTCCTTGCGCCAAGGTGATCGGCGCAAAACGCAAGCGCAAGAAGGCATATCGGCCGCCGTCGGTCGTCAATACGTCGGCAATGAGTTACGGGTCGCTCAGTGGTCCGGCGGTCGAAGCGATCAATCGCGGCGCTCAAATTGCCGGATGCCTGCAGAATACGGGGGAGGGTGGGGTTTCACCGTATCATCGCAACGGCGGGGAGCTCATTTGGCAAATTGGTACTGGTTACTTCGGTTGTCGCGACGCACGCGGGCGTTTTTCCATGGAGCGGCTACGTGAAACGGTGGCTTCGGCGCCGATTCGCATGATTGAAATCAAGCTGAGCCAGGGGGCCAAGCCGGGGCTCGGAGGCGTGCTTCCGGGCGCGAAGGTCACGCCGGAAATCGCGCAAATTCGCGGCATTCCCGTAGGGCAAACGTGCATCAGCCCGAACGGCCATACGGCCTTTTCTTCGGCCGACGAATTGCTCGATTTCGTTGAAAAGATTGCCGAAGAAACGGGGCTTCCGGTAGGCATCAAGTCCGCGGTGGGCGAGAGCAAATTCTGGGAGGATCTGGCGCGGCTCATGGCGCGCGGCGATCGCGGCGTGGACTTCATCACGATCGACGGCGGCGAAGGGGGAACGGGCGCCGCGCCGCTCGTGTTCAGCGATCACGTATCGCTTCCGTTCAAGATTGCGATGAGCCGCGTGTATCGCATTTTTGCGGAAGCGGGGCTCACGGACGACGTTGCTTTCATTGGATCGGGGAGGCTCGGCTTTCCTCAAGTTTCGCTGCTCGCATTTGGGCTCGGGTGCGACATGATCAACGTGGCGCGCGAAGCGATGCTGGCCATTGGTTGCATTCAAGCGCAAAGGTGCCATACGGGACATTGCCCGACGGGCATCGCGACGCAAAACAAATGGCTCATGCGGGGCCTCGATCCGACCGACAAGGCGGCTCGATTGGCCAATTACATCATGACGCTGCGCAAGGAAATTTTGCAGCTCTCGCGCGCGTGCGGAGTGCCCCACCCGTCGCTGATCACCCTCGAAAACATGGACATCATCGATGATCGCCTGCGTGCCAGGTCGGCACGTTCGATTTTCGAGTACGAAGCGAATTGGGGGCGTCCGTCGGCTACGGATCAGGAAGTGATTCGCAGAATCATGGCGGGGCAACCGGTCGTGGAAACGGAGAGCGGATTGCTCGTGCCGGCTGCTTGATGTTCGTCACTGCGCCGTTGCGTTGATCGTGACCTTTTCGACGGCGGGGATGCAAGACGACGGCGTGCACGTGGCGAACTTGACTTCGCCTCCAATGGGCTTCGTACCAGCGGCTGCGTGCGTCGACACGACCGTGAACGTGAGCGTCGTTTCGGAGGCGACCACGCCCATGACCTTCGCGTCGACCTTTACGCCTTCGGGGGCCGTGAGCAGCACTTTGTGCGGGTATTCCTTGTTGACGTGATGGTCACCTTTTGCCGTCACGGTGATGGTCGACGTGATTTTCTCGTTGACCTTGCCCTTGCCACCGGCAACGGCAAGCGAATAACCTTCGGCCGCGAATGCAGCTCCAGCGACGGTGGCAACGGCTAAAGCAGCAAAAGCAAACATCTTCTTCATGACGATCCGGACCTCCTGACGCCCGTTAATGGACCACGTCCCGAGCACGCTGTCAATGTGGAGAAACGCGCGTTTGGTGGAAGGTGTGACCTAATATGACTTACCACACTGCGTCATTGCGGACGCAGTCTCGAGTTACGGCTCCGTGCCGCCATCGGGCACTGGCCGCACAAGCATAATCGATAAATCCGTGGGCATCGGATCGCCGCAAAGCTCGCTCATGACTGGTTTCAGCGTTTCCTCGTGGGAAACATATCCAGTCGCTTCCACGTGCAAATTCACCGCGCCGCTCGTCCACAATTCGCAAACGAGCACCGACAGGTCTTCCGGTGGCGGTTTGGTGCGATCGATGCGACAGACGAGATTGACCCCATCGTCCAGCGTTTTCCATGTCTCGGGATCGGACAGGACAAACGCCGGCTCGTCCGCTGCACTCCATTCCGCCGACACCCGCGTGTCTTTGGGAAGCGGCCCGTCCTCGGCACGTATTTCGAGCACGAATTGAGGTTCCGGAGGCCGAAGCGGACAGCCGCCTTCGCCCCCGGATCCGCCGTCCGCCGATGGCGGCGACGAACCCGAAGACTTGCAACCGTAAGGGCCAAATATGCCTGCGATGATGAGGGGTATGCCCAGGACGAACCTGAAGCGCGCACGAAGAAGCATTGGAACGGTAAGCATGATGCGAGCGTGTTCGATGCGGAAGGATCAGTTGGGTGGCGGAGGGGGCGGGGCGATGGTTTTCAGATTCATGCCACCGGGATATTGATAGCTCGTGTACGACCCGTACCCGACGACCTGAATGCCCACGGCCTCGCTCGACGTGAGCACGTGTGCGCCATTGACGCCAGGCCCGAGCTTGACGCGATTGATGCCGTAATTCGAGCTGATGGGCGTAGGCGACTGCGACACGGCGTTTCCGTCGAGCACGATGTTCGCCCCCATCGGTTGGATGATGTCCACGTAGCTGACGTCGTAATCGCTCGGTGCCAGGAATACGTATTTGATACGAAATTGCTCCACCGCGATGGCATTGCTTTGCGCCGGATCACCCTTGGCTTGCTCGAGAGCGTTGGGATCGACCAGGGCCGCGCCGAGCTGGAACGATGCGACCGCAAATTCGTTGGTGCCGACGATCTCGAAGGGTGCCGAGACGACGCCGAGGTCGAAGACTTGGCCCGCATTGACGCTGAGCGGTGCATTCGGCGGCGTGGCCCCCGGATAGCTCAATTGCGTGCCATTGACGTTGCCATAAATGCGCACGACATGACCCACCACGTTGCCATTGGGAGATGTCGGTGGCACGACGAAGTATCGCTTTCCGAGCGTCTCCGCAGGGAGTACGGTTTCCTCGATGTGGTCACACGCCTGCGTTCCAATGGGCATTTGCGTGCACGGCAATCCCGAAATGACTTGAACGGGTTTGTCGGCGTATACCAACGAACCGGCCGGATCCGAGCTCGGATCGAATACCACCTCGACGACCTCGCCCCTGTTCACGGAAAACGTCGCCAGCCCATTCGGTCCTGTCGCCGGAACGCCTCCTCCCGCCGAGATTTGACCCTTGCCCGAAACCTTGACCTGCACGTTCGTCGCATCCTCGGTCCCGGTAATTGCAAAATAAGCTCCAATGTTGGCCGCTCCCGGCCAGCCAGCTTGCGACGTAATGCGATAGTTGCCCGTCATCGCCGTGCTTGGCAATAGCAGTGACGCATCGTTCGAGTAAGAGAAACAGTCGAGGAAACATTGCTGCGCAGGGCACGAACTCCAGTTCTTGCCCGGCGGGCCGCCCTGCGCCGCGTACTCGAGCGCGTTGAACTGATAGACCGTCACCGGCCGGCTGCTCACGAGGTGATACGCGCCGTCGGGCTCACGCACCGTCGCAGAAAGCGGCGTCGCCGAACCACACGCGTCCGCATCGGGACCTTTCAGCGCCTGCACCCAAGGCAAGTAGATCTTTGCCAAGTCGTTTGGTTCGACGGTCGCCGTGGCAATCGTGTTGGCCCCTCGAGTCACCGTCACGTCGGCAGCTTGATCGCCAGCGTTTGCCACGACAACCGCATAGTCGAATACCGACCACACGTTGTTCGCGACCACCGTCGGCCAAAAGTCACAACCAATGTACGTGCGATACATCGCCGCCTCGGCGCACGTCGTCGGATCCCCGCCAGGACCTTCGTTGCCTCCACCACCCGCGCCCACGGGGAAAATCGTCCCCCCATCCCCACCGGATCCACCTTGGCCTTGACCATCGCCCCCGTCGCCACCTGCGCCAGACGTAACTCTGCCGCCGCCCGCTGAGCAAGCCGCACCCAGGTACGCAGTTACCGCGACCAAACCCAAAGCGACCAGTGCAGTGCGCGAAAGTCGAGTGTTCATGTCGACAGATTATCCGTTCACGATGCCCGTGAACACAAGCCACCAGCACACGTGCGCGGACGAATGAAGCGCCGTGCCAAAGTTCCAGTCAGCGAAAACGACGAAAGTAATTGAGTCGGATCAGAGTTGCTTCACGGGCGTCGCGAGCGTCGTGAAGCTAGGGAGGGCGGCGGAAGCGTACTTTGTACGCTGAGCAAGCCCGACCGACGCTTCGCAACGCGCAGCAGCCCGTGGAGTAACTCTGGGAAAAACCTCACGAGTGTGCGGCTTTGCTCCGCTCGTTGATGCTCTCCAGAATGATGACCGCCGTCTCTTCGATCGCACGCCCCGTCACATCGACCACCGGCCATTCAGGATGCGCTCGGAAAATGTTGTTCGCGAACTCCAGCTCTTGCCGCACGTGCTCGCGCATCGCGTAGTTCGTCTCGGGCGGCATCCCAAGCTGCCGCAGACGCGCTTGCCGAATCTCGCAGAGTTGGTCGAGGCCGATTGTCAGCGCCACGATCCGATCACTCGGCGCCTCTTCGATCTCGTGCGGCAAAGGCACTCCGAGCACGAGCGGCAGGTTTGCTACCTTCAGCCCTCGCTGCGCTAGAAGCGTCGAAAGCGGCGTCTTGGACGTGCGCGACACACCCACGAGAATGATGTCTGCGCGACGGAAGTTCCGCGGCTCTTTGCCGTCGTCGCTCTTCACCGCAAACTCGACCGCTTCGATGCGCCGGAAGTACTCGTCGCTGAGCGGCAACATCGCGCTCGGCAGGTTGATCGGTTCGCGATCCAGAAATGCACTCAGCTTGCCGATGAGCGATCCGATGACGTCGATCGCTTCGATGCGCAGCTCGGCCGTCGCCGAATGAATGAACTCACGCAGCTCGGGACTGACGACGGTGAAGACGAGCAGCGCGTTTTCTTTCGCTGCACGTTCGAGCACCGGACGCGCGACCTCTTTCGTGCGCACGCGCGTGTGCAGGCGAATCTGCACGCCCGGTTGCGGAAACTGCAGCAGCGCTGCACGCACGACCTTCTCGGCCGTTTCTCCGGTCGAGTCGCTGAGCACGTCGATGAACTTCATCATGGGCACACTCATACTAGAGCGGCGAGTCATTTGGATCGAGGTTGATTCGGGATGCCCACGCGGACTCTACTGGAAGAGGCTCTTCAGCTTGTCCATGAAGCTCGGCTCGTGCTCATCCGGCGCGCTCGGCGCTTCGCCCAGCGTCTCCGCAAGTCGTTCGATGAGCTCGCGTTGCTCCGTCGTTACCTTGGTCGGCACCTCGATGCCGATCTCCACGAGCTGATCACCTCGACCGCCGACGACGCGTCGTGGAATCCCCTTGCCCTTGACGCGAAGCACGGCTCCAGGCTGCGTGCCCGCTGGGATGCGCAGCTTGCCTTTCCCCTCGAGCGTCTTGATTTCGATCTCGCCACCAAGCGCTGCGATGGGGAACGAGATGGGTATGGTACAAACGACGTCGTCACCCGCGCGTCGGAAAAACTCGTGCGGAGCGACGCGAATCGTAAGCTCCAGATCCCCCGGTCCACGATCGGGACGCGTGCAGTTGCCCCCTCGTTCGACGAGCCGTGTTGCACCGTTTTCGATGCCTGCGGGAATCGTGATTTCGATGGTCTTCTTCTTCGTGACGAGACCCGCACCATGACACGTGTTGCAAGGATCCGTGACGATGCGTCCGGTGCCTCGGCAACGCGTGCAAGGCTTTTCGATGGCGATCGGGAACATGCCTTGTTGCACACGGATGCGTCCGCGACCCATGCACATGTCGCAACGATCGGTCTTGGAACCTTTGGCTGCGCCCGTTCCTACGCAATCGCCGCACGGTTCGACGCGATCGTACGTCAGCTCTTTCGTGCAGCCGAACGCGGCTTCTTCGAAGCTGATGCGGATTTCCTTCTGCAGGTTGCCGCGGTCGCCCACCTTGATGCCGAGCGCTCCCAGCAGATCGCCGAAGATGCCGTCGATGTTGATGTCGTTGATGTCGACGTAACCGCCAGCGAACGGGTTCGACGGTTGTCCTCCCGCGCCTCCGACACCCATCGGGCCAAACCTGTCGAACGCCGCACGTTTTTGCGGATCACTCAGGATTTGATAAGCCGCGTTGATTTCCTTGAACCGCTGATGAGCGCCATCGTCTCCGGGGTTTTTGTCCGGATGATGCTGCCCCGCAAGCTTGCGGAACGCGCTCTTGATCTCGTCCTGTGTTGCCGTTCGGCCAACACCGAGAACGTCGTAGGGATCGCGCACGAAGCCCCAGATAGCACTGTTGCGGCCCGTTTCCCAGCCTCAGATGACGCTTCTCGTCACGGCAGCTCCCCGCGCGTCGGGCATTCCCCCTCGCCCTGAAAGTCGCCCAGCGTCCGAGCCTGCGCGAGCACGTAGTCGTAGGCGCTCTCGATCACCACACCGGAAAAGAGTACGTGGCCGCGTCGAGCGAGGTTTGCCGCGACAATTCTACGTTATCGGACAAGCTCGAAAACACGCTGCCAACCCCGCTCCCACGTGATAACATTCATACATGGACCTAGCGACAGTACGTGGTCGGGTGCGGGGTGGGCGGCTCGAGGTGGACACACAACTCGATCTCCCTGATGACACTGAGGTCGAGCTTGCTGTCATCGTCGAGATGGACGATGCGCTGGAGGACCAAGAGCGTTTGCGTCTCGATGACTTCCTCCGAGCCTCCATGGCCGAAATGGAGGCGGGTCGCGTGGTGTCCTTCGACGAGGTCCTCGCGGAGATTTGACAGGGTGCCGCGTTATCGTGTCATCGTCACCGAGATGGCGCGGGAGCAGGTGCGCGAAATCTCCCGGTGGTGGAAGGCGAATCGGCCGCAACGTCCGAATCTCTTTCGCGAGGAGCTTGCTGGCGCAAGGCATCTGCTCCTTCGGATTCCCAACGCGGGTTCCCGCTACCGCTTGTCGAAATATCCCAACGTCCGACGGCTCCTCTTGCTCCGCACGCGCCACCACGTCTACTACGTCGTCAACGAGACGCAGCGGCTCGTCACCATTCTTGCCGTATGGCACACGTCCCGCGAATACGGCCCGCCGCTTTGATGACGCTTCTCATCACGGCAGCTCCCCGCGCGTCGGGCATTCCCCCTCGCCCTGAAAGTCGCCCAGCGTCCGAGCCTGCGCGAGCACGTAGTCGTAGGCGCTCTCGATGACCACACCGGAAAGGTTGTACTTGTCGGCCGGAAACGCCTTCGCAAGATCAGCATCCTTGACCGCTTGAAGCTCGGCAATCGTCGTTTCGCCGTCCATGTCGAGGTCGCTGTCGGCGATGTACTGCGCATACCGCTCGGTCAGCTCGACGCCCGCCGTCACGCTGTTGAAAAACCAGTGATCACCGTGAATCGTCGGCTTGATGGCGACCGACCCGCCCGCCGGAACGGCAAACCCCGCCAGCCCGTTTTCATCGGCGCAATCGTCGAACGACGTCCCCGCGGGTAGTGCCCACTTGAACGTCTTCTTCGTCGTCCCATTGTCAATCTCGCCCTCGATGTACACCGATGCCTTGTTGTCCACGAGCAACGCCTTGTCCGCATCGGTCGTCGGCTCGAGCGCCTTCGCATCCGCGCCCGCGTTTGGAAGGTCAAACCCGAAGCGATCCCATCGTGTCGCTTCCACACCGTTCCACGTGTGCACGATGTAACCTCCAGCAGGAACGTTCATCAGATCGAGCACGTAGACGCCGGGTGCGGTGAGTTTGTCCGTGGCATCCGATCGAGATGCACGGAAGTTGCCGATGGCGATGACGAAGCGGCTGTACTTGACGTTCCATCCATCGAGGATGTTCTCTTCGCCCATGCCCGCGGACAAACCGTTGGGAATCGTATCTTCGGCTTCGACGAAGATCTGCACGTTGCCCGCGTCCGTGGTCCCTGATCCATCGCCGCAGCCAAGGGCCAAGCTCGCGAGCGCACCGAGAAGCGAGAGATACTTTGCATTCGAAGGTTTTGTTACGGTCATCAAGCGGATCTAGTGCGTGACCGCGGACCTGTCGATGACGGGACGGCTCGAGTCCCTCTGAACGCATCCAGCTACGTCTTCGCTACAGTGCCCGGTCCTCTCGCGAGCACCTGCCTACGTCTTCGAGCCGTGGTTTGGTCCCATCGGCAGCGCTTGCTTTCGTCTCCGACACGTAGCCGGTCCTTGTGCGAGCACGCGGCGACGCCTTCAATCCTTGCCATCGGTCACATTCGAATCACCGGGCCACGGCTTCGAGGCGCAGGCGGGTCCATTCGAAAGCACGCGGCGACGTCTTCGACACATTCGCCGATGCTGTTTGAATGACTAGGTATTATTGAGGTTTGTTTTCGCCGGCCGATTCATTGGATTTGCCGGCCATTTCCATGTTGTGAAGCGTATCGAAGAAACCGAAGACGCGTTGTTCGAGGTCTCGGGGCAGGTTCGCGTCGCGTTCGATTTCTTTTTTCAGGTCTTTGCGGAAACGATTGAGTAGCCCCATCGTTTTCGTTCGCAAGACGAGCGCTTGGGCGCGAGCGGCTTTGGGCACGTCGGCTCGTTCGTCGAGCAATCCTTCGAGCTTCTCGGCTTCGGTCAAAAAGGACGTGGCGACATCCAAGAGCGTTCGGTTCGGGTCCCACGGGAGCACGAACATTTTCAATGGTTCGCCGAGGGATTGGAGCAGTGGTTTGCGCTTCATTGCGCGTTCCGCTTCGGTCGCGTACGAACCGGTCAACTCATCGAGTGACGGAATGAAGGCTTCTCGAATTTGTCGCGCAGCAGCGACCATTTCGAGCGATGCATCGGGATCGTGAAAACATGCCTCGGTGACGAAGTACATGACGCGACCGAGGCGATCGTGGCGTTCGTCGGTCGTACGAAGCTCGATCTTGTACGGGGGCGACGTAATGGCTTCTGGGATGGCATCGATGGATATGCGCGCCTCGTGCAGGTCTTCTTTGTAATACGCGCCGGCCTTGCTCGCATTGAGCGCATCCGTGCGTTCGACGAAGAGATTGCGCAATCCACGACGAATCGTGACAATGCTGTAGTTCATGTGAGCGATGTTGGCATGGATGCGTGAGGGGTGTCAACGTTTCTGTCGGCGCTGGTCGACTCGACACTTGGGGGTGGAGGTCGGTAGCGAAGCGCGTCGGAGCCGCATGAGCTTGACACTTCCCTGCGACGCTGTGTACGGTCGGCGCGCAACATGGTGCGACCATACTCGTCTCAGCGGCGACGTTGCGCGTTTTCATGGTGCGTGGAGGCCGGAGTGAGCCGCATCGATGTTGACAAGAAGAGTTTGGAAGGAGCTTGGAAACGTCATGAAGAGCTAGGGCGAAAAAATCCCGCGCACGATGACCACCTGCTTCTGCTGCTGTACGCGGTCGAATGTTGTCTTAATCATTGCCTCATGAGTCGGGAAAAACTTCACCATACGTCCCGCATTCCCGAGGATGCACGGTTTGGGCATGCCATCGATCGTTTGGCTGCGAAGCTTGGAGCGCCCGAGATAAGGGGATATACCGCTGAGACGCCATCGGGAACGTATATCGCACCGGAAAACCTTCATTCGCTTTTTCGCTATGGCGGACGACTGACTCGGCAAGACCGTGATCAGCTATTGCATAGCCTTCAATCCGTCCTGAATTGGGCTGCGGAGAACCAGTCATGAATTTATTCCTCACGCACCGAGACGTGGCGCGCCGCCTGCAAAACGCCAAAGCAGCTCCTTGGGTGGATGTCGTGAGCAATCCGCATGAAATCCGCATTTATGTCGCGGATGATGCGCGACAAGGGGTCCCGACCGTATTGTCTCACTTGCTCGGCGGGGCATGGGATCCTCTTGGTTCTCTCGTAAAACTCCAAAGCGTGCCAGGCACCGACCGCATACTCCCGGTTCATTACGCTTCGCCAGATGAAATTTGGCCTGTCGTGACTCGTCCCTTGTGGAAAGGGCAAGGGATTATCGATTTGCCGCCGTTTCCCGACGACCGCACGATTGCTTCATACCATTCTTACAAAGGCGGTGTCGGTAGGACGACGACGCTTTTGGCCACGTTGGCGGCTCTGCTGCAACGTCGTCCTCCGTCGCGTGTGCTCGTGGTGGATGCGGACGTCGAGGCTCCGGGGTTGACGTGGATGCTGCGCCGATCCGAAGTCGAGCGCCCATCGTTTCTCGATACGTTGGCCTTGATTCACGATGCTGATGACTGGCGTGTCGAAGCAATTCCTTTGGTTGCCTCGCTCGTGCGCACTTGGCCCGTGACGCTCGACCTGCCCGACGTGGGCCAGCGCGAATTCTTCTTTTTGCCAGCCATGCGCAATTCGCACGACTTGCTCGAGCCTCCCGTGATACCGGAGCAGGTCGTGCGGCGCCATGGCCGCGCGTTCGTCGTCGGCGATGCTCTTCACGCGCTCGCCGTGGCATTGGACGTGAACGTGGTTCTCGTCGATGCGCGCGCGGGAATCAGCGAATTCGCCTCCCCTCTGTTTCTTGATCCGCGTATCGAATCATTTGCGGTGACGACATGTGACTCGCAATCCGTCGAAGGCACGCTCGTGGCCCTGGACGCTGCGCGCGAGCGCGGCGTAGCGCGTACGACGGTGGTCGTCTCCATGGTTCCGCCGGGCGACGCAGGCGAACATGCGTTGACGCATACGCGCACTCGGTTGCTCGAATCTCTGGTGGAGCCCATGCCGGCCAGCGCGGAAACGCTGAGCCAAGCGGATGCAAACATCGAAGTATTGGCCGCCGACTTTGCTCAGGAGCTATTGGGCGGCGGTGCAATCGAAGATCTGCTGGGCATACGCATACCCGGCACGAGGTTGGGCAAGGACGTGGGCTCCGCTCTTGCCACGCGGTTGGTTCATCAAATAGTGGCTCCCGTCGTGCCCACCATGCCCTTCAGCATCGATGAATTCATTCGGCTGACCGAGCGCATGGAATACGCGGAATTGAATGCCGAGCCGGGGTTGTTGAGCATTCCGGCATTGCGGGCGCTGGTTACGATGGCGCCCAATCAATTGCCGAATCGCGTCGTCTTGGGAGCAAAGGGAGCAGGAAAAACCTTTGCCTGGGGTCAAATGGTGCTCGCAGGAGATTGGTCCACGTTTGCACAACGTGTTCGGGATGGAAGCCCCCTGCCACCAGTTCCCATTCTTCCCCTGCTACAATCTGAGGATCTCGGCGATGCATGGACGGAAAAAATACGCCGCAAGGAGCGGGAATTGGGCATCGAGGGTATCTCCCCCATCGACGCATTGTCGCATTTGGAGAAGGCCGACGAGTCCATCGACCCGGTCGCCGTGTGGGTGAACGTCATCCGCGCGCGACTCGCATTGCCCCAAGAGCCTCCGTCCGATGTGCTGACGTTGGTGAATCAAATTCGTGAACGATTCGAACGTGTCATTCTGGTGACCGATGGGCTGGAACGTTTTTTTCAAATCGATCCAGATTCGCCCATGCCCGAAAGCAAACGACGTCTGTTGCGCGCATTGTTGCAGGACATTCCCAATCGGTTGCGAGAACAGCCGGAATGTCCCTTGGGATTGGTTACATTTCTGCGTCGCGATTTGGCTGCGGCCGTCATTACCCAGAACTTCGGCCAATTCGAGGCGCGCAATGCAGACACGTCCCTTCGCTGGTCGCCCACCGAGGCCATTCGTCTCGTGGGTTGGCTGCTGCAATCTGCGCATTGGCCGCCCATTCAAAACATCGCCATCAACGAAGCGCGCATGGAGGATTTGGTATCCGTACTCTACGGCTTCTGGAACGAAAAAATGGGGGGCGACAAAGATGCCAAGACTTGGAAATGGGTTTTGGCAGCCTTGAGCGATTTCAATGCCGTGGTTCAAGCGCGCGACTTGGTTCGATTTCTCCGGGCAGCCGCACAGCAACATGCCAAGCCGGACTTGCCGCTCGCGCCCGCTGCAATGAGGAAGGCCATTCCGGAAGTGTCAGCGAAGAAAGTGGACGAGTTGGAAAGCGAAATTCCAGGGTTGCGCCCCGTGTTCGACAAGCTGCGCCGCGTTTCCCCCGAGCTTCGCGTCGTTCCATTCATCCCCGCCGACCTGAGTCTTACGTCCGCCGAAGTCGCATTCCTCGAAACCCTCGGCTTGCTCATTCGACCCGATCGCCCCGAAGACGATGCGTACCTGCAAGAGGTGGTACGACATGGTTTGGGTTATGGACTGGGTCGACGTGGACGTGCCCGTATCGTCTCGCTGTATACGCAAGCTTTGCGGCGAACGGGTTGACGAACTCATCATCGCCCATACCTTGTCCGCACCCGCGCACAACCTGGGTCGCGCACGAACCTGTGAGCGCGGGCAAGCTCCTGAAACGAGGGGTTGGACGAGGTGTTTCGTCGGGAATCCATTTGGACAGCAGAAAGCCGGGTTTTTCGTCCGCATTGCGCCTGTGAATGCGCAGCCGGTGCTGCTCTGCGAGCGGCGCGGCTCCCCTACGCGCGAGCAGGCGGCCTCCACCACGGACAAACCACAATGCTCGCGCAAGAGTTCGATCCGGGCCGCGCGCACTGACGCGGTCGGTGCCGGTGCCTCCCATGCAAGACCAAGCTCCGTGTCGAAGCCCATACTCCGATTCGACGTATTCGCCGAGCTGACGAGCAGGAACCGATCATCAATGGCGAGCACCTTCGCGTGAATGAACACCGAGCAGCCCTTGCCGGCTTTTTTGCCTTGGAACCGAGCGGGCGGCGCGCTGCTCGGTTAATCGCAGAATCCGATGCTGGTAGAGATCGAGATCCATTCTTTACCCTTCTCGGGCAACACAAGGCATAGGGCGGTCCATACGTCGGATCAGCGCATTGCCAATTTCATCGGACGAAAGATATTGATTTTCTATATAAATCAAACGCTCAGCTTGCTCGATGGCTCGCAGGTGCAAATGGTACAGCTCGTGGACCGCTTTTGGATCCTCGATACGTGGCAGCGTGCGCGCCAGTCCGACCTGAGGCGCGTCCACTTCGAGCGTCGGCGTGATCGGAATTGAATACGGCGCGACGAATGGCATTCGAGCGGCTCCGCGGTTGCGCGCTGCCAGCGCTCGCAAAACCAGCCGCGCAAAACGTCGACCGCATCGCCCGTCACGTAGGCTTGAACGTTGAAAGGGTCGAAGGAGAACCAACGATTATGACGAGGCGACTGGGCGGCGATCATCCCAGCGACGCTCCAGCGCCCAGAAGCAGGCGATGACCACGATGAGCTTTTGATGATGCCGCCCCGGGGCATGTTGTCCATTTTGAAATGAATGCGCTCGTGCCCACGCAGCTTGAACAGAAGTTTTTGTAATGGAATGCGCTCGAATGCGAATACAGGAGATGAGTCCCACGCGAGTATGTAGACCTGACACAACAGAGGGCGCGATCGCAGGCGTGGGCCGGAAGCAACGCGACACTGTTTTGAATTGCCACCCGCCACAAATGGATCGCTTTGCCACACACGTCGTAGACCGCCTTGTAGTATGCGACCATGATGAGCGGCCGAAGCAGGCGCAGCACGCGCAGGTAGGGGGCCCACAGGCAAGTGATCCGATGCTTGTCGCACGCCTCTAGTGCGAAAGCCCGACGGGAGGGCCACGAAACAGGATGGTGAGCGGCATCACGGGAAATGCGGCCAGCTGGGGCGCATAGGGCGCAACAGCGGAAGCGGCAGTGAAGCGGCAGATCATCGTTTGCGCGGCAATCGCGTCACCGGCGGGCGGATAAGCTCGGGCCGCGTTCGTCCTGGCGTACCGACAAGGCGTTTGACCCGGGGCCTTCAGCGTGTCACGAGTGCACAGCGAGGTTCGGAAAACCGGTCGGATCCGGTCCACGGTAGGCAGAACTGGTAGGTGTCGAGTATCGGCAGGCGAGTAAGCGTGCGCTGGTGCCGGATGGTCCGCCAAAGCGACGAGCGGAGCTGGGCTGATCCAGTTGGGCACGACCTCTTGCCGCAACGATGTCCGGACGAACCCCGATATCACCAGGCGCGAGATATGCGGCCCCCCACGTCCTCCGTGGATGTTGTAGGTCATGACCCGGAGGGGGCGCATGGCAGCCGATCGGAGCGAATCGCGTGCCAGGGAGGCGCGTGAAAGCGGCCGGGCGGCAATTGCTTCAGTACATCCGGCCGTATTGGCGAACGGTTACATCTTGGTAATCGTGTACGTGTCGATGACGGGGTCGCTCGCATCCGCGGTCAGCTCGTGCGATTCGATGGAGAGCGTCGTCTTGTTTGCCTTGACGAACGAATAAAAGCCGAAGACGCTCGTGCCATCGTACGTTCGGCTGGCATCCGTCCAGGCGCTCGTGCCATTGCCATACGCATCGGCTCCAGCGCCTGCGCAAACCATGTAAATGGTGCCTTTGTCGGGCGTGGGTTGCACAACGGGCTCGAGCGTTCCGGGAGCGAGTGGTCCGGACAGCGGCTTCGTGCGTTCGTAATTGTGATCGTGTCCCAGGGCGAGCAAGTCGACGTGGTACTTGTCCCAGATTGGCACGAAAAATTCACGACCGCGCAAAACGTCCGAATCTTCGCCGTGGCTCGATGACGAAAATTCAGCGTGATGGTGCGAAACGATGATCCACGGGACATTGGTGCGATTGGCATTTGCGGCTTCGAGGTCTTTTTCGAGCCATGCTTTCAAGAGGGGAGCGTATTCGGTGTCGCCATTGGGCGAGGTCACCCAGAAGTCGTCGAGGATGACGATATGCACGGGGCCGACGTCGACCGAATAGAAAAGCTCGCTGTATTTGGGAAACTTGGCGTCCTGGGGCAGCACCAGGTTCGAATAGAAGTGGACGGCGTGGTTTTCGTGATTGCCGTGCGTGGGCAGCATGAGGATTTGGCCGAGTGACGACAGCGTGCCATCGGAATCTTTCCACGAAAGATCGAGCCATTTGTGCCATTCGGCTTGATCCGTTGCGAAGTTGATCATGTCGCCGCTGAAGATTTGCGCCGTGACGCCGGCTTTCATCATGCGTCGTTGAATGAGGCGCCAAGCTTCGTTGTCTTGGCCGCGAGAATCGCCGCTGATGCCCAAAATGACTTCGGCATTCGGATCTTTGGGCGTCGTGGTGAACGAATACACGTCGCTCCACACTTCTTTGCCCGCGGGTCCTCCTCCGACGCGATAATAATACGTGGTCGCGGGGTCGAGTCCGCACAGGTAGGCTTCGTGGATGCGATCGTCGCCTTGGGGTGAAATCAGGCCTTCCGGCGAGACGAACGTGATGCCGGTGCGGCGGTTTTCCGCGGGCCAGGTGGACGGATCCGGCGTTTTGCCCCACGTGATGTCGCTGGCGAGCGTTTCGATGTCGGTTTGCCAAGCAAAACCAGCGGACGTCGACGGATCGGCACGGCCTGTGGCGCCCACGTCGACGTTGCCGCCGAGTCCGATGCGAACGCGACGAATGTCGGGCGCGGCGGAGACGACGGGCGTTCCTTTTTGAAACTCGATGTACTCGGCCCGCGTAGCGACTTCGAAGCCGCACCCTTCGGGTTGAAACTTTTCGATGAGCGCAGGTCCAGGAGGCGGTTTGGCTTGGGACGTGTCGTCGGCGCAGCCGACGGCGGCAGCGGCAACGGCGGTGAGGACCAAGAGGCCAGCGCAAGCGAGTTTGTAGGTGTTTGCAGAGCCGCGAATCAGAAGCCGTTTCATGAAGGCACCTCGTGAACGGGCGTGAGGATATCGCGAAGAGGTGGGGAGGGGAATAGTGAAAATCGTCTGTTCGGGTGACTTTTTTGTTTGCCCTCGGAAAAACGGTCCGGTAAAACGCCGACGTTCGAGGGAGGTATCCATGTCCAAGTGGAAGAAGATTGGTATCGGCGCTGCCGCGCTCGTGGTCGTGCTCTTGATCGTCATCGCGACGCGTCCATCCACGTATCACGTGGAGCGTTCGGCTACCATTTCGGCGTCGCCCGATGCGGTGTTTGCCCAAGTGGCGGATTTCAAAAAGTGGGATGCATGGTCACCATGGTCGAAGCTCGACCCCAACATGAAAACTACGTTCGACGGCACCCAAGGCACCGTCGGGGCGACTTATGCCTGGACCGGAAACGACGACGTTGGCGAGGGCAAGATGACGCTTACGGCTGTCGACCCGAACAAACGAGTCGACATCAAGCTCGAATTCATCAAGCCCTTCGCGTCGACTGCGCAAAACGGGTTCAAGCTCGAGCCTGCCGGCAAGGATACCAAGGTGACCTGGTTCATGGACGGGACGAACGATTTCATGGGCAAGGCAATGTGCCTCGTCATGGATATGGACCAGATGATCGGCAAGGACTTCGAAAAAGGTTTGGCCGACATGAAGAAGATCGCCGAAGCCGCACCTGCGCAGGCTCCCGAAGCCGTTCCCGCCGCCGCGAAGAATTAGCTCACAACTCCAAAAAGATCGGCGACGTCCAAGCTCGCTCCTGAACCTTCACGTTCAGTTTGCCGCCTTCTTTGCACCCTTCGACGCTCGGCGCTTTCTCGCAGTCGTAATGCGACCAGCGCCACGTGGGCTGCTCCAGCACCCGAGCATAATACAGCGTCGGCTTCGCGGGGTCGAACGATTTGTCCGACCAGTACACGCACGCTCGATTGCCTGAATCTTCCGGAATCGCGATCTTTTCGATGACCACGGACGCTTTTCCTGACGCATCCGTCGTCAGTTTGACGATTTCGACACGTTCGAGCGGTGTTTCGTCCTTCATGGCATGCACGAAGAGATACGGTTTTTCCTTTGATGTCAAAATGCCGCCCATCGGCACGCTGCCTGCGTCCACGAGGGCTTTGGGGAACATCGAATCGTCACACAGCTTCTTTGCTGCTTCGTCGTCCGTCACGCCACTTGCCGCGTAAAGCCGCACCACCATTCGCGGGCCGCTCGTTGCATACGTCTCGCGCCGTTTCATGGCGGCGAATATCGATTCGCGTGTGTTTTGCTCGGCCCATACGGCAGCAATGCCTCCCGGATTGAAATTCGGTGACGCAAGCCGAGCTTCGGGTTTGCTATCGGTGCCTCCGGTATGGCCAGGCCACGCGGATTCTTTCACGTTACCCGGCGTGGCGTTATGCGTATCCGTCGAACCGATGAAACCAAACTGCATGGGATTCGGCTGCTTTTGCGCGGTGAAAGCGAGCCCTCGCGCGAGCCCATTTCGTACGTAACCCGTTGCATTCTTTTCTTCGCTGTTGCCCGGCATTTGCGGCAGACCCAGCATTTCGGAAAGCGCCGAACCAGGGACCACCTCGAATGCACACCCCGGATCTCCGAGCGCCTGATTGGGTAAACATTCGCTGTTGCCCTTGTGCTGGAAGAATTCCACGAGCACCTGGTAACGCTTCATGAATTTGCGCGTCCGCGGATCGTTTGCGGTGTCCCACATCTGCCCGGTGCTTGCATTCGAATTGTGCGGGATGGTAATCGCATCACAACCTTCGGATGACTTGCATTCACGCGACAGCGCTTGCCAGAGCTCGATGGCCGAAGGATACCGAATGTAGTCGAATGGCGTCTCGGGCACCTTGTCACCCACGAAAATCACATTTCGATGCATGTTGGCCATACCCGATTGACCGCTCCATTCGTACGCCTTGAAGGTCGTGAAGCGACAGCGCTCGTATGCTGCATTGGCGGCTTCTTGCGTCCGTTTCCAGAGCGTACGCGCCTGCTGACGGCAACGTTCGCTGCGGGCGTCCGTGCCATTGCAGAGAATCGGATCCGACGGATCCTTCGGAATCAGCCGGAACAGCGTCCCGTATGTCACCACCGTTGCCGCCGTGCTTCCCGTGTTGCGAATGGCTTGGCAATACGGTGCATCGTAGCCATCCGCTTTCGGGTCCAACGTGCAAATACCTATCGGGCCCAAAAATTCGCTATGATCGGTGACGGCCATGAAATCGAGCGGCCGGTCGATCTTCGTCTTACCACCAGGATTCGGCGATCCTGGCGCCACTGGAACTTCGGCACCGCGGGCGAATGCATACGCAACGCTCGGATCCGCGCGCGTGCCTGTGGCATACGCATCCAGTGAATACGACGTGTGCGTGTGAAGTTCGCCAAAGTAGACATTTTTCAAAGGGTTTGCATCCGGACACGCCGCACCGGTATCCACGGGCGGCCCCGGATCCGGATCCGGGTCGGCCAAAAATGCAGCACCTCCCTCGGGCGCCTGTGAACCTCGCGAGCCACAACCGGCTGCCACGATCGAAACGAGCGCCGCCGCAAGCCCCGAAACCAACACCGTGCGTCCTTCGTACATGTCAATCCTCGGCAATCAATGACCCGCAACAAGGACACCTCGCACTCGGTCGAGCAGCCAGTACGCGGCAAGTCCTCCCGCAAGGTATGTCAAAACGATCGTGGATTGAAGAGAAAAACGGCTGCGAAACAAGAAATGTGAGAGCACGAGCGCCACGGCCAAAAACATGATTTGGCCCACTTCGACGCCAACGCCAAATCCAAGCAGCGCCCATCCAATGTTCTGCGATGGCATGCCCAGCTCCGCCATACCTCCAGCAAACCCCAGGCCATGCACCAAACCAAATACGAGCGCCAAGGCGGCCGCGGCGTTTGGCGACGGTGGCGCCTTGTCTTTGCGCTCCACGTCGAGCGCCAGAAGCAGTAGACTCATTGCAATGCACGCTTCCGTGGCTTCTTTCGACACGTGAATCCACCCGAGCGCTGCAGCGCTGAAGGACAAACCGTGCGACACGGTAAACGCCGTTTCCGCGATGAGCACGCTCTTCGGACGGCGCAAGAGCAGCACGAGGAGCAGCAGAAATAACAAATGATCCGCGCCTTCCAGGATGTGCTTCACGCCGAGCGGCACGTATTCGGTGAAATTCGCAAGAGCTCGCGATGCCGCTGGTATGCGAAAAATGGGCTCGGCAGGCGTGAGAAGGTGCGTCGAAGTCGTCCCATCGATTTGCGATACCCACACGACGGCTTCACTGATTTCGGTCCCAAGACCAGTCACGCCCGCATCACGCCCAGCGAGCGGACCATGGCAACGTAGCACGAAGGTGGAACCATTTTGCACGAGCACGTTCGTCGAGGGAACGGCTCTTTGCGGCACGTCATCGCCGGCGTTTTTCCATTCACATCCCGTCGGAAACTGGGGCGTCACGCGTACATCGACGGTCGTACGAAAACGCAGGATCGCCTGTCCGGGCGCGTGTTCGACGATTTCCACGTAAGCCGTGCGCATGCCGTGCGCGAATACGTCGCTCGAGCATACGAGGCAGAGCGCGACGAGAGTGGCAAAGGCGAATCGCTGCATCAGTCCTCTGCCGACATTTCGCCGCGTGGGGCGGTGCGACTGGTTGGTGAAAACGCGCGCACCCGGTTTTCACCGACGTACACTTCATAATCGCCAAAAAGCCGATTCACGTAACGACGCA
This sequence comes from Polyangiaceae bacterium, assembly GCA_016715885.1. Classification (NCBI taxonomy): domain Bacteria; kingdom Pseudomonadati; phylum Myxococcota; order Polyangiales; family Polyangiaceae; species Polyangiaceae bacterium. The sequence continues at coordinate 313,071 of JADJXL010000002.1, forward strand.
CGGCGTCTTCGCGCCTCCGCAATTGGCATTCCACGGCGAGTCTTCCCCGCACGTCCTGCATCTTGGCTGGTTTTTCCGGGATGAACTCGATGACGCGCACCAAATGCGACCCGTGTTTCGACGCGATGGGATCGCTCCAGGTTCGTGCAGGCAACTTCTGGATGGCTGCGGCAAAGTCGGGTCCGAAGGCATGGGCCACGTCTTCGATGGTCGCCGTGACGCGCCGATTCGTCGCGAATGATTCCCCAAACGGAGGCACTTCGTTCTCATGCGCAGGATCCGCCGTATACGCCGCGACTCGTTCTCGCAATGCCAACGCGGCATCCTGCGACGCCCCCACGACGTGCACGAATTGAATCGTTGCGGGCAATGTCCACTGGTCGCGTGTTTGAGCAAAACATTCTTCGAGCGCTTTGTCCGTCAGCGGTTCGGAGGCTCCGTCGATGTCTTCCGCAAGTACGAGCAATTTTTGGACGAGCCTTTGTCGTACGATGATGTCGCCCTCTGCAATGCGCAATCGCAATGCTTCACGGTAAAGGAGTTCGTCTTCGATCGCGCGCGCTTCGACGCGCTGCTTTTCTTCGGCCGAAAGAGACGTTTTCCCCAGCGTTCGTGCTTCGGCGGCGTGAAGCGCAGCAAGCACTTCCGGCTCGATACGAATGGCGCGCGTTTCCTTCGGCGCCGGCGCAATGGCAAAAAGCAAGCCGCCCAGCAGAAAAAAGTGGGTCATTCGGTGCCGAAGGGCGCTTTGGAAAAACCTGCCCGCTTTTGCGCCCATCACTCCAATTCCACCCGCGCGACCGCGATTTCCGAATTGAACCAGCCTTCGCCCGTGGGCCTGGAAAAACTCACGTAAAGAACGCGCCCGTTTTCCTCGGAAAATTCAGGGTGCTCCGCCATGTCGTAAATCCAGCCTTCGGACGTCTTCCGATCGCCCGTGAAAAGCACTGCCGTATCGGAATACGGTCCCCATATTTCAGGAGCCGTGCGGATGACCGCGTCATTCGTGCCCGGGTCCGAATAGATAGCCGTCCAGCGCCCGAGGTGCTCGTTGAAATGCACCGTCATGATGTCCGCACCATCGAAGAGCGCGTCGGCGTCATCCACGTCCGACGTGAAAGCTTCCCCATCCCAATAAGTCCACGCCGATCGCTCTTGCAGTTGATCGAGCGGCACGCGTCCAAGCGTGCACGGCTTTATGAAGCCATCTCCTTCGCATGAAAATGCGTAAAATTGGCCGTCCCGGATGACCGGCGAAATGCCGTAATTCGGCTCGTCTTCCCGAAACAGGAGCGTTGGATGCGGGGTTCCTTTGGCAACGACGGGCCTTTCGGGTGGCGCATTGAAATCGTTCCACAAGGCAAACCCATATCCAACTCCGTGGAAATTGAAATCTCCAGGCTCGGCATAAATGAGACCATACGGGATGATGCCGCGGCTATTCGTTTCGTCGAAGATGGGTCGTCCCGGCCATGCTCCGAAACGCGCATTGCACGGCTTTTCCGCGCAATCGTCACCTCGGTGCGCGACGTTGAATTCCTCTTCGTCCGCCGTGGGTGGGACCAGATAATGCGGCGCGCCGGCTGCATCGACGGGTTCGCTGAAACCTTGGATTCCATCGGATGCGTCGAAGTCCGATGTGAACGAAAACGAATTATGATGCCAATTCGTCCCAGCCTCGTCCGGCGATTCCAACACGGTATCGCCATAAGCCCATACCGACTTGCCAAAAAGGACGCCGCTCTGGCCTCCGTCTCGCCCCGTGATCACCGAATTTTGTTCGAGCACGAAGACTTCTTTCGACGACCGCACCGTCACCTCTGCCGGATCCGAACATCCGGCGGCGATGAACATGAATCCAAATGTCAACCAAAGCCGTTTGGAAATCAAGGCGTCACTCGAAGTGTTCTGACTCATGAGATACTCCTTATGTTTCTAATAATGCCAACATGACATCGAGGTCGGGAATCTGTTCCGTTGGAACCATTCGCTGCGCGTGACTGCGAGGTTTTATCGCGAGCCACCGCGAGGACAGGTTTACCTTTTCGATCTCACCGCGCGAAAAGACCTCCCCATTGACGGTGAGCACCAGCGCCCCGAGTGCGCAAGCGCCAAATCGTGTCTCGTCGCCGTTCGCTATGCGCGCCTGAGCTGCCAAGCGCCGTTTGTCGAACGTCATGCGTCGAACGTATTCGCCGAATTCATGCGGATTGCTCAATGGCGAAGGCAGCACGGTGCGCGCTCCTTCGGCATCGTCGATCCATAGCACAGTACCTGCAGGCGCTTTTTCGCCTGTCGGTTCCCAGAGCATTCCACCGACCGAGGTGACGTCATCGAATCGCACGTCGTGATCGCGGTGTTTGTCGCGTATGCGTACGCCGTGTTCGTGACACGTGACGCGTTGCCTGCGTGCCTGCGCGTATTGGGAGAATGCGTCCCACGAAAGCCAAAAGAAAACGAGCGCGATGACGCCGCTCACGATCGCCCCCGTCACGTTCACATCGCCAAATCGTGTCCATATGCCGAGCCAAACGCAATCGATGGCAACCACCAAGCAAAACAATCCCAGCACGACACGTATGCTCTGCTGCACGCGGGCGACGGAATGCTCGGAAACGACAGCGCCCAGTGGATCGGCAGTGCGGTACGGCGATTGCGCGGTCATGAAAAAAGCTCCCGCACGATCGCATCGAGCGATCCGTCACCTCGCATGAACGCTTTTCGCATTCGCTCGACCGGTCGCACATCCGGCGCCAATCCACACGCGGCTTGCGCTTCCCGTAAGAGATTGGCTTCCGTACCCGAAAAACGCCCGTCGATGATGGCCGCAGTTGCGAGCACTTGCAATGCCATCCTTTGTTCTGGTTTGTCAAGGCGTGATAGGCTTTCGAGAAATGCTCGGGAATCGTCGATTCCTTCTGGCAAAGGATCTTCGACGCGACGCATGACCTCGATGAGCACCGATTGCAGGTTGGGATGAAGATCCTCGGTGCGAACGATGGAGCTCGCCACGGCACGCACCAGCGTTACGCGACCTTCGGGCGACTGCGGTATCCCTTGGTCGAAAATGGCGGTCACGAGCTCGTGAGCTGCTGAAGGCCCCATGACGCGGATACGTGCTTCCCGTAAAACCACATAACACACGATGCCGTTCCACGCTGCCGTGCCCGGAACTGCGACGAACGGTAGCCACGTGCGCACGAGCGCGCGGCCCGCGATACGCCGCACGAGTATCTTGACGGCGAAATTCGTGATGCTGACTTTGACCTTGTAAAGCAGCGACGCCAAAAGCAATTTGATCTTCGACGCTTCGCGATGGGGATTCACCCCGAACGCGCTCTCCGTCGGATTGGGCAATTCGAGCGCCGCGCGGGCCAATGCTGCCGCAACTGCATTCTGTTCTTCCGTGGCGTCATGACCAAAAGGATCGAATCCGGCAGCTCGTGCCATTCGATGTACCGTGCGAAGCGAATCCCAATACAGAAAAATAATTTCGAGGATCGCGGCAACGACCGTAACGCCACCCACGATGGCCCAATAGCGCACGGTGATATCGAGATTCGTGTGCTCCGTGCCGAATACCTTGTCCGCGTATACCTCGGCCGCGGCTGCGAGCGCTGCGCTCAGCGCTCCGGCAAGGCCTGCGCGAAAAACGGCAGCACGCACGATGTTCGCGAGCGTCCTGCGTTCTTCGGCGTTGAGCACGTACACGGCATCTTGCGCATCGACTTTCGGCAAAGACGCCGACATGCGCCGGAAGTAGAGCACGCCGAGCCGTTCGAGCAGCGGAGGTGAAGCGCCCTTGTTTGGAGGTGCGGATGCCACATTGGCCGTCGTCATCGACGACCATGATACACAACAAAGCCATCGAAAATCCAGACCTTGCTTCAACCAACGAAGTCACCGGCTCGTCGTCGCATTCGGCGGTGGGCATTGTTGCAAGAACATCGATTGGTCTGCAGGGGGGATCGTCAGAAAAACGGGTCGCAATGCACCACATCGGTCGATTTTCAACGGACGCGGCTTGCCTTCTCGATTCACCACCCAAAATTCGAGCGCCGGATTCCGCACCCACGCCTGCACGACCTCGGGCTGCGTAGCCAGTTGAATGGTGCCACCTTCGCCGAGCGCCACGGGGATCGCACCATCACGCAATCGTTGCGGTGCGGCACTCTCACGGCCATTGAGCAATTCGACATCGGATGCACCGGTGACACTGCCGAGCGCTACGCGTTCGATGGAATCACACGACACCGCAGCCGAACGCGTGGGCACGTCCCCGAAAGCGAGTGGTCCTTCGTTCTTGTGTTTGTCCACGAGCTTCGGGGGTTTTGCCGTGGCTGCGCGAATGAGCGACCAGCCCAAATCGGCTGCAAATGGCGTAGCGTAAAGCGCATTGATGCAGCTCCAGCGTTTTGCGTCCGTCTCGCCCGGTTGAGGCGGTAAGTTGCATCCAAGCGCAACGATACCCGCAACGAGCCCGCCCGCAGCCGCAGAGAGCGCGGCCGCGGCAAGATACGTGCTTCGCGTATAGCCGCCGCGATATTCATACACCTTGCTGACGTAAAATGTTCGTTCGATCCGGCGCTCGCGCTCTTCGCAGGAAACACGAATGTGTCCATCCGGCGTAAAGGCACTCTCGTATTCGATGGCCGTATTGATCTGGCCCGTGGGTTTACGTTCTTCTTTGCTTTGGTCGTATCGTTTTCTGCCGACCACGTAAGCGAGGTCGAACATTGTCCCGCAACCCGTCGTCCCGAGCAATGACGCAAACAGGCAAATCGATAGGATGCTACGCATCGTTCCATTTTTCATGGTTGCACCTTGATGGTGCCATTGGTCTTTACCTTGACGCGCAATTCCCAATGTCCGCTGATGGGCACACCCAGCGCCGGATTCGGCGGATCCGCTACCCACACGTATCCCTCGCCGGGCGGAATTTCCCAATGCCCCGCAATCCATTCGTAATCGTTTTTCGCATCGCTAAAACGCCAGAAACCTCCCAGCCACACGGAACCCGGTGCGGGTGAAGGCGGCGGCGTTTCCGCTTTGGGTGCAGGCGGCGGTCGCCCGCTACGCTCGTAATATCCGGGCGACCACACCCATTTTCCTTGCACGTTGATCCACACGCCCGCCACCCATCGAGCGCCCGCATGCGGAGGTGGCGGAGGCGTTTCTGCACGCGGCGAAGGTTTGCCCCAATATCCGGCGACCCATTCGAATCGCCCATTCACTTTCACCCAATACCCCGGCACCCACTTCGATTCGGGCACGGGCGGCGCCCCCGGATTCTCCACGCGCGGTGGCGGGGCATTCCAATGGCCAGGCACCCATTCCCATGATCCATCCGTTTGTACCCACACCCAATGCCCAGGCGCCCACGTGCAGCCCGCCGTCGGTGGATCACCAGGATTCTCCGTTTTCGGCCCCGGAACGGTCTTCGGCGGATTCCAATACCCAGGGATCCATACCCATTTTCCTGATCCAGGCGTCCATTTCCAATGCCCCGGAACCCACGTTGCTCCCGGATCTATCGCCGGCGGCGGCGATTCTTTCTTTGGCGGCGGCTCTGGCGTCGTTGGATTCACGTCGACACCAACTCGCACCGAGCCCCCGACAGAAATGCTCCCCGCTGCTCGAGCCTTCGCTTCCGCTTCGAGCTTCGCGGCAGCTTCGAGCTCGGCTTTGACGTCGATCAATTCGTAGACTTTGACCGTGATTTTTGCATTCGCAATTTCTTGCGGCGTATCGGCCCAAAACGTCATCCGCCCGCTTTCGTCGAATGCATTCAAATAAAGCGAGTCATACGTCGCCGCCTTTGCACAACGTACCTTGCGTTGTTCGAGAAAAACCAATTGGCCCGGCCAACTCTCGGTTCGAACCGCTTCCCAATGCCCCGGTGTCGCAGGAACGTCGCCTCGCCGTGGTGCTCGTTCGGCTGGACCATCCGCCGCGCTGCCCGCCAAAGCCCTTCGTGTGAGCAGCTTCTGCCAATCCTCGTCCTCGTCGCCCAGCGTCGCAACTTCCCCATCCGGAAACGAAAGTCGCAAAAGCGGTCCACACGCTGCCGAAAGGCGCGTTTCAATCTCGAAATCCCGGTTCTTGTGGTCCGCACGACGAGGCACTTCGATTTCGATCGGCCCGGAAAAGCGACCCGCAGGAATGTCGATGGTTTTGTCGAATATGATTTTGCGCTCGACGTGACCGCAACCCAAAACAAAACTCAATCCTATTGCGATCACGACCCCAGGGCCAAATTGCGTCACGAAGTCCTGCCTTCAAAGCAAGCTGCAATTTCGAATCATACACGACACGCGGAAGTCATTCGGATTGTCTTACACGCAGCGTCCGAAATCAAGGTCCCGCGTCTTGAGCTTCCCAGCATACCGGTGAAGGACTCGACGGTGCCATGGGATCGCCTGGAAAAAGATGAACGATTTCGCATGTATAGCCGGGGCGACATTCGGCCGTCGTCGAGCACGATTTCATGCAGATTCCGGACACGCGCGAGTTCGGCAGGGGTGAACAGACCGAGCCAGTGGGGCAATCTGCGTCGCCTGAACAAAAAAACGAGCAATAACCACCGGGGGCGGTCAATTGACACCGATATTCGCCGCCGCATTCCGCATCGCTCGTACAAGCTTGGCCCACGACGAGCGCCGCCGCATCCGTCCCGGCGTCCTCGGGTTCAGGCGCATCCGTCGACGCATCCGGCATGGAGCCAGGGTCTTGTGGAGGATCCTGCGTGACCGAACCTGCGCACGACGTAGCGAACAAAAGCGCAAAAGCAAAACGATTCATCCTTGAAGATCCTTCCTCCGATAAGCACCACTGCCCACCGCTTCCACACGGCCTTCTCGCATGAGCTTGATCAAATGCGCTTCGAGGCTCAATGCTGCAATGGGCCATAACATGCGCGGCGTGTCTGCATAAGCCACCGGCACGAGCGTTTCAACGGTCGCTCCTTCTGTCGATGCCGCCGAAACCGCTGCCATCACCTTTTCTTCTCGAGCCAGCCGATGCGCGATGTAATGCCGAAAAAGCGCCGTGGGCTCGTCGATGGGTTCCCCGTGTGCAGGCAATGCGACATGAGCGGACAGGTTTGCCAATCGGTCGATCTGCGCCAAATACGCCTGCATGTCACCATCGCGCGGGTCGACCAAGATGGTTCCGACACTCGCCACCATATCGCCGACGATGACGGTTTTTGCCTCGTCGTCGTATAAACACAAATGCCCCGGTGCATGCCCGGGCGTATGCAGTACGCGTAGCCGCATGGGAACTTGGCCGCCGAGATCGAAGACATGCGATTCGTCGATGACGCTCGTAATGTCGATGTCCGGTAAACGTTTGGCGGTGGCTGCATGGGCAAACAGGGGCACGTTCAAGCTCGTCGCGAAAAACGATGCCCCTGCTACATGGTCTGCATGGTGATGCGTCATGAAAATGCCGGCGATTTTTCGGCCTTGCGACTCGATTCCGCGGGCCCATTCGAGCCACGCGCGCCGTTCGTCTTCATGAGGCGTTGCTGGTTCGACGAGCAGCACGTCGCGATCACCAACGGCGTAACTGTTGGTGTGCGTTGCGGGTGGCAAGGTCGGCGTTCGCGCCGGAAACAGCTCCACCCCACGTGCTACTCGTCGCGGTCGAATCACGGCCGCTCAACGACTACGGCAAGAGCTTCGCCGCCGCCGATGCAGAGCGTCGCAAGACCTCGCTTGTCGCCACGATCCTTCATCGCATGCACCATTGTCGTGAGCAGCCGCGCGCCCGTTGCGCCAATCGGATGCCCGAGAGCCACGGCCCCGCCGCGCACGTTCACCTTCGCCGGATCGAGCTCGCACAGCTTGTTCACGGCCATCGTGACCACGGCAAACGCTTCGTTGATTTCCCAAATGTCGATCTGGTTTTTGGCCATGCCCAATTTCGACAGCGTATTTTCGATGGCATACGCTGGCGCCGTCGTGAACCAATCGGGCTCTTGCGCGGCTCCGCCATAACCGACGATACGCCCGAGCGGCTCCAAACCGAGCTCCTTCACGGCTTTTTCACTCGCGAGCACCAGCGCCGCAGCACCGTCGTTGATGGACGAGGCGTTTGCCGCGGTGATCGTTCCATCCTTCTGGAATGCAGGCTTCAGCGATCCGATCTTGTCGGGTTTGCCCGCGGGCGGACCTTCGTCCAGTTTTACCACGACCGCATCGCCTTTCTTTTGCGGCACGTTCACGGCGACGATTTCCGCATCGAAAAGGTTTTCCTTTTGAGCTGCAACGGCCCTGCGGAAACTCTCCCTGGCAAACTCGTCCTGTGCCTCGCGTGAAAACTCGAACTTGCGCGCGCACAGCTCGCCCGCATTGCCCATGTGGAAATTGCCATAGGGATCCCACAAGCCGTCGTGAATCATGCCGTCGACGAGCTGCCCATTGCCCATGCGATAACCGCTGCGAGCTTGGGGCAAGTAATACGGCACGTTCGACATGGATTCCATGCCGCCAGCGACCACGATCTCGGCATCTCCGAGCGCAATGCTCTTGGCGCCGAGCACCACGGCTTGCATGCCCGAGCCGCAGACTTTGCCCACGGTCGTCGCGGGGACGCTCTTCGGAATGTTCGCATAAATGGCCGCTTGCCGTGCGGGTGCTTGACCAATGCCAGCGCTCAGCACGTTGCCCATGAAGACTTCGCCGACGCGGTCCGCGGGTACTTTGGATCGAGCGAGCGCGGCTTCGATCGCAACGGCGCCGAGGCGTGGAGCGGGCAGCGTCGAGAGTGCACCGAGGAAAGCGCCGATGGGGGTGCGTGCAGCGCCAACGATGTAGACGGGAACGGGCAAGGTCATCGCAACTTCTCCTGCAGGGCACGCCATCCCGGGCGCGCGTTGAATCTACCGGCAATGCGATTACCGCGGAGTTGCACCGTTTGCAAGGGGCGCTCGGCGAGCAAGTTGGGCAGAACGGCACATGGCCGTGGTTGCAGCCGCGATGCGCAAGCGGTATGATGCGATGGTGGCAGCCATGGAACGAGCGCATCTGGAACCGGTCATCATCGAGGATTTGGTCAAGTTTGGCGAGGATCGAGGCGAAGACCGAGCGTGCATTCGAATATACGCGCGCCTGTTTGGACGACGCATCGGACGAACCCTCACGAGTGGCGAACGCGACGTGCTCATGCGTCGGCTCGAGGCGTTCGGTGAGGAACGCCTCGATGATGTCGTCACTCTATTCTCTCCTGCCGAAATTACAGCATGGCTCGCCGATCCAGCCGCCTGCTGACGCGGCGAGCGAGCTGCCACGACGGCGCGTGACCGCCCGCTCGCGCCATCCAGTTCACCGTCTCACCGACGTCTCCCCTTCGTAACTCAATGCATCGTCCGCCGCCTTCGCAAACGTCTCGGCGAGCGCCTTCAGTTTGTCCCGCTGTGCCGTATCCATGATACCCACGGGCAAACCCATACTGTTCGGCGGCGGCATCGTATTGTCCTCGAGCTCGGTAATCAGGTCGTACCGCGCCGAGAGCGCCTGATTCGGATAATTGAACAACTCGAGCGGATTCATTTTCATCGAATTGTCCGGGCTGTGGCACGTTTGGCATTGATGCGCCCGCATTTCTTCCTCGAGCGCCCGATACGCGTCGTCCAATTTGGACACGTGCGGATTGCCCGCAGAAAACAAGAAACTGTATAGCGTTACGTAAGGTTCCGCTTCGCCACCAGCATCCATCCAATGCCAATTCCCGTCCCACGTGTGATCGACCACGGGACGCGCCGCGTCCTGCTCCTCGGAACGCAGCCCGCCCAGAATTTTGCCATTTTTGATGAAAAGTAAGAGCTCGACCGATTTTTGGTACGAATCCCACTTGCCCTTTTCATGCCAAAATGGATACGGATAGTCGCCCAGGTCGAGCTCGTTGCGAAAACGATGTTCAACGTGAAGCACCGTAAAGTCGGCCGTTTTCTCCACGCGGTATTCACCCGTGAACATGTACGTCGACAAGTACATCCGGCGCCAAACCAGAGGATTGAAATCCGTCCGCTGGCTCTGCGCATAATCGTAGCTCGTGCCCGGTTTTTGAGATCCCCAGAAAAAGGGCTCGTTCATCGCGTCACGCAAGCTGTCGAGCTTGGTCAAGTTGTCAGCACATGCCTCGCGCGCAGAGGCATCGCCCAATCCCGTCATCGGACATGCCGCAATGAGCTCCTTCGCGAGTGAATCGGCAAACGCCTCGTCCGAAACGGCAACGGGGTCACTCGTACAGCCCGTGATGCCCAGGGCGGAAGCCAGAACGAAAGCAAGTGAAGCGGAGCGTAGTAGGTTCTTTTTGTACATGACCGCAGAGAGTACGCCATCGACTTCGCCAACGCGAAGCAAGAATCGTCAGGTTGGGCCGGAAGTTACCGAGGAAACTGCCACGACAGGCACGGGTGGTGCCGTTTCCCATTTCGCCCTCGCTGCGCTAACCTCCTCCGATGCGGACGCACACCTCGCTCCGGGACGCTCAGTTCGAGCAGACCGATCCTCGCCGGCGTGTCGAGCACCACGATGCCGAAACGTTCGACCGTATCGCATTCGCGATGCGAGCGCTCGATGTGCTTCGCCCCAAACGTTTGCGCGTCGCGCTCTACCGCACGAGATCGTCGATGCAGGTCGAGGTGCTCAGGGACGTGTCGCGTGAAGGTTATCGCGTTGCGAGTGTTGGGATTCCGGACCATGCGAGCGCGGCGCACATCGCGTACGCGCTTGCGGAAATCGCTGGAGTCACGTCGGTCCCGTATGCCGTGCAGATGATGCTCGCAGTCGATCGGCGACGGGGCGCGTAGTTTGTCGAGACAATCGACTCAATCGGCCTTGTTGCGGCTGTCTTCGAGGGCTTTGGCGAGCATGCGGCGGCCTCGATGCAATCGGCTCATCACCGTGCCCACGGGCACGTCGAGCTTGTCGGCGGCGTCCTTGTACGAAATCTCTTCGACGTCCACCATCACCACCACATCGCGATACACGCTGGGAATGGCATCGAGGGCCTTGAGCGTAGAAGGCGACAGACCGGTTACTTCGGACACGGCAGGAGCTGCCGTCCACGCATTCGGATCGGAGCCAAGCACGTCCAGCGCCTTGCGCTCACGGCGGTTTCGGCGGCACTTGGTGATGAACACGCTGAAAAGAATTTGGTGAACCCACGCCTTGACGTTCGTGCCGGGGCGGTATTGCGTCTCGAAACGAAGCGCGCGCTCCACGGTATCCTGCACCAGATCCTGAGCCGTTACGCTCGAGCGCGACATGCGAAACGCGCGGTTATAGAGCTCGGGGGCCATCGAAACGAGGGCCTTACGCAGCTCATCGATCGTCGAAACGTGAAAAGGGTTCGGGGCGAAGGGCTGAGGGGACAGGGCTGAAACGGCGAGCATGGGACGCGACCTCCTTCGGGAGAGAGTCTTGGCAAGGCCGGTGCCAACGTTTTCTGGGAATGAAATCGCGAGAAGGAAAGACCCCCGTGTGCTTTTGGCCAAAGGGGGTCGTGTCAAACTGGCAACCGAGGCGTGTCTGAAAGCGGGCCATGACTTGAACGCTCGCTTCGCGCGCGTGGGACGCGCGCTTCGCGAGGCTAGTTTACGATGGGGGGGTCCGCGGCTCGCCTCCCGGTGCTTTGGCTTGCGCCAAAGCACGGCGAGGCGCGGACACCCCCCATACCCCCCCGGGATCCGATCGATGGCCAAGTCCTGACCTAGATCCAAACCCACCTCCAAAATAGTCCCTTGACATGGTGTTCGTTCGACACTAAGCTTAGTGTAACATGAACACGAACGAGAGAGATGGCGCGTTCACGTACCGGTACGCGCGGCCTGCGTTGGCGGTGGACTGCGTCGTGTTTGGTCTCGATGACGAAGACTTGAAGGTGCTTCTCATTCAGCGCGGGATGGAGCCTTTTTTGGGGCGTTGGGCGTTGCCGGGCGGTTTCGTCAGGATGGACGAAACGCTCGATGAAGCGGCGCGGCGCGAGCTGCGTGAGGAAGCCGGCATCGATCGAGCGGTTCTCGAGCAGCTGCATGCATTTAGCGGTATCGACCGGGATCCGCGCGAGCGAGTGGTCTCGGTCGCGCATTATGCGCTCGTGAAGTTGTCGGATCATGCCGTACGAGCGGCCACGGATGCGCGTGAAGCGGCGTGGTTTGGCGTGGATGACTTGCCGAAGCTCGCCTTCGATCACGAAGAAATCGTGGAAATGGCAATTGCAAGACTGCGCATGAAGGTAACGCAGACACCGATTGGGATCGAGCTATTGCCAAAGAAGTTCACGCTCACGCAGCTTCAACGAGTCTACGAAAAGGTGCTCGATCGGGAAATCGACAAGCGTAACTTTCGCAAAAAGGTATTGGCGACGGGGCTGCTCATCGAGACGGACGAAGTGGAGCAGGACGTGGCGCATCGGGCAGCGCGGCTCTTTCGCTTCGACGAAAAGGCTTATCGGAAGCTTGAAAAAGAAGGTTTTGTTTTCGATCTCATCTGAATGACGTGCTTCTTCCTCCCCCTCTCCCTCATAGGGAGAGGGGGCTGGGGGGTGAGGCCTGTTCCCCCTCTCCCTCATAGGGAGAGGGGGTTAGGGGGTGAGGCAATGCGTCTCGACGAACGATTCGAGTTTGCGGCGGGCAGTGTGGTAGGACGAACGCATGTGGCTTTGGGCAAGGCGAATCAGGATGCGTTTGCTGTGCGAGCGGCGCCTTTCGGGCTTTGCGGCGTCGTTTGTGATGGCTGTGGAAGCGGCGCGCGTAGCGAAGTCGGTGCGGCCGTGGGAGCGCGAATCATTTCCGAGCAGGTGCTCGCGGAGATGGAAGCGGGGCATTCGATTCGCGACGAGTCGACATGGGAACGCATTCGTACGCGGACGCTCGATGCATTTGGCGGCGTGCTGCGGATGATGGGCGAACCTGCGCCGCTCATCGTGGCCGAATATTTTCTGTTCACGGTTGTAGGAATTGCGATTTCATCCGATGGTGCAGTCATTTTTGGTGTGGGCGATGGTATTTTTGCGATGGGCGATGAAATCGTGAAGCTTGGTCCGTTTCCGCTCAACGCGCCCCCGTATCTTGGTTATGGCCTGGTGCGTGAAGGGCCGCCATTTTCGATTCATCGCGAATGCAGTTTGCATGATTTCGACTCGGCGCTCGTCGGAACGGATGGCGCTGCCGATTATGAAGCTCTTGCTGGGACGCCCATGCCCGGAGGGCGCGTTGGAGCCATTCAGCCATTGAATTCGTTTTGGCAAGACGACAAGTATTTTCGTAACGAAGACGCGGTTCGCCGAACCTTGTGGCTCGTCAATCGCGAAGTGACTCGGCCCCTGTGGAGTGACAAACGCATCGTGAAAGAACCGGGGCTTTTGGAAGACGATACGACGGTGCTGGTGGTGCGGCGTAAGCGAATGCAAGCAGGCTGATTCGTAGGCGAACAATACGACATTCGCGGGCTGCGTTGCATTGCGGCATTGGGAGAGGTGCGTCATGGACGTGTACGTGCGAGACAAACGATTGCGCATCAGCCCTGCGGCATCGATTGGTAAAGGTGGAGAAGCCGATATTTTTGACATTGGCGGTGGTGTGGCGCTCAAACTATGGAAAGGCCCCGATCATCCGGACGTCAAAGGTTTGCCCGAAGAAGAGCGAGCGGCCGCTGGTCGATTGCTCCTCGTGCAAGACAAAATGCGAGCATTTCCGAAAGGTCTGCCCGATCGAATCGTGTCTCCCATCGACATCGCGTGCGACAAGAAAAACACGACGATTCTCGGTTACACCATGCGCCTCGTGGACGGCGCGGAATCGCTGCTCGGTTTGTCGGAACCTACCAGGCGACGCACGCTTGGAGGAAATGCCTCGGTCGCGATGCTCGTGGATTTGCGCAACACCGTTGCTGCCGTGCACGCATCGGGCGTCGTCATGGGCGATTTCAATGACCTGAACGTGCTCGTGCGTGGCAGTGAAGCGCATATCGTGGACGCCGATAGTTTTCAATTTGGAAATTTTCCGTGCCCTGTGTTTACCGAGCGATTCGTCGATCCGTTGATTTGCGATCCAAATGCAGCTCGGCCGATTCCGATGCATCCGTTTTCTGCGGATTCGGATTGGTATGCATTTGCCGTGATGGTGATGACGGCGCTTCTGTGCGTCGGTCCGTATGGTGGCGTCTACCGTCCCAAAGAGCCATCGAAGCGTATTCAAGAATGCTTGCGGCCGCTGCGGCGAGTCACCGTATTCAATCCCGAAGTGCGTTATCCCAAACCGGCGATCCCGTATCGCGTGTTGCCGGATGATTTGCTGCATGCATTTTCGCTGATTTTCGAACGCGACGTGCGAGCTCCCTTGCCGCTACATTTGCTCGAGGGCCTTCGCTTTACAAATTGCACGGCGTGCGGATTCGAGCACGCCCGCGGGCGCTGTCCCGAATGTGATCACGGCATCGCGCGTGAATGCGTGGTGGTGCGCGGGTACGTGAAAGCGACGCGCAAATTTTCGACATCGGGAACGATCACGACAGCTTCATGGAAGGGAACGTCGGTCGAATACGTCGTACATGAAAATTCGGCGTATCGGCGCGAGGATGGATCCATCATTTTGCGCGGACCGCTCGATGGCCTTGCGCGAATGTGGACGCAAGGAAAAACCACGTTCGTGGGACGTGGCGCGCGTGTCGTCGTGCTCGAACAAGCCCGCGTCGTCGAAACCGTTGTCGTTGATGTTTGCGCTGGAGAACCTGCATTTGGCGTGAATGAACGATTTGCATTCTACGTCCAAGGTGGGCGGCTTTGGCGAAGAACCTTTGGGCGAAATGGCCCGACGCTTGCCGGTTTGGGAAGTGAAACGGCTGAACCTTGGGGGGACGTTCTAGCTGGACAAACTCGAATTTGGGTCGGCGAGCGGCTGGGATTCGGATATTACCGAGCTGGCAATGTATCGGTTGCATTTACGTTCGATACTGAAAAACGTGGGATTCGCGATGCCGTGCGATTGCCGTGGCCGAATGGGCAAATTGTCAAGGCCGACGCGGCGATCGACAACGACAAGATATGGTTTTTCCTGGCGTTCGCCGTGGCGGGACGCATCGTTCATCGCGTCATCGTCCTGAATGCCGATGCCACGGTGCTCGGAACAGCGGATGCCGATGCAGGCGATGGATCGTGGCTGGGGACCATCCCAGGCAAATGCGCCGTCGGAGGCGTGCTCTTTGCCGCGACGGATACGGGAATCGTCCGGGTCGAGGCTCTTCCGGGTGGACCTTCCGAGGTCAAACGGTTTGCCGATACGGAACCTTTCGTGCAAGCCGGAGCGCGACTGCTGGTCGGACGCGAAGGAATTTGGGTCGTGGATTCGTGCGAGATCACGATGCTCGCAATGGGCTGAAACTTCAATCGAAGTCGTAACGAGACAAGAGGAGTCAATCATGAATCACAAAGATCTTCCGCTCCCGGTTTTTTATGACCACAAGAGCGCCGAGCGTTGGGGATATCATCCGAACGAAACCGTGCTCGCGACCGCGGCCGACGATTGGCGCAAATCGATGGGCATACGGCCCGCAGCTTCGGACAAAACCAACGTACATCTGCTCTTGATCGACGTGCAAAAGGACTTTTGTCATCCCGAAGGCGCGCTTTTCGTGGCAGGTCGCAGTGGTCGAGGCGCAATCGACGATAGCCGGCGCATTGCCGAGTTCATCTATAAAAACCTCGATGTGCTCACCGCGATCACGACGACGATGGACACGCACTTTTCGCACCAAATCTTTTTCCCATCGTTCTGGGTCGATCGTGAAGGCGGGCCGCTCGGGCCGCACCGGGTGATTACCACGCAAGACGTGGATGCGGGCGAAGTCAGGCCCAATCCGGCTGTTGCAAAATGGCTTTGCGGAGGAAACTACACGTGGCTTTGCAAGCAAGTTCGTCATTATTGCGAATCGCTCGAAAAGGCCGGCAAGTACACGCTGTATTTGTGGCCTGCGCATTGTTTGCTCGGCAGTGATGGCCATCCGCTCGTCGGGGCCATCCACGAAGCTCGGCTGTTCCATTCCTACGTACGGGGAGCGCAGAGCTGGGTGGAGGTGAAAGGAGGCAATCCTCTCACGGAAAATTATTCGGTGCTCGCGCCGGAAGTGCTCACGCGATTCGATGGACAACCGCTTGGACAACGCAACACGCTGTTCTTGAAGACGCTCCTCGCGGCCGATGCGCTCGTCATTGCCGGACAAGCGGCGAGCCATTGCGTGAAAAGCTCGATTGACGACATTCTCGCGGAAATCGCATCCGTCGATACGGCGCTCGCGAAAAAGATCTACTTGCTTACTGATTGCATGTCGGCCGTGACCGTGCCCGATGGCAAAGGTGGCTATGCCGCGGACTTTACTGCCGATGCCGACAAGGCACTCGCAAAATTCGCCGCGGCCGGCATGAACTTGGTGAAAAGCACGGACTCCATCAGCGCGTGGCTCAGGTGAAAAGGAGATTGTCATGACGAACGGAACCAAGATGAACGATCCGAACGATATCCGGCGGCTTTTCGAAGCGGCCGAAGACGAAGGCACGCTATCACCGGAAGCCGTGGCGCTCTTGGCTGCAAGCGACTTGGGCGCGCAAATTCAAGCGGGTCTCGGCGTGGGTGTGGATGATGTCGCCGCTTCGGAGGTCGTGCTCGTCACGATCATGCCGGACGATTCCGGATCGATTCGATTCGCAGGAAATGCCGATGCCGTGCGTGAAGGACACAATGCCGTCATCGATGCGCTGGCCGCGTCGAAACAGAAGGATTCGATCCTCGCGCATACGAGGTATTTGAATGGGTTCGTCCTGTACCCATATCGGCAAGTCGGCATGGCAGAACGTATGACCACGAAAAACTACGATCCGACGCTGGGTACGCCGCTCTTCGACCAAACCGTGGTGGTGCTGGGGACGGTCATTGCCAAAGCACAGGAATTCGCGCAAAGCGGAGTGCCCGTGCGAAGCGTGACGCTCATCATTACCGACGGTGGCGATTGCGGGTCCATCAAATACAAAGCGAGCGACGTGCGCGCGATCGTGCGCGACATGCTCGCGAGCGAACAGCATATCGTGGCCGCCATGGGTATCGACGACGGCAGTACGCCATTTCGTGATGTATTTCGTGAAATGGGAATCGACGACCGATGGATACTGACGCCGAAAAGCGAATCCGGCGAAATTCGTCGAGCATTTCGTATGTTTTCGCAGTCGGCCGTGCGCGCAAGCCAACATGCAGGGGCATTCTCGCGCGCCTCGGCAGGCGGCTTCTTCGGATGATCGGCGCCCCGTTCGATCGTGCGCGCTGGAGAGAATATTCCGTGGTGACTGGAGCCACGTAAAGGAAATTTTCCCCTTTGTTCTCACCGGCTGGTGTACGATCGTCAATCGTGAAAACCGTCGCACTTCCTCTCGTTCTGGGCTTGACGTCGCTGTTTTTGCTTCATTGCGCGGAAGGTTCGACCTTCGAGGGGGCGAATCCGAACGACGGTGATGGAGGCGAATGGTCGGGCGGTGATAATGGCAGCTCGAGTAGTTCGGGCGGCGGTTCTGCGGGAATGGGCGTTGGTGGTGCGGCTGGAGGTTCGTCCGGGAACGGCGGTTCGTCCGGGTCTACCTCGTCGAGTGCGTCGAGTAGTTCGAGTGCATCGAGTGCATCGAGCTCGTCGGGTGCGAGCTCGTCCAGCAGTTCTAGCTCTTCGAGCTCATCGAGTAGTGCAAGCTCGTCGAGCTCGAGCAGTTCCAGTTCGTCGAGTAGCTCGAGCTCATCGAGCAGTTCGGGCGGTGGCGGTACGTGTGACCCACTGAATCCGGGTCTCGTGTGTATGTCCACGGAGCATTGTTTCCCGCAGCCGAATGGGATGCCGACGTGCGAAGGGCCGATAGGTTCGGGCGGTAACTACGCTGCGTGCCTCGATCCCACCGATTGCCAAGCGGCCTTCAATTGCATTGACACGGGTGACATTTTCGCAAGCCCGTGTTGTTTGCGGTGGTGCAAGACGGCTGCTGATTGCGGCGGCCTCGAAACGTGCGAATTCTTGGCGACGCCCGTGTACGTCGGAGCAACGCAATACGGCGTTTGTTACGATGGCCTTGGCGGGTGCTGAATCATCCCCCAAACGCGCCGAATCTGCGCACACCTGCGCGGAATGCCAATATCCCCAAAATGGCCATACTCAGAGCCCAAGCCCATTGCACTGCGAGCTGACTTGCCGCAGTACGCACATCCATGAGTCCCGTCACGACTTCGACGGGAAACCCCAGCGTATAGCGAAATGGTAATACGTGGGCGACGCTGCGCGCCCAACCGGGGAACAATTCGAGCGGCACGACATAGCCCGAAAGCACCATGAACGTGACGAGCCACAATTCGAAAACGCCGGTGGCACTTTCCAGGTAAAACGCGAGCGACCCGATGAGCGTCATGGCGAAAAAATTGATGCACCAGGCGCCGACGAGGGACAGGAGAAAGATTGCAAGGAGCGTCGGATTTTGCGTGAAATTCGCATAAAAGACGGCAATGCCCAGGATCGGAATGCAAAGACCGGCGCGTAATGGCAATGCGGCAAGGTTCGATGCGCTGTACACCCATAACGGATGAATGGGTTTCAAAAGGCGCTGGGATAGGGTTCCTTGGCGAATTTCATAATTCAATTCCCAAATCAGCCAAGAACCCGTGATTTGGCGAACGACCAGGGCGGCCAAAAAGTACCCGGTGAACTCCGTCGGACCAAAACGTCCAACGGGATTTTCACGCGATACGGCAGACCAAATGGCGAGGCTGACGAGCGGCATCGTCGTCGTCAGCATCCAAATGATCATTTCTGCACGGTAGGCGAGCGCCGCGGCAAAACCAACTCGAAGCAGCGTCGGATACGCACGCAGGACGCTCATGACGGAAGATCGCTCCGTTCTTTGTTTTGCGCAAAAAGGTCCCGCATGACCTCTTCGAGCGGGGGATCTTCGACCGTGAGGTCATGAATGCCGACGAGCGCAAGAAGATGGCTCATGGCTTCACGCAGATCCGTTTGAGGCACGCCCAGAACGGCTCGACCTGGGGCGAAATCGATGACTGTGCCAATTTTTTCGAGCGTTTCACGATCGGGCGGATCCGTGAACGTCAGCACGATACGTTTGTCTTGGCGTACCGTCTTCACGAGTTTTTCCAAGCTGCCATCGTATTTCAATTTACCGTGATCGATGATGATGACCCGCGGGCACAAACTTGCGACGTCGTCCATGTCGTGGGACGTCAATAAAACCGTGGCGCCGCGTTTTTCATTGTACGAGCGAATGAAGTCGCGGACGACGAGCTGCATGGATACGTCGAGGCCGATGGTGGGTTCGTCCAGGAACAAAATGGACGGCCGGTGAAGCAACGCCGCGGCAAGCTCGCATTTCATTCGTTCGCCCAGGGACAATTGGCGCGTGGGTTTGTTCGCGAGCGAGCCGATTTCGAGCATTTTGTCTAGCTCGCCGAGTGTTTCCGCATAGGCGCTTTTCGCGATGCCGTAGATGGCTCGGTTTTGATCGAACGTTTCGATGGGCGGCAAGTCCCAAATGAGCTGCTGCTTTTGCCCCATCACGAGCGTGATGGAACGCAAAAAATCCGGATGACGCCGCTGCGGCACATCATGCGCAACGGAAACTTCGCCGCTCGTGGGATGCAAGAGGCCCGAAAGTATTTTCAGCGTCGTGGTTTTTCCCGCTCCATTGGGTCCGAGAAACCCGACGCGCTCTCCCTGCTCGATGGAAAAGGACAAATCGGAGACCGCAACGACGGCTTTGGTTTGGCGCCGCAATACCGATCGAAGTGCAGCGACGAGCCCCGCTGGTCGCTCGTGAACTTGGTAGATCTTCGTGAGAGCGCGAACGCTAACCGCGGTGCTCATAGGGCGTGGACAGGCTAGCACTTGCTCGTGCTATCGGCTTGATTCCGGGTCGTGAGCTGTACGCTCGCTTCGCCCCCATCCCCCGATTTACGCGTATTGGGAACTGGTCGCTTGATGCTATACGCTGAAGACGCTCGTCCAAGGACGGGGTTGTCGCAGCGTTTCGCTCGTGACGTAGGATGCGTGCTTTTTCATGACGGTCGCGGACAACAAGGCAACATCGACCTCTTCTGTGCCGCTCAGTGAAGCTCCAACGGGGCTGCTCGTTTCGAGTGCTCCGAGTGATCGCATCGGGGGACGCTACACGCTCCTTGGGCTGCTCGGTGCGGGCGGCATGGGCACCGTGTATCGCGCTCGTGACGAGGAGCTCGACGAAGTCATCGCGCTCAAAATGCTTCTGCCCGAGTTTGTCGAAGAGCTCGGGATGCTGGAACGTTTTCGTCGCGAAGTGAAACTTGCACGGCGAGTCACGCACAAGAACGTCGCACGCGTGTTCGATATCGGAGAACACGGCTCCGCGAAGTACTTGACGATGGAGTACATCGAGGGCGAGACGCTGAGCGCGATGGTTGCGCGCCAAGGCGCGATGCCCGTGCCGCAGGTGGTCGACATCGCGACGGCGATTTGTGCAGGGCTATCGGCGGCGCATGCAGCAGGTGTCGTGCACCGTGATCTCAAGCCCGAGAACGTGATGATGGCCAAGGACGGGCGTGTCGTGATCATGGACTTCGGCATTGCGCGTGCTCATGTCGAGGATGCATCGCGCACGCAGGTAGGCGCTGCCATTGGCACACCTGCGTACATGTCGCCCGAGCAAGTACAGGGGCTCGCGGATATCGACGCGCGGGCCGACATTTATGCTTTCGGCGCGATGCTGTACGAGCTCTTGACGGGCGTGCAGCCGTGGCGAGGGGATTCGATCGTGGCGATTGCTGCAGCAAGGCTCGTTCAGCCGCCGCCTGATCCGTGCGTCAAGCGGCCGGGTTTGCCCGTGTCGTGTGGTGAGCTCGTCAAGCGGTGTATGGCGCGCGATCGTGCCGAGCGATTCGCGTCGGCGGAAGAAGTGGCAGCCGCGCTGGCCAACGTGACGATGGTGAGCGCACAGCCTGCTTCAAGCTCACTTTCGGTCGCATCGATGACGAGTTTGTCGGCGACGCCAATGACAAACACGGCGGTGGTTGCTGCAATTCCGGAAGCCGCGGCATCCAAAGAAAAGACCGTCGCGGTGCTGCCGTTTCGCAACAATGGTCCGCCCGATGACGAGTACCTTGCGGAAGGGCTCACCGACGATCTCATCGATACGTTGTCGATGACTGCAGGCTTGAAGCTCCGTCCGCGTGGCGTCGTGATGCGCTTCAAAGGCGTCGATCAAGATCCACGTGACATCGGTCGTGAGCTTGGCGTGCAAGTCGTCGTCGAAGGAAGCGTGCGGCGCACGCCTGCGGGGCTGCGCATCACCGCGCGCGTGCTCAGTGTGGCCGATGGTTTTCAGCTTTGGGCCAAGCGCTTCGATCGTCCGGAGAAAGACCTGTTCGTCGTCAACGACGAAGTCGCCAAAGCGATCGCCGAGGCACTTACGGTCGACATGACATCGCCCGCGCGACAAGCACCGACGGATCCAGCGGCGGTCGAGCTGTACCTGCGAGCGCGCGCCGAATATCGCAAGTTCTGGCAACCGAGTGTGCAGGTCGCGGTAGGACTGCTCGAACAGGCACTTCAACGCGCGCCGGAGGATTCGACGATTCTATCGGGGTACGCGAGCGCGCTCGCGAGGTTGTCCTTTTACAACGGCGACCACGCGGTGACTGCAAAGGCGGCTGCGGAGAAAGCACTTGCTGCGGCGCCGCACCTGCCCGAGGCACACCTCGCGATGGGCCATGCGCTCATGCAGCTTGGCGACATGCCTGGTGCCGTGCGGGCGTTGCGACAGGCCATCAGCCGTTCACCATCGAATGCCGAATCGCATTGGGTGCTCGGCATGATTCTCCTCGAGTCCGGCCCGCTCGACGATGCCGCAAGATCGCTCGAAACCGCGCTGGGCCTCGATCCCGCGCTGCCCGCTGCGGCCCGTATGCTTGCACGAGTCGCCTGTACACGAGGCATGTGGGAACGCGCGTACCAGCTTCTGGATAAGTCGAGGCCGATAGACGGGGAGTTTTCCTACTGGATGCACCTGCTTCGTTTCGCCTTGTGGCATCGTGACGAAGCGACGATCGAGCGAGCAATCGCAGCCATGGACGCCATGGAAAACCGCTCGCCGCTCGTGCAGGCGATCATCGACTCGTTCCGCGAAAGGCATACACGCGGCAGCAATGACTACTTGCGCGAGATGGCCTTCGGACAAAGCGCCGGATGGCGGCGCACCGCATACTTCTTGCAACTCGACGCGGAAAGAGCCGCGTTTGCCGGAGACGTGTCGCGGATGCTGGGCAGCATGCGCCTTTCCGCAGAAAACAATCTGCAAGACCTCATGTGGTTCGATCATTGCCCCTTGTTCGATTCTCACCGAACGTTGCCCGAGTTTGTCCAGGCACGCGCGATCGTCGCGTCGCGCGCGCAAGCCGTCGTTGACGCGTACCGCGGGCGCTAACTCAACGTCCGAAACAGTGCGAGCACGCTCGTGTACAGCTCGAAGCGCGGCGAGCCATTGTCCCGCGGGCTGATCTCGAACGCCGAATGCATCCCCGCCATGGGCAGATCGCCGAAACGTTGCCGCAAGATGCGCACTTCGACGTCGGGCGTTCCGTAGAAGTTCTGACCACGTCCGGCGCACGTCAGGTAAATGCCGAAGCTCGGCGCCGAACCAAGCAAGTTTTGAGCGACAAACCGCGCCGTCGTGTCGAGCTCGGTGCGCGCCGTGGTCGCATCGCGCAGCGCGAAGCCCATCTTCATTCCTATCCGCGCGTCATCGCCAATCATGATTCCACGTCGCGTCGTGTCGATGCCGCGAATCGGGCGGATGAAATATCGAACGCGGCCATCGGTCGTCGTCTCGTTCGGATCCGCAAGGGCGGCGAAGACGACGGGAGGCGGGTCTTGGTCCGGTGACTTGTCGACGGAACATCGAGACAACGCATCGAGGGCGTGTTGATTGCCAACGCGGAGCACGAGGCCCCCGGCGATCTCTTCGATGGGCTCGAAACTGGAAATGACACGGCATGCACTCGATGTGGCCGTGATGGGACGAGCCATACCGCTCAAAGCCAATCCGACGGCGGGTGCTTCGATGAGGTTCCCGTCGCTCGTGATGATCATCCCCGCGCGGCTTACCGTGCCTGCGCCGAACACGTGCGTCGTGGGGCTCGTCTTCGCGATACCTTCGAGCGTCTCGGGGTCGAAAGCTTCGGCGTGGTGGAAAACGAGGGCCGTCGTGGCTTTCGGCCCGAAGGCTCGTCCGATGTTCTCGCCCAAGGCTTCTGCATCATCCGCCGGTTCACCGACGGCGAAGGGAACGGCCTTTCCTTGCTTCCAAAGCAGACCTGCTGTGGCGGCGGTTCCTTCGATCTCCGCGCGTTCATGAAGCACGCCTGCTCCCGGAACGATGACCGTGGGCACACCCTGCCATGTACTTCGAACTTGCTCGGCCACGTTGCGCACGTGCGCAGCTCCGCCCGCCACGAAGACGATACCCGCCGAAGGCGATGGCACTGCAGCTCGCGTCTCGCGCAGTGCGCGTGCGACCGATTCGCTCGATGTGGTGCTCGTGCAGAAGCTCCTGGCGGCCATGGCGGGTGAGACGAGTGTACCCGAGACGAAGCGGGGAAGGGGATTCGGGGACGCTCTTTCGGGTTGGTCCGGGTCGAGTTTGCCGTTTTCTTGTCCCGTTCGAGATTTGTCTGATACCGGGTCGAACGTTCGAATCATTGTGGTCGAACGGACGCGGGCCGCGGGCCGAATCCCGCAGCGTCGATCCCTGGTCATGGGCAAAACAGCGGCAAACGTCGTGGTTCAGGGTTTGCGTCAACCGTTCCAGCGCGAAATGTGCGGAGGTAAACTGTGATGAAGAGGCGAGCGGTGCGAAGGCGTGTCGGCGTGATCATGGGCGGCTCGTCGTCCGATCGGGAGGCGACGTTGTCTGCTGGACACGCGGTTGCGGATGCGCTCGGCGCGCGCGGCCATGACGTCGTGAGGCTTTCGGTTGGCGCGAGTTTCGGCTCCGAGCTTTGGGCTTCGATTCAACGTGCGCGTATCGACGTCGCGTTTCTCGCCTTGTCCGGCAGGCTCGGCGAAGACGGCTGCATCCAAGGGCTGCTCGAGCTTGCTCGCATCCCGTACACCGGCTCGAGTGTCCTCGCGAGCGCTCTCGCCATGGACAAGCTCAAGGCCAAAGAAATGTTTCGCCTCCACAATGTGCCGACGCCTCCGTATTACACCGTCACCGTCGACGATGACCTTTCAGACATCGCCGATTTGCATGGCTCCTTTGGGTATCCCGTCATCGTCAAGCCGCGTGGTGAAGGGGCCAGTCACGGCATTTCCCGCGTAACGAACATCGAAGAGCTGCAAAATGCCCTCGAAATGGCGTTCGACTTCGATGACGTGGCGCTCGTCGAGCGGTTCGTCACGGGACTCGAATTCAATGTCGCCATACTCGATGGCGAGGTCCTCGGCGCGGTTCAGGTGACGCCTCCAGTGGCTCGATTCGATATGGAAAATCGTAATGATTGCGCACCTTTCACGCTATCGCCGCAACGTGAGCGTGGCGTCGTCAATCTCGCCGAAAGGGCTGCTCGCGCACTTGGCTGCCGAGGCGCCGTATGCGTCGATGTGCTCGTAACGGCTGGCGAAAACGAATATGTTCTCGAGGTCAATACGCAGCCGGTGCTTTCGCCCGATGGGCTGTTTGCCCGTGCCGCAGCTCAAAAAGGTTATGATTTCGGGGCGTTGTGCGAATCGATGCTCGATGGCGGACGCCTCTATCAATCCGCTCGCCGCCGTCCCAGGGTCGACGCGCTCATGGCCAGTGCCTATCGCCAAACGAACGTCGTTGCTCCCGCGCCCATGTTGAAGTCCGTCGGCTGAAAGTCGCGACCTCTCACAGAATCGTCGCAATCTCCATTACACTGGGCCGTCGATATCGGTTTGCCGTGCCATTGCCTATCGTCGCCCGAGGTTCGTGCTAGGTTGCGCGCCGCATGGATCGGCACAAGCTCGATGGTTTGACGCGGGAGGAACTGGTTGCGCTGGCCAGTGAGCTTGGCATCGTTCGCCCGCGTTCCCTCACGGTTCCCGAGCTCATCGATGAAATCATTTCTCGCACGGCGTCGAGCGAGCGGGAAAAGGCGCGATCGCGCGGGTGGCTTGGGCGGGCGCGCAGCCTGCTCGCGAGCGTCATCGAGCGCGGTCTGCATTTGCCCGATGTTGCAAAAGCACTCCGTAATGCGCCGTCTTCGAAGCCTTGGCCCGTTGCACCGCCGCCCCTTGCAACGATGACGCTCGCCGAAATCTACGCAGCTCAGGGACACCTCGACAAAGCGCTGCATGTCCTCGACGAGATCCTCGCGCGCGAGCCCGAACATGCGGATGCACGTTCGCTGCGCCAGCGTCTCGATACGCAGAACACCGCAAAGAAGCGGCCCGAGGCGCCTTCGAAACGAGACGACGTTTCAGCTCCGATCGAAGCGAAGACGACCGTCGAAACGAAAGAAGCGGTTGCGAACGAGCCTGCTCCGCCCGTGGCTTTCGCCGAAGCGCCGGAAGCGGTCGAAGCTCCGTCGCCTGCTGCGGAATCTGCACCCGCAACAGTTGAGCCCGAAGCTGCTGCAGCGCCTTCGAGCGCCGCGCCGGATACCGACAAAATGCCTCCTGTTCAGTCGGCGCCGGAAGAACCCAGTGCCGCTCGCGAAGTCGATCAGCAGGAAGCGCCGGTCGAAGAACCAGCGGAGAAAAATCGAAGCGTCTCCCGAGGAGGAGCCGGCTGCCGCGCGTTCGTTTGAGGACCAAACATCCGATCATGTTGATTCGTACGAACGACCGAGCATCGAGGAGTTGCCGCTTCCCGAAAGGTACAACGTCGACGAGATCGTGGGCATCGCCGTAGAGCCCACCACCGTGTACCTCTACTGGGAAGTTCGTCCGATCGTGCTGGCTCGGGCGCATGCACGCCGTTCCGAAGGGACCATGGTCGTGCGCATCGTTGCGGTCACACCGAGCTGGGATGGCCCGATCGTCGAGCAACGTGATCTACCGATCGATGCCCTCTATGGCGATGCCTACGTGCGCAGCGTGCGGCCTGGATCGAATGTTCGCATCGCCGTGGGATGGCTCGAGCACGGCGACTTTGCTCCGTTTGCGATTGGTGATCCCGTGGCGATGCCTCGCAAAGAGCCTGCATTTGCCGTGGCTTCGACCGTCGTTCGGTGGACGCCGGAAGGCATGCCTCTCATGGTTCCGCCAGGACAAACCTTGGAAGTACCGGTCATTCCGGGCTTCGACCTGACGTCTTTGGTAAAGGAGGCGCAACTGCCGCCCGTGCCTCCATCCATGGAACGAGAACAGCTTGGCGAAAGGTGGCCCACGTTCGACCTTGGTCAGCGAGGTTTGCCGGCAAATGAGCAAGACCGCGCGCCTCGATCGATGCTTGGCGGCGCGAGTGAATTGGTGCGTCCCGGCGAACAACGACAGCGCTAAAAGTTTTTTCAAAAAATCGTCGCCGGACAGGAAACTCGTTCCTCGCCCGAAACGATGTAGCAGCATGAGCCAACGAAATCGTTCTCGTGCGTTCGTCCTTTCCCCCTTCACCGTTTGTCTTGCCATTGGCGCGCTAAGTGCATCCGCACCCGCGTTTGCCGAAACGGAGCCTGATGACGAGCCTCCGTGGGTGATGTCGCTCGGCCCGGTCGATCCCGAACCGGCGCATGAATTGTGGGGCGAGCCCGTGTCGACTGGATCGCTCTGGGTAGCCATTCAGGCCACGTTTGTCCAAACGGACGATGGCAAGCGAGATTTCGCTGCGATGGCCCTCTTGGGCATTCCACTCGAACGGATTGGGCGCGCGCGTGATCGTTCACGATTCGTTGCGGAACGACCAACCCCCGCACCTGCACCTGCCGCAACTCCAGTCGATGTGCCGGTTGCCGTGCTTCCGGACGCACCATTGCCGCGTGCAGAAGCGCGCGACGCAGATGCATCGCCTGTGCCCCTCGTGGTGACGCCCAACGTGGCGCGAGCTGCCATTGCTGCGGCGCTCGAGCATGCGCGGCTCGAACAGGCGACGTCGCGGGTCGAGCGGCTGGCCTCGCGAGCTCGCACGTCGGGGCTTCTGCCTGAGCTGCGCTTTCGCGTGACGCGTCAGCTCGACGATGCGCAGGTGCTGTCTCCAACGGAGTACGACCCGGATCGTGTGACGGCGACGGTGAAAGCGAGCTTGTGGCTCGAGGCGCGCGCGACGTTCAAGCTCGACAAACTGGTGTTTGCGGACGAAGAAGTGACGCTCGAACGGCTGCGAGAAGATCGCCTGGAAGCTGGGAAAAAGCTGCGCGAGCGTGTGCTGGAGACGTTGTTCTCGTGGCAGCGAGCGGTTCGGACGAGGGATGATCCCGTCGCGGATCCCGACGCGCAGATGAAGGCGGCGCTGTCTGTGATCGAAGCGGAAGTGACGCTCGACGTGCTGACGGGTGGATGGTTTTCGCGATGGAAAGCGTCGCGTGCGAGTGGCTCATAGGATGTCGTTCGACAACTTCACCCACTTTTCACCCACGCCCACGTCGCCGTCTTTGTCTTTGACGGTCGCGGTCACCTTGACGGTTTTTCCGAGAAGCTGATCGACCTTCACGGCTCCATCGAGCTGAAAGCGCAATCCATAGAGCTTGCAGTACCCGCCTTCGTCAGGGTCGAACGTGAAGATCACGGTGAAGGGATTCGCGTCGGTGTCGAGCTCTTTGATGTAGCCCTTCAATGCGGTGATGCTCCCCGACTGCCGCAAATTCTTCATTCGCAGCGCAATCCAGATGTGGTGTCCTCCCTGCGGGCCTGCTTCGAGCTGCGCGACTTCGTAGTCGTCCACGGGCAGATAGTCCGACATGCCTTTGCCAACGAGCACCGTAGGTGGTCCGTCGTTTGGTTTGCAGATGTCGGTTTGTCCTTTCGTCCAGCCCGCCCAGTAGTCTTCGATGAGCGCTGGATGCACGTAGACCGGCCCGCAAACGCCGCCTGTACACGTTTGCGTGTCGCTGCACGTCGGCGCCGAAAGACCGATACACGCGCTCGATAGATCCACGCGCAGAAGCAGTTTTCGATCGCCAAGCACGGTCGTCGCCGCGCGCCTCGTGAACAGCGGCAAGTCGTTCGGACCAACCGCATCGATTTCGACTTCGACGTCGTCTCCTTCGGGCAGGTTCGAAAACGGAAGCTCGAGCGGCAAGGTGAACGGGGAAGCCCCATCCGACCGCAGCACCTTGTCCGATCGCACTTCGCCGTTGACCTTCTGCACGATGTGGAGCTCGAGCAGATCGACGCCGACGCGAAGGGAGCTCGTGACGCCGACGATGACTTCGCCCGTGCCGGGTTTGTCAGGGCCGGAGCAACCGGTGAGAACGATCAAGAGGGAGGTGATGACGAGAGACAAGAGGCGGAAGGCGATACGCATGCGTGACTCCTCGCGGGGTTGGCGAGGTGGCAAGGCGCATCTTCAGAGAGTGTTCATCAGGCTGCTGCGCCCGATGAACACTCTCTCAGTTGATGCCTTCGATGGCCTTCAAGAATTTGTCCGCAGGGACGAACTCGGTGAAACGCGTTCGC
This sequence comes from Polyangiaceae bacterium, assembly GCA_016715885.1. Classification (NCBI taxonomy): domain Bacteria; kingdom Pseudomonadati; phylum Myxococcota; order Polyangiales; family Polyangiaceae; species Polyangiaceae bacterium. The sequence continues at coordinate 341,714 of JADJXL010000002.1, forward strand.
TCTTTCCCTGTCGAATCGTAGATGACCACCGTCGGAAGCCCTACCACGTTGTACTTCTTCTTGACTTGTTCCACCTGGGGATCTTCGTCGTTTGTCGCGTCGAACTTCACCGCGACGAAGTTGCCGGCTTTCTCCATGACGCGAGGATCCGAGAAGGTGTGCTTGGTGAACTCTTTGCAAGCTCCGCACCAATCGGCGGTGAAGTCGACCATGAAGGGACGCTTCTCGCGCTGCGCCTTTTCGAGGGCTTCCTTTTCAGAGTGTTCCCAGGTCAAGAGCTGCTTGGCGGGCGTGTTGCCATTCGTTGCTGCTTCGGCGACGGGGACGACGGGCATTTCCGGGGGCAGCTCGATGCTCACCCACAGCACGTAGCCGCCTGCCGTGGCGGCCAGGATGCCGAGCGCTTTGCGGACTTTGACGAGCGGTCCTTCGTCGCTCCAGTCGAGGTGGATGGCGCCGATGATGATGCCGAAGAGAATCGCGCCTGCGCCGGCGACCATGAACATCGTGTCATGGCGTGCCACTTTGGTCATGGCCGGAATGGCGTAACGCAGGAAGTACAAGGCGCACACGAGCAGCACGGTGCCGAAGAACGACTTGACGCCGACCATCCACTTGCCGCCCTTGGGCAAACCCACGGCGAACGCACCGACGAGGAAGAACGGAAGCCCGAGGCCGAGCGAATACATCAGGCCGACGAGCGCTCCGAGCACTACGCTTTGGGTCTTGCCGATCCAGAGCAGCACGCCCGTGAGAACCGGTCCCGTGCAGGGCGCAGCGATCAAGCTGCTGACGAGGCCCAAGGCAAACGCGCCGCCGTAGCCGACGCCGCCGACGCCCGAGAGGCGCTGCATCAAGCCTTCCGGCAACGTCAGCTCGAAAGCGCCGAACATCGATGCGGCCATCGCCGCCATCACGAGCGCGATGCCCGCGTTGACCCACCACTTTTGCAGCGCGGCTCCGAACAAGCTTCCCGTGAGCGCCGCGCCCACGAGCAGCGTCGTGAACAGCACCGCGATGCCCATGACGAACGACAGCGACAAAAGCACCGCTTGCCGCCTGCTTTGAGCTTGCTTGGCGCCGAAGATGCTCACCGTGATGGCGATCATCGGATACACGCACGGCGTGGCGCACGTGAGCAGACCGCCGATGAATGCACCGACGGCACCTCCGAGCAGCCCGTAGTCTTCGCGCAGCTTCGTGAACAGATCTCGCGTGTCTTCTGCCGCCGACGCAACAGCGGGCGACAGCAGCATGAGCACGCAAACGAGGATGCCGACGAGAAGTGGCGTAGCAGAAGAGCGCGGCTCGAAACGAGCTACGTTGGCGGAGGTTTGTCCTGGCGCAAAGCGAGTGCGCTCGGGAACTTCGAGATCACGGCAGTGGACGGTTCGCACAGTCTCATCCTACCAAACGGAAAGACGTTCGGCTCATGTTGCGTAAAGTAGGGACCCCAGGAACTTCGTCAGGGCGGGGTAATTTCATCGAGCGCCATCCGAGCAGCTTCGATTTCGCCGCGAAGCGAGATGGCCATCGCGCGCCGACCCGAGGTGCTCCGATCGATGAAGCTGCGAAGATACTTCTTCGCTTCCTCGTGCCGACCGGCGTGGATGGCCAAAAGCCCCAGCACGAACCGCCCGTAACCACCACCCGCCGGCACATCGGCGAGACGCGTGATGATGCGGTCGATGTTGGGGACGGTTTGTCCGCTCGCTAGCTGCGCCAGCGCCAAATGACCTTGGTACAGCGGTTTGTCCGTGGTTCCCCAGCGCGCCGCGCGGGAAAGCGCCGCGATTGCATCGATGTAGCGTTTGTCCAAATAATACAAGCTTCCAAGGGTCCACCAATGGAACGCCTTGCGATTCGGTGGGCTCGATCGAGCTGCGAGGCGCAAATGCGTGGCTGCGCCCTCGATGTCCCCTTGCGCCTGTTTTGCACGTGCTGCGTCTTGATGGGCCACGTCGGGAAGCACATCGAGCACCAGAGCTTGTTCGGATGCGAGGATCGCTTGTTCGAAGCGTTCTTCTTCGTAGTGCGCGAGGTAGAGCTGGCGCAGGAGCATCGCCTGCGTGGTGGGATCGAGCTTCGACCGAGTGCTCAGGCCTTTACGTGCCCAGATCGCTCGAGAACGTGGGGTTGGCGCGGCCATGGCGCGCTGGAGCATCTCTTCGGGCACGACGGCTTTGGGCCGAGGTGTGGGCGCGCGCGAGCGTCGTTGTGCGGGAGCAGCAGCCGAATCCGCCGGCGCATCACGCGGTGGCCGTCGTCCTGTTTTGGGTTGCCTGGCCCCTCCGGGAGCGAAGGAACCCTCGTCATCCTTCGCTTTGCGCACCCACTGAGAATAGCAGTGTGCCTCGGGCACCGCACGTCAACAATTCGCCCGTGGCTCGGATTCGCCCGCCGAGCGTCTGGTCGCTGTTGCGTTCGGGGCTGCGGCGGGGCAATGTCTCGGTCAAATGACCCGAGACGTTCGAGGTTTTCGCATGATGGGCGCGTGGGGGCCGGCACTCGGAACCACCGCTGTCGTGCTCGGCCTCTTTGGTTGCGGCCGGCCGGCCACGAAAGCCGATTGCGACGCGATCCTCGACAAGAGCGCGGAGATCGAGCTCAAGGCGCAAAACGTCACCGATCCAGCCGAAGTACAGAAGCGAACCGAGGCCGTGCGCGCGGCGCAAGGTGAGCAGCTCTTGGCCAAGTGCATCGGCAGAAGGGTTACCGACAAGGCCATGCAGTGTGTTCGTTTGGCAACGACGGCGGACCAGGTGGATCGGTGCCTCGACTGATCGAGCGAGCCTCGCGCGCCGAAGTCGTGACCACGCTTGTCATCGTCGGCGTTCTTTTGGGCATCCTCGGCGTGCGTTCGGTTCGACGAACCTTGGCCGAACACCCAACGCGTGAAGATTGTGATGCGATGCTCGAGCGATACGTCGAGCACGTCGTGCATGCGCACAATCCCAAGCCGACCGCAGCGGAGCTCGTAGGGCGCAAGGCGCAAGCTCGAGCGATCGCGGCCGAAGATCAAGCGTTTGCTCGCTGCCCCACGCACCTCACGCGTGAAGAGGCCGACTGTGCGATGCGCGCGCCAAACGCCGACGAATTCGAGCGGTGCCTGCCGTGAAGCAGCGACGGATGCAGCGGCCTTGGGCGCGCATCATTTTTGGCATCGGCCCGAATCGCTGTGGTAGGGTTGGCGCTCCCCTTCGAGGCGCGTACCCATTGCCGTGAAAGTCATCTCTCCGCTTCTCGGCTTCAACAACAACGTCAAGCACAAGGGACGCGTTTTCCATGTGCAGACGGAGGACTCCGGGGTCCGCCATCCGCACGTCATCACGCACTTGTTCGCGGATGGCGGGCGCATCCTGAAGACGCTGAAGACGTCGTACGCAGAGCACCTCAACGAGGCCAACCTGCGGGACATCGTCCATCAGCTCATGAAGGACCAGCACAAAGCGATGTTCGTCGCTTTGCGCGATGGGCAATTCGATCACATTTTCGAGGAGAAAGACGCGGCGGCTCAAGCGGCTGCAGCTGCGGCTCAGGCGGCCCAGGCGGCCCAGGCTGCGGCCGCCGCTGCGCCACCGGCGTCGGTTGCGGCTCCCGTCTCTGGCATCGTACCAGCGCCACCGTCCGTCGCCCCGCCAACGGTTGCAGTCCCGGTTTTGCCAGCATCGGCAAAAGCGCCGCCCGTTTCGTCCGGCGTGCGTCCTGTGGCGCCTGAAATCGGCGTTGCGAAGAGCGATGGGATCGAGCTCGACTTCCGCGGCCTCGAGCAAGCCGTCGTAGCGGCAGAGCCCAACGTCGGCTCAGCACTGCAAGATCTTTCGCCACCACCTTCTGCCGTGAAGCAAGGTGGTGCGCTTTTCACGGCGGGTGTCTATCGCACGCTTGCGAACGCAGCGCCGTCGACCGCGGCCGCCAACCGATATTCACAGGCGCGCTCCCCAGCGATCTTCGCGTCGAGCCGCCCAGCGCAAAACGTGTCGATTTTTGGCGAAGACCTCATCAGTGAGAAATCGCTCGACGAGGTCATTCTCAGTTACCTCGCCGAAGATCTGGAAAACGAAGACGGCGCCTGAGCCATCGTAAGGCTTTCATCCTTGCGATCGCTTCGCGTATCCTGGCCAAGAGGCTCGTGACCAAGCCCTCTCCTTCCGTTTCGAAGGGCCTTTGGCTCTATCCCCTCGCGATCAGCGGTGTGGCGTTCGCGGCATTCCGGCTAATCGACTTGGCAGGTGCACCGCAGCGCGCCGTGACGGATTTCTTCGGCGTCATGTCCGCCGATGATGCCAGCCGCATCATGGGCGGCACCGGCGAAGTCATCGCCGCGATCCTCGGCATCGTCATCACCGTCGCGTCCATCATCGTGCAGCTCGCAGCGACGCGGTACACGCCCCGCATCACGGAGATGTTTTTCCGAGACGGAACGAATCGCGCCGTCATCAGTGTCTTCATCGTCTCGGCCATCTATTCGCTCTGGGTCAACTACGCCATCCGTTCCGTCGAGAGCGCTGATGCTTCGTTCGTGCCGCGCTACGGCGTCATCACGGTTCTCGCGCTGCTCACGCTGAACCTGCTCATGATGGCTCCGTACTTCGCGTACGTGTTCGACTTCCTCGAGCCCGACAAGATCGTCATGCGTATTCGCGCCGCTGGCGTGGAAGACGCTCTGCATCGGTCGCGCAGCGAATCCGAGGAAGAGGTCGACGAGCGCCGCATGAAGGCGCTTTCTGCGCTCGAACAGCTCGCCGACATCGCCCTCAACGCCATTCAGCAAAAGGACAAGGGCATCGCGTCCTACACCGTCGATTCGATCAGCGAGCTCGTCGTTGCGTACATGCCGCACAAGGGTGAAATCGACGAGCGCTGGTTTTCCATTCGCGGCCGGCTGCTCCAGGACCCTGACTTCGTCAGCATGAACGAAGTCGCGCTCGGTCGGATCTCGAACGATCGCACCTGGCTCGAATACAAGGCCCTCCGGCAATTTCTCATGGTGTTTCGCGAGGCGATCACGCAGATGCCGGACATCATCAACCGCATCGCGATCGACACTCGCTACATCGGCAAGGCAGCCCTCGTCTCGAACGACAAAGCGGCGCTTGCAGCCGTCATCAAGTTTTTCAACACGTACATGCGCCGCGCGCTCAACGCCCGCGACATTCCGGCCGCATACAATTGCTTGAACCAGTACCGCTACTTGGCCGAGGAAATCCTCAAACACGGCTTTGGCGAAGAAGCCATTCGCGTTGCGAATCATTTCAAGTACTACGCGCAAACGGCGCAAACGATGAAGCTTGCCTTCATCACGGAAACCATCGCGTTCGACCTCTGCACGCTCAACGAGCTCGCCTACGATCTCGGCGCCGATGCTCGTGACGCGCTCCTTCGTGTTTTCCTCGAAGTCGACAAGGAAACCGAAACGGACCAGCAGGAGCAATCACTGCGAGGCGTCCGCAAAGCTCAAGTGAAACTCGCAACGTATTACTTGTACAAAGGCGAGACGGAGCTTGCGCAGCTCATTCATCGCGACATGCGTGACGAGCGCCGCGATCGGCTGCGATCCATCAAGCAAGAGATGCTTGGTGTGACGAGCAACGAATTTTGGGAAGTCAATGAACGAGGTGTCGTGTTCGAGTACATCGAACCGGATCGGCGAGCCTGTTTGCACCAATTCTTCGATTGGTTTCCAGGGCTCGATGTTCGCAGCGCCGTGTCGCTGAATCCCGAACCGCCGCGCATCACGCCCGACCGCATGTCTTTGCCGCCGCCCAGCATGCCAAACCGCTGACGCCGCATTGCATTTCGCGCCCGAAAATCCGCGGTCGGGAGTAGACTGGCGATATGCTCGGGCACTTGGCCCGCTCCTTCATCATTGCTGCATCCCTCATCGCCGCCGGATGCTCGCTGGACTTCAGCGATACCTCGTTCGCTGATACTCCGTTCGCTTGCGGCAGCGAAGGGCTTTGCCCCGAAGGCTATTCGTGTCGCGTTTCCGTCTGCGTGCGCGATGGAGTGAAGCTCGACGCGACGCATGCCACGCGAGCGACGTGGATCAATCCGGCTGAAGTCTTCTGGTTCGCGTCGACCGGCGATGGCGCAACGCTTCTCGTCAACGACAACTTCACGCAAGGACGCAAGGGCATCTACGAAGTTCACGTCGCGTCCGATGGCACCGTCGACCCGCCGCGCCTCATTCTTGCGCAGCAGGATGGCCCAGCCGTCTCGTCATCCGTCGTGCTGCTTCCCGATGGCCGTTACGGCATCGTGACGCTGCGCTTTCCCAACATCGACGGCGACCAGATGACGCTCGACCTGTTCGGCGTCGAGCGCGAAGTGGCGAGTGGAACCACGGCTGCCATCGAGAAACTCTTCACGGCCAGCACGCTCTATCTCGGCGGCGTGGAGCCACCTTACGTCAGCGCAGTCATCGACGGATCCATCATGCACATAGCGTGGACCGTGCCTTCGGGCGGCGGCGAGACGCGCGTGCTCCGCGTCGAGCGGCAAGGGTCGTTGTGGAACAACACGTTCACCGCGACGGCCAAGCTCGGCGAGCTCATGAATCCGATTCCGCCGCTGTCCGGCGATTGCCAGCTTTTCCGAGCCGACGACGGGTGGCTGACGGTGCGCACCGGGTTCGAAAACTATGCGCTCGCCACCATCGACCCGATGAGTCCCGTGGCCACGTTCGTCGAGACCCCGGACGAACCCTTGTTTGTTTGGAAAAACCACGAGTTTTTCATCCGTCGCAGCAACTACGACGAAGTCAAAGGCACGTACGATGCGGCGTACGTGCTGAAGGACAGGACAAACGGTAGCGAGACGGTGGACATGTTCCGCCTGCCCGACACGGCATCACCTTTCATTGGCGTTCCATTCAATGGCGGTGTGCTCGTAGCGCCCGTGTCGAAAGATACCGCGCTGCCCACGATCGACGTTGCATGGCGATCGCCCACGGAACCTCTCCGGATCGTGGCGAGCGTGCCGCGGCAAAGCACTGACCCGGTGTACACGGCGCGCGCGTTTGTCCGCGATGACAAGGCGTACGTCGCGTGGGTCGAATACCACGACGGCAGCATGGATCTATGGGCCGCCGCGACACCGTTCGTTCAGACGGGTGCAACACCGCTCGTGAACAAATCGATGGCTCCGCGCCGCATATCGACCTTCCCGCGGAGGCTTCCGTGAACTTGCGCGCTTTCGCCGCTGCATCGCTCGTTTTCGTTGTTGGATGCGGCGAACCATCCTTCGGCGACATGCCTGCCCTCTGCTCCGCTGATGGCGCGTGCCCCGAAGGCTACGATTGCATCAACGGCGTGTGCGCTCTGCCGGGCACGCCCGTCCCGATCACGGTCGCGCACGTTGGTTCGATCCGCGGCGTCGACATGCGCATGGTGCCGCAGTCCCAAAGTGTCCTCGTCGCCTGGCAGTCCTACGCGTATTCCGAGGAGGGACAAACCTTCGTCGGAGCGCGCGTGTCGACCAGTGGCGCCGTCAGCCAGCGCATGGACCTCGTGAGTCGGTTTGTCGCGGAAGCCGATTCGCTCGAACCGTATTTCGATGTGCTCCCCGTCGACGGCAATCGCGTGCTCGTCGCCATCAGTGCGCCGTCGCTGGCGGATGATCCTTCGGTCGACCCGCGGCTCATCACGTATCGCGTCGACTTGCCGCCCGAGGGCAACGAGAGCTCGGCGCCTGCATTCGAGGCTGCGTGGACCATGGAACAGCGCCTCGATACCGTCGGTTACGGTGCCGTGAGCTTGCCCAAGCTGCTCGATCGCGGCGATTCGGTGGATGTTGGATACGTCCGATCCCGCACGACCATGACGTCGACCGTCGCGGATCTCGCGATCTTTTCCATGCAGCGTGACGGCACCTTGAAAGCGCCCGATGCCACCTATCACCCCGTACGTGATGGGCTCTCCGTCGCGGTCGGGGTTTTCGATGCGTTTCGTTTCGGCACGGGCTCGTGGTGGGTTTTGGACGACGAACGCCCAAGCGCTCTGTACGTGCTCGATGCAGGTGCAGAAACGGAAGCGCCGCTCAGCCGTTTGGCGCTTCCCGTTGCAACCGATGGTTCGTCCCTGCTCTACATCAAGCCTTCCGAACGCACCGGGGAAAAACTCGCTTCGTCTCCCGTCACCGGTGATGCAGAGCTGCGCAAAGTCTCCGTCGATCCGGGCGGGCAAGCCCAGGAATCTGCCGTCGGCAGTAATAAATTGCCTACGATTCGCGACGTACCTCGACCAGCGTGGGTTGCACGAGAAGGTGCTCCGGCGATCGTGGCGACGCCCGGGGCAGATGCTTTCAGCCCAAACATTTTCGTGTACGTTGTCGACGAGGCAAACGGCAAAGCCACCCTCGTACACACGATTCCTCGGTTTTCGACCCGTCTTCTCGAGGCCGTTCGAGCGCTCGTCGTAGGCGGCAACCTCTTCGTCGGGTGGCTCGAAACGGATGCCGAAACCGGTTCGATTCGTATGGCGATCTTGCCGGAGCCTTAGGATCGACGTGATGAAGCTACGCTCAAAGCTCGATGTGCGCCGGGGAGGGATGGAATGACGTTCGATCCGCAGGCGCAGCTTTTTGCAGGCAAGTACCGCTTCATCCGCATGCTCGGCAAAGGCGCGATGGGTGAAGTGTGGCTCGCCGAAGAAGAGGGCCCGCGTAACTTCCGACGTCGCGTCGCGGTCAAACGCTTGCTCGGTACCGGAGAGCTCGGGGACATCGCTACCGAGTCGTTCGTTGCGGAAGCGCAAGTCATCGCCAAGCTCGATCATCCCAACATCGTTCGTCTCGTCGAGCTCGGTAACGCCGAAGGCGGCCTGTACCTCGTGCTCGATTTCGTCGACGGCGCAGCGCTCGATCGTTTGTACAGACGCACCGGCGCGGCATCTCCTGCCGCCGTTGCGTACATCGGTCGTGAAGTCGCCAAGGCGCTCGAGGCTGTGCACACCATGTGTGACGACTACGGCCGCAACTGTGGCGTCGTCCATCGCGATGTCACGCCCTCCAACATCCTCGTCTCGCGTGACGGTCGCGTGCGTCTCACGGACTTCGGCGTTGCGCGCATCTCGGGCATGGGTGGCGAACGCACGGAGACGGGCGTGTTCAAGGGCAAACTCCCGTACATGCCGCCCGAACAAGCCCGAGGCGAAAAGTTCGACGGCCGCGCCGACATCTTCGCCCTCGGCATCACGCTCTTCGAAGGCATCCTCGGGCGTCGCCTGCGCAAGGCCGAAACGCAGACACAACTGCTCATGATGATTTCGGTCGAGCCCGTACCGCGCGTGCACGAGCTCATTCCCAACGCTCCACGCTTGCTCGCGTACGCGATCGATCGCGCAACCGAAATCGATCCACAACGTCGCGTTTCGGATGCCGGCGAGCTCGTGACGATGCTCGACGAAGCGCTTCGCGAATGCGGTCCCGGCGCCGAACGAGAAGCGCAGAGCGAGCTCAAAGCGCGCCTCGAGCAGATCGCCGCTGCAGCCGCGCAAGCTCCGCAAACCGACCGTCCTCCCGCATGGAACGTACAGCTCGGCACAGGAGCTGGCCCTCTCGCGACGAACCCCGGAGCGAGTTTGTCCGAACCGCTCTCGGCGGGACGAGCGTCCGTCAACACATCGGGGTCGCGCAGCTCCGTCGGGTCCAGCGTCGGGCCTGCGTCGAATCCATCGCAGGTTGGCCGCAGCGTCACCGGCGTTGGCAGCTTCGCGGATGCGCAAGGCACGGCAAATACCGGTGAAAATCGTCGCTCATCGACGCTCACCATCATCGCGCTCACCGCTTTCACGGTGCTCGGTGGCGGCCTTGCGTTCCTGCTCATGTCCCGATCGCCGGGAGACAACCCCGCACCCACGAGCGCTTCGTCGACCGCTCCGACCACCGCACAAAGCACGCCCGTGCAGGCGATCGCGGTCGCACCTACGAGCGACGTATCGGCCGAGCCTGCTGCGTCCTCGAGTGGCGAAGTGGCGCAAGCATCGTTGCCGCAGGCAGGAAAGACGACGACGACCCGGAGACACAGTCCGGCGCCGGCCCCAGCGCCTGCTCCGGCGCCGGCCGTCGAGGAATCGAACGAACCAGGAACGCTCGTCGTCTCCGTGGTTCCATGGGGAGACGTGACCGTCGATGGACGAGGCGTAGGCACGACGCCGCTTGCGCCGATCACGCTTCCTCCGGGGCCGCACAGCGTTACCGTGCGAAATTCCGAACTAGGCGCGTCGCGCAGTTCGTCCGTTACGATCAAGCCTGGCAAGCCGGCGTCGATTCGTTTCGACTTGCGCAAAACCGAGTGAGTTTGTCATGGCCAATCGTTGGTGTAGCAACTTGTTCGTCCGGTCCGTCGTCCTGTCCGCGGTGATTGTCGGGCCGAGTGCGTCGCCGGCGTGGGGGCAGGATCTCTCGAGCATCGTTGCAAAGGCTCGTGAGCAAACGGAAAACGGCGCATTTGCCGATGCGCTCCGCACGCTTTCGACCCTTCCCAAAAGCGACCTCCCCCCAACGCTCGCCGTCGAAGCAGGCCTGCTCGAAGCCACCGCAGCGCTCGTGACGAAGGGCGAGGCTGGTGGGCAACAAGCCTGCGCAAAAGCGGTCGTTGCAGCGGGCTACGATCCCGAAGTTGCGCGCGATCAATCGCCCAAAGTGCGAGCGGTTTGTCGCGCCGCAGCCGAGCGCGTGCGCAAGGAGCGTATCGACAAAGCAGGCGTGAAACTCGGTGACATTTCCGTCGCCGCTCCCGAAGTTGCATGGCAGCCGGTGCGTCTGTCGGCCGATGTCGAAAAAGCTCCGACTTGGCTTCGCGTCGTAGCGCGCGTGCGTTCGAGCGCGCTCGAAGGCTCGTTCGACCTGCCCTTGGCTCCTTCGCCCGAGGGCCCTCTCCGGGGAACGCTGGATCCGTCCTTCATTCGTCCGGGTGCGACCCTCGAGATCTCCCTCGTCGCGCAAGACAAGTTCGGTGACTTGCTCGTCACTTCGGGCAAGCAAACGGTTGCCGTCCCCAAGCGCGAGGCGCTCGTGTCCTTCGGCGATGTCCCATCAGCGGCACGCGTGTTCGTGGATGACAAACCCGTCGAACCCGATGATTCCGGCCGCGTTGCGGTCGAACCGGGCAAGCATGAAGTGTCGATGGAAGTCGGCGAGGCTTCGGCAAGCACCAAGGTCGAGGTCGAGCGCGGGAGCATTGCGAGGGTGGCGCTATCGCCTCAAAAAGGCGGCGGGCGCACGCTTGCGTGGATTGCAACGGGCTCGGCCGTGGTGCTCGGTTCCGTGGGCGGAGTGCTTCTCGGCACGGCCGCATCGCGCAAGGCGGAGATCGAAGATTTAGCGAAGAACCGCGAACTTGGGACGAGTTTGCCGGCAACGTCGTATGCGGACATCAAGGCGCGCGACGACGAGCGGCGTCTGTTTTCGAATGTAGGTGCGGGCCTCGCGATTGGCGGTGGTGTCGTTGGCGCCTTGGCGATTACGCTATGGCTCTTGCCGTCTGGTCGATCCTCGGCACCGGCGAAGAAGGAAGCCCACGTGTGGACGACGATCGAGCCACAAATTGGCCTGGGTACCGTGGGTTTGTCCGGAAGATTTTGAACGTACGTCGGGACATGTTACCTATGCGGGGCGCGTCGTGTGCACGCGCGCCTCATTTCTCATCTCATCTTCGGAGTCATCCATGCAGATTCACCGCGTGAAGGAGATTTTCGACAAGGCGCCGGTTGGTGATCGCGTCGTCGTGTGCGGCTGGGTTCGCACGCGCCGCGATTCCAAGGGCAATTTTTCATTTTTGGAGATCAACGACGGTTCGTGTTTGAAGAATCTCCAGGTCGTCGCGGATGCTTCGCTTTCCAACTACGACAAAGACGTCAAGCAGCTCGGCACTGGTTCGAGCGTGCGGGTCGAGGGGGTCGTGGTTGCGAGTCCGGGCAAGGAGCAGGCGGTCGAGATCAAGGCTGAGTCGGTTCACGTGTATGGGTTTGCCCCGGAAGACTTTCCGCTGCAGAAGAAGCGGCACAGTTTCGACTTTTTGCGCACGATTGCGCATTTGCGTCCGCGTACGAATTCGTTTGGCGCGGTTACACGCATTCGTCACACGCTCGCGATGGCCGTGCACGACTTCTTCCGCTCGCGCGGGTTTTTCTACGTGCAAACGCCCATCATCACGTCGCTCGATTGCGAAGGTGCGGGCGAAATGTTTCAGGTCACGACGCTCGACTTGGACAAGGTTCCGAAGACTCCCGAAGGCGCCGTCGATTATTCGAAGGACTTTTTTGGTCGACGCACGAATTTGACCGTGAGCGGGCAGCTCGAGGGTGAAATTTATGCAATGGCTCTCGGGAACATTTACACGTTCGGTCCCACGTTTCGAGCTGAAAACTCGAATACGACGCGGCATCTTGCCGAATTTTGGATGATCGAGCCGGAAATGGCGTTTGCGGATCTCGATCACAATGCCGCCATTGCCGAAGCGTTTTTGAAGCACGTGATCGGGGCGGTATTGCAAAGCAATGCCGAGGACCTGAACATGCTCGACCAATTCGTACAAAAAGGATTGAAGTCGAACCTCGAAGCGATCGTGGCGGGACCTTTTGCGCGAGCGACGTATACGGAAGCCGTCGAGATTCTGAAGCAATCGGGGCAAACATTCGAATATCCCGTCGAATGGGGCGTGGGATTGCAGACCGAGCACGAGCGATACTTGACCGAAGTGCATTTCAAGCGGCCGGTCATTCTGACGGATTACCCGAAGGCGTTCACCGCGTTTTACATGCGCCTCAACGACGACGGGAAAACCGTGCGCAACATGGACGTGCTGGTGCCACAAGTAGGCGAAATCATTGGCGGAAGTCAGCGCGAAGAGCGCCACGACGTGCTGCTGCAGCGCATGAAGGAAGTGGGACTCCGCGAGGAGGATTATGCGTTTTACGTGGACTTGCGCAAATACGGCACGGCGCCGCACGCCGGATTCGGGCTCGGCTTCGAACGGCTCGTGTTGCTTTGCACCGGAATGGGGAACATCCGCGACGTGATTCCGTTCCCGCGCACGCCGGGGCATTGCGATTTTTGAAATGCGAGAATGCCGAACCCCTACCTGAGTAGGCTCGGCGCTTCCAAAAAAGTCTCGCCACCGCCGGTGGTGTGTTGTATCTTCTCGGCATGAACGTGCCAGCCCGCAAACCCAAAGAACCGCAGGTTGCGCGTGCGACGCTCGACGACCTTCTGGCCATCCCTGAGGAGGAGCGAAGGCACGAGCTGATCGAAGGGATGCTTTGCCCGAAAGAGGCCGCTTCTCCACGACACGGACGTGCCCAGCGCCGGATTGCGGCGTTTGTCGATCCTTTCGATCAACCTCCTGCTGGCGATGCTCCTGGTGGTTGGTGGATTGTCACGGAAGTCGAAGTTTATTTCGACGCCCAAAATACTCTACGACCGGATGTTACAGGCTGGCGGCGTTCCCGTGTTCCTGAGTTTCCGGAAGACACTCCTGTTCGAATTCGGCCGGACTGGGTCTGTGAGATTCTTTCTACGAATCGCGGCAATGACCTTGTGAAAAAGAAACGAGTATACCATCGACATGAAATCCCATATTATTGGATTGTCGATCCTGCGAATCAATTATTTCATATTTATCGCTGGACATCCGAGGGCTATCTCGAGATTCTCGTCGCAGAGCCGGGTGAAATCGTTTCTCCCGAGCCATTCGAGGTGATGCCACTTCAGGTTGGGCGTCTTTTTCGCGATGAACCGAAACGCTCCGAAGAAGAATCCAAAGTCGAACCCTCCACTTCCGATTGACGCCCCGCTCGTGCCGTAGGACCGTCCCTCCTACGCCCATGACAGCCTCCCCATCCGTCCTGCCCCTCGCGTCCCTCGATCGCTCGTCTCCTACTCGATTCGATTCGGCGCTGCTGGGCATCGCTATTCAATGAGCGAGCGGTCGCTTATCGAGCGGACCGAGGCATCGATCCACGAGTGGCAACGTCGCGGACCCAATTGGCCTTCTCGACGATGACGTGCTGAATGGCGCGCCGCTTTGGGCCATTGGCGGAGAGCGCCTTTTCCTGGACATCACCGGCGTGTTTCGCAATCCGCTCGGCCGCAAATTATTCCAATTCGCCGCGTCGCGGATGGAAGCACGCACGGGGCAAGTGATGAAGACACTCGCATCCGATGAACGTTTTGGCGAGGTTCACACGCCCATTTTGAAAATTGGAAAAGCAGTTTTGCGGGGATTCGCTCGGACGCGTGCGCCCGTGACGCTTGCAAAGGCGCTCGCCAATCCCGAAGCCGTGCCTTCTCGAATCATGAGCAAAGTCGACGAAGCCATTGCACTCTCGCAAGTCCCAGAAGGCTCTTCGCCATCCGCATACGTCGACGCCGTGGAGCGCATGTTGCGACAAGGCGCGGGGAAATTCGTCACCACGGCGCTTCCGAGTCTTGCCGGAGCGCTCGTATCGATGCTCCTCATGCGCCGCGCGCTTGGGGATTCAATCACCGAAGAGGACGTCCATACGCTGCTTCGTTCACTTCCGAACAATCCCACGACCGAAATGGATCTCGAATTGTGGCACTTGTCGCGCCGAGTAGGTATCGACGAAGCGTCGCGAAATGCGCTCATGGGCGAACCGCCTGCGGAGCTGGCAAAGCGTTATCGAGAACAGGCGCTTCCAGGTGTTCTTCAGCGTGAGCTCGATGCTTTTTTGGAGCAGTGGGGGGCGCGTGGCGTTGCGGAAATCGATATGGGTGTCGCGCGCTGGCGTGACGATCCCACGCATATTCTGGGCAGCTTGGCGAATTATTTGGCATTGGGTGACGATGCATTGGCGCCGGATGCAGCGTTTGCTCGCGGCGCCGAGGAAGCGGAAAAGATGGCCGCCGAGCTTGCCAAGCGAGCTCGTGAACGTGGGCTCGTGCAGGGAAAGGTGGGGGCATTTGCGGTCAATCGAGTGAGGCGCCTCTTGGGTGCTCGGGAAGTGCCGAAGTTTGGCATGGTACGCATGGTGGCGCATGCTCGTGAGCTGTTGCTCGAAGCGGGCAAGGGGCTCGTGAACGAGGGCAAACTTCAAACTGCCGACGATGTGTTTTTCTTGGACATCCCCGAATTACGAGCGGTGGTCGGCGGGAAAAACATGCAGGCTGTCATTGCGGAACGCCGTCTCCGGAGAGATCGAGAAATGGGCCGCAAGCACGTTCCACGCGTGCTTCTTTCGGATGGCACGGAGCCCGAAGTGAGTTTGGCCAGTGATTTGAGGGCAAACGGTTTGTCGGGTACGCCGGCATCGTCGGGTATCGTCAAAGGCAAGGCGCGTGTGGTGCTCGATCCCGTTGGAGCGAAAATCGATCCTGGCGAAATTTTGGTCGCACCCTCCACCGATCCTGGATGGACGCCGCTGTTTTTGACGGCCGCGGGGCTGGTCATGGAAATGGGTGGAAGCATGTCACACGGAGCTGTCGTGGCGCGCGAATATGGCATTCCAGCGGTCGTTGGAGTACCCAATGCAACGGCGGCGATTACGACGGGACAGATGATCGTCCTGGATGGAGGGGCTGGGACGATCGTCGTGGAATGACGAGCGCTTTCATTGGAAGGAGAACTTCTCGCGCGATTGGATCTGCATTACAAGTCGATTGCAGGTCTCGAGCGTGCAGGTTTCTTGACCAAGGCTCGTGCTTTCGGTACGAGTACACCTCGATATCGACGCTTCCGCAGGGAAGCCGGCACGAACCACGAGGAGCTTCCGTAGATGATTCATGAAGTGTCCATTGCAGGACTGCGAGGTGTCGAGCAAGGGCGCCTGACCGATCTGAGCCCGCTCGTGGCTCTCGTGGGACCGAATGGATGCGGAAAATCGACGGTGCTCGATGCGCTCCTCATTGGTGCTGGCAATGATCCCGGAGATGACGTCGGTCGCGCCGTACAGCGGCGCCCGGACGTATGGAATGGCGCTCGTTGGCTCGTGCCGCGACAAGCAGAACCGGGCACGCTCATTGAAGTCGCGCGACAACGTGGCGGACAGCTCGAACGGCGATCGACGAAGCTTACGTTCAACGACACGATCGATGCGGACTTGGCCCATGACCTATCGGCGCAGCGGCCTTCCGTGCCCGCGAGCGGCAGTATCATGGTGGACGTCGATTCACCTTCGGGCGCCCATGCGGCATTGGTCGGTTTCCTCGCCGATAACTCGTACCAGTGCAAACTCTCCGAAGAACGCGTCGCCCGGTGGGATACGAAGCTCATCGATATTCCCCACGGTAGCAATCAGCCGCTCGATGCATTGGTCGTCGCAGCGATGGAACGTGGTCGTTTGGATCAGGCCGTCAGCGTGCTGCGCGCAGTGTTCGGCGATCGCATTCGAGACATCACCATTTTGACCGACAAAGCCGCTCCGGTCGTCTACGTCGTCCACGATCGAGGCAATGTGCCGCTCATGGCCCTCGGCGATGGCATCCCTTGCCTCGTCCGCATTGCGCTCGAATTGGCCATCACGCCGCACGGTCTCATTCTCATCGAAGAGCCCGAAACACACCAAAGTCCGCGAACGATTGCTCTTCTGGCGCAACTCATTTGGACCGCGGTCGATCGAGGTGTGCAAGTCATTGCGAGCACCCATTGCATCGCATTCATCGAAGCGCTGCGCGCGCATGCACCCGCGTGGGCACAAAGCGATTTGAACATTTTGGGCCTCGGACTGGACAACGGCAAATTGACGGCCGAACGAATTGCGACTCGAGACGAAAGCGCCATGCGCGCAGCCTTGGATAAGGCGCTTGGATGAATCCACTCGATGCCAGGCCAAGATCTGTACGCTCGCTTCGCGCGCGTAGGACGCGCGCTGCGCGAGGCTAGTTTACGATGGGGGGCTCGCAGGCGGCTCTTTGAGTCTTTTGGGCTACGCCCAAAAGACGAGCCGACTGCTCCGCCCCCCATACCCCCCGAATTTGGCCTCACTCTGCGCGATTCGCGAGCTCTTTGCGAATCGCCGTCGTCACGAGCTGCATGTCCTCGTCCGACTTGTAAGCAACGCGCGGCCAGAAAAAGCCGCGCAATCCGTCTTTTTTACGCCGCGGAACGACATGCACGTGCAAATGCGGCACGCTTTGGCTGATCTTGTTGTTCATTGCGACGAACGTACCTTCTGCCAAGAGCGCCACTTCAACCGCAGCTGCAATCCGCTGCGCCGCCGAAAACAGCGGCAGAATCATGTCGCCTGGCAAGTCCGGCAACGTGCGCACATGGTCGCGCGGGACCACCAGGCAATGACCGTGAAAAATGGGACTACGGTCGAGAAACGCAATGACGTGAGGTTCGTCGAGAACGACGTGCGCCGACAGTTCGCCCCGCACTATCTGGCAAAACGCGCAATCTGTTTTCACGTCCCCTCCCGAAGGCGCTGGTGACTAGCCCCGACGATATTCGACTTTTCGCTGCGCCATCCCCGATTTCATGAACATCTCGTACGCTTCTTTTTCGAGCAGCGGGTGCACGCCCTTTGGCGATACCCCTGCCGGATTCTTTTTCTTCGTAATGAACGACGCCAGGTATTGCACGTTCATCCCCGAAAGCGTCCGCAGCGTCGTTTTCATTTTCTTCGTGTCGTTCGTCCACGCATACGCAAACGCACGCGAACGCAATAACTGCGGCTTGATGTCCGCAAACGTCTCGTCGTTCACGTCGAGCGTTTCGAGCAGCTCCACAGCCTTCTTCGCTTGCCCTGCTCGAGCCCACGCCTCGCCCACGATCGCCGCAATCAACGCTCGCCCCTTGGCATCCTTGTGCCGCCCCAAATCCACCCTGTCCACGAGCTCCTTGGCCGCTTCCGTCTCGCCAAAGATCAGATGAATCATCGCCCGCTGCGCTCGCGCCTCGTCCGCCACCGGAGGCATCACCTTTTCGAGCTTGATGGTCTCGAGCGTCGCGAGCGCCTTGCGCGGATCCTCGGACATTTCGAGCTGCGCACGCGCAAAAACCGCCGCTGGATCATCCTTGCCAAACTCGCTCTCGAGCTTCTGGAGCGCATCCTTGCGCGCTTCCGGCGTGTCCGCGGTCTTCACGAGGTTCGCGACGGCTCGCGACTTTTTCGCATAACGGAAGACCCACGCCATGAGCGCCGCGACACCGAGCGTGATGACGAGCGCCACGACTTTGGGGATCCAACCATTCAGCACCAGCGCGATGACCCACACGATCGCGAGCGGTATGCCGATGCGCACGGCGAGCTTCTTCGGTTCGAGCGCTGCGAGCGGATCGGGTGCTGCAGTTTGCTTTTCCCGAGCCGATGCCATGAGCGCCTCGCGGGCGTCTTTGGCCCGCGCGCCGGGCTTGTTCGACGCCTTCGGTTTGTCCGCTGTCGCCTTCGGTTTGTCCGCTGCAGAGGCGCCTTTCGGCGTATCTACTTTCTTCGGCTTGTCGGTCGAATTGTTCTTGGGTTTGTCGCTCGTCTTCAAGGCGACGGCTTCATATCACGCGACAGTACAAAACACCCGAATCTAGGCCGTTGCGCTCGTTTCTCCGGTTCGAGGAGCGCTCGAGGGCGTGGAGCCTGCGTCCGGCGGGGTAGTTGGCGTGACAGGCGGAATCGTTGCCATGGGATCGGAAAGCCCCAGCGTCGATTGGCGGAAGTGCAGGAAGATGGTTTGGATGATCGACATGCACGGAACCGCAAAAAGTGCTCCGGTGATTTGAAAGAAGTGTTCCCCGACGAGCAGCGAAAACACCACGAGCACCGGATGAATCTTGGCCGCGTCACCAATGATCTTCGGGTTCAGGAAGTTCGCTTCGAGCTGATGGATGCCCACGATCCACGCAAGCACGCCAAGCGCGACCGCGGGTGACTGCGTCAGACCAATCGCGACGGCTGGAATCGAGCTCAGGATCGAGCCGAAAATGGGAATCAGCGACATCACGGCCGCCAAGATCGACAGGATCGGCCAGTACTTGAGGTCGAAGAGCCAGAAGCCGATTGCGGACAAGACGCCGTTGACGGCGCAAATGAGGAGCTGGCCTCGTACGACCCCGGACAAACCTCGATCGAGCCGCCGCAGGAACAAGTCGAACGAGGGTCGATCCACCGGGCGCCATAACTCGCGGAAAAAATTGATGATTCGCTCGTGGGTGAGCATGATGTACCCGGCGAGCATCAAGGTCATGAAGAGGTTGAAGATGCCGCGCGAGATCGCGTTGGCGATCTGCTGACCGATCTTCAGAAAGACAGTGGCATTCTGCTTGAGATACGAGGCCGCCTTGTCGAATGCCTGACGAAGCATCGTCGCCGAGGACAAACGTCGAGGCTCCGAGTTGACGATCGTCCACGTACCCGCCTCGGCTTGGTGCAGTCGCAAGTCGTCGCTCAGGTGGACGTCGTACGAGCCATCGTCACGTTTGACGATGCGTATGGGCGGCGGTTGTTCCTCGGGCTTTGGCTCGAGAGGAGATCCGTGTAGCTCTTGCTGTGCATTGGGATCGGGATCGACTGGCGCAGGCGTTTGTCCCGTCCAACGAACGATGCGTGTGTCGATCGCCGGCAACCACTCGTGGCGCACCTTGCGGTTCAGATTCGGCCACTCGGCCACGAGGGCCTGTCCTTCGGAAATGAGGCGCGGAACGATGATGCCAATGAAGCCGCCGATCGCGCCGAGCGTCATCGCGTACACCAGCAAGATGGCCGCCCACCTGGGCACCCGTTGGCGCTCCACACGCAAAACTGCGGGGGTGAGGACGTAGGCGACGACGAGTGCCAGGACAAACGGCAGCATCACGGCTTGTGCGGCAATGCATACGGCGGCCACTGCGACGGCGCTGACGGTCAAAAACACGCGACGCGCAGTCGGGCGATCCGGCGCTGAGCTTTGAGGTTCCACGGACTTGTTCGTCGTTTGCTCGGGTTGCAAAGATCAGCCCTCGGGTTCCGAAGTGGTGCTCGCGGCGCGCGGCAGCCGCGCAGCCGGAAGATCAGAAAAGAACGGTCGCAAATGATCGAGCGTCGCGTCGAGCGCTTGAGGGACGACGCGCGTGTCCCCAAGCACGGGCAAGAAGTTCGTATCGCCATTCCAGCGCGGAACGATGTGCGCGTGCAGATGCTCGGCAATGCCTGCTCCCGCTGCGGCGCCAAGATTCATGCCCACATTGAGTCCGTCGGGACAAACCGCAGCACGCAGGCGCACGGAGGCTTCGCGCACGAGGTCGAAAAGCGCGCGATAATCATCCATCGACAAATCATCGAGCGCGCTCACGTGAGCGTGCGGCACGACGAGCAAGTGCGCGGCAGTGAATGGGTAACGGTTCAGTACGACAAACGCTCGTGGTGTGTCGCACACGACGTAACGCGCGCGTAACTCTTCGGCATTGGCTGCATCGACGTTGCAAAAAACGCAGGAACCACCCTTTTTCGCAAGGAGGTACTCCATGCGCCACGGCGCCCAGAGCGGATGACCCATCGAAATGGTCACGCTAGCATCGCTCGGTACAGGAAGCGATCAACGTGGCGCCGGGGCCGTCCGAGACGCCGATGCGGAAGACGGCGAAAAAGCAGCATCCAGGGCGAACGCAACACCAACGCCGACACCCGTGCCGAGCACGTCCCAAACGAAGTCCTTCCACGAAGGCGTGCCAAACCCGACCGCATCGAGCACTTCCTTCGAATAACCCGCACCGAGGGCGAGTGTTGCACCGAGCACGACGCGGTTCTTCCGACCATCGATGGCGAGCGCCGACAAACCGTATCCCGTCGCAGCAAGCGCCGCCGATATGGTGAAGTGTTTGGCTTTATCGGCGCCAAACCACGGCTCTGTAGGCGGATCAGCGCGGACCGGAAGCGCAGTGACCAGCGACGCAAGGAGGACGGAGGCAACGAGAGCGGGTTTCACGAAAGCAATGTAGCGCGGGTCGGCGGGGCCAAAGAAAAAGGGGCGCAGATTCCTGCGCCCCTCTCTCGTCACAGACGGGACAAACCGTCCGTGATCGAACCAATCACTCTTGGTCCTTGGCTTGCTTGCCCTTCAGGTCGAGCTTGCCGGCGAGCTTCTCGCGAATGAGGTCGCCGACCGTTCCCGGTGCGGCCTTGTCCTCTTCCGGAGCTGCTGCGGTTGTGCCGCCCTTTTGCTTGCGCGGACGTTCGGCCGGTTGCGGCTTCTCCACGCCGACGTTCTTCATCGTCGCAAAGAGACGTCGCTCCACCGTGTCGATCGAGGAGATCTCCACGCGGATGACATCGCCCACCTTGAGCTTCGTGCCTTCGGCTTCGACGATGTCCGCCGTGTTCACCAGCGCTTCGACGCCTTCGCGCAGGCGCACGAAGATGCCGTAGTCGACGATGCTGATGATCGCGGCTTCTTCGATCACGCGGCCCGGAGCGAACTCGCTGAGGATCGTCGGCCAGGGATCATCCCAGAGCTGCTTGATGCCAAGCGAAACCTTCTTCTCGTCGTGGTTGATCGAGAGAATGATCGCTTCGACGTCGTCCCCCTTGTGATAGAGGTCGCTCGGGTTGTTGACACGCGCCGTCCACGAGAGGTCGCTCTTGTGCACCATGCCGTCGACGCCCTCTTCGATCCCGACGAAGACGCCGTAGTCCGTGAGTGATCGGACCTTGCCCGCGATCTTGTCGCCGGGGTGGTACTTGTCCGTGAAGAGCATCCACGGATCGGGCTCGAGTTGCTTCAGGCCGAGGCTGATGCGCTTGGCACGAGCGTCGACTTCGAGCACCTGGCATTCGATGTCTTGATTGACGTCGAGCAGCTTCGACGGATGCTTGACCTTCTTGGTCCAGCTCATCTCGCTCACGTGAATGAGGCCTTCGACGCCCGGTTCGAGCTCGACGAACGCGCCGTAGTCCGTGATCGACATGACCTTGCCGCGGACCTTCTTACCAGCCGGATAAGCTTCCTCGGCGTGGTTCCACGGGTCTTCTTGGGTTTGTTTGAGGCCCAAGGAAACTCGTTCGGTCTCGGGGTTGTACTTGAGCACCTTGACGGTGACTTCGTCGCCGACGTTGAAGACTTCGTTGGGGTGATTGACGCGACCCCAGCTCATGTCGGTGATGTGGAGCAGGCCATCGATGCCGCCGAGATCGACGAAGGCGCCGTACTCGGTGATGTTCTTGATCGTGCCCTTGACGGTCATGCCCTCGGTGAGGGTTTCGAGCGTCTTTTGCTTCATCTCGTCGCGCTCGCGTTCGAGCAGCACGCGACGGGACAGCACGATGTTTCCGCGCTTCTTGTTGAACTTGATGACCTTGAACTTGTAGGTTTGTCCGATCAGTTTGTCCAAGTTTCGGATCGGGCGCAGGTCCACCTGGGAGCCAGGGAGGAAGGCCTTGACGCCGCCGCGAATCGTGACGGACAAACCGCCCTTGACGCGCTGACTGATCGTGCCCTCGATGAGTTCGTCCGCTTCACAAGCGTTCGAGATCTCATCCCAAACCTTCATCTTGTCGGCCTTCTCTTTGGACAAGGTGACGAGGCCGTCGTCGTTCTCGCGGCTCTCGATGTAGACATCTACCTTGTCACCGGCCTTGACCGTGATTTGGCCCGTGGCATCCGCGAACTCTCGGAGCGGGATCACACCCTCGCTCTTACCGCCGATGTCGACCACCACCGAGTCACGACCGACCTGTACGACCGTCCCCGCGATGATCTCGCCTTCGCGCGCGAAATCAGATTCGACACGCTGTTCGAAAAGCGCAGCGAAGCTCTCTCCGATGTCTGATCCTACCGTCTCCACGTTCGCGTTACTTCCCATGTGGTCTGTTAAAACCTTCCTTCCCTTGGATTTCCCTGTGCAAGCCATCGCTTCCGCGTATGCGTGCAGCTCACATCGAGCCGACCTCGGGCACACGTCGGGCATAGACCCGGCACCGGGAGAGCGGTCCCTCTAGTCCGTGGCCCGAGTGTTGTCAACGCTGTCGATAGCGCCGCTTCCAAGGCTTCTTGCGGCTCCTCGGCATGGATCATTGACGATCCATTCGCGACGGATCATGGCGAGGAAGCGGGAAGCGTCGGCTGGGGAGCGTCGTTTCCACGCAATTGCGCGGCCAAAAGCGCAGCTCCACGATCAAGCCCTTCGTATGGCCAGGGCGCTCGAATCACGACCTGCGCCCCTTCACGGGCCACCACGGCTTGCCTGAGCGCCTCTTTTTCGCCCGTTCGATCGGGCACGAGCAATGTGAGCAGCCGAAGATTCGACAGCAGCGCCGTAGCTCCTTGCTCGATCGCCGCCGAATCGGCGCCTTCGTTCGGCTCGAGGCGCAGCACGATTTCCGGGGAACTTCCGAGAATGAACGATCCTGTTCCGCGACGAACCCCACTGAACGCTCCTGCTCGAGGGACGAGCTTCCCAGCGGTCGAAAGCGTTTCCCAAGCGGGTTTTGCAACGACGAACGTGACCGCTCCTTTGGCGGGCAAACCCAGCTTCGCTCCTTCATCCGTCGCAGGCAGCGCATTCTCTACGATCGCTTTGTCGGTCCCGACGATGATCGTTCCATCGTCTGCTTGACCCACTGCTACGCGAGGTCCAACGAGGACTTCGCCATCGAGGTGAAAGCCTGCCCAACCTTCTTCTCGAGCCACGTCTGCAAGGCCTGCGACAAACTTTCCACGCGCGATTTGTCCGCCGAAAAGTGCGACGAAGCTCGTGCCATCCATCGTTGCGACGAGGATTTCTCGCACATCCAAAGGCAGCCGTACCCCCGTACGTTCGTGAAGACGTTCGACCAACGGCACCTTGTTCAATGCCGGTCCTTGCGGTTTGTCTTCGATTAGGAGCGGCAGGAAGTGATTTCGTACGGGACCAAAAAGAACGATGTCGGCCGCTTCGATGCGCACGACGACGTTGCTGCCCGCCGGCACGTGCGCAAGCGCCGTTGGTTTGTAACGAAAAACCAAGAACCACAGCGCCAATGCGGCCACTGCTCCCGCGAACGCGACTGCAAAAGCGGCCACGAAAAGAACGCGCGAGCGCGAAGGTCGCGGCGGCGGATCGGCTGGTGGCGGCTGATCAGCAGGCGGCGGATCGGCAGCCGGAGCCGGATGGGGATCGCGTTCGGTGGGAGGAACCGGTTCTACGGGGTCGACCAGCGTGTCGGCCATCGAAACGCAGCGTATGCAATCGCCGCGTCGAGTGCACGCGCATCTATTTGGAACGCTTCAGCGGCAGCGCCAAAACCAACGCAGGCGCGGACGACCCTTCGCCACCATCACTGCCCGAGCCGCCGCCGCGGCGCTTCTTGTAGTTCCTCGAAAGACGCATCTTCGATTCCTCCGTCAGGCGCATCAATCCCAAACCCCCCTTGGCACGATCGATGCGACGCTCGAGCACCATATCGGCAAGCAGCCGCTTGGGATCCTCGGCGCTCGAGACCAAGTGAAACTGCCTGGTCGCGACGTCATCACGCTCGGATGCCATGGGATCCGAGACGTCGACGGTCACTTCGTCTCCCGTCATCGCGAAGTCGAGCTTCAACGCCCCAGGAAAAAGGACGGAATGCTCTAGCAAATGGGTCGTCAGCTCGATGATTTGCACATTGACCTTCGAGCTGATTTGTCGCGACACCCCCATCAACTGAAGGAAGTCGAAAAACAAATTTCCCAGCAGTCCGGCAAGATCTTCATCGGTGCCACGTAGTGGAGTGATCGAGAGTGAAACACGGATGCATCTCTGCGCCGCGTTCGGTTCCGTGCTGCGCAGGACATTCATGTTCGCGACGGATGCTACTTTGCAAACGTCGAGCAAAGCAATGTTCGCGCGTTAGCTCTCCACCACGACGCGCAGCATCTCCAGCGGTACGAGCCACGTCACGCGCACCGCTTGCTCGAGGCGTTCGACACGCATGCCATCGAAAAGCGCTGCATACCGACTGCCTTGTCCACCTTCGCGCAGCGCCGTCAAAAACCCTTCCAGCTTCGAGCCGGCTGCATCGGATGCCGCTACCACTTCCACGTCCGCTCGTAGGCCTTCGTCGACCATCGTCACGCTCGCGCGCGCACGCTTCACGCCGCGCACGATCGCACCAATCGATGGAAATTTTCGCTCGAGCCCCACAGGCAATCGCCTGCCTCGCAGGTCCGCACTGAGGAGGCCTTCCGCCGGTGGATCGCGCCGCCCCGGATCCGCTCCTCGCAAGAGCACTCGCTCGACACCATCCACTTCGACACCGGAGACGAACACCATCGTTCGACCTCCAAGCAAATGAATTCGAGCCGTTGCATCGCGCGCGAGTGGCCCGCGTCGTTCGAAGGTCTTGATCGCATCGGAGAGCGGCGGATCCAGCACCTCGAACAAGCTCGGATCCGGACGCAGGTCTTCGACGTCTCCCTCGATGACCATCACCCGATCACCCGTTTCGATGTCCGCGATGCGCGTACCGATCCACGCAACACGTGCACGCTGTATCGCGCGGCTTGCGAGCTCGTCGCGTGCGTCCATTTCCGAGCCCACGCGCGCCGACAAACCATCCGCCACGGGTCCCAGCGATGCTCGCATGCGTGCCAGATCCACGCGCACGACGACATCGAGGTCGGCTGGAAAGAGCTCGATCGCGTCGAACCGCTGCTTTTTGCTCGGCGCTCGTGGGGAATTGGCCGCGCTTGTGCTCGATCCACACGCGACGTTCGCCAGCGCGAGCCCCAAGACGCCAAGAAGCGCGCGCCGACCAAGTTGTCGCGTCACTTCTTCATCGAGCTCACACGCGCTGCCGCGCTTCGACGACACGAGCCATCTCCTCGACGACGTCCTTCACGTCGCGATTGCTCGAATCTACCACGATGGCGTCGTCGGCTTGCTTGAGCGGTGCGACAGCACGTTCCGTATCTGCTTTGTCTCGGCTCTCGACGTCCGCGAGCGTCGATTCGTACGACTCGGCCTTGCCTCGAGCGACGAGCTCTTCATACCGGCGCTTGGCGCGAATTTCTGCAGATGCGGTCAGGAAAAACTTTGCCTCTGCGTCGGGGAAAACGACCGTACCGATGTCGCGTCCTTCGAGCACCACGCCGCCTTCGGTGCCTTCACGACGTTGCATGTCGAGCAGCGCAGCTCGCACCGCTGGAATCGACGAAACTCGGCTCGCGCCCACGCTCACGTCGGGAGCACGAATCGCCGACGAAACGTCGTCCCCGTCGAGGCGAATGCGCATTCCGACGCTCTCGGCGCGTTCGATGACCAAACGATGGCGCGCCACGAGATCCTCGGCGAGCGATCCCATGCGTGGAGCATCCTCCCACGGGATCGACGCGCGTTGCGCTGCGAGCGCTACCGTTCGGTAAAGCGCGCCCGTATCGAGCAGCAGATAGCCAAGACGTTCGGCGAGCGCGCGCGCCACCGTGCTTTTACCGGCGCCGGCCGGACCATCGATCGCCACGCGTATTTTACGGCGCCCATCGCCACTCACGTTGCACCTCTCGCTTGCTCCACGTCCACGCGCGCACCCAACGCCCGTAGCGTACCCACGAACCGCGGAAAACTCGTTGCGATGTTGTCTGCTTCTCGCACGCGCGAGGGCCCATCCGCGCACAAGCCGAGCACCGCCGAAGCCATTGCAATGCGGTGGTCGCCCTCGCTCGACACGTCTGCCGCGCGCAAAGGTTTGTCCGGGCAGCCTTCGATCACGAGCCCATCGGGTCGCTCTTCGCAGACGACGCCGAAAGCTCGGAGCACGCGCGCCATCGTCGCGATGCGGTCGCTCTCTTTCACACGCAGCTCGGATGCATCTTCGATCGTCGTGATGCCTTTCGCGCGTGCAGCCAGCGCGCACAGAATGGGCACTTCGTCGATCGCCCGCGCCACCAGTTCGCCTCCGAGCCGTCCGCCCGAAAGGTTGGAGCCCCAAGCATGCACGTCCGCAACCGGCTCACCCATTTCTTCGCCACGAGGTTCGAAGGCGAGCGATGCACCCATGTCGCGCAACACTTCGTAGAGACCCGTGCGAGTCGGGTTTGTCCCGACACGTCGTACGGTGACCTGACTATTCGGGATAAGGAGCGCCGCTGCGAGAAGAAACGCGGCCGATGAAGGATCGCCTGGAACCGTGATGGAGAACGCAGGCAGTTTGCCCGAGAACGATGGACCATCGAGCTCGATCATCGGGCCGATCGTTTGAATGGGGACCCCGAGCGCGATGAGAAGTCGCTCGGTGTGATCTCGCGAAACATGAGGCTCGCGCACGTACGTCGGGCCATCCGCCCACAGACCCGAAAGCAGGATCGCGCTTTTCACTTGAGCGCTCGCGACGGGCATTTCGTATTCCAGAGCGGCCAAGACCGCCGGCTTGGGCAGCGGTCCAATCTGGAGCGGCGCCGTGATTTCTCCGACGCGCTTGGTATCGATTCGACCTTCGATCCTACCGCCTCGTTGACGCAGCGGACGCGCGACGCGCTCCATCGGCCTTCGCGTCAGCGATTCGTCGCCAACGAGCGTCGAGGCAAACCTTTGAGCGACGAGCACGCCGGACAAAAGGCGCATCGTCGTGCCCGAATTGCCGCAGTCGATGGGGCCTGTCGGCGCGCGTAGCCCATCGAGCCCCACGCCGGAGATGACGAGCGTATCCGGGGCACCGCTCGGTTTTTCCACGGCGACGCCCATCGCTTCGAGCGCGGCGAGCGTCGAGAGATTGTCGGCACCGAGAGCGCCGCCTTTGACTTCGCTTCGCCCGCTCGCCAAGCCGGCAAGCAAAATGGAGCGATGCGCGATGCTCTTGTCACCAGGTACGGGCACGCTGCCCGCAAGCGGACGTTCGTAAGGGAAGACAACGAGATCTGTCACGCAAATCGCTCTAGCAGAATGCGTTGGTTCATGCCCACGCGCCTCGTGCGTTCGGATCGGGGCGGACGTCTGCAAGCACGGCGCGAGCTCGCTTCGAGTCCTCGATGATTTGTGCTCGGAGCATATCGATTCCGGTGAAACGTTTTTCCGGACGAAGGTGTTGCACGAGATGCACGCGCAGTCGTCGTCCGTAGAGATTTCCTTCGAAGTCGAACAGATGCACTTCGAGCCGTGGCTGCGTCGCAGACGAATCCACCGTTGGACGAAGCCCAAGGTTCGCAACGCCTCGTCCGAGCATCCGCCACGCATTCCCCCTCTCCACGTCAGTGGAGAGGGGGCCAGGGGGTGAGGCATTTTCCCCCTCTCCACTTGTGGAGAGGGGGCCAGGGGGTGAGGCCACGTCCACGACGACCGCCATCACTCCGAACGGCGGCAAGGCTTCACGGATGTCGACGATGTTGGCGGTGGGAAAACCGATCGTGCGGCCGCGTTTGTCGCCGTGTACGACCGTGCCGGACAGCGAATGCCAGCGTCCGAGGATGCGACACGCCTCTTCCAAATGGCCCTGGGCGATCTCGTTTCGCACGCGCGACGACGACCAGGATCCCGCGTCGTCACCGACGAGCGCGTGCGAACGCGTTTCGAATCCGAGCTCGTTGCCAAGTCTCGAAAGCTCGTCGAAGTCGCCTGCGCGATTGGCTCCGAAGCGAAAATTTTTCCCCACCATCACCACGCGTGTCCCAAGTGGAACGATCACGCGTTCGGCGAATTCGCGCGGCGTTTGCGCGGCGAACGTGCGATCGAACGATACGACCACCACGCGACCTCCCGACATCGCGCGCTGGCAAAGTTGCTTCTTGCGTTCGAGTGAAGTGAGCAGTGGTGGTGCTTTGCGACCGAGCACTTCGGCTGGATGTGGATCGAACGTGAGCACGATGGGCTCGAGCCCGCGCGCACGAGCGATGTCGGCAGCTTCGGCGAGCACGGCGCGATGTCCACGATGGACTCCGTCGAAGTTGCCAATCGCGACGAGGCTGCCTGGTTTTTCTCGTGCGTCCAAGAAACGATCCACAGCGCGTACCTAATCAACACGGCCGTCGAGCGCAAAGCTCAAGGCTTCCGAACTGCACTTCGAATCGATTGATCCTTGACGGTCTAGGTTCTGACTGGTACTTCCGCGCCGCCGTTCATACCCCGGCAAGGGAGGCTGCTCCGGTGTTCAAGAGGGTGAGCATCTTTTCGGGGAACGCGAGTTCCGCACTTACGCAAGAGATCTGCCAGGTGCTGGAACAGCCCTTTGGCAAGTGTCGTGTGTCCCGCTTTTCCGATGGCGAGACGTTTTGCGTGATCCAGGAAAATGTCCGCGGCGTGGATACCTACGTCGTTCAGTCGACGTGTTCGCCGGTGAATGACAGCGTCATGGAGCTGCTCATCATGGTGGATGCGCTCCGACGTGCGTCGGCAGGATCCATCACCGCCGTGATTCCGTATTACGGGTACGCTCGGCAAGATCGCAAGGTCGCGCCGCGTACGCCGATCACGGCCAAGCTCGTCGCTGACCTGCTGCAAGCAGCCGGCGTCGACCGCGTGGTCGCGATCGACCTGCATGCAGGTCAGATCCAAGGGTTTTTCAACATTCCCTTCGATCACTTGTTCGCCATGCCCGCGCTGCTCGAGCAGCACCTACGCGAACACTACGGGCACGACGTCGTCATCGTTTCGCCTGACGCTGGTGGCGTCGAACGTGCTCGGGCGTTTTCCAAACGCCTCGGTGGCACGCTCGCCATCATCGACAAACGTCGCGAACGCGCAAACGAAAGCGAAGTGATGAACATCATCGGTGAGGTCGAGGGGCGCAAATGCTTGCTGCTCGACGACATCATCGATACTGCCGGCACGCTCGTAAACGCGGCCAACGCGCTTGCGAAGGCCGGCGCCAAGAGCGTGGCGGCTTGCGCGACGCACCCCGTTCTGTCCGGACCGGCGGTGTCGCGCATCAAAGAATCACCGCTGACCGAGGTGATCGTTTCCAATTCCATCCCGCTGTCCGAGGAAGCCCGGGCGTCGGGGAAGTTCAAGGTCATCAGCGTGGCTCGTCTACTCGCCGAGGCGATCCGCAGAATTCACCACTCGGACTCGGTGAGCTCGCTATTCGTCTAACCCAATAACCTTCGCGGCTGCACACGTGAAAAGCCGCCCAAATGCAGCGCTCGCACGGAAGAGTGCCCCACTTCCTCCAAACTCTGCTATAGCGCCGCGTCTCGGATTTCGGAGAGTCGTCCCATGATGGAAATCATCAAGCTCAGCGCCACCCCTCGTCCCGACAGCGGAAAAAGCCCGTCGAACCGGCTCCGCCGCACCGGACAGATCCCCGCGGTTTGTTACGGCAAAGGCCTTGCCGCTTTCACCGTCGCCGTTGCTCCCAAAGAACTGCTCCAGGTGCTCAAGTCACCGCACGGGAAAAACTCCGTGATCGAGCTGTCCGTCAACGATTCGCAGAGCTACACCGTCATGGTGCGCGACTTCGACTATCACCCGATCTCGCGCGATCTGCTCCACGCAGATTTCTTGCAGGTCAAACTGGATCAACCGGTCGACGTCGAAGTGCCCGTGCGCTGCACCGGCAAAGCGAAGGGCACGGTTACGGGTGGCATCTTGCAGCAGATCTTCCGCAACCTGCCGATCCGCTGCTTGCCTGAAAAGATTCCCGTCATCGTCGACATCGACGTCACCGAGCTCGATCTCGGCGACACCATCAAGGCGGGTCAGATCCAATTGCCCGAAGGCGTGAAGGTGCGTTTGCCCGAGGAGCAAACGGTCATCGTCATCGCCGTTCCCGAGAAGGCCGAAGAAGCTGCCGCGGGTGCTCCTGGCGCTCCGGCTGCCGCGGGTGCTGCTCCGGCTGCTGCGGCCAAGGGTGCTGCACCGGCTGCTGGCAAGGCTGCGGCACCTGCTGCTGCCGCCAAGGCTGCCCCGGCTGCGAAGCCTGCCGCAAAGAAGTAGTTCGACCTCGAATGAACAGCGGGCCCGGCTCGCTGTTCGCCCACCGCTATTTCCCGCATGTTTCTCGTCGTCGGCCTCGGCAATCCAGGCAAAGCCTACGCTTCGCACAGGCACAACGTCGGCTTCATGGTCGTCGAAGACCTTGCCTCACGCGTTCGTGCCGACAGCTTCCGTGAAAAGTTTTCCGGTCTCGTCGCTCGCGCCACGCTCGGCGACGAACAAGCCATGCTGCTCGAGCCCCAGACGTACATGAACCAGTCGGGGCGCAGCGTGCAACCTGCGCTCGCGTTTCACAAGATCGCTCCGACAAACCTCATCGTCGTCCACGACGAGCTCGACCTGCCGTTTGGCCAGGTTCGGTTGAAGGTCGGTGGCGGACATGCTGGACACAACGGCCTGCGATCGATCGTCGCTCACGTAGGTACGGGAGACTTCATTCGGCTGCGGGTTGGCATTGGTAGGCCGCCTCCAGGTTTTCAAGGCGAAGTGGCCGATTACGTCTTGTCATCGTTCGACGCGGTCGAACGTGCGAACTTGCCAGACATCTTGAAGCTTGCGGCGGAAACTGTGCTAGAAGTCGCCGCTCGCGGCGTAGCTGCCGCGATGAACGTTCGTAATGCCCGGCCAAAAACCGGGAAAAAACAAGCGAAAGATCAAGGTGAAGGGGCAGCGGCCTCCGAGCCTGTAGCGTCGCCGGGACAAACCATCTCGGTGACGGGCGAGAGCAAGAAGCCTTGATGGGAACTTCGAGCTCGCGCTTCTTTCGCGAACGCAGTGCGGTCGGTCCTGAAAAACACCCGCGCTGCGTGTCCTCGCTCCGAGGCAATCGCTTTCGGGGCCATCGTCCAAGGGGATCCGTATGAGCCGACTGGTTACGGCGCCGAATCGCGCCAGAGAATACGAAACGATCTACATCATGAAGCCGGACATCGATGCCGACACAGCAGACCGTGTCGGAACGCGTTTGTCCGAGGTCATCGGTCGTGAGAACGGCCGCTTGACGAAGGTTGAAACCTGGGGTCGCCGCCGCTTGTCGTACGACATCCGCAAGCACCGTCGCGGCGTGTACGTCTACCTGAAGTACCTCGGCACCGGACGCGTCGTGTCCGAGGTCGAGCGCAACCTGCGCCTGCTCGACGGCGTCATCAAGTACCAAACCGTTCTCGTTCGTAACGACGTCGAAGTCGCGACGATGGAGATTGCGGCCGATGACGTGAAGTTCGAGCGTGTCGAGCTGCCGCCGCTCGAAGAAGAGCGCGACGAATCGCGTGAGCGTCAGCTTGGCCTCATCGAGCCCGAGCGCCGTCAGGAGCGCACGTCCGAAGCGCCGCTGTCCGGTGAGCTCGACGATCTCGATGCGGACGCAGACATGGGTGGCGACGAGGACGAGGGAGCGTGACGATGACTTCGCGAATGGACTCCGGCAGCAACCGCAACATCGAAATGGATGATCGCGATTTCGCGCGAACTCCTGATCTCAACGCCGACGCCCCTGGTCGTCGTCGCACGGGCCGCAAGCGGGTTTGTCGTTACTGCGCCGATAAGGCGCTCGTGATCGACTACAAAGATCCGCAGGCGCTCAAGTACTTCATCTCGGAGCGAGGCAAGGTCGTTCCGCGTCGCATCAGTGGCAACTGCGCTTTGCATCAGCGCAAAGTCACGCTTGCCATCAAGCGCGCGCGCAACATCGCGCTGCTCCCGTTCACCGTCACGGCATAAGGAGAGGGACGTCATGGCCAACTACATCCGCGTCGTCCTCACCGAGGAAATTCCCAACGTCGGCAAGAGCGGCGAGCTCGTTCGCGTTCGTCCCGGCTACGCTCGCAACTTTCTCATCCCCCGTGGACTCGCAGTGGGCGCCACGGCAGAGAACGTTGCGCGTATCGAGCACGAGAAGCGAGTCGCCGAGCTTCGCGCCGCAAAGACCAAGAAGGCCGCCGAAGAGCTCTCGCAGAAGCTCACCGGCGTCAAGATCACCATCCACAAGCCGGTTGGTGAAGGCGATCGATTGTACGGCTCCGTAACGTCGCGCGACGTCGAAGAGGCTCTCGCAGCACAGGGCTTCAACGTCGATCGCCGTCGCATTGGCGTCGAAACGATCAAGGCGCTCGGCACCTACCAAGTGCCGATTCGCCTCGCCACCAGCGTGACCGCGAACGTCGAAGTCACGGTCGCCGCCAAGGCCTGATTACGCACATCGTTAGCTGCGCATCGCGCGGTCTTCGAGAGAGGACCGCGCGATTGCGTTTCCACGCGCGATGATCCCTTCCAGTTCCGAAAGCGTCGCCCACAGGCGTGGATGCACGTCGAGCATCACGGACAAACACCCCGCGACAAACGCATCCCCGGCGCCGACCGCGGTCGGCACATCGAGCTTGACGACGCTTACTTCCACCTCGCCCCGCGGACTCCAAGCGCGCGTAGGTCCTGCACCGCTCGTCACGATCAAAATCGCATCCGGCTTCAACCTGTCTCGCAGTGAGACGGGATCATTCATTCCGAGCACGTTCAGATCATCGGCGCTCACCTTCACCATGTCTGCTACTTCGAGCAATTCGTAATGGTTTGTCTTGGCCACCGCGTCACCGCGCCATAGTCGCGGGCGCAGATTCGCGTCGACCGTCACCACGCTTCCCGCTTTTCGTGCGCGCTGCGCTGCGCGCGTGAGCGCATGAATCGCCGTGCGATTCGGTAGCAAGCTCGAAAAATGCACGATGCGGGCTTCGAACGATCCATGAAGCGCTTGCCGAAACGCTTGGGCTTCCTCTTCCGCAGCTCGATACCCGACGGCAACTGGCGGAGCGCTCGACAACACCACGAGCCCCGTGCGTGCTGACATCTTCTGCATGTGACGCACGTCGACGCCCTCGCGTAACAGCCGCTCGATGAGTGCCAATCCAAGGGGATCATCGCCCACGACCCCAACGACGCCTGCGCGCACTCCAAGTTTCACGAGATGTCGCGCTACGTTCGTCGCGCTTCCTCCCGGTTCGAACCGCACATGGTTTGCTTCCGAAAGAGCTGTTCCTTCGGGCACATGTAGATCCCACAGCGTTTCGCCTACGCAGATGATCTCGCTCTGTGCGTCTCGTCCGCTCATGCTCGCTTCGAGCTCCATCGTTCGAGGTGGTACGTGCGGCAATTGCCTGATATCTTGTCCGGCCAATCCCGGCGCCTCGAAGGTTTTTGCCTTCGGGGCGTCTCCCATTTGGAGCCCTGCCTTGTGGAAAAGTTCGGGATGACTTGGGGTGATCCGGTGAAGAAGTGAACATGCAGACGCAAGGGCGCCGAGGTCGAAACTCTCAGCAGAACGAGCCCGTTCCGGTCGCAGGCCGAGTTCCGCCGCATGACCTCGATGCCGAAGCTGCCGTGCTCGCAGCCGTCCTCCTCGAACGCGACGCGCTCGATCGCGTCCTCGAGCTGCTCAAGCCCGAGCATTTCTACAGCGACGCGAACCGGCGCATTTTCGAGGCGGCCGTGCAGCTCGCCACCGAAGGCACGCCGGTCGACATCACGACGGTTGCTTCGTGGCTCCGCAGTCGCGAGTGGATCAACCACATCGGCGGGCCGAGTTATCTCGCGCAGCTCGTCGATGCGACGCCTGCCGTTGCGCACGTGGGTGCTCACGCGAAGGTCGTTCATGAGAAGTGGCGTCTTCGTCAGCTCATCGGGGCATGTCAGCGCATCGCCGCCGAAGGATATGGCGACGTCGGCACGGTGCAGGAGTTCATCGATGGTGCCGAGCAGGCGGTTTATCACCTCGCACGCACCGCTGAATCGACGAGTGTTCAGCCGATTGCGCAAGTTCTGAAGACCGTTTTCGAGCAGATCACGGCGGCTGCCGAGCGCGGCGATCGTATCACGGGCGTGTCCACGGGCTTCGAGCGGCTCGATTCGAAGACGGCGGGCTTGCACGACGGTGACCTCACGATCGTCGCAGCGCGTCCGGGCATGGGCAAAACATCGTTCGTGCTCAACATGGCGGTGAACGTCGCATCGCCGCGCACGGTACGTGCTGCGGGTCCGAATGAAGACGGTCACGGATACGAGCATCAAGAGCCGGGGTTTGGCGTCTGCGTCTTCTCGCTCGAAATGCCGCGCGAGCAACTTGCGAGTCGTATGGTGTGCAGTGAAGGGCGTGTGGATGTCGGCAAGTTGCGCCAAGGGTTTCTCCAGCCAGACGATTGGCGCCGCCTGACCGAAGCTGCGTCCTACTTGTCGACGCTTCCCATTTGGGTCG
This sequence comes from Polyangiaceae bacterium, assembly GCA_016715885.1. Lineage (NCBI taxonomy): Bacteria > Pseudomonadati > Myxococcota > Polyangiales > Polyangiaceae > Polyangiaceae bacterium. The sequence goes on from JADJXL010000002.1 coordinate 376,702, forward strand.
ATGACACGCCGGCCATCAGCCTTCTCGAAGTGCGTGCAAAGACGCGGCGGATCCAGGCCGAATACAACCGACCCACTGCGCCGGGACAACCCGAGCGTCGCGTGGGGCTCATCATCATCGACTACCTGCAGCTCATGAAGGGGCGCGATGGTGCGCAAAGCCGCGAGCAAGAGATCAGCGAGATTTCTCGCGGTTTGAAGCAGCTTGCCAAAGAGCTGCGCGTCCCGGTCATTGCGTTGTCGCAGCTCAACCGTGCAGTCGAGACGCGCAATACCAAGGACAAGCGTCCTCAGCTCAGCGACTTGCGCGAGTCCGGTGCCATCGAGCAGGACGCGGACGTGATCATGTTCATCTACCGCGACGAGTACTACAACCCGCAGGAGACCGATAAGAAAGGCATTGCCGAGATCATCATCGCCAAGCAGCGAAACGGTCCTACTGGCAAAGTCCTCGTACGGTTCGCGTCGTCGTATACGCGGTTCGACAACCTTGCCCCTGGGGATTACCCCGAGATGGCCGACGACGAATAAACTCCCAAGGGATCGACCTCTCGCGCGTCGGAAGGGCCATGCCGATGGACATCGTCTCCGCCGCTGGCGGTTTTGCAGTGGCCGCGTCTCTTGCAGTCGTCCTGGGCGCGTGCACCGAGCCTTTGCAGAACGGGGGCGTCGTCGTTTTCGGTGGAGCAAGCGCGCGCTTCGATGCGATGTGTCGATTCCGTCGAGGCACCGATGGGCAGCAGGGCTCGTGTGTGCCGGCTGGCGCGGACGTTCAGCGCGCAACCGCTCTTCGCATCGCCAGCGAATCGCAGCTCGTGAAAGGTCCTCGGGCGGAAGGAGCCGTGGGCGATGTGCTTCTCACCAATGGCGAGATCGCGATCGTCTTTGGTGGTCCATCGAGTACCAGACCGGGGGCGATCCTCGATGTCGTCGATGCGCATGTTGGTCAAGACGAACTAGGAGCGCTCTCGGCTTGCATTGCCGATGGTGCCGATTGTCTTCCGCTTGCTGCGCCGGAGTTTGGTCAGGAGCGTGATGGTTCGGCGTGGGTCGAGGTTCGTGTTGCTGCGCAAAAGTCCTTCGATGCGCGAACTCGATACACGCTCGTTCCCGGAGCGCGTTCGCTGCTCGTGACCACGCTCGTGTCGTCGCCGAGCGCCGAGCCAGTGAGTTTGTCTCGTATAGGCGATGTCGTTTCCTGGGGTTCGTCGCAGGTGACCGTTCCGTCAGGTGAAACGCCGCCGTTCGTCGCGGCTGTTGGTGCGGATGTGGCGTACGCGATCATGCCCGTGGACGATCGTTCGGGCGTTGCGATCGATGCGCTCGAAGGAGCCATGTTCGTTCGACATGCGCGTGACGTTGCGGTGAGTGCGGGACGTCCGGTGCGTCGTGATCGAGCGCTCGTCGTGGCGCCTCGCGGGGACACATTGGGTGTGCTGACCGAGGTCGCGCTCATGCGAGATGGGCAGGCGCCGGGAGCTGTCGACGTGAGGTTTGTCGGGGTGGATGGTGCGGCGATACCGCCGCCCGTTGGTGGTCGAGTGCGTGTGAATGCGCCGAGCTTCCCCATCGAAGGGTTTTTGGCGATTGGTTCGGCTCCGGAAGGTTTGTCGGTGGCCGCTGAGGCACCCGCGGGAAAGTACGATCTCGCATTCGATGGAGCGGGGCGTCGTGCGGTCGAGGCGGTTCCCGTCGAGGTTCGTCCGGGCGAAATTACGCAGGTGACGATGGTGCTCGAGGCGAGCCAAGCTGTCGTGGCACCGGTTCCTTGATACGGCGCGGTTGGACGGTCGCGCTCGGCTTACGAGAAACAATGGCGAATGATGCTGCGAGAGGGTAATGCTGAGGAATCATGAACCCGCCTGGATTGCCTACGCGTCCCACTGCACTTACGCACGACCCGATCCTCGACGCGATCGATCGAGCACCGCGCGTACCTCGCCTCACGGCGGAGCAGCGCGCGGAGCTCGAGCAAGATGTTGCAGACATTGCTGCGGGTCGCGTGAAGTTGGTGCCGAATGACGATGTCGCTCGCTGACGTGCGTTTTCGCGTGTCGTGAGTACAGTCGACGACTGTCGCCTCTCGTGCATACCCGCGTTCTCCCCCTCGTGCCCGCCTCCCTCGCCCGCGCAGTCGCGCTCCTTCGAGCGGGCTCCGTCGTCGCGTTTCCCACCGAAACCGTCTACGGCCTTGGTGCCCGCGCGGATGACCCCGCCGCCGTTCGCCGCATCTTCGAAGCGAAAGGACGTCCCGCGACAAACCCGCTCATCGTGCACGTTGCTGACGCGACCTCCGCACGCGAGCTCGCCGACGGCTTCCCATCCGCAGCCGAACGCCTCGCGGCCGCCTTTTGGCCCGGCCCGCTCACCCTCGTCCTGAAGCGACGCGCAGGTGTCGTTGCGGATGACGTCGTCGCAGGTGGCGACACCGTCGCCGTGCGAGTGCCCGCATCCGCGGCAGCCCGCGTGCTGCTCGAAGCGTGTCGTCTTCCACTTGCAGCACCCAGCGCCAACCGATCGACCACGCTCTCCCCAACGACGGCCGAGCACGTCGTCAAGTCGCTCGACGGCCGCATTCCTCTCGTCCTCGATGCAGGACCTTGCGCTCGCGGCATCGAATCCACCATCGTCGACGTCACGCGTTCGCCCGCTGTCTTGCTTCGCCCGGGCGCCATTTCCATCGAAGCGCTGCGATCCTGTGTCGACATCGTCGATCCCGGCACGATCGTCGTTTCGCTCGACAAACCCGCGCCCGCACCCGGCACGTCCTCGCGTCACTACGCGCCTCGCGCCAAGTTGATCCTCGTTGCTCCAGCGGCTTTGCCCGACGAGCTCTCCCGTCGTCGCTCGTCCGGTTTGTCCGTGGGCGCCATTTCGTTCATGCCCGAACATTTTGCCCTGCCGGCTGTCGAGATTTTGCCCGACGATCCGGATGGTTTTGCCGCTGGCCTTTACGCCACGCTCCATCGCCTCGACGACGCCGGTTGCAGCGAAATTCTCATGACTGAACCGCCCCAGACGCCCGCATGGCTCGCCGTCCGTGATCGCCTGCTCCGAGCTACTCGTTCCGAGTGACGAGATTGCTTGGCTGTGCCAAGATCGGCTCGTTCACATTCGCATGCGTTCTTCGACCGTTTCCACATCGATCCTGTTTGCAGCCGCGTGCGCCGCGTTCGTCTTCCTGTCTGCACGTCCATCGACGGCAACCCTGCTCGAGCAACCCCCGAAGCTCTACACCTTCCGTCTCGACGACCCGTCCGTCCCGCGCCTCGATTTGTTGCGGTCTTTCCTCAACGCCGAAATCGAGCGGCCGGGGCCATTTCGCCGTTATGTCTCCGGACGGTTTGGCAAATGGAACGATGAACCTTGGATGACGCTCGATTGGCATCCCACGCGAAATTCATCCGAAGCCACGTCGACGGAAAATCAAAGCACGACGGAAGAAACCTGGGATGTTCGCTACTCGTTCGACGGTGAACCGTCGTTCGGGCCCTTTTCGAGCGGTCGTTCGGAAAGTCTGCGCATCGTCCCCGAGGTTCCGCTTGCATGGGCTGCGATCGAGACGAGCGACCCCGCGCCGTTTCTCGCGTCCACCGGAACCACTTTGAGGTCCAACGGTTACGACTCGCTTTGGGCGCCGCGCACCAAGCCCGTCGTGGATTGGCGTTGTCGTCGCCGTCCCGTGCGATTCGTTCGCGGAAGCGGCGAACAGGACGTGTTTCACCTCGTGCGTTGCGACGGATCGGTCGCCCCCGAGGCGCTCGACCGACTCTCCATCATCATGCGCCCGGCGCAAGTTGCGCGTCCCGAGGGCCTTCTGCCCGACGAACCCGATCCCGAAGCAGCGGCTCGCGGTGAATGGATTGCCGATGTTCGCCTTGCGCATCCGCGCCTCTTGTGGGCCCTTCAGCGCATCGCAGACGCGTTTCCCTGGCGCGCCGTGTACGTGTACAGCGGTTATCGCCCCGGAGCGCTCGTTGCGGGCACCAGCCATCACAGCCTCCACGCCGCCGCTCGAGCCGTCGACATTCAAGTGCATGGCATACCCAACACCAAGGTTTTCGAGCTTTGCCGTACCCTCGATGACGTTGGTTGTGGCTTCTACCCCAACAGCAAGTTCGTTCACGTCGACGTGCGTCGTCCCGGAACGGGTCATGCCGTTTGGATCGATGCATCTGGGCCTGGCGAACCTCCGCGTTACGTCGATGCGTGGCCTGGAGTGCTTGCGAAGGGCGGTTTTATCTGGGGGCCCAAACGCGCTTCACGACAAGCCGAGGATGGCGATCCGCTGTCTTGCGTTTCGGGCGGCGTGAGCTTGCCATCGTGTGACACCGCGCCAGCGGCGCCTTGATTCGAGCTTGTCCCAAAAATCCACTAACATCTGAGGGTGCCACTTCTCCGTCCTTCTTGGCGTTGGTTTGTCCTACCGCTCGCTTTGGGCGCATTCGTCCCGATCGCCTGCGATGACCGCGGTCTCATCGAAATCGTCGTTCCTCCGGGCGGATTCGACAACGACGGAGGATTTCCCGATGCGGGAGCTTCGGATGCTGCGTCGGACGGCGATGCCAATGATTGGGACGCCGGCGATGCCGGATTGTCCCCGGTTCTCGTGGGCGTCACGCCAAACCCTCGTGGAGACGGCAAGCCTGCGATTGGCGATGTCATCGACGCGCGCCTCACCGCGCTTGCTGCTGGTTCACGAGGTATCGTCGTCCGCCGAGCTCCAGCGGAAATGCTTTCGGATGCGGCATTGTCACAGCTCGAGACCGAAGCGGGTACGTACGGGAAAAACGGAGTCGCTGTAACGTTCGTATTCGCCGTCGTCGACGGAATGGCTCGGGGCCTCGAACCGGCACTCATGGGCTTATCGTGGAATGATTCGGCTGTATTCAAGGCAATGTATGGTCGCATCGATCAGGTGCTCGCGCGTCTTGGTGGTGCGGCTCCGTATTTCCTCATTGGGCGTGATGTCGACGTATTTCTCGCGGCTCATCCGGAAGAGCGGCCAGCATTCGAGGTTTTCGTCCTCGAGCTCATTTCGTATGTCCGAGCGCACCCGCTTGCTCCGTCCAATTTGCGCGTGGGCGTTGGGTTTTCGTTTTCGGGCGTGAGTGTGCCCGATTCATCATTTTCCGTGCTGCTCGAAGCGAGTGATGTGGCGGCTTGTTCGTATCTACCGGGCCTGGGAACTGATGCGGCGGGTTTGGCGAGTAATGTCGCGACGGATGCGGACGTCCTCGTCGAACGGGCAATGGGCAAGCCCATCGTCATCGAGGCGCTCGGGTATCCGTCGTCTGCTGCCGTGGGCGGTTCGGAGGCGAAGCAGGCGCTGTTTCTCGAAACTTTCTTTACGGCGCTCGGGCCGCGGCGGCCCTATTTCGCATTTGTCAATGTCGAGGGACTCCATGATCTTGCTTCCGAGCGTTGTGCGCAGCGTGCGGCGCTCGAGGGACAAGCTGCGGACGGCCCGTGGGCGGCTTACGCGTGTTCGCTCGGGCTTTTTACTGCGGACAGCCAGCCCAAGCCGGTGTGGCAAGTCTTCTTAAATGGGGCCGCGACATTCGCCTCACCTTGATCTGTGTTGTAAGCTCAGGAGGAGTCGTTGAGCGCCCGGTGATAGCACCAGGGCAGAGGAGCGGGTGATGGGCGACGCGAATAGTTTGGTTGGCAAGATCGCGGCGATGCAGGACTACGCCCTGTACCGCGACCTCTCGTGGGAAGGCAGCTTCGAGGATTACTTGGGGGTCGTGCGCAAGCAGCCTCAGGTGACGCGCAACGCGTTTCAGCGCGCGTATGACATGATCATTCGCTACGGCACCGAAGAGTACACCGACAACAAGAAGAAGTTGATTCGGTACAACTTCTTCAAAGACGAGTTTTACGCCGCGCAAGACGCCATCTACGGGCTCGATATTCCGCTCATGCGTCTCGTGCACGTGCTCAAGGCTGCCGCGGAAGGGTACGGTCCGGAAAAACGCGTCATTCTGCTCCACGGGCCGGTGGGTTCGTCGAAATCGACCATCGCGCGGCTCATCAAAAAAGGCATCGAGCACTACTCGACCACATCCGATGGCGCTCTCTACACATTCGATTGGGTGAACCTCGATGATGTCGGCATGGCCGGCGGTGAAGGTTCGCGTTTCCGCTGCCCGATGCACGAAGAACCGTTGCGCCTCATTCCGCCTTCGTGGCGTCAGCGCGCAATCCGCGACCTCGAATTGTCGAACCCCACGTTCCAAGTGCGCATCGACGGCGAGCTCGATCCTGCGTGCCGCTTCATTTTCAACCGGCTCATGGAGCGATATGGCGGCGACTGGAGCAAGGTCATGCAGCACGTGCGCGTGCGGCGTCTCGTGCTCAGCGAGAAAGACCGCGTCGGCATCGGTACGTTCCAGCCCAAGGACGAGAAGAACCAGGACTCGACCGAGCTCACGGGCGACATCAACTACCGCAAGATTGCCGAGTACGGATCGGACTCGGATCCGCGTGCGTTCAACTTCGATGGTGAATTCAACATTGCGAATCGAGGCATCGTCGAGTTCATCGAGGTGCTCAAGCTCGACGTCGCGTTCCTCTACGACCTTCTGGGTGCGTCGCAGGAGCACAAGATCAAGCCGAAGAAGTTTGCGCAGACCGACATTGACGAGGTCATCATCGGTCACACGAACGAGGCTGAATACAAGAAGCTTTTGAACAACGAGTTCATGGAGGCGCTTCGGGATCGAACGATCAAGATCGACATCCCGTACATCACGAAGGTCTCCGAAGAGATTCGCATCTACGAGAAGGACTTCAACAAGGACAAGATTCGCGGCAAACACATCGCTCCGCACACGCTCGAAGTGGCTGCGATGTGGGCTGTTCTGACGCGTCTCGACGACCCGAAGAAGCACAATTTGTCGATTGTGCAGAAAATGAAGCTTTACGACGGCAAGGTTCTTCCTGGTTATACGCAGGACACTGTCAAGGAGCTTCGCAAGGAAGCGCATCGCGAGGGTATGGACGGCATCAGTCCTCGCTACGTGCAGGACAAGATTTCCAACGCGCTCGTCAATGACGTTGGTGAAGGCACGATCAATCCGTTCATGGTGCTTTCCGAGCTCGAGAAGGGGTTGCGTCACCATTCGCTCATTACCAATGACGATCAGCGCAAGCGATTCGGGGAGTGCATTGGCATGGTCAAGCGCGAATACGATGAAATCGTGAAGAACGAGGTGCAGCGAGCGATCAGCGCGGACGAAGACGCCATTCAGAAGCTCGCGGCCAACTACATCGATTCGATCAAGGCCTACACGTTGAAGGAGAAGGTCAAGGATCGGTTCACGCGCGAGGATGTGGAGCCGGACGAGAGGCTCATGCGCAGCATCGAGGAGAAGATCGAGATTCCCGAAAACCGCAAAGACGATTTCCGTCGTGAAATCATGAATTACATCGGTGCGCTTGCGGTGGATGGGAAGCGATTCGAGTGGCACACGAACGACAGATTGCGTCGGGCGCTCGAGCTGAAGTTGTTCGAGGATCAGAAGGATGCGATCAAGCTGCAGACGCTCGTTTCCAGTGTCATCGACAAGGAGACGCAGGAGAAGATCGACATCATCAAGACGCGCATGATCAAGTACTTTGGGTACAACGAGGTATCTGCGCGGGACGTGCTCGATTACGTGGCGAGCATTTACGCTCGCGGCGACGCGAAATAGCAGTGCCCGGGCTCAGCCCGACGTTTTCCGGCACTCGCGGGACCCCAAACTCGCCCGCTTCGCGGGCTCAGACAGTGGGTCCCCCCCGCAAGCGCCGGAACATTCGGGCTGAGCCCTCAATTCGCAATAAGTGACGAGCTTTTAATTCAACCCCCATCAAACACGCCGCGTCAAATTCCTGAGTGCGCACGCAATTTCGCAATTCCCGCAAAACCATTTTCGCGCACGATTTTTCATTTAAAAGGTTTTTCACCGCTCGGTCTTGCGATATATCTCCGATCATGCGTCGCATAGGCGCCCTCGTAGCATGGTCCTTCTGCCTGTTTGCCCTCGGGTGCGGTAGCTACCTCGGGAGTGCGCAACGTGCCTACCAGGAGGGAAGGTATCTCGAAGCTGCAGAAAACCTCGGCGATCACGAAGCCGAGGTGCCTCGGCTTCCGCCTGCGAAACAAGCCAATTACGGGTTGTATCGAGGTTTGTCCCTCATGAGGCTCGGCGATCACGATGCCGCCAGCCAGTGGCTCGACTTTGCGGCCAACGTCGAGCAAAAACGACCTGGATCACTCCTCCCTGCGCAACGCCGCGAGCTCGAGGATGCTCGCGACAAACTCGCCAAAACCGTCGAAACCGAATCGGCGACAGGCCCGCTCGCGTTGCCGACTCGTCCCGTGAGCGACGAGCAGCCCTGAGAAGTCGTCTGCAATCCACCTGAACGGATCGCAAGTACAGTCAAAGCAATGGAACGGCTTTTGCCCTGCGATCGTTCGGACGCAGTGCGTAATGGGCGCATCGCGTCGAAATCGTGTAATGAGCGCTTTGGGCTCTCCGGCATATCATTGGTATGCCGAATGGCCCGTGAAGCGTGTTCGAGAGGTTTACGGGCCAAACCCTACGATTGATTGTCCAATTTCGCACGCAATCTGGCTACGCTTTGTTCGAGCGACGTGACCATGCGCCGCAAATCCCGCACTTCGTCCTGCGTCGCCAATCCAAACGACTTTGCCACGGCCTCTTTTTGTTCGGCAGTAAAGGTTTGCACGCGCCCCGGCATGCTCATCGCCAGCATCACGAGCTTCATGAACCGCTCGTCTTGCATCAGCTTTGCCACTTGAGGATTCGTGGCGAGCTTCATTCCTTCGGACATGATGCGTTCTTTGATGGACATACGCGCGAGCCTAGCAGCATGACGAATCACCGTCATCCATGCTTTTGCCTCCGAAGGTCGGTCCCACCGCCGCCACACCAGGGGCGCTAAGGGCTTCCAAGAATTCGCGGCTCGTGTACCCTGTGGCGTCGCGCGACTCCTACTCACTTGCTCGAGGACCGTTCCATGCTTCGAACTCCGCTGCTTGCTCGTTTCGTCCTTCCGGCGATCACGGCAACGATGTTCTTCGCTTCCGCCGCGTTCGCTCGGCCCGCTGACGATGCCAAAGAGGGGGATTCCACTGCTGACGAGACGTCCAGTGAAAAAGGCAAAGACGCGGCCGAACCCGAAAACAGCATTTGGAACACCACGGAAGACCCCACCAAGGCGTATCGCTACATCGGCGCACGTTATCGTCACGTCATCGTTCCGCAGTTCGTGCTCAATCTCTTCGCCGCTGGCGGAGCATTGTCTCATGTGCCCATCGCAGGCCTCGAATTCGGCACTCGACGCGATCACATTGAATTGGTGTTTTCACTCTCGTATGCGGACTACGCCACCGGCGACTTGATGTTCAAAGGCAAGGACGAGCCCGACATTGGTTACGAAAAAGTGAACAGCGATCTGGGCGTCATCTTCGGCAAGGCCGAGATCCTCTACGAAATTCCGCTGGACAAGAAGAGTCGCTTTGCCCTGCTCATCGGCGGCGGCGTCGGAATCGGCGGCGTCATTGGTGATCTTTATCGATCGCAGGCTTATCCGCTAGAGCCAGGCGCCGATCCAGCCGACCCTTCGCAGTGGGGGCGCTGCTCGTCCTCCGGGGTTCCCGATGTGGCCTATTGCTCGAATGACAACGAGCATTTCGGCAATTATGCGGAACCAAGCTGGATTGGTGGCGGAGCGAAGCCGATCGTGTTTCCGTGGATTGCTTTGCCGCAGGTGAGTTTTCGATACAAGCCTCTCAGGTTTCTTCAAGCCCGCGTCGACGCGGGACTCGCTTTGAGCTCTGGTTTCTACTTCGGCGGAAGCATTGACTACATTCTCTGACGCTCGCACCCAAGGCTCCGTCTTGCTCTTTCCGCCTCGATACGAGCCCATTGCTGCACTCGGCAAGGGTGGTGGTGGTGAAGTTTGGTCCGCAAAGGATCGCGCAACGGGCTTTGACGTTGCTCTGAAGGTCCTCGCCCCAGACGCCAATGAAGCCGAAATGCTGGCGCTCGTGCGCGAAGCCATTGCCATGTCCGGCCTCGAGGGGCTCGGCGTGCCGCGCATTCTCGGTTTTGGACGGCTGCCCGATAGCTCGAGGGCCTATCTCGTTCGCGAGCTCGTCCCCGGAGAATCCCTTGCGGATTGCTTGACCGACCAAGCTGACCCGTCTCGATGCTTATCGGCCATTGCGCAAACCGCGGATCAACTCACGCGGCTGCACCGCGCATCATTTCTTCATGGCGACCTCAAGCCCGCCAACATCATCGTCGGGCCCGACGGTCACGCGACCCTCGTCGACCTCGGGCTCGCCGCAACGCTGCGTGACGGCGGCGAGCGTCCCACTGGTTTGACGCCACGTTACGCGGCTCCCGAGCTGTTTGCGGGTCACGCGATCACCGTTCGTGCCGAAGTGTTTGCCCTGGGGGTTACGCTTGGTGAAACCCTCGCTGCTGTTCGCTCGAGGCTCGATCCCTCCGTCGCAAACGCGCTCGAAGACGTCGTGCACCGAGCGACCGATCGTGACCCGCTCGCTCGATTTCCCAGCGCCGACGAGCTTGCAAGTGCCATTCGCGCCGCAGCCGGCCTTCCTTCGCACGACCTCGATCGCAGCGTGTTTGCTTGGCCCATCATCGGCCTCGATGCCCTCGCAAGCACGCTCGATATGCGTGTCGAAGCGCTCCGTGAAGGCGGTGGTCTCGTCGTCACCGGTGCTGCGGGATCTGGAAAAACCACGCTTCTTCGACGGCTCGCATGGTGGCTCGGCGTCAAAGGTCGGGCCGCTTGTTTCATCGAAGCTTCACTCGCGCCCGACCCTGGACGAGCTCTCGATCTCGAGCTTTCTGCCTTTGCGAAGGATGCTTCTCCGTTCGTGCTCGTCGACGACGCAGACAGGCTCGATACGTCTCGGCTCCAGCGTCTTGCTGCGCTTCGCGAAGCCGGTGCGCGCTTGATCGTTACCTTTGATCCTTCCCACCTCGCGAGTTTGCCCGGACCAACCTTCGAGCTCTTCGATGCGCCGCTCCTCGATGAAACTGTCGCGCGCGAGCTCGTGCAGCGGGCGATTCCGTCGATCGGTGACGTCGTTGCGGATCACGTGGCGCGTCGAGCTGGCTATCTGCCCGGAAAGATTCGGCAAATCGTCGATGCCATCGCACGCGCACCCGTCGCGAGCGTCGCGGATGTCGATCGCATTTTGGCCGAGCATCGTGATCGTCGCACGGATCGCGAACGCGTCGTCGACTTGCTCGATCGTGGGCACTTCGAAGAAGCCGCCGAAGTGCTCGAACACCTCGCCGATGATTCATCGCCGCTCGTCGCGATCGCCCGGGCACGGCTATTCACGAATCGAGGCGAACCGCGTCGAGCGATCGCCGAGCTCGATCGCGTGCGCGACGAAGTTTTGGATGCGAACGACGTCGAGCTCTCCAGTGCGTATTGCCTTCACGCTTCGCGGGCGTTTCTTCGCGCGGGAGATCACGCGGCTGCAGAAAAGCTTGCTGAAGAGGCGCTCGAGCAAACGGGAATTCGAGCTGCGAGCGATGATGATGCGCCCCTCGACAAACCCGATGGCGCCAAGGCTCGGGCGCTTCTTTCCATCGCTGCGGATGCGCTTGCCGTGATGGGTTTGTCCCAGAGCTTCGCGGCTCGGCATGACGAAGGAAAACGCACACTCGGGCGCAGTGTGCGTCTTGCGCGAACGCTTGCGGAGCCTCGCATTCTTTCCGTCGCGTTGGGATCGCTTGCATTTGCGCTTCAGCGGGACGCGCAGCTCGATGCGGCAAAGGTCGCGTACGAAGAGGCGCTCGAAGCTGCCGAGAAGGCGGGCGATGCGGGCAGCGTGGCCACGACACGCCTGAATCTCGCGGGCATTGCGAAGAATCGCGGCGACATTGCCGCAGCGCTCGTGCACCTCGAAGCCGCCGTCGACATGGGGCAACGTTCGGGGCGCGTTGCGACGTTGCGTCAAGCGCTGTTGAACCTGGCGAACCTCGATCTGTACCTGGGACGTCTGGTGCATGCCCGGGTTTCGATTGACGAACTCGTTCGGCAACGTGAGGACTTGGGGCCTCATTTGCGAGCGCAGCTCCTTTCGCTCGAAGCTGAACACGCGAGTTTGTCCGGGAACCATGCGACAGCCGAGCGCCTTTGCGCGGCGTGTGCCGATGCTTGGGAAGCGCTTGGTCGATTGGACGATGCGGCGGAGGCGCGGCTCGAGCGGGTGCTTTCCGCTGCGGCGCTGCGTAGTGTCGATCCGCGCGTGCTCGATGGGGAGATCGATCGGGCGGCGTTGGCGCTAGGAGGTGGATCGGCGCATCGGCCGCTGCTTTTGCTTGCGCGAGCGCGAGTGGCTGCGCTGCGTGGGGACGAGCGAGCATCGGCTTCGGCGTATGACGAAGCGCTCGAAGTGGCGCGAGCATCGGGGCAGCGGGACTTTGTCGTGCGCGTGCTCGATGCGCGTGCGAACCTTCACGAGGACGGGGGCAAACCGATGTTGGCGCGGCGCGATCGTGAAGCGGCGCTCGAAGTGCTCGAAGGAATTGCGACGCTTCTTCCGCGGGATTTGCGCGAAGTTTTTTGGGACGAACCTCGTCGGCGCAGTTTGCGAAGCGCGTGTTTGCCCGTGGGCACGTTTGGCGTGGCGACGCTTGGGAGTGGGCACAGCTCTGCGACGTTCACGGCTCCGCGGCACATTCCGACGGAAGAGCGATTGGCGCGTATTCTCGAGATCAACCGGGCGATTGCCGGTGAAATCGACTTGGCAAGGCTTCTCGACAAAGCAACCGAGCATGCCATTGCGCTCTTGGGGGCCGAGCGCGGATTCGTTTTGCTGAAAAGTGGTTATGGTGTCGATGAATCTTCGTCGACCGCTTCGGGTGAAGCGCCCGTGCTTGCGTTTTCGGTGCATGCATTTCGGGGCCGCGAGGGAGACGACCCTCACGCTCGTTTTTCGCAGTCCATTGCGGAGCGAGTCGTCCAAACGGGTGAACCCATTGCGACGGTGAGTGCGCGAGACGATGCGCGCATGGCCGATTATGTCTCCGTGCACCAGCTCATGCTTCAATCCATTGCGTGCGTGCCCATTCGAGCGCGTAGTGGAGGCGTGATTGGTGCCCTGTACCTCGAAACGCGACTCAGTCCAGCGGCAGGGTTTGCCCAAGAGCTGCCCACGCTGAGCGCGCTTGCGGAGCAGGTTGCGATTGCGATTGAAACGGCGCGTCTCGTGGGGGAAAACGCGCGTCGTGCCAGCGAGCTCGAGAAAAAGAGCGTCGAATTGGAGAAAGCGAATCAAGAGCTCGAAGCGGCCCGTGCCGAGCTCGAGGAGCTCTTGGGGCACCGCACGCAACAGCTCGAAGCGACGCGTCGCGATTTGCGATCGGCAAGGGCCGTCATCAAAGGGCATTTTGGTTATGAAGGGCTCGTAGGGCGTAGCGAGGCCATGCGGCGCGTGTATGCGCTCATCGATCGCGTCAAGGACACCGACGTTCCCGTGCTGATCATGGGCGAGAGCGGTACGGGCAAGGAAGTCGTCGCTCGGGCCATTCACAATGCCGGATCGCGAGGGAAAAAGCCGTTCGTGGGGATCAACGTCGGCGCGATACCGGAACATCTTTTGGAGAGCGAGTTATTCGGTCACGTGCGTGGAGCATTCACGGGGGCGGATCGGGACCGCCGAGGGCTCTTTCGCGAGGCGACCGGAGGCACCATTTTGCTCGACGAGATTGGCGAAATGCCGGCCAAGATGCAAGCGGGGCTCCTGCGGGTTTTACAGGAAAAAGTAGTTCGTCCTGTTGGAGGGACGCGCGAAGAGCCGGTATCCGTTCGCGTCATTGCGGCGACCCATCGAGATTTGGGGTCCATGGTGGAGGCGGGGACGTTTCGCGAGGATCTTTTTTATCGGCTGGATGTGGTGAAGGTGCATGTGCCGCCGCTGCGCGAGCGAATCGAGGACATTCCGCTGCTCATTGATCATTTTTTGGGGATTTTTGCTGCGCGTTATGGTCGCGAACGGCGGAGCGTATCGCGAGCGGCATTGACAAAACTCAGAAACCATGGGTATCCCGGCAATGTCCGGCAGCTCGAGAACATCCTTCTCAATGCCTGGGTTTTGTCCGATCGCCCCGAGCTCGACGTCGACGATTTCGAGCTGACGGAATCGCGGCCAGTCGCCCGGTCGGCGTCCGCTGTTGATTCTGCGAGTGGCGTGGAAAGTGCACGCAAAGTCGTTTCACTCGAAGCGCACAAGGCGGACGAGCGTGATCGCATTCTAGCGGCGCTTCAGACGGCGAGCTGGAACCGCGTGAAAGCTGCGAAACTCGTCGGTTTGCCGCGACGTACCTTTTATCGGCGTCTCAAGGAGTACGGTATTCAATGACCACCGAACAATCGGCCCTGGCTGCTCTCGTCGACGGTGTGGCACTGCCCGCGGACGATGCGCGTAATTTGTGGAAGCGGTTCAGCGATTACATGGGCGAGCATCGAGGTGACTTGGCGGGTTTCGCCAAAAATAGCGGTTTCATCCGAATCGCGCCGGAATATCGGAACGGAAAAGCCGTGCTCGTCGCGTACACCAAAGAGCCTCCGCCGCGTGCATCCGGCCAGCCCAAGAAAAAAGCGAAGAAGCGCTGAAGGGCAGGGGGATGTTTGCATGAGACCGCTGTGTCGAGGCCATCAACTTCACGCTGGACTCGCCCACGGGCGACTGGTATTGCTATTCGGGAGGACCGTATGACGCGGCATATGCTCTGGATTGATGGCGAGTGGCGAGTGGGTACCCGCACGCATACGATCAAGTCTCCCTACGGGGGACGGATCATTGCCGTCGCCGAAGAGGCCGATGATCCTCTGATGGATCGGGCGATCGCTGCGGCCAAAGCGGCGCAAGTGAGTTTTCGCCGCAGCAGTCGTCATCTTCGCAGCCGCCTCTTGGCGGCCATCTCGCAAAAAATTGCCGAGCGCCGTAATGCGTTTGTCCTTTCGATCGTCGATGAAGCGGGTAAACCCTCACGACTAGCGGATCTGGAAGTAACGCGGGCCATTCATACTTTCACGACGGGCGCCGAAGAAGCCAAACGTTACGGCGGTGAATGGATTCCCATCGACGTGGAAGCCTCCGGACGCGCGTACGATGCAGCGCAGAGCTTTTTCGTTCCGCGCGGTCCCGTGCTTGCCATCACGCCATTCAATTTTCCACTCAATCTCGTTGCGCACAAAGTCGCTCCAGCGCTCGCCGTTGGGGCGCCCGTCATCGTCAAGTCCGCGCCACAAACGCCAGGACCGGCACGCTTGCTCGCCGAAGTATTCGAATCCGCAGCAAAAGAAGTCTCTGATTCACGCGAATCGATTCCTTTGGCAGCGCTCCAAACGCTCACGGCGCCGAATGAAGTCACTGCGCGTGCCGTCAAGGATCTGCGCATTGCCGTGTTGACATTCACGGGCAGCGCGACCGTGGGTTGGTCACTCCAAGCGGCCGCTCGCGGGAAACGAGTGGCGCTGGAATTGGGCGGCAACGCGGCCGTCATCGTCCATTCCGACGCGGACCTTGCGCGCGCCGCCGCTCGCGTGGCATTCGGCGCATTTGCTTACGCAGGGCAAATATGCATTTCGGTACAAAATGTATGGGTCGAAGAAAGCGTCGAGTCTGCATTTCGCACCTTGCTCGCCAGCGAGATTTCGCGGCTCGTCGTTGGAGATCCCCGCGACGAGGCCGTCATCGTCGGACCTCTCATCGACGGTCGCGCGGCCGATCGCGTCGCATCATGGATCGACGATGCGCAAAAAGGGGGTGCGGAAGTCGTCATTCCCGGTCGTCGTGAAGGCAATCTCATCGCGCCCACGGTCCTTTCTCGCCCGCCTGAATCGTCCAATATCGTACGCGAAGAAGTGTTTGGCCCGGTGCTCAATCTTTTCAGTTACCGGGATATCGGAGGTGCCATCGCCGCCGTCAATCGTTCTCGTTATGGCCTCCAGGCCGGCGTTTTTACGGACAGCATTCGAGTTTCTCGGCAAGTCATCGAGGATCTGGATGTCGGTGGCATTTTGATCAACGAAATCCCGACGTATCGCGCCGATCATGCGCCCTACGGCGGTGTCAAAGACTCGGGACTCGGTCGCGAGGGGCTGCGTTATGCGATGGAAGAGTACAGTGAACGAAAAACGGTGATTTCCTTTCGCGGCTAAATGCTTTGACGTAACGTACGCATCCTCATTGCATACCGTCCGGAGACGCGAGTGTCGCCCCGCATCGAGCCCACAATTCGTTCTGCTCCTATCGACACGACGGCCGAGATCGAGACGCCCGAGCATGTTTGTTTTCACGTTCCCATTGCGGGCCCAACGGCGCGCGCGGTCGCGTACCTGCTCGACGCGCTCATTCGCGCTGGCATTCTTTTGGTGCTTGCCGTGACGGCGTCCATCGGAGGTCTTGCCATTGGCGATGCGGTTTCTGGCGTTTCGACGGGCGTCATTCTGGTCGTTCTTTTCGTCCTCGAATGGTGTTATTACACGTTTTGGGAAATCGCCTGGAATGGTTCGACGCCGGGCAAACGCGCGCTCGATTTGCGCGTCGTATCCGTTCACGGCCATCCATTGCGCGTCGGCGACAGCTTTCTGCGAAACCTCCTTCGAGCTGCCGATTTCCTCCCGTGGGGTTATGCGCTCGGCCTGCTTTCGATGGCGCGTGACACGCGATTTCGTCGCCTCGGGGATCTCGTCGCGGGCACCATGGTCGTCGTCGAAGAGCGTCGAACCGTGGCTTCCACCATTCGTATCGAACCGCCGCCGACCGCAAAAGAACTTGCAAACCTGCCGCAGCGATTGCCGCTCTCGGGCGAGGAGCTCGATGCACTCGAGCATTTCTTGCGGCGCAAGGACAAGATTGGCGCCGCGCGTGAGGACGAGCTTGCGGGCATGGTCGCCCCGGTATTTGCTCGCCGGATGGGGTTGCGCGTCAATGATGCGAGTCGCTTTTTGACGTTGCTTTACGCCCGTGCACGTGGGGCGTCACGGAGGCCCACGTGAAAAGCCAAGACGAAATCGTCGCCGCTCGTTGCGCCGATTGGCGCGAGCTCGAAGGAATCCTTTCGCGAGGCGTATCATTTGGCGAGCTCGACGGGCCGACCATTTCTCGTGCAGCGTCGCTTTACCGAGCATTGTCGAATGACCTCATTCTTTGCCGAGCCCGCGCCACACCCGACCTCGTCGCGTATCTCGATAGCCTCGCGAGCCGCGCACATAGTGCCCTGTACGGAGCGGAGCCATTCCGCGCGCCTGCGCTTTTGTCACTGCTCACACGCGATTTTCCGGTGGCTTTCCGCCAAAATATATGGTTTTTCGCCGCAGCATCGGCCCTATTTCTCATTCCGTGTGCAATCGGTGTATTCGCCGCGCTCTTCGTTCCCCACGCTGCATCCGAAATCCTCCCTCGCAGCACGCTCGATCAAATGGCCGACATGTATTCCGGCGGCTTCGACGCAGGCCGGAACGAAGGCGTCGATGCTTCGATGGCCGGGTTTTATGTGTACAATAACGTTGGTATTGCTTTTCGCTGTTTTGCAACGGGGATTTTGTTTGGACTCGGCAGCGTTTTCTTTTTGATTTACAATGGTTTGCACATCGGTGTCGTGGCCGGATGGGTCACGGCGAGCGGCTTTGGCCACAACATCGGCACGTTCATGTGCGGGCATGGTCCCTTCGAGCTCACGGCCATTGTGATTGCCGGTGCGGCGGGTTTGCGAATGGGGCATTCTCTCGTCGTCACGAACGGGCGCACGCGCATTGGGTCGTTACGACATGCCGCCCCTGATCTCGTGCGTCTCATCGCTGGCGCAGCCTTCATGCTGCTCATTGCAGCGGGCGTCGAAGGATTTTGGTCGCCATCGGCAGCTCCTGCGCCCGTGAAGTGGGCTGCGTCTGTCGTGTTTTCGCTTCTCGTCACGGCGTATCTTGCATTCGCTGGTCGACGTGCTTTCCGGAGGCGCGCATGAATCTCGGTGATTCTGCGGTCGTGCTCCGGCCTCGTAGCATTTCAGAAGTTGCGGATCTTGCGTTTCGCCTCTGTTTTTCGCTCGCATTCGGCCTGTACGCCCGGTTGTCGCTTTTTACGCTGCTGCCTGCCTACGCCCTCTGTTTGTCGCTCCATTACGTATGGGACTTTTCCTGGGCGCAAGTGTGGCTCGTTGCGATTCTCGTCGAGCCGTTCGTCGAGGCTGTGTACAGCATTGCGATAAGTCAGCTCATGTTTTCCCCGACGCTCGGTCCACGGCCCGTATTTGCATTGATGCGGAAACGACTTGGGGCGCTATTATGGTCGCTCGTCATTCGTTTCGTCGGTGGCATCATCGGCCTCATCACTTTGTTGATCTTGCTTCCATTCGTCGCCGTGCGTCTCTTGCTCCTCGATGAAGCGTGTTTGCTCGAAGGACTTTCGGGCAATCGTGCGTACGAGCGCAGTCATCGATTGGTTGAAAATCGAGGCGCTGGGTCGGCGTTTCTCGTGCTCATCCTTCTCGGTGCCATTCGTGTGGGCAGCGTCATCATTGCAGAATTTTTGTGTGACGGTATCATCAAGGATCTCCTTCAGCTTGGTCGTCCATTCGGATGGTTGTTCCAAGACGGCGGATCACCTGCGTCGCTCGCCGGGTTTTTCCTGGCCGTGCCTCTTGTGGCAACGGTGAGGTTTCTATATTATATCGATACGCGCACGCGTGCTGACGGGTGGGACATTCAGCTTCGTTTTCACGCCATTCGTGCTCGCGCCGAAGGAGAAAGGAAGGCGGCATGATCCGAGTTCTCCTGCTGCTTTCGGCGTTCCGTGCGACTCCTGCGGATGCGGAGGACGTGCAAACCACGGCAGACGTGCTTGCGGAGTCGCGTTATCGCTTTTGTCACGAAGAAGATTATCCGCTCATCGAAAGTGAACGAGATTTTTGCGCATTCGCCACGGATGAAGCGAGCATCTGTCCGGCTTTTGCCAAAGCGTGTCAAAAGCTGCCCACCGAAATCGAAAGCCAAGGTGGGACGCCCATTGAAACAAAGCTCGAACGCGGCGCACGTGCTCCCACGGGGCGCAGATCCGGCAGTGATGACCGTATTAGCGTTCGCAAAGTCAAAGGCGGTGGAGATGGCCAAGGCGACGACAAGAGCTCGACGCCCGGCAAGTCGGACAAACCGACTTCAGATTCGAACAAAGCCGGTAACGACGACAATGCATCCAAAATGTCGCCCGGGGAAACGCCGAAGCCGGACGCCGCCGACAAACCGTCACCTCCTCCGCCGCCTCCCAAGCCCGACCCCGAAGTTTCTGCGGCTGCGAGCGGGTTTGCGCGCATTTTGTTCTTCGTGCTGCTTGCCGGATTCGTCGCATTCATCGTGCGTATGATCGTCAAGAACGTTCTCGACGATTCCGATGCGCCACCCGATGATGTTCTTCCGGACGAACCCGCGCCCACCGCGCAAACGAATGCCAATCAGGCTGCTCGGGGCATCATCGAAACCGACGTGAACCGGCTCTTGGCCCGCGCTCGCGCTGCGGCTCAGCGCGGAGCGTTTGCCCAAGCCATCGATGATCTTTATGCGGCCCTTTTGCGGCGGCTCGATGGGGATGGCATCATTCACATTCAACCTTCGCGCACCAATGGCGACTATCTGCGCGACGTGCGTCGCGAGCGATCCGAAATCGCGCCCGACGTTCGCGCCATTTTGACCGATGTCGAAAGCGTGCACTTCGGAGCGAAGTCGCCCACGGCCGATCTGTTTTCACGCATTCATGATCGCGTCGTTCCGCTCGTCACCAAAGCGCTCGGTATCGTTTTCTTCATCGTTGCCGTGTCTGGGACCATTTCTTGCGGTCGCATTGGGCTCGACGATGCCGATGATGTCGACGAATTTGGTATCACCGCTTTTCGGGGTGACAGCTCGCCTTCGGGCATTCACGCCATTGCAAGCTTGGTCGAGACGGTGGGCGTCGATATGCGCCAGCACATCCAACCGCTCGAAAAACTGCCCGATCCGGGCATTTCGACATTGGTGCTCCTGCCTGGATTCGACATTGACGACATCGGCGAGCGGCGGCTGCGCGAATGGGTTACGTCTGGTGGGCATCTCGTTTTTGCCGGTGGGCAAGATTTTCCCGACTGGACGGGAGCATCGATTGAGTTGGACCATACGGGCCGTGACGCGGTTCGTCCTTCAATTCGTTATGTATCGGAGTTTGGTGAAATTGAAATCGAAGTGCCTCCAGGCGCGCTGTTGAAATGCACCGAGAGCGAATTGTTCCTCACGCGAGACGACCTCTGTTATGCGGCGCATCGAGCGGTCGGGGACGGTCGCGTTTTCGTCTTTGCCGACGATCGGTGGTTCATGAACGTCGCGTTGCCATTCGCCGACAATGCCGCATTTGTCCTTTCCTTCTTCGGTGCCCTTCATCGCAACGTTCACGTTCTCGACGGCCAAACCTCGCTCGGCGCGGACACGCCCATTGAATCCATCGCACGAGCAAACTTGTGGCCCATTCTATTGCAGCTTTTCCTGCTGCTTGGTTTGGCGTTCCTTTGGCAAGGACGCGCATTCGGGACGCTGCGTGATCCCACGGTCGAACGTAGGCGCGCATTCGTCGATCACATACGCGCGCTCGGGCTCGCATATGCGCGTGCGGGTGCGTCGAGGCACGTGCTCGGCTCCTACGCGCAATGGGCGATCGAACGCCTTCGCGAGCGCCTCCCGCGCGAAGGGCGAAGGGGTTTGTCCGGGCTCGCCGAAGCTTTGGCCACACGCATGGGCAAATCCACGGGCGAAGTGATGACGGTGCTCATCGACATCACGGACGCTCAAAAAGAAGCAGGCCCGGTGTCTCAACGCTCCGCAGTAGCTCCCACCCGCGCACCGCGCAAAGACAAGAACCAAGTTGCCGCAGACTTTGCACTTTTCCGTGCGCTCGACCAATGGCTTGCTCTGACATCGCGCGAGCGTCGCAATGCTTCCACGCGTTCATCCGATAAAAGTAAGAAAACGAAGCGATCATCATGAATCTCGAACAACTCCGCGACACCATTTCGAGTATCCGAAGCGAAGCCTCCAAAATTCTTCTGGGGCAGGACGACATCATCGACGGCACGCTCGTTGCCATTCTCGCTGGCGGCCACGTGCTCATCGAAGGCGTTCCGGGCCTCGGAAAAACCCTGCTCGTCCGCACGCTTGCGCATGTGTTCGGCGCGAGCTTCCGGCGCATTCAATTCACGCCGGACCTCATGCCGAGCGACGTGACGGGCGGGAACATGTTCAATCAAAAGGAGGATCGATTCGTTTTTCACGAGGGTCCCATTTTTACGCAATTGCTCCTCGCGGACGAAATCAATCGTGCTCCCGCAAAGACGCAATCCGCGCTGCTCGAAGCCATGCAAGACCTCACCGTCACGACCGACGGGACCACGCGCTCGTTACCTCAGCCGTTTTTCGTCATTGCTACGCAAAACCCCGTCGAATCACAAGGTACGTATCCGCTCCCCGAGGCGCAGCTCGATAGGTTCCTGGTCAAACTTCACGTTCGGCATCCTGCGCCCCCCGTCGAAAAACAAATATTGCGCCACCACGTCGACGGTTTTCAAGCAGGCCGGCTCGACTTGGCGAACATTGCTCGTATTGCTTCGGCGGACGATATCCTCGCCATGCGTTCGGCCATAACAAGCGTGCGCGTCGATGACGGAA
Source organism: Polyangiaceae bacterium (assembly GCA_016715885.1). Taxonomy (NCBI): domain Bacteria; kingdom Pseudomonadati; phylum Myxococcota; order Polyangiales; family Polyangiaceae; species Polyangiaceae bacterium. The sequence continues at coordinate 398,451 of JADJXL010000002.1, forward strand.
TACTCGATTACATCACGGAAATCGTGGGGCGAACGCGCGCTCATCGAGCCGTCTATCTCGGGGCGTCGCCGCGCGGATCCATTGGATTGCTCGCGGTCGCTCGTGCTCGCGCTGCCACGGAAGGTCGTTCGTTCGTCATTCCCGACGACGTCAAAATGTTTGCCCAGGCGGTGTTGCGCCATCGCCTCATATTGCATGCCGATGCGGAAATCGAAGGCACGACCGCCGATGATTGCGTGGAAGACATTTTGCGCGAAGCCAAAGTCCCCAAGACGGCGGCCTGACGTTCATCATGATTCCTTCGCGCGCCCTCGTCCTGCTTTTCGTCGGTCCTCTCGTCCTGTCGTTTTTGACGCTCGTGGACCGAACGCTGCTCGTTCCGATGTTCATCACGGATGGGGCCATTCTGCTCTTGGCGCTCGTCGATGCGCTCCTCGCGCGACGTCCCTTGGTGACGCTCGTACGGCGTGCCCCCAGCGTTCTATCGATTGGCCGGACGAACATCATCACGTACGATCTTCGTTCCTACGCGCGGCGAAAGCTTCGGGTGCGGCTCCAGGATGACCTTTTTCCCACGGCCGCGAGCGATGATTTGCCGCTCGAAGTGGACCTGACCGCGCGTGGATCGACGTCTAGCAAGGCGCGTGTCATTCCGTCTCGTCGCGGGGCGCATGTCCTTGGTGATTGTTTTATTCGATATTCGTCGCCACTCGGACTTTGGATCCGGCAGCTTCGTATTTCCGTACCAACGCCCGTCAAGGTATACCCGGATCTCGAAGCAGTGCGTGAATACGAGCTGCTCGCGCGGCAAGATCGCGATCCTGCGGGCGTGCGTAGCTCACGGCGGCGAGGTGGCGAGAGCGAATTCGAGAGGCTCCGTGAATATCGTCGGGAAGATGAATATCGCAGCGTCGATTGGAAAGCGACCGCGCGCCGAAAGAAGCTCATCGCGCGCGAATATCAGCTAGAAAGCGACCAAAGCATCGTCTTTTTGCTCGATACCGGACGTTTGATGACAGCGGAATTTGCGGGGTTGTCGCTATTTGATCATTCACTCAATGCAACGCTCATGCTTTCGCACGTGGCGGGTCGCGCGGGCGACAAGGTAGGAATGATTGCGTTTGCCGAGGACGTGAAGGCGTATGCGCCGCTCACGGGTGGCGCGCGAGCGACGCAGAAAGTCGTGCAATCGGGTTACCACCTCGAGCCGACGTTTTCTCCGACAAACTATTCTGCGGCATTTGATGCGTTGTCCGTTCGAGTCAAGAAGCGGTGTCTCGTGGTGCTCTTTACGCAGGTCGTCGACGAGGTTGCATCCGGCGAGCTGGTGCGCGTGATGCGCGCGATGCTTCCTCGGCACTTGCCCGTATTGGTTTTGCTGCGAGACGTGGACGTGGATGCGCTGGCGCAGGGCAAGTCACCGGACACGGCGTTGATTGCGGGGACGAGTCCTTATGTGCGTGGAGCGGCGGCCGAGATGTTGTCATTCCGAGACAAACTCGTGCGATCGTTGGAGCGCCAAGGCGTGCTCGTGCTGGATGTGGCTCCGGCTGACTTGACGCCTTCGCTCATCAATCGATACTTGGAGATCAAAGCGAGGCATCTTCTTTGAGGTTTCACCCCCAGACGTCTGCTTCCGTATACGGACTTCCGGGCATCGTCCAGAAGCTTGCTGCGACGTAGCGTTCGCTCCGATCGATGCCCGCAATGCGCAAAAGGTCTTCATCGGTCAGCGTGATATTCGCGGCGGTGAGGTTTTGCCGCATTCGTTCCGGATTGACCGACTTTGGGATGACCGACGTATTCCGAGCGAGCGCCCATGCCAAGAGAACTTGTGCCGGGGTGATACCTTTTTCTTTTGCGATTTCCGTAATGATCGGGTCTTCGAGCAGCACGGGTGCATCGGCTTTTTTCAAGCCTGCGGGACGGTCCGGCGATCCGAGCGGCGAATACGCCGTCACGTGCACGCCTTGCGCTACGCACGTTTCGACGAGATCGCGCTGCGGCAAATAGGGGTGCAATTCGATTTGATTTACTTCCGGTTTGATTTTTGCAGTTGCGCTCAGGTCGAGAAGTTTTCGTATGCCGAAGTTCGATACACCAATATGCCGGCACAATTTTTTCGCCACTGCATCCTCCATACCTTTCCACGTGGCTGATAGCGGCGCTGCATCGGGCGACAACAAGTCTTGACCCGAACGCGGAAAGGTTACGCCTTTTTTCAGGGCGACGGGCCAGTGTACGAGATACAAATCCAAGTAATCGAGGCGCAGATCCGAGAGCGTTTTCTGCAGGGCGGGAACGACGTCTTCCTGGGCGTGTTTGTCGTTCCACAACTTGGACGTGATCCAGAGCTCCTCGCGTTTTACCGTGCCGTCGGAAATACATTCCGCGAGCGCTCGGCCGACCTCGTGTTCGTTGCCGTAAATGGCGGCGCAATCGATATGTCGATAACCCATTCGAATGGCTTCTTTTACGGCCGTATACACTTCACCGGGGGCAGATTTCCACGTGCCGAGCCCCAACATCGCCATGGTATCGCCATTCGAGAATCGATGTACCTTCATGAGCCGCTCCTGTGTCGTTTGCCTGGTGCTATAGTCCGATGCTCGCGTCAAGACAACGGCTTGTGGCGCCGTGTTTTTGCGTGACACCCGTTCCCGCGCCCGTGTATCATGCGCGCATGAACAAGACCATGGCATCTGCAGCCGTTTTCGTGGCCGCATCCGTGCTCGTCGGATGCGGTGGCGCCCAAACTCCCGTGAAACCGGTCGAGAAAGCTCCGGAGAAACCTGCCGAGGTCGCTCCCGTTGCCGAATCCAAGCCCGCTGGGCTCGATCCGGACCAGGTGGCGCAGTGTTTCGCGACGGCCAACGCCAAACGTGCCAAGTTCAGCGGCGAACCCCCTAAAGTAACCGTCAAACACATTCTCATCAAGTACGCGGGCGCAAAAAACGCCGATGAATCGATCACTCGCACGCGTGAGGAAGCGTGCATGCGCGCGCTGGAAGCCCGCAACAAGCTCGCTGGCGGCGCCGAATTCGTGGATGCCGTCAAGGAATACAGCGAGGAAGCAGGAGCGGCGTCACGCGAAGGCTCGATTGGCAGCGTCGAACGAAAGGACTTGGCCAAACCTTTTGCGGACGCGGCCTTTGAATTGTCCGTGAATCAGATGAGCGACATCGTGGAAACGGAATTCGGGTTCCACCTCATTCTGCGGACGGAGTAGGCCCAGTCGAGGGTACGAAAACCCGGTCGCAGTTCGAATTTTTTCCGGCGCGCGCGGGACCCCGAACTCGCCCGCTTCGCGGGCTCAAACAGCGGGGCCCCCCCGCACGCGCCGGAAAAATTCGAACTGCGCCCTCAATTCCCGATGCGATGAGCATTCAATCCAACGTGTAGGGCATCACTTCATTCTTGGAACGAAGCGCGTAACCGAAACGTATTGGTTCGGCCAGCGCATCGCATACCCCTGTTCCGCGGCCGCGTGCCTCGTCCAATACGGATCGTACAAATGCGTTCGCGCGAGCGCACACAAGTCAGCTCGACCCGCCGCAATGATGCTGTTCACGTCACCATAACTTTGGATGTTGCCAACGGTCATCGTCGGAACCTTCGCCTCGATGCGCACGAGCTCGCTGAAAGGTGTTTGATAGAGGCGACCATACACGGGCTTGCTCGTAGGGTCTGTTTGTCCCGTCGAAACGTCGATGATATCCGCGCTATGCTCGCGAAACATGATGGACATGGCAATCACGTCTTCCAATGTTATGCCGTCGGGTGTCCAATCGTTAGCCGAAATGCGGACGCTCACGGGTTTTTCCTTGGGCCACGCCGCACGCACCGCATCGAATACCTCGAGCGGATAACGCATGCGGGCTGAAATCGTGCCACCATATTCATCTTTGCGGCGGTTCGTTAGGGGAGACAGGAACGACGCGAGCAAATACCCGTGCGCGCAATGCAATTCGATCATGTCGAAGCCCGCGTCGTCGGCCATTCTCGTGGCGCGTACGAAATCCGCTTTCACACGATCCATGTCGCTGCGGTCCATTTCTCGAGGCACCGGACTGTGCGGCAAGTAGGGAATTGCCGATGCTGAAACCAGCGGCCACCCGCCTTCGTCGAGCGGCTCATCCATCCCTTCCCAAAGTCGCTTCGTGGACCCTTTTCGCCCGGCATGTCCGAGCTGAACCCCTATTTTCGCCGTCGATGACTGATGCACGAAATCCGTGATGCGTCGCCATCCCGCCACGTGACTTTCCCGATAAAGCCCCGCGCATCCCGGCGTAATGCGCCCATCTGCCGACACATTCGTCATTTCTACAATGACGAGCCCGGCGCCTCCCATGGCTCGGCTACCAATGTGCACCAAATGCCAATCGTTCGGCGCGCCATCTTCCGACGAATATTGGCTCATCGGAGATACCACGATACGATTGTCGAGCAGCAGATTTCCAAGCTTGTACGGCGTGAACATTGGGGGTGTCGCCGGATTCACAGGGATTCCCGTTTGCTCTTGCGCCTTTCGAGCGACCCACGCATTCACGCTCTCCGCGAGCGCTGGATCGCGCAATTTGAGGTTTTCGTGCGTGACGCGCAAACTGCGCGTCAGCATGCTGAATTCGAATTGCAGTGGTTCGAGGTCCATGTACCGCTCGGTGTTTTCGAACCATTCGAGGCTCACTTGCGCGGCGCGCTGCAATGCTTCCACCTTGGACCTACGATCCGCCTCGTACGCAGCGAGCGCGTCGGCAATGCGCGGGTGCTGGTCGAGCGCATCGGCGAGGCTGATGGCGTCCTCCATGGCCAGCTTCGTTCCCGATCCAATCGAGAAATGAGCCGTGTGCACGGCATCTCCCATCAAGACGACATTGTCGAAAAAGAAGTGATCACAGCGAATCGTGGGAAAACTCCGCCACACGCTGCGGTTTTTCAAGAGACGATGCCCTGCGAGTCTATGCGCGAACAATTTCTCGCAATATGCAACGGTTTCGTCTTCCGTCGCTTTGTCGAGTCCTGCGCGTTGCCACGTATCTTCGCGACATTCCACGATGAACGTCGACCGATCTTCTTGGTAGCGATAGGCGTGCACGCGAAAGAGCCCGTGCTCGTTTGCATCGAAGTAAAACGTGAATGCATCGAAAGGAAACGTCGTGCCAAGCCAAACGAAACGGTTGGGACGCCAATCGATGCGCGGACCGAAGTGTTCCTGATAGCGTTCGCGTACGGTGCTGTTCACTCCATCGGCGCCGATGAGCAGATCGCACGAACGACGCAGCGCTTCCGTATCGTGCACTTCGTCCTCGAAGCGTAGGACGACACCAAGCTCCTTGGCGCGGGCTTGGAGGATCGAGAGCAGTTTTTGTCGAGACAAACCGCTGAAACCGTGGCCGGTCGACACGCGCCTTTCGCCCTCGAAAAACGTGTGAATGTCGTCCCAATGCGCCAAACTCGCGCGGATCGCGTCGTACACGGGGCGATCGACATCCGCCAAGTTGTCGAGCGTCGCGTCGGAGAAGACCACGCCGAACCCGAACGTGTCATCGGGTCGGTTGCGTTCGTACACCGTCACTTCGCGCGATGGGTCGCGCTTCTTCGTCAAAATTGCAAAGTACAAGCCGCTTGGCCCGCCACCGATGCACGTGATCTTCACCGTATCGTTCCTCCGCGCTGGGGAGGGGAAACCACGAAGGCGACCGAGTCAAGAGGCGAGTGACACAATCGTCACGCTTGCCGCGCGCTGGCAACTTTGCCATCCTCGGCGCATGAGGATGTCATCACGTTTCGTCACGTTGTTCGTCTGCTCTTTCCTGGTTTTTCCTGCATGCAACAACAATGCAGCGCCTGCGCCATCGGACACCAAGGCAAGCGCGCCTGCGGCGGACGCGGAAGCGAAACCGCTGGCAGTTGGCGATGCGGCGCCCGATGTCACGCTGAAGTTGCACGATGGCAAAGAGGTTCGTCTTTCCAATCTCGTGGGCAAACAGGTGCTCGTGTATTTTTATCCGAAGGACGACACGCCTGGGTGCACGGTCGAAGCGCAGGGATTGCGTGATGGGTGGGCGGACATCACGGCCGCGGGGCTCGAGGTGTATGGCGTATCGATGCAAGATGCCGAGAGTCACAAGGCATTCATTGACAAATACAATTTGCCGTTTCCGCTCGTCGTCGACACGGATGGCTCGGTGGCCAAGGCATTTCGAGTTCCAACGCGCCTCACCTTTGCGTCGCGACAATCCTTTTTGATTGGCAAGGATGGGAAGATCAAGCAAGTGTGGCTCGAGGTGAATCCGAAGGAGCACGCGGCCGCGATCTTGGCGGCGGCGAAGAGTTGAGGCAACGCACGCCGGAACGACTGGAAGCCTCTTGTCCAACTGGCGCTCGTCCCCTACCGTGCGCCCTCGATGATGCCTTCGCTCGCGTCCCTCGCCTTTCGCGCCTTTTCAACGACGATTCGTTCTCGCTTCAAGCGCGGCCCCATGTTCCCCGGCTGGAGCTTTTCCTACGAAATGACCACGCGTTTGCTGAAATTGCGTGCCGACGCCGTTGGTAAGCTCCCCATCGAAGAGCAGCGAAGACTTCAAGAAATCGCGGGCGACCAAGAAGCCAAGCGAATGCAATCGAAAGTCACGCGCACCGAAGCCAAAATCGGCGGCGTGGATGGAGAATGGTTCGTCCCAAAAGGAAAAACTCCGAAACGCGTCGTGATGTACATCCATGGCGGCGGCTTCGTTGCCGGGTCGAGTCGCACGCATGGGGAAATGATCATGCGGCTCGCGATGGCCGCCGATGCACGCATTTACGCACCCAATTATCGTCTAGCGCCCGAACATCGGTTCCCGGCTCAGCTCGACGACTGTCGCGCCGTCTATCGAGCGCTGCTCGCAGATGGCATTCATCCGAGCGACTTGATCGTCTGCGGCGATTCGGCTGGCGGAAACCTGTCGATCGTGCTTGCATTGGCATTGCGCGACGAGAAAATCGATTTACCCGCAGGCATTGCTGCTCTGTCACCTTGGGTGGATCTATCGAATCGAAAGGGCAGCATGCTCGAACACGAGCCGTATGATTGGGCCACGCCCGCTGATTTCGATGGGTGGCTCGAACATTACGTCGGGACCGGGGACCCCAGCGCGCCTCTCGTGTCACCCATTTCTGCTGATTTGCGCGATTTGCCTCCGATTCGCATCGACATCGGCACCGCCGAGATGCTCCTCGATCAGGTGCGAGCTTTCGGTCAGCGCGCGAAAGAGGCTGGCTTGCCGCTGACTTTCCACGAAATTCCCGGAATGGTTCACAATTGTTACCTTCTCGCAGGGTACTTTCCAGAATGCCAAGCGGCCATCGACGATCTTGGGACCTGGATGAAAAAGACCGCTCTGGATTGATTTGTAGCGATATTGGTTTGTCCGCGTGCAGTCTCGTTGTGCCGGGAGCATAGAGCATTGCCTCGGATGCTCACGTTCCCACACGCAATGCGTGTCCGTTGCACGGTCAAAAGCGTCCGCGGCTCAACCTGGATCTCTGCCCCGCCCAGACTGCTGCCAGCGACTACGGAGCGCACGACGCCATTGTTCGGGGCGATCGAACCAGGCGGCCGATGCCTTGCATTGCTTGGTGGCGCGCGCTGCGCCGGTGAGAAGCGCGCTGAATAATCATCACCGGCGTCTCACGCACTCAATGGTTAGCGCGTGAGGCGGGATGCTTCCAAAGGGGGATATTTCATGAAGAGCAAGTACGGTTTCTTGTCCGCTGCATTCGTCGCTTCTTCGATTCTCTTGGGTTCGGGGCAAGCTTCAGCCGGTGACGATTGCTGGTGGGGACGCGCAGGATTCAGTGGCGCGGTCCGAGTTCGCGAAATCCTGGCTTGCGTTGACGACTTTACGGGCGACTTGCGCCTCGCGATCCACGCTCCCAGAGCGTTGCGTGACAAAATCATCGTGTCGGCGGATCTTTGGGGCGCCGCGGAATGCCTGTACCCGGCACTGCCGTTGCTCCCGCCCGTGGGCTTCGTAGACGATTGCGGCGTGGGCTTCCTGCCTCCTGCATTGCCGCCCATTCTGCCGCTGCCAGGGGGCGTTGTCGTGCCGCCGCAGGGCCGCATTGACACCGTCTACTTCGACGCCATCCCGACGTATGACGAGCTTGCGTTCCGCATGCGCGATGGTTGGTACGAAACCAGTATCGATCTCGTCCCTCTCGCCGCAGACGCTTGCTACGGCGGCGTCGCCGAGGAGCTCGACATCGACAAGCTCGTGGTCTACATCGATGGCTGGCCGTTCCGGTTGAATTACAATCCTCCGGCCTGTGCCGGCGCCTGGTGGTGAAAAAGAGCTGAGCCAGAAAGGCCCGCGCCCTCTCTTGGGCGCGGGCCCGGCTTGCTTGACCGCTTTCCTTTCTCGTGATGCTCGTCTGCTGGAACTCGGTGACGAACGCCGAAAAACCGAGTAGAGAGACGAGCATGACGCACAGGCCTCCCCTCGTTGGCATCATCATGGGCAGCAAAAGCGACGCGCCGACTTTGCGTCACGCGGCGGAAATGCTCGACAAACTCGACGTTCCGTACGAAAAACGCGTGGTCAGCGCGCATCGCATGCCCGACCTGATGTTTCGTTATGCAGAAGAAGCGGAAGGACGAGGTCTTCGCGTCATCATCGCCGGAGCTGGAGGATCCGCGCACTTGCCCGGCATGATCGCCGCCAAAACCCTCGTTCCAGTGCTCGGCGTGCCCATCTTGTCGCATGCGCTGCACGGCGTCGATTCACTCCTTTCCATTGTGCAAATGCCGGGAGGCATCCCCGTCGGTACGCTTGCAATCGGTGATGCAGGCGCGAAAAACGCAGCCCTCCTTGCAGCTCAAATCCTCGCTCTCCACGATCCCGCCTTGCGCGAGCGGCTTGCCCAGTTTCGCGCGGAACAAACGCGCGCAGCGCTCGAGAGCGAGGTTTGACCGTGGGGTCTTTTGCGACAAACTCCCCCACTTTGCCCGGCGGGACGATTGGAATCCTCGGCGGAGGACAGCTCGGGCGAATGTTCGCCATTGCCGCCCGGCGCATGGGATATCGCGTCCACGCGCTCGATCCAGTGCAAGATGGTCCGGCTGGACAAGTGGCAGACGTGGAATGGGTCGCGCCGTATGAAGATATCGAAACCGCCCGAAAATTTGCCGCCGCGGTGGATGTCGTCACGTTCGAGTTCGAAAACGTACCGGCTGAAACATTGGCTGCCGTTGCGGAATTGCGTCCAGTTTTTCCTTCGCCAAAGGTGCTCGATACGTGTCGTCATCGCCTGCGCGAAAAGGAATTTTTGAAACAATATGGTTTTCCCGTGGCGGGGTTTGCTCCAGTGCGTTCTCCAGATGATCTGCGGAATGCGTTGAAGATGCTGGGAACACCGGCCATTCTAAAAACGGCAGAATTCGGGTACGACGGGAAAGGTCAAGTACGCATTGATGAACCGTCTTTCGCTGAAAGCGCGTTTACGCAGATGGGACGACAGCTCGGGGTGCTCGAAGCATTCGTTCCATTTTCATGCGAATTGTCGGTCGTCGTGGCGCGTTCGCAATCGGGCGACGTAGTGCCTTTCGAAGTTGCGGAAAATCGACACGAAAAACATGTCCTGGATGTGTCGCTCGTGCCTGCGCGCGTAAGTGCAGAAACGCGGGCGCGAGCGCGCGAGCTTGCGTGCGGCGTCGCGCGGGCGCTCGATGTGGTGGGCGTTTTGGGCGTGGAAATGTTTCACTTGCCAAATGGTGATTTGGTGGTGAACGAACTCGCACCTCGACCGCACAATTCCGGGCATTTTAGTTTCGACGCATGCGTTACGAGCCAATTCGAGCAGCAGCTTCGGGCGGTATGCGGTTTGCCCCTCGGGGACCCGACGCTCTTGCGTCCGGTGGCAATGGCGAATTTGATGGGAGACCTCTGGTCGAATGGCGAGCCGAATTGGGCGGCGGCGGCGAGTTTTCCGGAAGTGAAGATTCACTTGTACGGCAAGACGGAAGCGCGCGCGGGCCGGAAAATGGGGCACCTCGTGGCCATGGCAGATACCGTGGAGCAGGCCGAAGCGCGGGTATTGGCGGCACGAGCAGCTCTCTCGTCGCGGCCGTGAAGGTCACGCCTGCATTTTTGAAAACGACCGCACCGCGAGCACGCCCAGAATGGTCGTGGTCGATAGAATGACGCCGATATCCAGCACGAGCGGGAAATGGTGCACTCCGACGAACAAGGATCGCGCCGCATCCACGGCGTAGGTCATGGGATTGAGGCGCACGACCACGCCCAGCGCGGCTGGAAGCCCTTCCACTGGATAGAGCGCTCCTGAAAAGAAAAAGAGCGGCTGAATCAGAAAGTTCACAATCGCCCCGAACCCCTCGAACGTCTTCATCCGCGACGCGACGACCACGCCGAGCGCCGTAACGCCCATGCCGAAGATGGCGAGCAGCGGAATGGCCAGAAGCGCACCGAGCAGTGAGAACTTCGCGCCCAAGAGCGGGGACACGATGAGCGTCACGCTCACTTCGATGAGTGCGATCACGGTGGCCGAAATCATCTTCGAGAGCACGAACACCCATCGCGGCACGGGTGAAACGAGGAGCTCTTTCAAAAAACCGAATTCACGATCCCAGACAATCGATATCGATGCAAACATGCTCGAAAAAAGCACCGTCATCGCCAAGATGCCCGGCACGAGGAACGACACGAAATCCACGCCTTTGGGTCCCACGCCAAAGGATGCACGCAGCCCGAATCCCACGGCGAGAATCCATAAAAGCGGTCGCACGATGCTCGCCGCCAGCGTTTGCCGATCGCGCAAGAACTTGATGACGTCGCGCCGGCACAAATAATAAATCACTTCGACGCGCAACCGATCACCTCCTTCTCGCCATCGCACGCATAGCCTCGCGCCCCACGCCATTGTCGCCCGATTCGTCCCGAATCTGCCGCCCCGTCAGCGCCAAGAATACGTCGTCCAGCGTCGGACGCCGCACGGCAATGCCCGTGAGCCGCACTTGGGCTTCTCGCACGAGGTCCACCACGAAAGATTCACCATTGGTCACTCGAAAACACAAACCATCGTCCGTGCGATCCGGCGTTATACCGTGCCGCTCTTGCAATACGTCGGCGACCGTCTCGGGTTCGTCCGTACGAACGAAAACGACGTCTTTTCCGACCTTGCTTTTGAGCTCGTTCGGGCTACCCACGGTCACGATGCGGCCGTGATCGATGATCGCAATGCGATCACAATGCTCGGCTTCGTCCATGTAATGCGTCGTCAAAAACAGCGTGAGACCATGACGCTCACGGAGGGATCGCAACACTTCCCAGGTGCGTTTGCGCGTCTGCGGATCGAGTCCCGTCGTGGGTTCGTCCAGGAACAGGATGCGTGGACGGTGTACGAGGCCGCGAGCGATTTCGAGGCGCCGCTTCATGCCGCCGGAGAAGGTGCGCACGAGGTCTTCGGCGCGATCGGCGAGCTCGACGAAACCGAGCGCTTCATCGAGGCGCGCTGCACGCTCGGAACGCGCAACACCGTAAACGACCGCGTGCAGCTCCAAGTTTTCGCGTGCGGTGAGTCGATCATCGAGCGACGGGTCTTGAAAGATGACGCCGATCGTGCGACGCACGTCGCCCGGACGCGTTGCCACGTCGAAGCCCCCAAGCGTCGCCGAGCCGCTCGTGGGCTCGAGGAGCGTGCAGAGCATCTTGATCGTGGTGGTCTTGCCTGCGCCGTTGGGTCCGAGAAAGCCGAAGATTTCTCCTTCGCTGACGGAAAAGCTCACGCCACGCACGGCTTCGACATCGCCGAAGCGCCTCACGAGATCTCGAACTTCGATGACGTCGTTGGAGCTCATCGCTTCTGTGCACGCTTTCGCCGAGCCGAGACATCGGCGCTACGTTCATAGTTGCCGCGCCCGAACGCCGCAAGCGGTCATTCATCGACCGACCCTCGTTTGATGAAGACGTGCGGCTCTTGCGCCTTTTTGGGGTCTCGGGCGGATGTTCACAGGATCCACCAAAATCGTCGGATGGTATGACATTGATTGTCCCACCAATAAATGATCGACAAATTCGCCTGAATTCTCGCTGCAATGGCTCGAGGTGTTCGTTTCGTCCATATGGGCGGACATTGTTTGTCATAGCGACGTGAATTGGGTCTAGACGAACGCGTCCAAAGGTCGCACATTGAGTTGCACGCAAACGCGGCCCATACAATCGGAGGACTTGACATGATCGACAATCGCATCGAGGTCGTTTTCAGCTTTGACACCACGGGCAGCATGTATCCTTGTTTGACGCAGGTTCGGCGCAAGATTGGCGAAACGGTGAAGCGCCTCATGAAGGAAATCCCGGGGATTCGAATTGGAATCATCGCGCACGGCGATTATTGCGACGCGGGTTCGACGTACGTCACGAAAGCGCTCGATTTGACCGACGACGGTGATGCCATCGTGCGTTTCGTCGAAAAGGTCGGTCCCACGGGCGGCGGTGACGCGCCGGAATGTTACGAATTGGTTTTGCACGAGGCGCGGAGTCTGTCCTGGACCAAGGACTACAAAAAGGTATTCGTCTTGATTGGCGACGACGTTCCGCACGGGCCGAACCAAAACCCCAAGCGACTCGATTGGCGCTCGGAAGTCGAATCGCTCGGCAAGGCGGGCATCCCGGTCTATGGCGTGCAATGCCTCAATCGTCGCCACGCGACGCCGTTTTATGCCGAGCTTGCGCGAACGAGCGGCGGTTTCCACATCGGCCTCGATCAATTCGCTTACGTGATCGACATGGTCCTTGCCGTTTGTTTGAAGCAATCGTCGGACGAAAAATTGCAGGACTACGAAAAGGAAGTGAAGAAGCAAGGACGCATGAATCGCGGCCTCGACAAGATGTTCGGGACGATGATGAAGCGCGAAGCGTCGACGGAATATGGCGACACCGATTTGCGTGCCGTTCCGCCGGGCCGTTTCCAGGCGCTCGAAGTCGATCGCGACATGCCCATCAAGCAGTTTGTCTTGGAAAACGGGCTCACGTTCAAGGCCGGCCGCGGATTCTACGAATTCATGAAGACCGAAACGATCCAGGGCCACAAGGAAGTGGTGCTCATGGATCGCAAGACGGGCGATTTGTACAGCGGCGAAAGGGCGCGCGAAATGCTCGGTTTGCCCCCGGGAGCCACCGTGCGGATCAAGCCCGCGAGCCTGGAAAAGTACGTCGTTTTCGTGCAGAGCACGTCGTACAATCGCAAACTCATCGGCGGAACGCGATTCTTGTACGAAGTGGAAGACTGGGCCCGGATGTCTGAAGCCGCTTGATACGTTGGAACAAGGCAAATCGGGGGGTTTGGGGAGGCGAGCCTCGGCCCCCCCATCGTAAACTAGGCCTCGCGTAGCGCGCGTGCAAATCTTGGCCTGGATTCAAATAGATCGGCACTCTAGCGAAAAACCTCCTCGAGTGCCTCCAATTCGGTGTAATCGAGCCACACGCCGAAACACTCGAGGCACGTGTCGATCGTCACCTCTGTGCCGAATCCCCAATCACGAGCAGCCATTTCCCCTCCGCACGACGGACACGTGAGCGTCGGAGGGGTATCCCCGTGTTCGGCCCGCTGCCGCCCGCGGTCGTATACTCGCTGAATGTGCGATGGTGGCGTCACGTTCGACTTGGTCTTGGCCGCTGCGGATTGAATTTGCCTGAGCTCTCCGGCGTCGAGAAAAACGCCGCCGCAACCGGGACACTCGTCGATTTCCACGCCGGTCGCGTGCTTGATCGTGCGAAGAGCTTCCGCGCGTCGATGTTTGGTCTCGGCCCCTCGATAAGGCTCGGTCGAGGACAAGGCGAGTTTGCAACGGGGACAATCCATGCGCGGCATGATACTCGGCCAGGTTGCGAGGGCGAAGAAAAATCAGCATCTGCGGTTCTGCGCCCAAACGGCTTGAATCGAAGCCTCGCGTCTGATAGGTCTCATCGTCGAGGCACGACGTCATGCGTATTGCGCTTCTGTACCCACCCCCTTGGAAAATCCCTGCACGAGGCGAGGCGCCCGATACGAATGGCGACGGGCCGCCGGCGGAATACCGCGAAGGTGACCTCGATGCGGACTTTTATCAAATTCCGTATGGTCTCTTATCGATCGCCGCTCAGGTAAAACGGGCCGGGCATCAAGTCAAAATTCTCAATTTATCCGCGTATCCGTGGGCGCGTGTGGAAGATGTCTTGTCGGCGCTCGATGCGGATCTTTATGCCATGTCCTGCTGGACGGCAAACCGACGCGGCGTGGCGCTCGTGGCAAAAGCCCTTCGAGCGCGTCGTCCACATGCACCCATCGTGATTGGAGGACCTCATGCAACGCCGCTCGCGAAAGAGATGCTCGAACATCATCCGGCGATCGATATCGCGACGGTGGGCGAGAGCGAGCTGACGTTCCTCGAAATCATCGATCGTTTGGCGGTGGGTCGGAGCATGCGCAATCTTCCGGGGGCAGCGTATCGAGTGGACGGGCGAGTCGAAATGGGCCCCGATCGCGCCTCGATCGAGGACCTCGATACGCTCGCATCACCGCACCTTCTTTACGACACGCATATTTTCATGACATCGCGCGGATGCCCCTGGGCGTGCACGTTTTGCGGAGCTGAAAACAGTTGGGGAAGGGGATTCCGCGGGCAATCCGTGAACTACGTGCTCGATGTGCTCGAAAAGACGGTTCCGCGGCTGCCTGTCAAGATGTTACTCATCAAGGACGATACTTTCACGACGAACCGCAAACGCGTGCTGGAACTTTGTCGAGGTATTCGTGAAAGGAACATTCGTTTTCTTTGGAGCTGCGACACGCGCGTGGATGTGCTCGGCGAAGACCTTTTGCGTGAAATGCGTTTGGCAGGGTGCGAGCGGTTGTCCTTGGGCGTCGAGAGCGGTTCGCCGCGGATTTTGAAGCAGGTGGACAAGAAGATCACGGTGCAAAAAATCATCGAATCGACCGAGCTGGCGAAAAAATACGGAATCAAAGTGCGTTACTTCATGATGCTCGGAAACCGCGGGGAGACGGCGGAGACATTTCGAGAGACGTTGTCATTTCTCGACCGAGCAAAACCTCACCAATACATCTTTTCATGTTTGTCGATATACCCGGGCACGCGTGATTACGACGAAGCGACTTCTGCTGGATGGCTCGATCCGGAGACGTATTTTACGGGGGATTTTCAGGAGCTCAAAGTGCCGTTCGATGCTTCCGAAGAAGACACGCAGCTCATGAGCGAATGGTTTCGGAACAACAGCGGGCTTCGGGACTCTTATCGAGAAACGGCGGCGGAATGCGAAGCGATCGTCGGGCGGCTTGGGGCGCATCACGCCGCGCACCTCGATGCAGCCGTCGCGCATTATCGGGAAGACAATTTGGATGCGGCCACGGGGCACGCTCAAAAAGCATTGGATCTCGGGCATCCATTGCCAGGTTTGTGCTTGAATCTATTGGCGGCCGTCGCGTGTCAGCGGAAGGAATACGCCAAGATGCAGCAGCTCCTCACGGAAGCGTGGCAAAAGGATCCGCAGCACTATGTGCTGGTTCGAAACGTGCAAAAGGTCAAAGCGTGGCTCGCGGAAGCCGGGCCTTTGCGCAACATGCCGCTCGATGTCGAAGCGCATGCGGACTTTCAATTGCTCGAAAGAACGGTGCAGCCGATGTTGCCCGGTGCGCTTGCGGCTGATTTTGCGAATTGGGGTGAATCGGATGCTCGGGCGGAGGGCCATGAAATGCGCGTGCCGCAAGCCGGCAGCCTCGCCTCGTTTCAGCCAAGGACGCGGCTGCGCGTCGTTACGTGAAGCAGTTCATTCACACGTTCCGTCGTCGGCTCCGCCGAAGACGTTTGTCCAGTACACTCCATATGTGCCGCCACCAGTGGCTCGACCAATGCCAATGACGGTATAGTTGGCACCGAGCATGTTGGCATTGTGTCCAGACGAGTTTTTCCACTGGTTGAATGTCGCCGAGGCTGTGGAGTTGCCGGCGGCGATGTTTTCGGCCATTGGCGTTTGCACGGGGCACGCAGGTTTGTAGCAGGCATCGCACGAACGTTTGGTGAACGTCGAGCCATTCTGGCCGGTATGCGAAAAATAATTCTTGTCGCGCATGTCTTCGCTGTGCCCTTGGGCAGCTCGATTGAGCGTTGCGCAAGCCTTGAGCGGCCCGCGGCCATTCTGGGCGCGATAGTCGTTGATGATGGCGAGGAATGCTTGTTCTTCGGAATCGAGTCCCGTGGTTTGTGGCCCCGAACCTTTGCCGCAATCGCTCGCGCAATTCGTGCAGGTTTCACCCATGTCGCACGTAAGGTCTCCGCAAACGGGACCGCCGCTGCTGCTGCTACTGCTACTGCTACTGGATGACGACGAGGAGCTGCTGCTGGATGACGCGGCACTGCTGCTCGAAGACGATGCCGCGCTGCTGCTCGAAGATGACGAGCTGGACGACATGTCGCCACTGCTGCTGGACATTTGCCCGCCGCTGGACATTTCGCCGCTGCTGCTCGATGTCGTGTTGCCAATTCCGCCATTGCCGCTCGATGCCTGACCGCCGGTGCTCGACGAGCTGCCCGGTGCGCCACCTTCACCGCCGAGGTTTTCCTCCTCGGGACCATCCGTGACATCGCTGATGACGCCGGTGCAGGCGCCGAGCACAAGTGCGAGTGCGGCTGTAGCAAAAAGGGTATGTCGCTGCATGATGAGCGATTCTACGGCAAAACGATTTCCTGGTGCTACGCAGAAACGAGAATTGATCGTCGGTGAATAGGATCTGCATTACAATGTCTTCGGCTGGGCACGTAGTTTTACAGGGCGAAATATGCTCCCTCGAAAACTGTACGTTCGTGCCGAATGGTGTATGCTCTCGCGCGCAATGAGCGATACATCGACGTTTCCCTTGCCTCTTGCGGGTTTAGAGCTCCCGCGATTTCTCTTGACGCTCGATCAAACTTTGGCAGGCATGCCCGGCGCGCGCGTGACCTTCGTGGAGCTCGATGCGCTTTTGGCGGATGATCCGGCCACGGCAGTCGTCGAGATCACGATGCATCGAAGTCTTGTCGAGGCTTGTCAGGCGCCGGGGGATCCGGAATTGCCGGACGAGGATGAGGAGTTTTGGTCAGCGGAGCTCGCGCTGGTGGATGACGGTGACGAGACGACGCTCAATGTGAACTTGGAGCGCAATGCGTATGTGATGCCTGCGGTCGTGAAGATCGTGGAGGATTTGTTGCAGCGCTTCGAAGTGGCCGGTGGTGACGACGAAGAAGAGGATGAAGAAGAGGATGCCGGCGCTGAGGAAGAAGACGAGTACGAGGACGACGAGGAGGGGGAGGACGAGGAATTCGACGACGAGGAAGACGAGGGGGATTTCGACGACGAATTCGAGGACGAGGGGGGCGATGCTGAAGGCGAGGAAGGCGAAGCGTGGGACGCTGCCGAGGCATTCGAGGAGCTTCGCGTCATGGCGCACGATACGTTTGGCGGGGCAAAACTCGATGGCGAGGGTTCGTTCATTTTTCACGTGACGTGGGAAGAGCCTCCGGCCAAAAAAGAAGTGCGCGTGCGTTCGTTTGCTCCGACGGTGGCGATGGGGCAGGGGGATCAAGCGTCTTGGGTGGCGATCGAATGTGCGGTTTGTCCGATGCCCAATCTGGCGCCCGACGTAGCTGCTGGGCTGAATGCTGAAGTGGATTTTCCGCTGTCGCTCGATGGAGACACGTACGTGATGTCGCAAAGTTTTGCGCTGAGGTCGGTGGATGGGTCGTTGTTCGTGGAAATGGCCATTGCATTGGCCGAGCAGGCCGACATGCTGAATTCGGCAATCGAGCAAGGGATCCTCGAGAACGCGTGAGCGACGAATCGGAGAAATGAAAGATGCCGCGTCCGTTTTGTTTTAGAATGCCGTATGCTCGGTTTTCGCCGGCTCATGCGTTGCGGAGTCTGGAGAACGCCATTGACTTGTTCCCGGAGGCTCGTGTCGAACGCGTCGCGATCGATATGGAAAACCCGGACGATCAGGCTCTCGTGGTGGACGTCGAGCTTGGGCCGTCGTTATGGTCGCGCGATGGGGACGACAAGTTGATGTCGGGGACGCTCGGCGTTCGTTTCGACGGACAAACCGTAGCGCTCATGGTGGATACGGCGCAAGCGTTCGAGGCATTGCCCGCTGTCTTTGCGATTGCCGAGGCGATGCTCGGGGAATTGCGGGATTTGGCGGCGGTGGCTGCGGGGGCCGAGGACGACGACGAGGAGCCGGCGAACGTGGATCGGGATCCGCATCGGCCGCCGGTGAATTTCGACGAGCTTGCGAGGCGGGCGAAAAAGCTTTACGGGATGGATGCTCGGCAGGAGGGGGCGTTTGGCGTTACGATTGCTTGGCAAAAGCCCGTGCTGCGCACGCAGGGGATGCTGTTTCACGCACATCAGCCGCGATTCGATGAAAATGGTGCGACGTGGGTGACGTTCGAGAGTCCGGTTTGTCCGCGGAATAGGCTGACGCCGGAGGAGGCGCTGCGGCGCAGTCGAGCGCTCGATATTGGCGCATTGTGTTTGCGCAAGGATCACTACACGATCGTGGCGCGATACCCGCTGAAGATGCTCGATCGTGTGCAGTTCGTGACGATTTCGATGGCGGTTGCCGAAGAAGCCGACAAGCTGGAAGCGCTGCTGACGGGCGGGAAAGACGAGTATTGAGGTTTGAAGCCCCGGCCAAAGCCTCAATTTTCCGTCACTCGCGTTCCCCGAACTCGCCCGCTTCGCGGGCTCAAACAGCGGGGCCCCTCGCGAGCGCCGGAAAATTGGGGCTTCGGCCTCACGTCTAAGACGTGATGAGTGTCCAACTCCAGGCCAGGCTTCAACTCATCGATTCGAGTACCAGCGCAATGCCTTGGCCGCCACCGATGCACATGGTGACGATGCCATAACGCTTCTTGTTGCGGCGCAGCGCGTACGCGCACGTGAGCGTGAGAATGGCACCGGTCGCGCCGAGCGGATGACCGAGCGCAATGGCGTTGCCCATCGGATTGACGCGCTCCGGGTCGATCCCCATTTTCTCGAAGTCGCGCATGCACGCGAGCGCTTGAGGTGCGAACGCTTCGTTGATTTCGACGACGTCGACGTCCTTGCCTTCGATGCCGGCTTTTTTCAATGCTTTACGCACGGCGGGTACGGGACCCCAGCCCATGATGCGCGGATCGCAGGCGGCAACGCCCATGCCGGCGATGCGGGCAATGGGTTTGGCGTTGTGTTTTTCCGCATCGGATTCCTTGCCAATGACCATGGCCGCGCCACCATCGACGACGGCACTGGCATTGCCGGCGGTAATGATGCCTTCCGGCTCGAATGCCGGCGGAAGTTTCGCCATTTTTGCCAGGCTCGGCTCTTCGATGATGTGCGTGTCGTATTTCACGACGACGTCTCGGCCCGTGTCGTTCGACGCGATGGTGACGGGAGCAATTTCTTCGTCGAAATGGCCAGCATCGCGCGCTTTCTTGGCATTCACGTGCGATCGAAGCGCGAAGGCATCAGCCTCCTCGCGCCGAATTTCATAACGCCGACCGAGCTCTTCGGCCGTATTCGCCATCGCGAGCTTGGCGCTCGGATCGTAGAGGCTCATGAGCAGCATGTCTTGCAGATGCGTGCCCGCCGGGAGCGTCTTGGTATCGATGGGACCGTACTTTTGCACTGCAGCGCCCACCTTTTGCCCGCGGACGCCGTAGAGCGAAAATGGGTATTGCATGCTCTCCGCGCCGCCGACGACCATGAAGGGCCGGTCTTCGTCGTGGCGCATGCCCGCGAGGATGATTTCCGAGCCAACGCAGATGGCCTCGGCACCGCTGCCGCAAATGCGAGCGACCGTGAGCGCCGGGACGTCATTGCCGAGGCCGCCGCGCCAGCGCATGCCCTGAGCGCCGTAAATCGAATCGCGATGGCTATGTTGCGCCATGCCCATGACCACGTGGCCAATGAGCGCGGGGTCGAGTTTCGTATTGGCGAGCGTCGCTTTGACGGCCATTCCGCCGAGCTGCGTCGTGGAAAAACACGAGAAAAGCCCGGCAACCTTGTTGTCCACCAGAATGTCGGCGCGTGGCGTGCGTTTGCCGCCGTCGAGGATGACGATGCTGTTTTCCTTGCCCATGGGAAGCTCCGATCTCATTCGTGGAGGAAAGCGGCCGGTACGCGAGGGCCGTTTTGTACGAAGTTTTTCATGCCAATGTCGAGGTCGACGGTTTCTTTGCAGCGCCCAAAACCTTGCGCTTCGATGGCAAGCCCCTCGCGAAGCGGCAAGACGAGCCCACGCCGGAGCACCGAAACGAGAATTGCGTCGATGACGCGCGAATGGTGACCGAGGTCCACGGCGGGCAGGGTTTCCGGCACTGCAATCGGTGCAGGGTCGACGGGCGCGAGCTTGATTTCTCCCGCGAGGTGCTTGCGAATCAAAGCTTTCGCCGCGACCATGAAGTCGGTCGTCGGCACCGTCGTGGCCCAGCCAGATGCGTGCGCTTCTTTGGCCATCATCGAACGGCCCGTGCGCAAGAGGTCCACCGCTTTGGCCAATCCAATCAATCGCGGAAGACGCTGCGTGCCACCATAACCCGGAATGATTCCCAAGTTCACTTCCGGCTGGCCCACGATCAGGTCCGGACCGACGACACGGGCGTGACAAGCCATCGAAATCTCGGCACCTCCTCCAAGCACCGGACCATTGAGCGCCGCAACGACCGGCTTGTTCATCGATGCAATCACTTCGAGCACCGAATGCCCAAAATGACAAATTCCTTCGCAATCGGCGGGCGTCTTCAGCGAAGCAAGCTCGCCAATGTCTGCTCCAGCCAATGCGCCGTCCTGGCTCGTGAAAATGATCCCGGCGACCGATTCGTCCGCCCCGAGTTCTTTCATGGCCGAGGCGATTTCTCCGAGCGTGTCGCGATTCAATGCATTGCGCACTTCCGGACGGCGAACGGATACGATGCCCAAGTTGCCATCGCGCGATACGACGATGTTTTTCCGGAACGCCGGAAGGTTTTTCTCCGCAATGCTCTTGGGAACGACGAATCCCGGGTGATTCGCGGCATACTCGGCGCAAACCGCGTGCACGCGGTCGATGCCGTATTCTTCCGCGAGCGACAAGAGACCCTTGCGGAATCCGAGCGCCATGCGGGTGAGCCAATCGAGGTCCGACGGCGCGCAAATGCCCTGATCCACGACGAAGTACGTTCGCGCGAAAAGCACCGCCAAAATGCGGTCCAAGACTTTTTTGCCGAGCGCCGCATCATAGCGAGCATCGCCGGGGTTTTTCGGGTCGTGCCACGAGCGATTGCCCACTTCGCGCAAAATGGCGGGCGGAGCAAACCACGCGCTGCCCGTCGGAGCGTGTTGCATGAGCTCCTGACAATGCACCGTCAAGAGATTGCCTCGCGTCAAGTCCATGACATTGAGCGGTCCGCCACCGGCAATGGCCGCGTGCACGATGGCATCGATTTGCGCGGGCGTGGCAACCTTTTCCTCGGCAATGCGAGCGGCTTCCGCGACGTAGTTGCAAAAGATGTCGTCTGCGGCAAAGCACGGAGCGTCGGCCGTGATGATGGGGACTTTTCCAAGCTTTTCGAGCGTACGGAGCATCCGGTCACCCAACGCCGCGTCGCCGGAAAGAACGACTTCGACCGGGAGACTGCGCCATGCCGGAAAGAACGGATGGTTGACGAAGCAACGCGCGGGCACCTTGGCGTCACGAGCGATTTCGGCCCGAGGAATGCCGCTCGTGGCGAACCCAATCAAACAATCAGGAGAAACGACACCCTCGAGCGTCGCAATGATCTTGCGCTTGATGACGAGGTCCTCGGTCGCAGCTTCGAGGACATAGTCGCACGCGGCGAGGTCCGAAATGTCGAGCGTAGGAACGAGCGCATCTTTGACGGCCCGCGCAGCAGATTCGGACAATTTTCCGCGCGCCAAGGCTTTCTGCACGTAACCCTGGATGCGCGCTACGCCGGCATCGAGCGCCTCTTGCTTGATGTCGTGCAAATACACACGGCCGCCCTCTTTGGCGATGGCAGAGACGAAACCATACGCCAGGTCCGGTCCGATCGATCCCGACCCGATCACGCCAACGATCATGAGTGAAGCTCCTTCACGCTCCCGGGCGCGGGCGCTTTGCCGAGCCTTCGAGGTGCGCGCCAATTATCACTCGAGACGCCTTTTGCCAAGGGTCAATGAGATAGTTGAATCAATTGTTATCGAATGATGCGGCGCCGCGTGCCAATCGGGAAAAATTCAAGTATCGCCGTTGTTCCCCGATGGTGGTCGCCCACCTCCGAATCGAATACTTCCCGGTCCGGATGGAGTGTACCGGACGCTCTTCGGCCCAGGGCTGCGAACGCTCGGCGGAATCGTCGTCGTACTCGGAGGCGGCGTGGACAAACCCGAGCTCGCAACGCTCGGAGGCACGCCGACGCTGGCCGGCACTTGGCTGCTCGGTCCCGAAAAATCGCTACGGCGATCTGCCGCGAGCTCATGCAGACGCGTGCGTTCCGACAACGTCAAAATATCGCTCAGAAACGCTTCGGCTTCGCGCGCATCGCGAAAAATTTTCCGGTGCGGATGTTGTGCATCACGAACCATCCGCTGCATCTGCAGCCCCAAAGTCGGGCTCGATCCCAAGAGGACCGCCGTGCGCAAGAGACGCGTTTCGTTGCGCATTGTCGCGGAAAAAGCTTCGATCATGTCGGGAGGAAAAACCGGAGCGTCCGCCAAGTCGACGAAGAACACGTACGTGTTGAGCATCGCCGCGATCATTCGCTCATGATCACGTCGCCAGGCTCCGGGCTCCTCGCCGAGGATCGGACCCCAAAACCGAACCTCGATGAGCCTGCCTACTTTGCTCTCGATCGTGTACATCGCTCTCGGTCGTGAGGGTAGCCGACGACGCGCACCCCGTTCAAGCGCTCAGGTGGCCCCGATGAGCGATCACGCGGTCCGTCATCAAAAAAGGGTCCCCATCCCACTTGAAATTTGTGTGCCGAATGAACGGTCAGGCCACAGCATTGCCCATGTGCCTGGGACGAACGTGCATTGTCCAGATAAACGCGGGCTCAAATGCCGAATTGTCGGAGTTTCTTGTGCAGGCCTTCGCGCGTGATTCCAAGCGTGCGGGCGGCATTGGTCTTGTTGTTGCCGTGTTCGCGTAGCGCCTCGAGAAGCAGGTATTTCTCGACGACGTCCATCATTTCCTTGAGGTTTCCTCGCGTCACGCCTGCTCGTTCGATCAAGCCTTCGACCTGACGAATCCGAGGTGACAAGAGGTCGGGGGTCGCGAATGCGCCAGGATCGAGCTGGATGACGATCCGCTGAACCTCGTTCTGCAGCTCGCGAACGTTTCCAGGCCAATCGTACGCCACCATCAGCTCCATCGCCTGTTGGCTGAAGCCACCCACGTGCTTGCCAAGCTCCTCTGCGTATCGCTGCAAAAAGTGCGAAGCGAGGAGCGGAATGTCTTCACGCCGCTCGCGCAGGGGCGGTAAGCGAATGGGAAATACTTTGAGTCGGTAATAAAGATCTTCGCGGAAACGGCCCCGTTTCACCTCTTCCTCGAGGTTACGATTGGTCGCAGTCACGATGCGCACGTTGACGTGCTTGGGGCTCGTTGCACCCACGGGCCGGATTTCACCCTCCTGGAGGGCGCGCAAAAGCTTTGATTGAAGTGAAAGGGGAGTTTCGGTGATTTCGTCGAGGAACAAAGTTCCGCCATCGGCGATCTCGAAGAGGCCCTTCTTGTCTTCGACGGCCCCGGTAAAGGAACCCTTTTTGTGCCCAAACAATTCGCTCTCGAGCAGTGTTTCGGCAAGAGCCGCACAGTTTTGCGCGACGAACAGTTTGTCTCGCCGACGCGAGCGGTAGTGGATCGCCGCGGCGAGCACCTCTTTGCCCGTTCCCGTTTCGCCTTCGAGAAGCACCGTGACGCGGGTGTCCACGACCTTTTCGAGCTGCCCGATCACGCGATTCATCGCCTCGCTTTGGCCGATGATCACGACGTCTTTGCCGCCCCGCCTGCGTTCTTCGCGGCCCTTCAGGAAGCTGTTTTCCTTCTGCAAACGTTCTTCTGCGTTGACCAATCGCTTGATGAGGCGCGCGTTGGCGACGGCAAGCGATGCGTTATACGCCAGCACCCCGAGCAGCTCGACGTCACTCGCGTGCAGCATCGCGGGCGCACTGCGATTGTCCACCTGCAGGACGCCGATGATGTCGTCACCGCGGAAGAGCGGCACACCGATGGTGCTGCGAATGGATGCACCCATGATCGACTCGGTGTGACCAACGTCGGTGGATGCATCGGCCGCAAGCACTGCAGCGCGTTCCTTGACGACCTTGCGGTACACGCTGCGTGCAACCGGTATGGGACCTCGAGGAGGGCCACCAACGCCGCTTGGCAAGCGGACGCGCGTCATGATCGGAACGTAGGCTGCCGATGACGAGTCGCGGCCTTCTTCGTCGTCGCGAAGGATCACCGTTGCATGCGTTGCCATCGGCACGAGGAAGAGCGCGGCATCGGCGACTTCGATGAGGACTTGATCCAGATCGACGGCTGCGCCGATTCGCTTCTGCGCGGCGTAGAGCTTGCCCAATCGATTCGGATCCTGCTCGATGGCGGCGGCCGCGGGGACGAGCTGATCGAGCGGCCTCACGGCGACGACTTGCGCCTTGTCCGCATCGTCCGACAGCGTGACGCGCAGCGCCGTGACGCTCTCGCCCGTGCCGAATTCGACGATGTCGCCAGATTCGATGTCGACAGGACCGGATTCGGGCTTGATCACGACACGCACGCCGCCCCGTATGCGCCAAGAGCCGTTTGTCGAGGCCAAGTCGTGCAGGACGACGCGATCGCCAGAAACGACGAGACGTGCGTGCTGGCCAGAGACGTGCGTGTCGTCGAGCACGAGATCGTTGGAGGGGGCGCGACCGATGTGAACGATCTCGTCGCTGAACTCGAACGATCGGCCCGTGGCGAGCCCCTGAGTTACCTCGAACACGACCATAAAGCGTCCGGATGGTACGCCCGCGGAGGCGTACCTGAAATCAAAAGAGGGTTTCGCGCAGGCTGCTGCGCGTTGCGAATCGTCGGTCGGACTTGCTCAGCGTACGAAGTACGCTACCGCCGTCCTCCCTAGCTTCGCACCGCTCGCGACGCCTGCACGAAACCCTCGATTGGTAGGGTTTGGAGCGTTACTGCGCGCGGGCGTTGAGGCGATAGATGACGGTCTTGAACGGCGCAACCGACGCGATCTTGTTGCCGTCCTTGGTCGCATCCGCCTCGTCGACCATCTTCTGGAGCGAAGCGGCGATGGTGGCGTCACCCTTGGCCGAACGGCGGTCGATGACCTGCACGGTGACGAACTTCGCCGCAGCATTGTTGATCTTCGGCAAAAGCTCGACGAGCTTGGGACGCGCGGCTTCGCCACCGAGCACGCCGACCATGTACGCGCTCTTGATGCCGATGAACTGCTTGTCGCCGACGTGCGAGTTCGGATCCTCGAGCTTCTTATAGTAGCAGTCGAGTTTGTCCGCGCACTCGGTCAAGAGGTCCTTGGTCATCTTGTATTCTTTTTCGTAGCCCTTGCCGAGCGTCGACGGTTTGCCGTCGGGGCCGGTGATCTTCGATTCGGCAAGTTTGTCCACGTCCGCGATCTGATCATGCTTCATGAGCTTCATGACCGTGAGCAGCGTGGAGGCGCGGAGCGGCTCGACGTCGCCGTCTTCACCTCGCGCGTCGAGCGCCTGCTTGACCATCCACGGAACCATGCTGGCGTCGAAGAGGTAGCCCATCGTTTCGAGGAGCTGATCGCGAGCGCCGACGCCCGGGGGGATCGTCATCGTGATCGAGGTCTTTTCGTAGAGCGTCTTGACGGTATCGACTGCTGCTTGGTTGATCGGCAACTTGAGCAGCTCGCGGCCGATGACGATCTTGCCGGTTTCGTCGGCCTTCGCGATGGCGTCGATCATCGGCTGAATGGCCTCTTCGCGACCGATCGATCCGAGCATGAGTGCGGCCGGCGCAACGTACGCCGTGGGAGCAGCCTTCGTCGCAGCCTCGGGCGGCTTGCCATCGGGGCCTTGGTTTGCCTTCAAGTATTCGAGCTTCGCGTACTCGACGAGGTCCGCATCGCCGCCTTGGAGAAGCGTGACGAGAGGCGCAATGGCCGGCTTGCCAATCTTGATGAGCGCGTAGATGGCCGTTGCTTGGCCATCGGCTTTGACCGGCGACAAGACGATCTTGATGAGCGGTTTGACCGCGTTCGCAGCCTTCAAATTCCCAAGGATTTCGGAGCAGGTGATCTGCCAGTAGAACTCGTCCTTGAGGACGTTGATGTCCTTGCGGTCGTTGATCGGCTTGCCGATCATCGTCACGCACTGCGCCTCCCACGACGGATCCGCAAGGTCGAGCAGCGCATCGTGCACGTCACGCGTGATGAGCGATGCCTTGGGTTTGGAGTGACGAAGCTTGGTGAACGCCTCGAAGAGCGGGCCTGCCGCGTCTTTGGCCTTCATCGCGCCGACGCCACGAGCGGCTGCGCGCACGTCTTCTTCCGTGTTGTCCGGCTTGTAGTCCTTGAGCGTCTTGATGAGGCATGGCGCGCCGCGGGGATCGCGTGCGTCAGACAGGAACTTGACGACCTTCGACTGCGTCTTCTCGTCGAGATCACCAGCGACGCAAAGTTGCGACAGCGGTTCGACGATCTTGTCGAGCAGCGGCTTGACGTTCGCGCCGTTGCGGTCCTTGTTGTCCTTCGTCATCGCGTCTTCGAAGAACTGCACGAGGCGGCTGACGGCAGGTACGCGCGTGCCCGCATCCGAGAGCTTCTTCACGTGCGTCATCGGGTCGTTTTCGTCGCCACTACAGCCAACGATGGCGCCAGTGGCCACGGTCAGCCCCGCGGCAAGGGCAGCCCCCGCGAGCAGTGAGCGAAGGGTAGAGTCGATTGAGCGTGCTGTGCGGAACATGTCTTCCTCCGGTGCTCCCTCAGAAGCGGCCTCGGCATGGCTCCAATGCCCGTCTTGGTTGCGAACTTGCCCGCAGTGACGGCGAAACCAGAACCACCTCGGCGCGTAACGAAATCAATCGCAAGATCAGGAACGTAGAAGCCGCAGTCCCCACCGAAAGGCGAGCCCCCCGGATGAGTGGGGAAGCGACTCAACCCGCTTGCGATCGTGCCGAGCACGCTATTCTCCACGGACTTGGGTGTCAATTCGATGGATGCAATCGATGCAACGTCGCTCCAAGTGACGACGAAACGGTAGTGTGTCCCACCGACGACAGACGCCTTGTCAACATCTTCAACCGATGATCATCGTCTCGGCCAAGAGTTTGCCCTCGGCAAACCGCCGCAAATTCCAGCGCTCGAACATCGGAAGGTTCGTCCCTTCCGCGATGTGCTCCGCAAGAAGTTTGCCCATGACCGGCGCCATCATGAAGCCGTGGCCCATGAACCCCGACGCCTGGTAAAACTCGTCCACCTCGTCGACGGGCCCGACGATCGGATTCGCATCCGGCGTGAGATCGTAGCAACCCGCCCACTGACGGAGAACCTTCACGCGGCCGAGCACCGGCACGGTGCGCGTGAGCGCTCGGGCGTAAAGCGCCAGAAAACGATGCGACGAACCCATGTCGAGCCCTTCGGGGACATCGTGGTTCGAGATGCCCCCCACGATTTCTCCGCGCATCGACTGCGAAAAGTAAAGGCCGTCGGACAAGTCGGCGACGAGCGGATCGAGCCACGGCTTGAGCGGCTCGGTTGAACAAATCTCGTGACGATGTGGGCGGTTTGGCAAGGACACCCCGAGCAGCGCGGCAACGTTGGGGCTCCAAGCACCACACGCGTTGACCACTCGGTTCGTCCGAATCTCCCCGCGTGACGTGATGACCGCTTCGATCCGTCGCCCGTGCGTGCGAAACCCCGTCACCTCGGTGAACGTCGCGATGTCCACACCGAGCGCCGCTGCACACTCGGCGTAACCCCACACGAAGGGCCACGGAAAAACCACACCGTCATCGGGATTGTAGCTGGCGCAAAGAATGCCGTCGGTGTCGAGCTCGGCAACGACGCGTCTCGCTTCCTTCGGTTCGAGAAGTTTCGTTCCGAGCCCGCAGTCGTTCTGGATCTTCACGCTGGCTTCGAGACGTTTTCGAGCTTCGTCCGTACGAGCCAAAAACAAATATCCGCCCTGCCGAAACCACACGTTGATCTTCATTTCGGCCGCAAAATCGCGACACATGCGGATGCTCTCACGCATCAGCAGAATGTTTTCTTCGCTGCCGAATTGAGCTCGAACGCCGCCTCCGTTGCGACCGCTCGCACCACCGCAGAGGTAGCCCTTGTCGAGCACGACGATGTCCGTGATGCCGTGGTTTTTCGCGAGGTGATACGCGATCGACAACCCCATGATGCCGCCACCGACGATCACGACTTTGGCTTGATCGCGCATCTTTGAACGAGCCTCTAGCGCACGGCAGCCACGGCTTCGAGGACCTTGTCGAATAGCGCCGCGTTCGTCGCGACGAGCCCGTTCGGCAGCGCAATGTCAGAAGCGGCGTAGTTGATGAGCTGCCCGTCGAGGTCCGTGAATCGACCGCCTGCTGCCAGCAGAATCGCTTCGGGGGCGCACGTATCCCAGAGCTTCACGCCCCTGCCCGCATGCACGTAAATCTCCGCGACGGCAGTCACCACGCGCGACACCTTCACCCCCACCGACCCACAAGGCAGTTGCTTGTGCACGCCCAGCCGCGCAGCGAGGGGATCCAAGAGGGGCGGCCTGTGCGAACGCGACGTCATCATGGTCGCTTGCGCCGGATCATGCTCTTCGGACACGCGAAGCGGATGCCGCTCTCCCCTTGCAGTCTCACGAAACGCAATCGTTTGTGCACCAAGCTTCCCGCACAACGCATCGCCTTGCTCGGGCATGACGACGACGCCGAGCGTCGGGCGACCGCGCACCGCAAGACCGATCATCACGGCAAACTCGGGAATCTTGTCGGCAAATTCTCGTGTCCCATCGAGCGGGTCGACGAAGAAGACACGTTCATTTTGAAGGAGTCGCGCAACCTCGTCGGGGCTTTCCGGAACGCTCTCTTCCGCGAGAATGGCAGCTCCTGGAAACCGCTG
Source organism: Polyangiaceae bacterium (assembly GCA_016715885.1). Lineage (NCBI taxonomy): Bacteria > Pseudomonadati > Myxococcota > Polyangiales > Polyangiaceae > Polyangiaceae bacterium. Next base: position 427,612 of record JADJXL010000002.1, read on the forward strand.
CTCGATACGCTCGCAAATGAGCGCATTGGCTTCGCGATCGGCCCGCGTGACGGGATCGTTCGGTCCCTTCATCTCCACCGAAAACGGCGTTGCGTACACCGCGCGAACGATCGCGGCAGCTTCGCGGGCAATCTCGAGAACCTGTTCAAGCTCGGTGTCTTTGGAATCGCCCTGCATGATGTGCTCCCTCCTCGCGCAGTCGTGTGGGGCTCGCGAGATACGTTTGTCAGACGTCGAGACCTGCTGCAGCAAGACGCCCTGCAAGCTCGACCATGGTCGTGTCTTTCAGATAAGGCGGCGCGCCGGCATCGCGCACGAGCTGTTCGAGCTGGAAAACCGAACGAGGCCCGAGCACCGCGGACGAGACCAGTTGGTTTGCGAGAACGAATCGCAGCGCCACGGAACGCAAGCTCGCGATGTCGTCACGCATGGCTGGCCTGAGAGCATCGAGTTGGCTGATGCGCAGCCTGAGGTCGTCACGCGTCCAACGATGTGCTCGGTGATCGCCGTCTTCGAATTCGCGCTCCGCGGTCCAATGACCCGTCAGAAGCCCATGGGCGAGCACGCTTCGCGCAAGAACGCCTACGCCGTTCTGCGTGATCTCCGCCGAAAGGGCGTGAAGGTCCGCAGCCATGAACGTGTTGTACGCCAGCTCGATCACCTGCGCCCCAGCTCGAATCGCTGCGGTGCCCACGGCTGCGCTGCCAACACTCGCCCCCCACGCTCGGATGAACCCCTCGTCGACCATTTCCTTCATGAACGCAGCAGTGTCTGTCTCGACAAACGTGCGTTCGGTGGGGTTGTGCAGGAGCACGATGTCGATCGGCTCGCGGGCGAGTCTGTCTCGCGAATGCAAGAGCGCCTCTCGCAAGTAGCTGGGATCGAAGTGCTTCAGCGGAGGCTTGCTGTCGAGGTCCGTGCCGATCTTCGTGACGACGTAGGTGTCGTCCTTGGACAAACGTTCGGCGAGCTTTTTCTCCATGGCTCCACGGCCGTACACATCGGCCGTGTCGAAGAGGTTGATGCCACTCGCGATCGCCTTGTCGATGACGCGATCGACCTCGGCAAACACCATGGGTCCGTAGCCATCTCCGGACAGGCCCCAGGTACCAAGGGCGAGCTCGGAGACTTGCATTTCGGTTTTACCGAGAGAGCGCTTGCGCACGTGCCGGATCTACAACGCCTGTCGTGATCCGTCCATCGCGCAAGACGAAGCTCGTTACGGTTCGGAGCTTCCGGTCGCCAGGTGCGGGCCCAAGAGATGCACTTCGATAGGAGTGCGCATGAGGAAGCAAGTCGGCGGCGCATCACGCACACTGGGTCGACAAGGCAAAGTCCCGTGCGAAAGGCCTGCGCGAGTGGGCTCGCTACGCGCCCTGGAAGTCGTCGCCACGCGTGGCGCCGACGTGCTCGGTGTGCGTCACCTTCTCGAAGGCGGCGCGTGCTGGGTAGGTCCTGCGCAGTCGTCGATCGCGAACATTCCGATGAGCGATTACGGCGGCGCATCGATGGTCGCGGAAGTCGTGGACGGACAATGCAGGCTGCACGTTCCCCCGCGAGCACGTGCACGAACGCATGGAAAAGACGGCCTCGGCAGATTGCTCATGGGCCCTGTCGATCTCGACATCGCCGAAGGTGATCGAGCCGTCGTCGTGCTCGGCTCCGTGCAAATCCGCGCTCGTGTCGTGAACATCGAGACGGCAGGGAAAGTCGAGCCGTATCGTCGACGCGATGCGCTGAAGTGGCTGTTGGCAGTCGCCACGCTCTACTTCGTCGTCTTGGGCGTCTGCGCGCTGGTTGCTCCGGAAAAACCGAAGCAACTCGAGCCTGGAGCCTTGCAACGCGCCGTCGCCGCAACGCTCGACCGCGCCGCAGAAAAGGCCAGGCAACGTGCCTCGACCACGCCGTGACGACTACTGCACGATCCAGTAGTGAAACGAGTTGAACGTCGAGGTGCCGCTCTTCGTCGTGACCTCGACGGTCGCATCGTGGTCGCCCACTGAAGGTACGTTCACCACGCGCTCCACCCACTCGCCGCCGGGAATCATCGTGGTCCCAACTTCGGCGTCTCGGACACGCACGACGAGCTCCGTGTCCTGTTCTGCCGACACGCGCATGACGAGCTTCGCTGGTTTGTTCGGGTGCGCGAACGATGCGACGAAGCTATCGGCACGTCGGCGCAGGCGACCACCATCGGCAACTTCGAAAGGCGATTCGACTTCCTGCACGTTCGCCCCAGGAGGAGCCCCGAGCATGGCCACGTTGTCGTGATCCGAGCCTCCGAACAGCGCGTATCCATGTGCCTTTTCCGATTCGAGATCGGACACGTCCATCTCGTCGATCACCTTGGCCTCGGGCGGCAACGCGATGCGCGGAAGTGCGCCCGAACCCATGCGATCCCACCTGGCTTCGTAGGCGATCATCGTATGACCTCCAAGGATCGATTGATCCGTGACCGTGGCTCGATGCAGTTCGTCGCCAAGAACGGGTTCGCACGACATCCACTGTGGGTACACGATGAAGTGCGACGGACGGCGTTCGACCGGCAGTTTTTCGTAGTGCTCGAAGCGTGAGCCCGCGCCGTGCGTCCAGTAAAACGCCTCACCCTCCGTGGTCAAACCGCACACGTCGAACGTCTTGCGGTTCGACAAGTATGCGATGGCTCCCGTGTCGTTCACGCCGATACGCGCATCCGCGGGCAGGTGCTCACGCGCCCAAAATCCAAGCGCAACCTGTTGCCTATCGATCGCGTGCGCACTCTCGGCAAGATCCGCGAGTGCCCGAGGAAGTTTGACCACGAGCGCACCGGCAAACACGCCCGCAATGACGGTGCCGACGGGCAAGTTCGTTTTGCCAAACCGCTGGACGGCGTCGCCCAACAAACGCGCAAGGCACGCCGCGAGCACGAAGTGCGTGGCGAAAAACGGCCACACGTAACGCACTCGGTTCCACAAGAAACTCAAGTACGTGCATGGGAGCACCGTCGCCACGACGAGGATGAACACGAACAGGGCGTGAATCGAAATGCGCTCACGCCACGCACACACGATGAGCGCGCCGAGCCCCAGGAGCACCACGTAGAGATGCCCCTCCTGGACAAACAGCCATGTCCAGTCGCCGCCATCGAGCACGCTCGTGAAGAGCAGTCGCACGTTCGATTCAATGAACGCACGCGCTCCCGCGCGGTCGTACGCGGGGTTCGCCGGCAACCACTTGACCATCGTCGTCGCCGACGTCGCATGACCCGCAAACAGCACATGCAGCGCCGGAACGACGAGCGGGCCCGTGAGCGGCACGAGCGGCATGAGGCGGCTCCGCCATCCACGCACGGAAAGCGCGCGAAACGCGAGCGCCAGGAACGCGATGCCCGAAGCAAGCAAACCTTCCGGCCGAAGGAGCGGCGTGACCACGCCGAGCAGCGCGACTTCCATCGGGGAAACGGGCGGTTTGTCCGGGTCGGGTTCGCAGAGCTCCGCCGACGCGCGCGCCGTGCGCACGAGCAACCACGTGAAGGGAATCGTCTCCATCCCGCTCCACGCAAACCACGCGAAGCCGCCAAACCCGAGGCTCATGGCAAGCGCCGCCGTCGCGACTTCGGGGCCCGCCAGTCGTCGCGACAAACGCATCACTTCCACGGCAAGCGCAGCATGCGCAAGCGTGCCCCAGAACCAAGCGCCCCACGCGAGCGACAGCTCGTGCAGCCCGAGCAAATGAAACGGCGCGAGTAAGATCGGCCAGAGCAAGCTCGTTGCGCCCGTCGTGTACCCTTCGCCAGCGACGTACGAGAAAAACTCGCCCTCCGCCAAACGTCGCGCGTACTGCAAGTGGATGAAGGAATCATCGAGCGGTAGGGCAGGGTGACCCGCTCGCTCGAAAATCTTGCGGATCGCAACGAACCCGATCGTGCCGCTCACGAGCAGTGCGAAGGCGTACGGACGCATGCGTGAACCGAGCGCGCGTACGAGCTTCATGGCTTGCTGCGCTCGTCGCGTCGGCGCGGCGATGGGCAATGCCGTCTCGTTCGTCACAGCCGTCTCGGCTTGCTCGGGCGCTCCTTCGGGCGTCGTCACGGGCGCGACGATATCACCGCAAGCGCTACCCAACCGCGCGCCGCTGTGCTTGTTTTGCGCCCGCCATGGTGTTTCAGCCGCGAGCCAACCATCCCTACGCACATGCAGCCCGTTTTCCCGGCGAAGGCGACGTCGACGTCGATTCGCTCATGCCGGGCAAGGGTCCAATCGAAATCGAGATCGGTCCAGGGCGCGGGGGCTTTCTCTTCGAGCGCGCTGCGGCTGCGCCCGATCGCCGGCTGCTCGGCCTGGAAATTCGCCTGAAGTGGTCGGCCATCGTGGATGAACGACTGCGAAAACAAGGTCTCGGCGAACGCGCACGTGTCCTCAACGCGGACGCGCGCGAAGCGCTCGTGCGACTGCGTCCCGATGGCTCGATCGACACGTTTTTCCTGCACTTTCCCGATCCCTGGTGGAAAAAGCGACACACCAAGCGTCTCGTCATGAACCCCGAGCTGCTTGCAGAGCTCGCGCGCTTGTTGCGGCCCGGCGGTGAGCTGTACGTGCAGACCGACGTCGAAGAACGCGCCGCGCAGTACGAAGCGCAAATCGGAGCGCACGAAGCGTTCGAGCCTGCGGGCGACGTCGAAGGTTCGGCGCGGCTCGAAGAAAACCCGTACGGAGCGCGAAGTCCGCGCGAGCATCGTGCGATCGCCGACGGCCTTCCAGTGACGCGACTTCGTTACCGAAAGCGACCGCTCGTCAGTTCAACTTGAACGCGGCCCGAGCGACCTCGCCCGCTTTCACTTGGACCGCTTGCGACTGCGAAGCTCCACCGCCGTCAGGCTTGCAAGTGACGCGCGCGGTGCCTTCTTTGACGACCGCTTCGACCGGTGTTGCGCCGTATCCGGTGCCGTTGATCGTCACGCTGCAGAAGCCGCCCTTGGACGTCACACGCACTTTGCCCGTGCCTCCGCCGCCACCTCCCGATGGCGTGCCGCCGCCTTGCGGTTCTCCCGGTTTGGCGTTCGGATCAAGCTTGGCGAGCGTTTCCTGGATGAGTTTCGTTTCGCCCTGTTTGGCGGTGAACGTGATCGTCTTGGGGACGTGCCCATTTGCTTGGAACACCAACTTGTGCTCTTCGTCCGCGCTGAGCCCTTCGATTTTGGTGGGGTTGCCCTTGAGCGGCTTGTTGTCGAGCCACACGTTGGCGAGCGGAATGATCTTGAGGACGACCGTCACCGAACCGGCCTTCATGACGGCCTGAATCGTGCGCTTGGGCTGAGCTTCCGTGAGCTTCACCGTTTCGCGGAACGCCTCGAAACCCTCTTGCGTGAGTTTTACTTGGATGTCCGTATCGAGCGGCAAGCCGTCGATCACTGCGGGCGTCACATCTTTGCGTAGGTCCCCGCTGATCCAAATGGCACAACCTTCGTTGCCGCCGCACTTCAGCTCGAGCGACCCTTTGACTTCCGGGGGTTTGACTTCGTTTTGCTTGTTCAACAGGGCCGCATTCGCAGCATCACGCTCGGCCGCTTGCTGCCGCATGTACAAGAACCCGCCCACGGCAGCTCCCGTCACCAAAACCAGCGCGATCCAAAGCCCCACACTCGAGCGCTTGGGCGCAGTCGTCGTACCGCCCGTGGCCGACATCGTGCCTGGGCTCGTTAGGCCCTCGAACGACGCGCCTTGCTGCATCGCGATGATGTCGGCGAGTTGTTTGACGTCCTGAAGAACTTCTTTCTGCTGTGCGAGTTTGTCCTCGAACAGCGACTGCATCCATTGCGTGAGGCTGATCTGCGAAACCGGAATGCGTTCTTCACGGATGAACGCTTCGAGATCACTCTGCATCTCACGCGCGCTCTGGTACCGCTTTTCGCGGTCTTTCTCGAGCGCCTTCATGATGATGCGGTCGAGCGCCGGAGGGAACCCAGCTTTGACCGCGCTCGGATGCGGATACTCCTTGTCGCAAATGAGCTTCAACGTCTCGAACTCGCTCGCGCCTTTGAAGAGACGCTTTCCGGTCGAGAGCTCGAAAAGAAGCACGCCCACGGCGAAGATGTCGCTGCGCCAATCGATGTTGCCGCCCGCTGCTTGCTCGGGCGACATGTACGGAACTTTGCCCTTGAGCTGCCCGTCTTTGGTGTCTTCGCCCGACTGCGACGAAGACTTGGCGACACCAAAGTCGACGATCTTCACGTCGCCGGAAAATGTGACGACGATGTTTTGTGGCGAGATGTCGCGGTGCACGATGTTGAGCAGCCGCCCTTCGAGGTCGCGCCTTTCGTGCGCGTACGCGAGACCCGCGCACATCCCCGTCGCGATCGCCACCGCATGCTCCAGCGGAAACTCGGACAAGTTCTTCTTGCGCATCGCCCGCACGATCGAGCGAATGTCTTCACCGTGGATGTGCTCCATGGCGATGAAGTACGTGCCGTCGACCTGACCGACGTCGAAGGTCTGCACGATGTTCGGATGCGACATCGACGCTGCAACGCGCGCTTCGTGCAGCAGCATGTCGATGAACGCTTTGTCCTGGTTCATCGACGGCAAGATGCGCTTGATGACGATGAGCTTTTCAAAGCCGCCCGCGGAACGTTGCAGCGCGAGAAAGATTTCGGCCATTCCGCCGGATGCGAGTCGGCGCAGAAGTGTGTACTTGCCGAACTGACGTGGCAGATTTTCCGTAGCTGCGGGCGGAACTATCCCGAAGTTTTCTTTGGGCTCTCCATCCGCTTGCTGCACCATCGATGCGTTCCCTGGATTCCGACGGCTAGGGCGTGCATCATGCCAATGACGGTGCGTAATGTCGACGGATTCTTACAGTAAGTTCCGCGTTGGATCGCGCGGGGGCACGGCGACGCTTCTCGAAGGCGTGACGCGTGGCAGTAGCAGAAGAAGCGCGGAGCGTTTCTCGATAGGCAAGTGGACGCGGTTTGCACGTATCGCGTGCCCGTTTGTCGCCGGCGCGGTCATCGCGATCGGGCCTGACCCAGCGCATGCGGCGTCCATCACGAAGGGCCCCTATCTGCAAGCGCTCGGCCAAAAGGCCGTCACGATCAAACTCGAAGTGTCGATGCCCGAAACCGTGACCATCGACGTCACGGGGCCGGCCAATTTCAAAGCGACGCGTTCGTCCGAGTCCGCCAAGCGGTTTCACTCGGTACGCATCGATGGTTTGTCGCCAGGCACGACCTACGACTACAAAGTAACGGCGAGCGGCACGGAAAGCGCTTCGGCGAGTTTCACCACGGCCCCCGCGGAAAACAAGCCATTCAAGTTCGTCGTTTACGGGGACAACCGATCCGACGCTTCGACGCACGCCGCCATCGTGCGGATGATCGAAAAAGCTCCCGCCGATTTCCTCGTGCACACCGGCGACATGGTGCAAACGGGCGACAACGCGAGCGAGTGGCAAGAGTTTTTCCAGATCGAAAACAAGCTCCTCGCCAGTCGATGCATCTTCGTCGCCGTCGGAAACCACGAGCTGACGACGCCCGATCCCACGGGGCAAGTCACGTTTTTGCGGTACTTCGCCAGCGTCGAAGACGACGGACGCGAGCGCCCCCATCTTTACGGATCGTTTCGTTGGGCGAACACGAGGTTCTTCATGCTCAACGCCATGGACACGTGGACGGGCGACGAGCGCGAGTGGCTGAAGAGCGAGCTTGCATCGGCCATGAACGAACCCGGGCTCGTGCATCGCATCGTCGTCCTCCATCACGGACCGTTCTCCAGCGGCCGACATGGCAACAACGTCCGGCTGCATCGCAACGGAATCGTCGACATCTTGCGCGACCACAAAGTGAGCCTCGTGCTCGCCGGGCACGATCACCTCTACGACCGCGGCGAGGGGCAAGGCATCAAGTACATCGTGTCCGGAGGCGCGGGGGCACCGCTTTACTCGCGCGGAAAAGGCACTCCCGAAACGCAAAAGTTCGAGTCGGTGAACCACTACCTCGAAGTCGCCGTCGACGGAGATACCGTGAGCATCGACGCTCGAAGGGCAAGCGGCAGCATCATCGAGCGCTGCTCGTTCAAGGGTCTCGAGAAGTGGTCGTGCAATTCGCCTGACGAAAAACCGGCATCCACCACGCCGCGCCCCGTTGAACGAAGTGCTTCGGCGTGTGTTTGCTCGCTCCCCGGCGCCGCGTCTTCCACGACCGCAGCACAGCCTCTCGCCTGGCTCGCGACTCTGCTCTTGATCGCTTGGCGCAGGCAACGATAACCTCCGCCCATGCGTCGCTCGGTTTCGCTCGTTTCGACCGCGTCCAAAATCGCCCTCGTTGGCTGCATCGTTTTCGGCAGCGCTGCTTTGGGCTGCGCGACGTATCACGACGATCTCATGCGAGCGCGCGCTCACTACGACGCCAACCAGCACGAGAAAGCACTCGCGCTCTTCCGCGTGCTCGAACCCGACATCGATTCGCTCTCCACGGGCGAACAAGCACAATACGCGTACCTGCGTGGCATGACGGACTATCGACTCGCCGGCTCGTCGCTGACGTCCAACGTGACCGGCGGAGCGGCCGATCCCAAGAAGGCGTACCGGACAAACGCTCGCCATTGGCTCGCCATCGCCGCAGCGATCGAAAAAGAGACGCCCGGAGGCCTCACGCCCGAAGAAAAGACGCGTCTCACAGAGTCGCTCGATGATCTGAACAAGGACGTTTACGGTGGGGCCGAAAGCCTCGAAGAAGACGTAAAGAAGGACGAGAAGAAGCCTGCTGATGGTGCAGCGACGCCACCTGCCGATGCGTCTGCAGCAGCTCCGCCTGGTGCGCCCGCAGCTCCGCCTGGCGCGCCCATGCCAGCAGCTCCTCCGGCTGGGTCACCCAAGTAGGCGCGGAAAAAGCACGCTTACCTGATCAGGACGATCCCATGCGAAGAGCGTGGATCTCGTCCTTCAGTTTCAGCTTCTGCTTCTTGAGGTCGGCGACTTCGATTTGCTCGGCGGGTGTCAGGTAGACGCGGCGTGCGAGCTCTTGGATCCGTGCATCGAGCGATCGGTGAAGCGCCTCCACTTCGCTCAGGCGGTCGGCCCCAGACTCGGCTCCTTGCGACAACTGAACCTGCTTCGTCATGCCCACCTCCAGATGGGGCCCCGCGCGTTGCGATGGGCCCGCTTGCTGGTCCACCGAGCCACTCACCGCACCCTGGGCGAGCGCTCATGAGACTTCGAGAATATCCTAGACTCGTGCTGGCAGGATCCTCTTTTCACCGTGGTGTTCGTCGAGGGGCATTGCAACACCGCGACGTGGGGTTCGTCCACGATGCGCTCGTTCGCGCGCCAATGATGTTGATCGTCACGATGTTGACGTTGCCTGCTGCATGCACGCCTGCCGGGCAGTCGTCCTCGGTGAAGTCGGCAAAGGACAAGAAGCCCGAGCAGGTGATCGAAGTGCCGACCGTCGTCGTGACGCCGCTCGGGGACGAAGAGATCAAGGCCGAGTTCGAGCGTGCGCAGAAATTGCTTTTGGCGGGCGAATATCGAACGGCGGCGGAGATATTCGACAAACTCGCCAAGGCGAGACCGGGTACGGACGTCGAGGCGCCGTGTTTGTACAATGCGGCCATTGCGTACGAATCGTTTGGCGCTTGGGACGATGCGCTTTCGCGTCTTCGTGAAGTGCTTCGGCGCTTTCCGGGCTACGCGTTCGAGCGCAATGCGCTCATGCGCACGGGGCGCATTCTCGCGCACGTGGAGCGATGGAGCGAGCTCGTGGCGGTTATGGACAGGCTCCTTCTACGAACGGATCTCGCGCGGCTCGAAATGGTGGAAGTGCGAGGAATGCGCGGTCTCGGGCTCGTCGAGCAGGACATGGTGGACGAGGCATTGCGGGAAGTGTCGATTGCGCGGGACATCATCGAGCGGGAAAGGTTTGGCGAGGCGGGCAAACCGCCCATCGAGCTTGCCGTGGTATGGTTTGCCCTGGGCGAGGTCCGTCGGAAGAAGAGCGAGCAAATCGTATTCGTTCCGTCGCCTGCCAATTATGGCGAAACGCTCGAGCGGCGTTGTCAGGGGTTGCTCGATGCGCAACGCGCGTACACGGACGCAATGCGGAGCCTCGACGCACGCTGGACGGCGATGGCGGGATACCGTTTGGGGCAACTTTATCAGGATTTGTATCGAGACGTGATGCAAGCGCCTCCGCCGAAGCAAGCGGATACGTTACGAAAGAAGCAACTCTTCGAGGGGGCGATGCGGCTTCGGTATCGTGTGCTTCTCGAAAAGGGCCTCGACATGATGAAGGGGACGGTGCGCATGGCGGATCGTACGGGGGAATCATCGGCGTGGGTATCGCGGGCGCGTGAGGCCGAACGGGCGCTCGAAATGGCGCTTGCCGATGAAAAAGCGGCGCTTGCGAAGATGCCGTTTACCGAAGACGAGCTTCGCGAGGCGCTCGAGGACTTGAAGAAGAAGAAGCCTTGATCAGTTTATGATGGGTTTGCATCCGAAGAAGACGTCGATGCGGCCCTGTTTGTCTTGCCGCGCCAAGTCGCAAGATGCGGGGCACAATTTGATTTTTTCTGGGGCGATCGGATCGTCGTAATACCATCCGGGCAATTGCCCACAATCGTTTACGTTGTCGGCATGAGGTATTTCGGTTTGCGTGCCGTCGTCCGCCACGTGTTTGACGACCACCTTGTCGAGCTCGAGAGGCTCGTTTCCGGGCGGAGTGGGGATCACGTATTCGCAAGCCAAGGCGGTGGCTCGAATCTCCGCCATTTTTTGCGCGAATTGATTGATGTTTCCCGTGACGTCGTACGCTTTGCCCGTTCCACCCGCGGCCGCAATTTGATCGAGGTTCAGAATGCTCGCGCCGTTGATTGCAATGACGTACGTCTCGACGGAGCTGGATTCGTACGCGGTCTTGACGGCCTGGGAGATGACGGCAATGTTGTTTTGTTGCGCTGGACAACTATTGGGATCGCCGTCGCTGGCGAAGACGACGATGACCTTGTGATTCGGCTGCGCCATTTGTTCTTGGGCTGCTGCCCATAACGTTCCTTCGAGCGCTCCGTACATCGGGGTCGATCCGCCATTGGGCAACTGTGAATCGATCGAAGCAACCAAAGCCGGTGCATTTTGAGGCAGGACGTCGAGCGCAACGGAGAGCTTCTGGTAATGTAGTGGATTGCAGACGAACGCGTCGGGCGGCGTATCGATGGGGAAGTAGAGGATTCCTACGCGAATGCCGTCCGACGCAGGATCTTGGACGAATTGCTTCAACGCGGTCGTCGCACCGAGCCAATTGGCACCGTACATGCTTCCCGAACGGTCGAGGAGCACGATGATATCCAAATCCACGGGCTGCGCTGCGCTTCCTGTTTGGGCACAAGCATCGAGCTCTTCCTCGGTGGGCATGCCCGGATTGAAAGTCAGATCGTCGCCTCCTCCGGTATTTTCCGAATGCGGCGCTCCGCCAGCGCCTCCACCGCCTGCCCCGCCAGAACCGGCGATCGTCAAATTGGCCGCTGGTGTGGCGCGGTCATCCGTGATCGCACTGCAAGCCAAGTGATTGACGAGGACGAACGACACACCGAACGCGCAGCTCCTGATGGCATTGCTTCGCAATTGGAAAAACATGGCACCCCCTGCCAAATTGTAAAATCGGGCAAATCGGCACGTTCAGGCAATAAGCATGAATTGCCAAGCCCGACCGCGAGCGAGGATGGTGCACTTTGATGGATTTCGACGCGGAGTGGGATGACAATGCGTCGAATTTCATTAGTGGGGTGTGGACGTGACGAACTCTTCTATGGAGCTGCTCGAACGTATTCGGCAAGCGCTTTCGCGACCGCCGCAGTCACACTATCGACGTCACCGTTTCCGTCGACGTGAATCAACCGATCCTTGCCGATGAGATCTTCGGCCTTCAGATATGCCCGCGCCAGTCGCGCCTGAAGCTCCGGCTCCTCGTAAAGATCACTTGCCCCGCCACGCATCTTGCGTCGATGCTCGGCGACGTCCGGATCGACATCGATCACGATGGTGATGTCGGGCTGCACGGCAAATCGATTACATTCGCGAATCCACGAAACGAAGTTCTTCCTTTCGACATCGTCATCGATACCAATCGACTGATAAATGATACTCGAAAGCTCGTATCTGTCCGAGATGACCACGTAGCCATCTCGCAAATGCGGACAAATCTCGCTTTCGAGGTGGTCGATTCGATCGGCCGCAAAAAGCAGCGTGAGCGCCGCTTCTCGATGTTGTGACGGCAAGTTCACGCGTTGCTTCAGCATGAGCCGCAACAACGAGCCCATCGGCCCGCCGCTCGGTTCACCCGTGACGTGCACGAGCCTTCGCCGCGAGCGCAAAAACGATGCATACCTCGCGGCTTGCGTCGTCGTCCCCGCACCGTCGATCCCCTCGAAAACGACAAACAGTCCGTCGTTGCCATCATCGCCGTCACGCATCGCCGACATCTCCTTCGCCTTCACTTTTGATTGGGGCCGGGTCCTCCCCGAGAACGATGTTGTCGATGAGCCGCGCGCCATTCGTGCGAATCGCCAGCGCCACGAGCGTTCGTTCCGGGGCGGTTTGATCCCCGCCGAACACCCGCAGCGTCTCCGGATCGGCAGCATCGACGTAATCGATCGAGTCTGCAATGGGCTCGACGCGCGCCCTCACGAGCCGCACGAGCTCTCGAACGCGACGCTCGCCCGCCGCGAACGCTCGCGCTGCGTCCGACAAGCCTCGAGGGATCGCCGTCGCACGCGCTCGCGCGTCCGCGGACAAGTACGCGTTACGCGAAGACATCGCGAGTCCATCTTTTTCGCGCACCGTTGGAACTCCAACGATTTCCACCGGAATGAACAGGTCCCTCACGATGCGTTCGATGACCTTGAGCTGCTGATAATCCTTGCGTCCAAAGTATGCGATGGACGGCCCAGTGACGATCAGCAGTTTTGCCACGACCGTGGCGACACCTTCGAAGTGACCTGGTCGGTGCGGTCCGCATAGCTCGCTTGCCAGTGCGCCGACACGAACCCGCGTTTCATCTCCAGGCGGATACATTTCATTTGGCGGCGGAGCAAATACGCCTCGAGCTCCTGCTTCCAGACTCTTTCGTACGTCGCCGTCCAGGTCCCGTGGATAACGTGCGAAATCTTCGTTGGGGCCGAATTGGGTCGGATTGACAAACACGGAAACTGCGACGAACGCTGCTCGCTTGCTTGCTTCCTGAACGAGCGTTTGGTGTCCATGATGCAGTGCGCCCATGGTCGGAACGAGCGCCACTTGCTCGCCGCGACGTCGCGCTTCATCGCAGGCATGACGAAACGCCTCAGCCGAGCGCCAGATGTCCATGGCGCTCAAACTAGCAGAAAGAATTCCGCTGCGCGCTTGCACGGATGGCGGGCGGACGCGGCCCATCCACAGCCTGACCTCGGCGATCCAGCCTGCTAGACTCGACCCCGTGACGTTCGAGACACCCCCCACACCCGAGGCAACGCCGATCGCGTCAGCCCGCACATCGTCGCTTCTGCCTGGTCCTTCCGATCAGTACGATCCGGCGCACTATCTCAACCGCGAGCTTTCGTGGCTCGAATTCAACGGCCGTGTGCTCGCCGAAGCCGCATCCGCCGAAGTCCCGCTGTATGAACGCCTGAAGTTTCTCGGCATTTTTTTCTCGAATCTCGATGAGTTTTTCATGGTACGCGTCGCGGGCCTTCAAGCCCAAACGCACCGGACCATCGCCGAGCTTCCGCCCGATGGCCTGAAGCCGCAGGAACAGCTCGTTGCCATCAGCGCCAGGGCGCATGCGCTGGTCGACAGTGCGTATCGCTTGTGGAACGCGGAGATCCTTCCGGCGCTGCAGCGCGTGGGCATTCGTATCGTGCGTCCGGAAGAACTCGACCCGACCGAGCTCGCGGCGCAGGACGAACGGTTTCGGACCGACATTTTTCCGATCCTGACGCCGCTCGCAATCGACCCGGGCCATCCATTTCCGCACCTGCGCAACAAGAGCATCAACTTGGGGATCATGTTCAGCCGTGAACATGACGAGGACGAACCTGGCTTCGGCGTGATCCAAGTTCCTCCCATGCTGAGCCGCCTCATTCGCGTGAGGGTCGATGGGTGCGCTCGTGCATTCATCCTGCTCGAAGATTTGATCGCTCGTCACGTGAAAGAGTTTTTCCCGGTCTCACGTCTTCGCGGAACCTACCCATTTCGCGTGACGCGCAACTGGGACCTCGAAATTGACGAAGAGGAGGGCGAGGATCTTTTGGAAACGATCCAAGCCGAGCTTCGTCGTCGCGATCGAGGCAATGCGGTACGTGTCGAGATCAGTGGCGGGGGCGGAGCTGGGGCGAGTGTTCAGCGCTTGTGTCGTGCCGTTGGTATCGACCCGGAGCTCGATGTGTATCGCGTATCGGGGCCACTCAGCATCGCGGATCTCGTGGCCATCGTGGGTGACGATCCGCGGCGCGAGCTTCGGGACGAACCTTTCTCGCCGCATGTTCCGAGTGCTTTTCGCGATACGGAGGACCTGTTTGCGGTCATTCGCGAGCGCGATGTGCTTTTGCATCATCCGTACGATTCGTTCGATCCGGTTGTGGAGTTCATCTCGCGCGCGGCGGACGACCCGAACGTTTTGGCCATCAAACAAACGCTGTACCGAACGGGCGGTGATTCACCGATCGTGAAGGCGCTGGCGCGTGCTGCGGAGAACGGGAAGCAGGTGACGGCGATCGTCGAGTTGAAAGCTCGATTCGACGAAGCGTCGAACATTCGCTGGGCCCGAACGCTCGAACAAAACGGCGTGCAGGTGATTTACGGATTGTTGGGGCTCAAAACGCACGTGAAGGCGCTGCTCGTGGTGCGGCGCGAGAAGGACAAGCTGCGGCGTTACGTGCATTTGGCGACGGGCAACTACAACCAGCAGACGGCGCGCCTCTACACGGACGTCGGCCTGTTTACGGCGAACCGCGAAATCGGCGAGGACGTGACGTCCATCTTCAACTTGCTCACGGGCTACAGCGCTCCGCCCAGGTGGAATCGTCTGGTCGTGGCGCCGCTCGGTTTGCACGAAGCGATCCTCGGGCTGATTTCGCGCGAGGCGGAGCATGCACGTGCGGGCCGGAAAGCCGAGATCGTCGCGCAGATGAACGCGATCGTGGATGTGGACGTCATCAACGCGCTGTACGCAGCAAGTCAGGCTGGCGTGGAGATTCGCCTCATCGTACGCGGCGTGTGCTGCTTGAAGCCAGGCATTCCGGGTTTGTCCGAGCGCATCACGGTGCGCGCCATCATCGACCGGTTCCTCGAGCACAAGCGCGTGTTCCGATTTGCGAACGGTGGCAACGACGAGGTGTACTTTTCGAGCGCGGACTGGATGCCGCGGAACTTCCAGCGTCGCGTCGAAGTGCTCGTGCCGCTCTTGGATCCCGTGGCCAAAGCGCGTGCCGAGGACATGCTCAACGTGCTTGCGAGCGACAACGTGAAGACGTGGACGCTCGAAGCGGATGGTCGGTATACGAAGGTGTCACCTTCGGGAGCGGCTCCGATTCGCGCGCAGCAACGGTTCATCGAGGCAGCTCGAGAACGCCACAAGCCGGGCGACGTGCTGAGTCGGGGCGGGCGGTTTCACATTTTCCAAGTGGGTCACGGGGAAGGCGAAGAGCTGCGCCGCAAGAACGGGAAGAAGAAGCGAGGGGCGCATTCGGGGTGAGGTCGTGCGGGGACGAAATCCCGCAAAATACCGTGCGGAAAGCTCACCCACGTTGGCGGTACGTATGGCAAGGCACTGACGGCGCATGGCGGGAATGCGCTTGCGCCGCCAGGTCTTCGCCAGTGAGCCACCATGCGTACCGCCAACGTGGGTGAGGTTTCCCCGAACGTTTTGTCGAGGATTTTAGAAATTCCGTTTGCCGTTGCAGCTACGGTGAAACCGTGATCTTCCGAACGAGGTCTCCATCGACGAACGACGCCCACGACCCGGTCGCTCGGCCGACCCAAGCGTACTGGCCGTCGAGGTGCGGGTGCCGCCCGTGCATCACGAAAAACTGGCTCGACCCGGTGTCGCGCCCCGCAAGTGCGATGCCCACGGACAGCGTGTCGAACGCAATTGGTGACGTTTCACATCGCAGCGACGGTTTCCCCGCCGGACCGCCGTAGCCGTCGCCATGCGGCGCCCCGAGCTGCGTGACGAACCCGGGTACCACCCGGTGCACCACCATGCCGTCGTAGTAGCCAGCCCGCGCAAGCTCCACGATGCGCGTGACCGCCATCGGAGCGATGCGCCCGTCCAGTGTCAACGTCATCTGTCCCGCATCCGTGTCCAGCGTCAGCGTGACCTCGCTTGTTACCGGCTGCGTTGCTTCTGCCGGCAGCGGGCCTCCTCCTGGAGGTGCCGCGCACGTAGGCGCTTTGTTCGATAGCAGGCCCAACGCTTTCGATGCGCGTTTGCGGATCTCTGGCCATGACGAACCACAAAGCTCCTCGAGTCGCGGTTTCGCTTCGGCAATCCCCAGTGCACCGAGCGCCTCCATCGCCGATGACGTCAGCTCGATGTCGTTCTCCGCGTCCGCTCGACCCAGGATCGCGAGGAGCTGCTTCACGATCGATGCAGCCGGTTTGACCGAGCGCTCTTGTCCTTCCTCATCACGAGGCTTCTTGCGCTTCTTTTTCTTGGGTTTGTCCTGCTCGTTGGCCAGCGTCGGCTTGCCCGCGATGACACCCGCCGCCGTTGCCACGAGCCCCGTTTCCGGCGCCGCGAGAGCTGCTTCGAGGATCTCTTTCGCTTCATCCGAAAGCTCCTCGTGCTTGGCCAGCAGTTCCACGGCAGCTTGTCTCGCTCGAAGATCACCGCCGTTTACGTACGTCTTGTAGAGCGCGAGGTTTTTCCCTTCGATCAGCGCTCGATCAAGCACATGGACAATCGTTCGAGCTCCAATGGATCCCGGCTGCCCCGGCGGCTTCACGCCTGCATCAGGTGTGCCTGCATCGCCGGGACCCGCATCTGCTGCGTTGGCCGGCTGTTCCGTCATCGTCGTCAAATCACATGCGGCGAGCAATCGATCGCGTGGATCGGACCCAGCCACGAGCGCCGCGGCCGTGCAACGTATCCAGGACAAACGCCGAAGCACCGCGGCCGGCGCTGACGGCGGCGGAGCCAGTGCAGCAAGCGCTTTCAGCTCTTTCGTTGCCTTGCCCGGAGCTTCGACCGCACCGAGCGCTGCGAGAAGCACCCCGAGCTCGTCACCCATCGCTGTCGAACCAATCGCATCCGACGCTGGCACGAGCGATCCGATCGCCGCTTGCAGAATGCGTTGTCCGGACGAACCTAGACGCTTCAACACACGCGCTGCTTCGGCTCGTTCGGATGCTGAAAACACGTCTGCCGATCGCAACACCCGATCGAGATCCGGCGCTGCTTCCGAGCCCGCGCGCCCGAGCGCTCTCACGGCAAGCAATCGCAGCTCGCCTGGCTCGCCGAGCCGCGCCGTAGCGACTTCCCGGAGGCGCGCCATTACGGTCACGGGCACGTGCTCCAATCTTCCGATCGCAAACAGACCCTCGGGCGCAGGTGGTGCCGATGCGCTGCCCGCCGCGACGTTGAGCAGGGCCGCGAGCGTTTCTTCGCGCAGCCGTTCTTTCGTCGACGCCAAGTCCCCAAGCGCCAGAGCTGCCGCGGATGCTCGTGCAGGCGAACCGGACAGCCACGCGACGAGCGTTGCTTCGCTTTCTTCGGCCCCGCATCGCCCCATCGCACGGGCCATCGCGGTTTGTGGATCCAAACGACCGCTCGACGCCGCGCCCGCATCGACTGCTTTTTCCTCCGATGCTTGCACGTCAAACGATAACGATCGTGCTGCAAGTGCCGCAACCGTTGCTTTTTCGTGTCCTTTGCACGAAAAGCCGAGACCGTACGCAGCCCACGCGACGACCTCGGGATCTTCGTCCGAAAGCGCTCGCAAGAGCCCCGGTCGCGCTTCGTCTCCGCCGATCCGCGCGAGCGCTCGCGCCGCTGAGCGCCGCACGCTCACCGATCGATTCTGCTGATCCGTTGGCGTCACTTCGGCGGCGCTTCTTCGCAGCTCGGCACGCAAAAGCGCTTCTTCGCGCTCTTTCGCTTCGTCGACCGGGGCCTTTGCATCGGTGCTCGCATCTGCACCGGCGTCGCTTGTGGCCGAGGGTGACGTGCACCCCAAAAAGGGTGCTGCCCCGACAAACGCCAAGAGCGCGCAGCAGCGTATGGCCTTACCTGTTCTCATGACGCGAGCTCCCCGCTTTTTACTCATTTTTCGGGTTCGTCCGAAGGACACGCGTCAGCGCGTGAGCGCGCTTCATTGCACGACCGTCGAGCCACGTGCAAATCCGTTCGTGCCCAAAACGATACGCTTGGCCCATGATCCCTCGACGTATCCCTGCCGAGGGCAGAGGCCAAGCGTCGACACCGGCTGCGTGAAAATTCGCGATCGCACGCTCCGCATGCCACTCGCACGTCACGACCGCGACGCTTCGAGCTCCCATGCGGCGAAGTAGCTCCGCCGAGAAGATCGCGTTCTCGTGCGTCGTCAGCGACCAGAGCTCGCGCGTCACAGCCGACGCTGGAACGCCCGCCCTGAGCAGCTCGTGCCGCAACATGTCCGCCTCGATGAGCGACCCCCAGCGGCGCCCTCCGCTCGCGATGACGTGCGGCGCAATACCCTCGAGGTAGGCCTTGGCAGCTCTTGCGGCCCTACGAGCTGCGGTCGTCGTGGGCCGCCCGGACGGCAACACGCGGCATCCGAGTACGACGATGGCGTCGGCGTGCTCCCGCATCCTGCCGACCATAGCCGAACGTCAACCCAAGGCCAGGCCGAGCGCAACGAAGTGGATGTCGCGCCGCAAGCGCCGCAAGAGACGCGCGATCAGGAAAGTCATGTCTTGGGCTTTTTATTTGACCTCGCCGCCCAAAGCCATTTATCACCAGAGATCGGACCACGGTGGGGGCGGAAGGGCGATCAGGATGCGACTAAAGATGTGGGGTGTCCGCGGAAGCATCCCCACGCCCGGACCCGATACGGTCGAGTATGGCGGCAATACAAGCTGCTACGAAGTTCGGGCCGGCGACACATTGATCATTCTGGATGGCGGCACGGGACTGCGGCTCTTGGGCCAGAGTCTGCTTGCTGAAATGCCCATCGAAGCGTGGCTTTTCTTCAGCCACGTGCACTGGGATCACATCCAAGGTTTTCCATTTTTCACGCCCGCGTTTGTCCGTAAGAACATCATTCATCTCTTTGGTGGTCATAACGTTTCACGCACCCTCGAAGAAACGCTCGCGGGCCAGATGGACTATCCGAGCTTTCCGGTACACCTGTCGGAGATGGGCGCGAACATGACGTTCCGTGACCTCTACGAAGGCGAGGTCATCTCCATCGGGAAGAAGCAGGACGTCCGCGTGTCGAATACGCGTGGCAATCATCCCAACGGTGTCTACGCGTACCGCATCGAGCACGAAGGCAAGTCGCTCGTGTACATCACGGATTCCGAGCATTACGCGATCGTCGATCCGAAGTTGCGCCGCCTCGCTCAGGACGCCGATGTGCTCATTTTCGACGCGATGTACACGCCCGAAGAATATGCGGGGCAGGCTGGTGGCGGACCCAAGACCGGATGGGGCCATGCGACGTTCGTTGCGGGCTGTGAGCTCGCGGCGGCTGCAAACGTCAAGCAGCTCGTCCTGCACCATCACGATCCGAGCCAGACGGATGCGATGGTGCGCGAGAAGGAAAAACGAGCGCGCGAGCTTTTTCCGAATACCGTCGCCGCACGCGAAGGCATGGTCATCGAGATCTAAAGCGCGATTTGTTGGTGTTCCAAGGAAAAACCAAAACTACGTCGCAACGAGCCCCATCAGCCGTTCGCGTACGCGCTCTTTCGCTCGCTCTTCGAGCTGTCTCACGCGTTCTTTGCTCACGCCGAAGTCCACGCCGAGTTGTTCGAGCGTCACGGGCGTTTCGCAGAGCCAGCGACTCTCGGCGATCTTTCGTTCCCGCGCAGGAAGCTCCGCGATCGCCTGCCGAACGGCCGCTTTGACGTGCTTGCGTTCTTCCTTGGTGCTCGCTTCGTCTTCCGGCGTGGGTGACGTCGATGCGAGTCGGTCGATCGGGGCGTCGCCGTCCAGGTTTTTCTTGTCCAAGCTCACGTCGTGCGCGCCCAGCACCGGGAGCAGCGAAAGCACGCGCTCGCGTGAAAGGCCCGTTTGTGCCGCGAGCACGTCCGGATCGCGCTCGTTCGTGCGTCGATAAATCCGGAGCATGCGCCGTTCGCCCTTGGAAGAGCCGAGCCTGACGATGCGATAATGCTGCGCCACGTATTCGCGGATCTGCGCTCGGATCCAATACGCCGCGTACGTCACGAGACGACAACCGCGGGACGGGTCGAATCGTTCGGCAGCTTTGAGCAGGCCGATGTTGCCCTCTTGCAGGAGATCGTCGATGGGCGTGCCCCACCTGCGGTACTCGAGCGCGATTGTCATGACGAAGGGCACGCACCTTTCGACGATTTCCTGACCTGCGCTTCGGTCACCATCGCGCCAGCGTGCCGAAAGCTCCACCTCCTGCGCAGGCGTGAGCGGGGTTTTCTTTTCGACTTCGACCTTGCGCATCCCGAACAGAACGTCATCGCGTTGGCGGCTGGCCATGGTCGTGTCTCCTTGCGCGTGCGCGAGTGCCTCCGCCGCAGTTGGTCGAGACATCGCCCGCGCGCGCGAACGCTGTATGCAGACTTGGTGCCGCGCAGAAATCGCTGGTCAGCGCCGCAGTTCTTGCGCCCATTCGCGCAAACCTCACGGGATCGCCTTACGAAGCGAAACGTTTGCGTGATCTGGACAAGTGCGCGGCGACCGAGGCACGAGCACGTTGGGCCGAGAGTTCAAAATCGCTCGGCGTCGTTTTCACTTCTGCACGCGGGTCGTGGTATGCCTGAACGGCGCGTGGGCAGGCGTAACGCAAAAAAGCTTCCGTACATCGTCGGTGGTGCCGCATTGGCGCTGCTTGCGGCTCATCCACCTACGGAGGAGCCCAAGGTCGCCGAACGTGGCATTGCGCTCTGGTCGCTCCGCGTCCTCGATTTCTCCGAAGAAGAAGACGACGAAGCGATGGGCGCCGAATGTGGCACGCAACAAGGTGGGGGCTTGTCGCTGCCTACGGGTGCGCCCGCGTCTCTTTCGTGCGAATCGGCCCGGATGATCGTCGCTCAGGTGCGCGACAACCTCGCGGCTGTCGCAGCACCCGTCGATGCCGCAAAGTTTGCCGGCGGCGCTGCGGACTGGCTCGACCCGCACGGCCTGTGGTCGGCCGCTCCCGACGCCCCCATCGCATCGCTTTTCGAACGCGACGGCGAGGCGCTTTTGCGCGAGCTCGAAGACACATCGACATCCAGCTCGTGCCCGCACGCGATCACCGTCGGAGGTGCTCTTGCCGATTGGATGAAGGAGCTGCGTGCTGCGTTCGTGAAGGGTTTGGAGCTCGAAGGGGCGCCGCCGAAAACGACGGAAGAAGCATGGCAAACGGTTTGTCGTGGGCCATTTCAGGATGGCCCCATCACGCGCAGCGGCCGAGAGCTCGCGCGCGAGCTCGGGCGCGACGTTGCCATTGCACGAGCGGCCTACGGATCGTCACTCGATCCGTTTGTCACGGCCGCACAGGATCGACTTTTCCCGGAGCTGTCCGCCGAAGCGTGGGGGCGTGTCGTGATCGCTGCGGCCGTGCGCGCGTATGTCCCGCAGATCGACGCGCATGGTGCATGGGCTCCGCTCGAAGAAGAGATCTCCATCTACGACCTGGACCTCGAAACGCACCCGCCGCTGCGCCTCTGGTCGGAGATGACGCGTACGGCGCTCGGTGTCCGCATCGATCACGGCGCGCTCGCTCCGCTGCAAGAGCATGATGTCGTGCTTTCCGTTCGAGGTGTCGCGCTTGCAGGGATGAGCGTCGAGCAAGCTGAACAGACGGCCATCGTTGCCGATGGGCCCCATGGTCCGGCTGTATCCGTCAAGGTTTTGCGTTCGGGGGCGACCGCGCCGCTCGAGCTCGTCGTGCAACCTCCGCCGGTCGAATACGTCCCGTCGCAAGCGATCGAAGCCGAGGAATTGCAGGTCGATTGGATTCGTTATGGCGACGGTCGAGCGGCCGTGATTGCCATTCACGACGTGCCCGACGATCTCGGTGACCGAATGACGACGGCGCTCGCGCGGGTGCGTGCTGCGCGAGATGCGCGTGGCGTGTTGCTCGACGTTCGTGCCAATGGTGGTGGGTCGACGGACGGAGCGATTGCTGCATTGGGGCATTTCTTGCCGGGGGCGACGTTGTTCCCGATGCGGCGGCGCGATGGTGGCATTGAAATCGAGCGAGCACCGGAGATTCCTCTCCAGCATCGCTGGACGGGGCCTCTTGGCGTGCTCGTGGATGGCGATTCCGCGAGCGCTGCCGAAATGATTGCGGGGGCCATTGCGAGTTATCGTCGCGGGGTCGTCGTGGGCGATCGGACGTACGGCAAAGGTTGCGCGCAGGAATATCTCGACGACGAAGCTCATGCTGGCGTGCTTCGATTGACGACGCTGCTTTTCGCATTGCCGGACGGAACGCCCGTGCAAAAAGTGGGCATTTTGCCGCAAATTACCATTTCGTTGCCGTCCGCGGAGGAGCGTGAAGCCGGTCTGCCGCGGGCGCTTGGGCCATGGCGTGGCCCTGACGTACGCGACGCGTCGCTCGTGCACCCAATTCCGTGGACGGTGCACGGGGGGCGCGTGGGCCCATGCCAAGACGAGGCGGTTTGTCGGAGTTTGCGTGTGATTGGTGCCGCGGCTGCCGCGTCACGATGACGGGCAGTCAACGCTTGAAGAGTTTGCCGAGCAGTCCGCCGCCGCGATTGGCCTGCGTATTGTCTTCGGTCTTGTGGCGCAAATTGTAGAGCCGAACTTCACGCGCAGCTTCGATGTTCCGCGGGTTCAACTCGAGGGCACGCGAAAAGTCTTTGAAAGCTCGATCGGCCTGACCGGAGCGCTGAAGCAATATGCCGCGATAATAGAGCGCCCGCTCGAAGTCTGGCTCTTTCTTCAGAATTTGGTCGAGCGACGTAATGAGATCATCGTAAACATGGCTCGGTTTTCCCTCCTCGAGCGTGGGGACGGGGCGCATTTGAGCTTGAATCCACACGAGGAGCGCTGCGTACGCGGGTTGGTCCGGGTCAGCTTTTACGGCGAGCAGCGCGTGCGCTTCCGCCGTCGTCAATTCGTTCTTCTTCAAATAAACTTCGGCCTTTTGTGCCTCGAATGCAGCGTTTACCGCCCGACTTACCGCTGCTTGCTCCTCCGCGTTCGATGGCTCGGGCAGCGCTCCCGGCTTTTCCGCCGCGGCTTTCAGTTTCGCCAAATAGGCCGCTCGGCGCTTGTCATCGGAAAGCTCGTTGTACGCGGCGGTGATGCGAGCGAACGCCGCTTGGGCCCGAGGCTTCAGGTCGGGCATGTCCGCAAGTTTGTCGGGGTGGAACATCCGCGCCATTCCGAAATAGGCATCGCGAATTTCGAGCACGGCGGCATTTTCATGGATGCCAAGCACTTCGAAGTGATTTTCACTCGTGGATTTGGCGAGCTTCGCTTCGAGATCGGCACGCCGTTTGTCACTCGAAACCGGCTCGGCTGCCCGATGCGATGCAGGCACCTTCGACGACGGCGGAGCTTCGACCATTTCCGGCTCGGAATACAGTCGCATGCGTGGCACGGCGGCGTCTGCGGCAACCGTTGCCGCCGCGCCTACGCGCATGGGCGTCCACGATGCGGGGACGCCCGTGATCCCTCCCGTATTCGAAGAGGATCCGGCCGAGCTCGCTGCGGCCCTCGGAAGCACATCGATTCCCACGGGAGGACGCGCCGGAATGCCGAAATCGAGGTGGCGTGTAATCGTCAAAGCATAGATGACGCCACGTACGATTTGTTCGGGCACGCCGCTCGTCGTAATGAGGTCCGTGAGCGAAAGGGCTTGCTTTCGCAATCGTTCGACGAGCGCTCGTTCTTCCGGCGACAGCCGGAATCGTTCTGGCGCAGCGTTACTCGCAAGCTTGATCGCCGGCGCTTTTGCGACTTTGCGCAACGTCGACGAAGCAAACGTACTGGCCCCGCACGCCCGCGCGGCCGCCATGATCGTCGCCAAAGGCTCGATACGTATCGGCGTGCTTCCCGTCGCCGCAAAAAAGTCCTCGCGCGGATAAAATCCGTAACGCGTGTCGACCGGCAACAAACACAAGTCGACGAGCGCTCGCTCGAGCGTTGCGCGATCTTCTGCAAGCACTCCATCACGCAGTTGCGCCCGCGTTGGACCACCGTCCTGAACGAACAGCCCCACGGTCAAGCCCGCCGGCGGCGTGAGCACCATCGTACCTGTCAGGCTTTTGTCGAGCAGGTATACGTAAAGATGCACGAGCGGGGTTTGTCCCAGCGTCCCTTCGGCGGCCGGAGTTTGCCCTTTGGGGACGTCGAGCACGGTGCGTGCTGCGGTGAAGGCAGGCATGGAGCGTTTCGCTAGCAGTTCAAGAATGCCAGGAGCCTGTTTAAACCGCAACGTGCGTGTTTGATGATGGGCCAGTGCACCGTTTGGTTTGAAATAAGGCAAATTCGGGGGGTATGGGGGGGCCGAGCCTCGCCGTGTTTTTGTGCGAAGCGCAAAAACACCGGGAGGCGAGCCTCGGCCCCCCCATCGTAAACAAAACCTCGCGCAGCGCGCGTCCCACGCGCGCGAAGCGAGCGTGCAAGTCCTGGCCTGGATTCAAACTACAGAGAGCGACACCGTGGATCGTTGGGGTAGACACGCACGCCCTTGTTCGACGGTACTTTCGCGTTCACTTGCGTCGTGACATTCGGGTCTCCCGTAAAGATGTCGATTTGTCGCCCAACCACCTTGAGACCTCGATCTTCGGCGATGAAACAGCCATCGTGTCGACCTCCACCGGGCACGTCCAATCCCTTGAATTCAGGAATGAAAAGGATGGTGCCCAGGGGAATCACCGACGAATCGACGGCCACCGATCGCAAGGGCGTGATGGGCTTGCCCAATGCACCTCGGCCGGTGGGAAACCGCGCCGGATCGAGGCGTTCGAAGCAAATTTTTTGATTGGTGCGAGGGCATATTTCCGCGCAATCGCAGTTGCGTTTCGCAAAGCTGACCGTTTCTCCGGTGGACAATCTTCCGCTGCCTTGCACGCAGAGGCGATCGTGGAAGTCCCGCGTGACGTTGGTGATGAGCTTGCAAGTGGCGTCGTAAAGCGCGGTGTCCTTCGTCCCAGCGTCTTCCTTGGGAAAGTCGTAGTACGTGTTGCGAAACCGCTCGCCAGCCCGAAAATCCAAGCCTTTGCCCGATCCTTGCAAGACGAGCTCTGCCGGTTCTTCCGATGGGGTCGCGGCAGGCGAGGCCGTGGCGAGCGTTCCTTGCGCAGTGCGATTTTCTTCCGGCGTCGAAGTGTTTGTCCTTCGAGGCGCGGACCAACCTCGGTGCTCCACACCTTCGGTCGGGTCACCTTCGCCTTGTACCCAGGACTGACCCGCCGCGGTCACGCATGCGGCGCCCGAAAGGCACCCGAAAAGCGCCAACGTCAAGAATCGCATCCACTCAGAGTTACCGCGATTTTCTAGGCAGGGCCAAGTCTCCGCATCATCCGTCCGCGCGCGGTTGTTTCGGATTTTTGATCGCGTACACGCCACGCGCCGAAGCCACGAGCTCCGTTTCGGCGCTCGGATGAAAGCACTGCACGTCGGCCCAACCGAGACGCGCTCCGACGCGCACGACTTTCGCGTCGGCGATGAGCTTTTCTTCTCGACCGGGCCGGAGGTAGTCCATGCGCAAGTCCACCGTCGACAACCTCGATGCTGGATTTTTGAGCCCCGTCCACACGGCGACGCCACCGGCTGCATCGGCAACGGCTGCGATCACGCCTCCGTGAAGTGCCGGCACCGTCGGATCTCCCACGAATTCGGGGCGCCACGGGATGCTCAGCGTGATGTGCCCACGATCGATGTGCTCGACCTTGACGCCAAGCCACTTGTTGAACGGGATGAACTCTTCGCAGAGTTGTCGCAATACGTCCAGGTGCACCATTTACGGCGCGCACGATGACCGAAACACTCCACGCTTGCCAAGCTCTTCCGACGATCGTCGCGTAGGTCGACTCGCCATGTCCGAAAGTGCGTGCTAGTAGGCCGCCCGCAAAAATGCCCAGGCAGGACCTTCGTAACATCGCCATCGTCGCTCACGTCGACCACGGCAAAACCACACTCGTCGATCACATGCTCCGCCAAGCGGGAGCGTTTCGGGACAACGAAGTCGTTGCCGAGCGCGTGATGGACTCGAACGACCTCGAGCGCGAACGAGGCATCACGATCCTCGCGAAGAACACCAGCGTCCGCTGGAAAGGCGTGAAGATCAACATCGTCGACACGCCAGGACACTCGGACTTCGGCGGAGAAGTCGAACGCACGCTCATGATGGCCGATGGAGCTCTCTTGCTCGTCGATGCTGCCGAAGGCCCGTTGCCTCAAACGCGCTTCGTTCTGTCGAAGTGTCTCGAGCGAGGGTTTCCGGTCATCGTCGTCATCAACAAGATCGACCGTTCGGATGCACGTCCGCATGAAGTGCTCTCCGAGGTCTTCGATCTTTTCTGCGATCTCGGAGCGAGCGATGCGCAGACGGATTTTCCCGTCGTCTACGCGATCGGCAAGCTTGGGCAGTGCAAGCGCGAGATCGAGCACGAGCTGACGAATTTGGTGCCGCTCTTCGAAACGATCCTCGCGCGGGTTCCGGCGCCGTCGGGCAACGTGGACGAACCTTTGCAAATCATCGTTTGCAACACGACGCATGACGACTACGTCGGCAAGCTCGTCGTTGGTCGCATTGCGCGAGGGTCTGTCAAGGCAAACGATGAGCTTGCGATCGTCGGAGAAAATGGCGCGATCACCAAAGGCAACGTCAAGGCGCTCTTCACGTTCGAAGGGTTGAAGCGCACGACGTCGGACGGTGCTTCCGTTGGCGAGGTCGTGGCGATTGCGGGGCTCGAGACGGCCAACATCGGCGATACGATCACCGATCCGCAGCATCCGGAGCCTTTGCAGCGAATCGTCGTCGAGGAACCGACGATCAAGATGAAGATCGGCGTCAACACGTCGCCCTTCGCGGGCAAGGCGAAGACGTCGAAATATTTGACGAGTCGCCACTTGAAAGACCGCCTCGAGCGCGAAGCGCGCCGGAACTTGGCCATTCGAGTGGAGGCGACCGAGGTGCCCGATACGTTCCTCGTGCTCGGACGTGGTGAACTGCAGCTCGCGATCCTGGTCGAGACGATGCGTCGCGAGGGGTACGAGATGCAGCTCTCGAATCCCGAGGTCATCACGAAGGACTTCGACGGTGAAATTCGCGAACCTGTGGAGCTCGTGGTCATCGATGTTCCGGACACGTACGTCGGAATCGTCACCGAGCGTTTGTCCACGCGTCGCGGGCGCATGGTGAAGATGACCAACCCTGGGTTTGGCCGGGCACGTCTCGAATTTCGCGTGCCTTCGCGCGGTCTCATTGGGTTTCGCGGGGAATTCCTCACGGCAACGCGTGGAACGGGGCTACTCAACACGATGTTCGACGGATGGATCGCGTGGGGTGGTCCCATGATGCGTCGTCCCACGGGTGCGATCGTGGCGGATCGGGCGGGTGTAGCGACGCCTTATGCGCTCCATCATCTTCAGCCTCGCGGCAATTTCTTCATCGTGCCGGGCATCGAAGTGTACGAGGGGATGATTGTGGGTGAGCACAATCGGCCGAACGACACGGATTGCAACGTCATCAAGGAGAAGAAACTCAGCAACATTCGCAATCATGGCAAGGATGAAAACGTCCTTTTGGCGAGCCCGCGGCTTTTGACGATCGAAACGGCGATGGAGTGGATCGACGCTGACGAGCTCGTCGAAGTGACGCCGGATGCGGTGCGCGTGCGCAAGAAGGTTCTGGCGACGAACATTCGTGAGCGTCGTGCGGACGCGATCGAGTCGGCGCAGTCGGTGGAGTAAGCGTCCGGTCGCAGGTCGCATTTTTCGCACGCCCGGTCGCATCGCATTTTTTCGGCACTCGCGGGACCCCAAACTCGCCCGCTTCGCGGGCTCGAACAGTGGGGCCCCCCCGCAAGCGCCGAAAAAATGCGACATGCAACCTTGACTTGCTTGCGATTCGAATTCGGGGGGTATGGGGGGCAGAGCAGTCGGCTCGTCTTTTGGGTCGTAGACCCAAAAGACTTATAGAGCCGCCTGCGAGCCCCCCATCGTGACTGGCCTCGCGAAGCGCGCGTCCCACGCGCGCGAAGCGAGGGTGCAAATTCTGGCCCGGTTTCAAAACGGCACGTCCCACGCGCGCGAAGCGAGCGGACAAACCATGGCCCGGCATCAATTTCGTCGTTGTCATCGCCCGTTGGCTTGCCTATACCTGCGCATCCGAGCATGAAGTTTTTCCACACCGCGGACGTGCATCTCGATAGCCCCCTTTGCGGCCTTGATCGCTACGACGGAGCGCCCGTGGACAAACTTCGCGGAGCCACGCGCAAGGCTCTGGAGGCGCTCGTCGATCAATCGATTGCGGAAAATGTCGACTTCGTTCTCATTGCCGGAGATCTCTACGACGGCGATTGGACGGATTACAACACGGGCATTTTTTTCGTTAGGCAGATGTCGCGCCTTCGTGATGCTGGGATTCGAGTTTTCATCGTGCGGGGCAATCACGATGCGAAAAGCAAAATATTGCGTTTGCCCGAGGGCGTGCGTGAATTGTCTACTTCTCGGGCCGAATCCATTACGCTCGAAGACATCGGCGTTTGTATTCACGGGCGCGGTTATGCACGCGTGGAAACGACCGAAGATTTGTCGCAATCGTATCCACAACCGCGCCGTGATCAATTCAACATTGGATTGCTTCATACGGCTGCGGAGGGGCGCGAGGGGCATGCGTCGTATGCGCCATGCAACTTGGGAGCGCTCGTCAACAAGGGATACGACTATTGGGCGCTCGGTCACATTCACAAACGCGAAATATTGCACGAGAAACCGTGGATCGTTTTTCCTGGCAATTTGCAGGGAAGGCATGCTCGCGAAACGGGCCCGAAAGGCGCGACGCTCGTGACGGTCGAGGATGGCCGCATCACGGCCGTCGAACATCGCACTCTGGATGTTGCTCGCTGGGCGGTTTGTCAGGTCGACGCGTCGCCCGCAACGACGCCGTACGACGTGCTCGAGCTGTGTCGTCGAGCTTTGGCGCGCGAAGTCGATACCGCTGCGGGGCGAGCGCTTTGTGCGCGTATCGTGGTGACGGGTGCGTCGCGCGCGCACGCGGCGCTAGCGCGTGATCCGGCAAAGTTTCGCGGTGAGCTTTGCACGCTTGCCAATGACTTCGGGGACGTTTGGATTGAAAAAGTGGCGATTCGCTCACGCACGATGGCCGACTTGGATACGCTCGTCAAACGGGACGATCCCATCGGCGCGCTGCTCGGAAAGTTGCGCTGGCTTGAAAACGACGACGCACAATTGGGCAAATTGGCCGAAGAGCTGGATGAAATCGGATCCAAGCTTCCAAGCGAGTATGGTCAGCATCTAGGAAGTTTCAACGTCAAAGACATGGATGTCGTTCGGCGCATCGTTTCTGAAATGGCCGATTATCTTTTGCCCGAGCTTCTCGGCGACGGTGAGACGCCGTGAAGATTCTATCGCTTGAACTTTTGCGCTGGGGGCCTTTTTCCGACTTGCACCTCGACTTTTCGTCGCCTCCGCGAGCATTGCATCTCGTGGTGGGGTCGAACGAAGCGGGCAAAAGCACGACGCTGCGAGCGGTTACGGGGCTTTTTTTTGGCATTCCTGAACGCACGACGGACGATCATCGCCATAAGAAAGACGATTTACGACTTGGTGGGCGAATCGCTTCCGAGGACGGGGCGGAGCTCGTTTTCGTGCGTCGCAAGGGTCGCAAGAATACGCTGAAAGATGCTCAAGGCGAATCCATCGACGAAGAACGATTGCGTCGATTTGTGGGCAACATCGAACAGTCTCAGTTCGAGACGATGTTTGGGCTTTCGCACGACAGGCTCGTTCAAGGCGGCCGGGCGCTCGTGCAAGGAAAAGGCGACCTCGGTGAAAGTCTCTTCGGCGCGGGGCTCGGGCAAACGGGTTTGTCCTCGATTCTGAACAAATTGAAACAACGCGCTGACGACATATTCGTGCCGCGTGGACGCGTCAAGAAACTCAATCACGTCATCGAAAATTGGAAGGCGGCGAGGAAAATTCAGCAAGAAACGTCGCAATCGATTCGCGCGTGGGAAGAATTCAACAAGGAACGCAGTGCGCTCGAGCAGCGGCGCACGGCGCTCGTGACGGAGCTCGACACGCTGGGGCGTGAGCAGCGGCGGCTTTCGCGGGTGAAGCGTGCATTGCGACCCATCGCCGAACGTGGCGAAATCCTGGCAGCGCTCGAATTGCGGCGGGACGATGTCGTTTTGCCCGATTCGGCGGCGGAAGACCGTCGGGCGGCGGAAAAAGTCATTCGCGAGGCGCATCCAAGGCAGGAGCAGCTCGAGGCTGAAATTGCGGAAATCGAAGCGAAAGTGGCGAGCCTTTCGGTGCCCGAAAAGCTGCTCGACAAGGCGACGAGCGTGCGCCAATTGGCGGAGGATCTGGGCAGTTACCGCAAAGCAATGGCCGAAGCGGCTCAATTGAATACGGCCATGCGGCACATCGAAGACGAGATTCGGACGATGTGCAAACGCCTCCGGCGTGATGAAGCGGAATTCATGCGCGGAAATGACGCCGGCGCGGTGCTCCCCGTGGCGCTCGAAAAGCGCGTCCGAGGGCTCATCAAGCAGCGGGTCGAAGTGGATGCGCGTATTCGGGAAGCGACGAAAACGTGTCATGTCGCGGAAGAACGCTTGGCGGCCGAAAGGCATCGCGGCGAGGCACTGCCGGCGGCGGTTTCCTTGGATCGCCTCGCCATGGCGCTCGAAGCGGCGCGACGCGAAGGTGACCTCGACAAACGCATTCGTGAACGCGCCAAAGAGGCCGATCAACTAGGTAGCCGCGTGCGAGCGCGTTACGCATCGCTCGAGCTTTATGGTTTTCCCTTCGATCGCATTGGCACCTTGCCCATGCCGTCACGAGAAACCATCGAACGATTCGAACGGGAGCTCACGTCCACGGACGACGAATTGCGAAATATCGATCGCGTGCTGAACGAACGGCAACGAAGCTTGGCAAAAATGGCAGGCGACATTGCGGTTGCGACGCGAGGCGGGGAAGTTCCGACGGCAAGCGATTTGGAGGCGGCGCGAACGGCGCGAAATGCCGCGTGGGTTGCCGTGCGGCGAGTGCTCTTTGGACAGGCGCCCGCCGAATCGCATGAATCGGTGGCCGCATTTCGAGCACCGCCGGTGATGTATGGCATCGAAGCGCTGAGCGAATACGAAGCAGCGGTGAGGCGTGCGGATGACATCGCCGATCGACTCTTTCGCGAAGCGGACAGGGTGGCGCGCATTGCCGAGTTATCATTGCAAAAAAACGTTTTGGAGCGCGAAATGGCGGAGCTCGAGCGAAGTCGTACGGCGCTCTGCCAAAAGCGCGAAGATGCGTGGTCGCGGTGGCTCGATGCGTGGAAACCGAGTGGGGTCAAGCCGCTTTCGCCGGCGGAAATGAAGGACTTTCTCGGCGTGTACGACCGCCTGGCGGATGAAGCATTCAGGTGGCGCGAAACGGAAATGGCGCTCGAGGCGGACAGAAATCGCGCAACGGATCATGCCGAAGCATTGGCATCGTTGCTCGCAGACGCTGCACCTAGCGAAGGTTTGGCGCGGCTCATCGAGCGAGCGGCGGCAGCGTGCGAACGCGAGGAGCGCGCGCAAAAGGAGCGTGAGGCGCATGCGCGGGACATGCAGCGAGCCGTCTCGGTGCTCGAAGAAGCGCGGCGGGTGCTGGAGCGCGAAAAGGGCGAGCTATTGCATTGGGCGTCGGTTTGGGAAAAAGCGCTCGTCGATATGGGTTTGCCGATCGAAACGGGACATGCCGAGGCCGAGGAAGTTTTGGGCGTGCTTTCGGAGCTTGGCAAGCGCGTGCAGGATGCGCAAGACAAACGGCGCCGGCTTTCGAACATCGAACGGGAAGCGCAGGCGTTTACCGAAAGGACGCTCGAGATTGCGCAGTTGCCAAAAGATGCATTGAATGGCACGGCCATCGAGCAAATTGCGGCAGCGGTCGTGGACGATTTTCGCGCAGCCGAACGCGACGACGTGGCGCGTCGCGGCCTTCTGGGGCAACTCGAGGACAAACGGCGTGAGCTTTCCGATATTGGCTTGCGACGTCGGGCGGCGGAGAGCGAAATCGAATCGCTCCGAATGGCCGCGCGCGTAAATTCGGCGGCGGATCTTCCAATGGCCGAAGAACGATCGAAAGAAGTTCGCGATTTGCGCAGCCGGCTCGAAACCGTCGAACGCCAGCTTCTCGATTTTGGGGAGGGAATCGGTATCGATGCGCTCGTTTTGGAATGTCACGGGTTATCGGGCGACGATGTGGCGGAAGCATTGAAATTGGTGCAGGAAAGGATTGCTGCGACAAACGAAAATAAGGCAACCATCGAGCAAGAAATGGGGCGACTTGCCGAACGGCTCGCGTCCGTCGACGGCAGTGCGCGCGCGGCCGAAGCGGCGGAAGAAGCCGAACAACATTTGGCGGCGATGGCGGTGCTGGTGGAAGAGTATGCACGGGCAAAGCTTGCGCATCGCCTTTTGGAAGACGAAATCAAGCAATACCGAGAAAAAAACCAGGGGCCGATCATTCGTCGAGCGTCGGAGCTTTTCGAGCGGCTGACCTTGGGATCCTTCGTGGGCGTTCGAGGGGACAACGAAGGTGATGAAGGCAAGCCGATATTGGAATGCGTGCGCCCCGGAGGTGTTCACGTCACGGTCGATGGTCTGAGCGACGGCACGCGGGACCAGCTTTTCTTTGCATTACGCATTGCGAGTTTGGAACGATATTTCGAGCACAACGAGCCGATTCCGTTCATTCTGGACGACATCCTGGTCAACTTCGACGATGCCCGCTCGCGCGCGTCGCTCGAAGTGTTGGGAGAGCTGTCGAGAAGGACGCAGGTGCTCTTTTTCACGCATCATGCGCGTGTGGCGGAATTGGCGCGCGATGCGGTGCCCTCGGGCGGACTTTGTTTGCATGATTTGGACGAGCTATCGAAGACGGCGCGGGTGAGGCCTACCGAGTCGTGAGAATTCCCCTTTCGGAAGTTCGCGTGACGAGGTATGATATCGAAATATGCACTCCCGTTGCGCCTTCGCTTGCCAATTGTTATTCTTTTTCGTTCTGAGTGCCAGCGTCGTTGGATGCAGTGACGACGGTGTACAGACGCCGCCAGAAGCGGCCATCCCTTGGGAGGATTGCGGGGGCGGATTCGAATGCGCCCAATTCGAAGTGCCTTTCGATCACGACGCACCCGACGGACGGACGTTTTCCCTTCCGCTCGTGAGAAGACCGGCGAAAAGTCCGGATGCTCGCATTGGATCGCTGCTGGTGAATCCTGGCGGGCCTGGCGGCTCGGGCAAAGCGTGGGTACTTGGGGCTTGGCTCGTAGTGCCTTCGGCCATTTTGGACAGATTCGACCTCGTTGGTTTCGACCCTCGTGGCCAGGCGGGCAGCACGCCTTCGATTGATTGCATCGATGATCTCGGACCGTTCGTTGGTATGGATCTCACGCCGGCGGATTCAGTGGAGTTGCAATTGATCGAGAGTGAAACGGCGGCGCTCGTCGAAGGCTGCAATGCTCGCAGCGGTGAATTGCTTCCGTTTGTCGGGACGGACAATATCGTGCGCGATATGGATCTTTTGCGTGAGGCGCTTGGGGACGACAAACTCACGTATTTGGGTTTTTCATACGGAACCTTTCTTGGAACGATGTACGCGAACGCGTATCCGGATCGCGTGCGTGCATTGGTGCTCGATGCCGCGCTCGATCCGACGCTGGATGGTGCTGCATTCATCGAGGGGCAGGCGCGGGGATTCGAGGCCGAGCTCGAGGCATTTCTTGCCGATTGCGCGGCGAAGACGACCTGCCCGTTCCATTCCGGAGGCGATCCGGGGGCG
Organism: Polyangiaceae bacterium; assembly: GCA_016715885.1. NCBI lineage: Bacteria > Pseudomonadati > Myxococcota > Polyangiales > Polyangiaceae > Polyangiaceae bacterium. Next base: position 461,768 of record JADJXL010000002.1, read on the forward strand.
GCATACGATGCCATTCGAGCTTCGATTGAAGCGTCGCCGATGCCTGCGGGCGGTGGTCGCTTCCTCGGGCCGGGTGAATTTTCTTATGCCGTCTCCGCTCCTCTTTATCGACCTGGTCAATGGCGGACGCTTGCCGAGGCGCTCGAGCTTGCTGCCAAGGGAGACGGTTCGGGATTGCTCGAAATTGCCGATGAATACGTCGATCGCAAAGGAAGTGGCACCTATGGCGATTCGCTGGAGGTGTATTACGGCGTGTTGTCCATTGATTTGCCATTTCCAAAGGAAATGTCGGTTTACGAAACGCTCACGAAAAAGCTCGAAATGGACACGCCGCGACTCGGAGCGTATTTCCCGTTTACGGCGCTGGCATCGGCGCGCTGGCCCATTGCGAGCTGGCGAGAGGCTCAACCCATTGCAGCGGAGGGAGCGCCGCCGATTGTCGTGGTGGGCTCGACGAGTGATCCGGCGACGCCGTACGAGTGGAGCGTTTCACTGGCCAAACAGTTGTCGTCGGGCGTGCTGCTCACGCGGGAGGGGCATGGGCACGTGTCGTTCATGCGCGGAAACACGTGCATCGATACGGCCGTGACGAATTACTTGGTGGACCTGGATGTGCCGAAGGACGCTGCGGCATGTAATTGAGCGCCATTGCGTACGATCAAAAAATCTCCGGGCACCACGGCGCACGTGCCGAGCGGAAAATGCGATCCGCTCTTTCGATGGCGCCTTCGGTTTTTGCTTCGACCGAGCCTACTTCGGCCAAGCGCGAGAATGAAATGCCGCCGAGGTAGGCCGAACCGAGCGACGATATGGGCAGGCGCAAATCGGCATGTTCTTGTGTGCGCTGCGCGCGCCCGGATGCGCCATCCAATCGAAACCGACCGCTGTTCCAGGGGCACATCGTATCCTCGATTTCCAGCACGACCGATTCCGACGACGAATACGCGCGCGATGCAAGCGCCGTTTCCACGTCGACGATGCGTACCCAAAGCGCGTCGTGCGCCGTATAGCGGGCCCTTCGAGGTTCGGCGAGCAGCAAAAAGAGCGGGTGATCCACGGGGATGTTCGATGCCTCGATGCGTCCCGCCAAGTCGAGGTCGCATAGATATCGCCAAGCCGCTCGAGTCCCTTCGGGGGTCGCTCCAATGGCTTCGAGCACTTTGACTTCGGACACCAAGATGTCGTGTTTTTCGATATTCATTCGGGTGCGATAAAGCGCATAGGCGTGAGGTTGACCATCGATGGTGAACAGGGTGCGTTGCAGGGGTCCAAAGCCTGCGCGAGCCGCTTCGATATCGAGGAGTCTGCGGTTTTTCCACCACGATTCGGAGCGCGATGGCATGCCTGGAGCGATTTGCCGCGCGCGGTCCCATAAGGTGGGCAAAATGATCATCGCCTCTTCTTCGCTCACGAAACGCGCTTCCGCGCGCGGAACGACGCCCACGAATGCCGACCTGTCGCGTTCAATCGACATGTCTCCTGCAAAAGACGCGAGTCCGTAGCCATATCGGCCGTAGATTGGCGCTTCCGACGCCCACAATGCGGCAATGCTTTGCCCTCGTGCGCGGGCTTCGTCCAGGTGCCTTCGCATGAGCGCGCTCAGGACCCCGCGTCGGCGATGCGTCGGCATGACGGCGACCATCGTCAGCCCTGCAGTCTTGACGACGTGACCTCCGGTCGTGCTCATGTCGAATGCGAACACGCCCGCGGATCCGACGTGCTTGTCACCATCGAATGCGCCGATTCGCGTATCGAGCTCCGTGACGCGTTTCAAGTATTCGAGGCGCTCGGGGTGCACCGACGTGCCGAACGCCGTCGTGATGGGCCGTATGAAGTCTTCTATGCGATCGGGGCCTACGAGGCGAATGTCGATGGGCATGGGCGCGACCCTAGCACGATTGCGATGAGGGCGCGGCCATTTTTTCATGGTCCAAATGTTGGACCGGTATCCGGAAACCCAATGCTGGGTCCATACGTCAATTTATTGCTTGACCGTAACGAAAACATCTGGTACGCGCGATTGGGGGGCTACGAGGTTCAGCGAGATGGCGAATTTCTTCACGGATAACCAGGACCTGCGGTTTCATTTCGAGGAGGCGATCGATTGGGCGCCGCTCGTGGAAATCAGCGAGCTGGGATTTCGTAGCGATGAAGGCTTCAAAACAACGGACGAAGCCGTGGCATTTTACCGCGACGCGATCGAATCCGTGGGGGAGCTTTCAGCGACGCAAATCGCGCCTCGTGCCGCGCAAATGGATCGGGAAGGCGCGCGTCTCGAAGGTGGTGAGCCGGCAGAGCAACCCGCGCTGCGGGCGATCATGCAGGCAATCAAAGATGCGGAGCTGCATCGTATGTGCTTGCCGCGGGAGCTCGGTGGTCTGAACGTTCCGCTGCTCGCTTATTTCCTTTCCGGTGAATTGATTGCGCGTGCCGACGTGTCGGTCATGACGCACCATTCGTTTCATGGCGGAATGGCCATGGCGATGCTGGCGTTTTCCATTCACGAGGGAACGACAACGTTCGACGGCTCGCGAATCGCTTCGACGCGGTTTTCGAATTACATCGAGGAAATCGCGCGAGGTGATGCATGGGGCTGCATGGATATTACCGAGCCGAATGCGGGCAGTGACATGGCGGCGTTGCGCACGCGCGCGGAGCTTGGTTCGGATGGTCGGTTTTACTTGACCGGTCAAAAGATCTTCATCACGTCGGGGCACGGGAAATACCATTTCGTCATTGCGCGAACCGAAGAGGCGACTGACGCGGAAGACCCGTTTTCGGGTCTTGGCGGGCTGTCGATGTTTTTGGTCAAGGCGTATGAAGATCGCCCGGATGGTACGCGTGAGCGATTTGTTACGATCGACCGCGTCGAAGAAAAGCTCGGGCATCACGGATCGGTGACGGCGGCATTGTCCTTCGACCGAACTCCTGCGGAGCTGATTGGCAAACGTGGTGAGGGGTTCAAGTACATGCTGATGCTGATGAACAATGCGCGCATCGGCGTGGGATTCGAAAGCATTGGGCTTGCGGAAAATGCGTATCGTACGGCGCTTGCGTATGCCGAGGAGCGGCATTCGATGGGCAAGCCCCTTGCGCAGCACGAAATGATCGCGGACATGCTCGATGAAATGAGCACCGACATTCAGGTATTGCGAGCGCTCGCAGTGGACGCCGCGTGGTGCGAGGAGATTGCGCAGAAGCGCATCATTTTTGGCCGATTTGCGGGAGGATCGGCCGGAGAAAAAGACCGCGAGGTGCAAAGGCTGAGGGCGCGGTCGCGTAGGCTCACGCCGCTTTTGAAATACCTCGCTGCCGAAAAAGCCGTTGAAATCACGCGCCGAGCCATTCAAATTCATGGTGGGGTGGGGTACACGAAAGATTACAGCGTCGAAAAGCTTTTGCGTGATGCCGTGGTCATGCCCATTTACGAGGGGACGAGTCAAATTCAGGCGCTCATGGTGATGAAAGATACGCTCACGGGGGCGATCAAGCGTCCGAGCGAATTCTTGTCACGCATTGCGGAAACGCGGCTCGCAGCATTGCGCGCGCCGGACGTGCTGGATCGTCGCGTGGCGCGTATCCAGAGTTTGTCGCTTTCGGCGCAGCAGCATCTCTTGACGCGAACCGCGGCGGGCAAGCTTCGAGCGTTATCGGATTTGCCGCTTTCGGATTGGCGGAACTGGCTGAAGAAGGGCTGGGATCCCAAGCGTGATTTTTCGCTCGCAATGCTGCATGCCGAGCGGCTGACGCGTATTTGCGCAGACGAAGCCATTGCGGAAATATTGGTGGCGCAAGCGAAAAAGCACCCGGCGCGTCGTGAATTGGCCGAGCGATTCCTCGATAGAGCCGAATTGCGAGCGCGGGCGGTGCACGAGGAAATCACGACCACGGGCAGTCGGATTCTCGGGCTGATCGGCGCCGTCGACCGATAAATCGTTTGACCAGGGTGCACTCTCGAATGACCACCGCGCGCCTTTGTGTCGCGGGCGCCAGCGGTGTATTTGCGGCTTTTCGGTGGACGCGGTACGGCAAATCTTTCTATAATTGAATTGCCCTCGTCCACGAGAACCCCGTGTGCATGATTTTCGTGCTCAACGGGGAAAAACGCTTCTGCCGGACGAGATCAACTTTCGGCAACGACGCATTGGCTATCGCTCGATGGCCACGCAACGGAGAGTCACGTCTTGAACGATTCCCGCGCCAAATCCATGGTTGAATGTTCCCGCAATCCGAATTCGCGGATGCGGTTGCGCACGAGAGCGGGAATTGCAGCGATGGTGGCAATCGGTGCGGTCGTAACGACGATGGCATCTTGCGTTGTGGATGATGAATCGCGTCCGCGCTCGAACGTCATTGGCGCTGGCGGCGGAACGATCCGTTCGGGCAGCGGTGTAAACAATCCGATTGGACCATGTGCCGACGGAACGAAAATTGAATGTCACATTACAGTTGGAAAAGAAAACGACGTCCTAACTTGTTTGCACGGTGAGCGTACGTGTGTCGCTGGGACATGGGGACCGTGCGTAGGCGAGTTTTCGTCGAAGAGCTTGCCTCACAGCGACGAAGCGAGCTCATGGGTTCCGGGCGAATATCGGGCGCTGGGTTTGAGTGACGCGGGGCCGTGCCAGAACAATCCTTGCGACCCCTATTGCCAGGACTTCGAGGAAACGCCGCCCGTTGATGCGGGCTACGAGGTCGTTCCCGAAATCACGACCGTTTGGCATGCGGGCTCGTTCTACGAGTTGCTCGATGGTTTGCCTGGTGGATTCGTGAACAAGGGCATCAAGACCCCATGCACGAAGCAGGCCGATTGCCAATTCGATTCCCACTGTTTACCCACGGGGAGCCATGGTATTACGTGTGAAGATGGCGCAGCCAATTGCTGCATGCCCTGGAAGCCTGGCGAATACGATAAGACGTGCGCATTGCCCGATGTATCGGCAGGTTTGGCGTGCGCCAAGCCGGACGGGACGAAGATCATTCCCGTGTGCAATCGAGGATATGCCGACCTCGTGCCACCCGTCACAATCTACGTTTTCCCTGGGAACTCGACGCAATTTCCGAAGTGCGAACCTGACAAGGACCCTAGTATTTGTCACATTCCCAATGGGGCGCCACCCATTAAGCCGGGGGAATGCGTCGAAGTGTCGAGTTGCGCGGCGTATCTTCCCGGCAATGGGGTGAGAACCATCATGGTCAACGGGCCATTCATGGCCGTGGGCAATTTGCCCGATAACCCCGATTACAAACCGGAATGCTCATGCGATAACAATTGGACCGTGTGGAAAGGGACCGCCAAGAGTCCCTGTCAGCCCATGCAAGTCTACCAAGCGAATCCCATCGTCAAAAATTTGGTGTACGAGGCGAATTGTCCTAGCGGCAGTCGCGTGCAATGGGGATATTTGACGTGGGATACCACGACGCCGCTCGATTCCAGTGTGCTCTGGGAGGCCCGTACGGCGACGACCAATGCGGGGCTCGGCGCCGCGTCGTATGTCGAGCTTGGTACGGCCAAAGCGACGCCCCTGCCCAATACACAAATCTGCTCGATGGCTGGGCCGGCCGAATGCCCCATCAATTTGTATACGACCTTCGGTTCTTCCGCAGCGCGTAACGCATTCCTCGAATTGCAAATCACGATGAATCCGACGACGGACGAGACCCAAGGCTCAAAGGTCAATCATTGGCAAATCACGTACTCGTGCCCACCCGCAGAATGATGCTAATACTCCAAACCATTTCCAGCGTCGCCTTGGTGATGACCCTTGGCACTCTTGCGGTTGGTTGTGGTGAATCCGACGACCCGCGTCGTGGAGAAACCACGTCGACATCTGTATCGAGCTCGAGTGGCTCGACGGGCGGAATGGGCGGTGAGGGAGGTGCAGGGGGCGCCGCAGGCGGAATGGGTGGAGGTGGTGGAAATGGTGGCGATGGAGGACTCGGCACCATTGCAATCATCGACGTGCCCGACACGGCTTGCGACAACCTCGTGGGCACGACGGTCGAGCTATACCCGGACATGTCGAATGCGCCGGCCATTGGCATGCTGACCACGGTGAATGGCAAACGCCTTGCGGGCGGTCGCTACGTGCCTGGATTCGTGACGTTTGGTATCAATGGAAGTGCGCCGAGTGCCGCCGTCGTGGGAATCGATCCCGACTTTGACCTCGTTGCATCCGAAGGCAATACGATTGGCCTCGTGGCCGCTGATGGGACGGACATCCGCTTTCAACGATATTCCTCGAATGATGCGCCCGTGGGCCTTTCCGTCGTGCTGGGTAGTGCGTCTGGCGCGGGCGTTGCCATTGCGGGTGATTCGGCGGGTGGATCGCTCGTCGTATGGGCCGATGGAACGACCATGCACGGACGATTCGTCGATTCGAGCGGCAATGCGCAAGCTCCGTTTGCATTCGCCGAGGGCTCGTCCACCAACGCGATCGTCACGTCGATGGCTCGATCGGGCGACGAATTCGGTTTTGCTTGGAGCAGCATGGACAATGGAGTTGCGCGAGGTCGGTTTGTCCGTTTGTCGAAAACAGGAATCGTGGGCTCCATCGTCGATCTCACGGGCGATGCCTACAAGCATTACTTGGTCAAACTCGTGACGACGCCCTCTGGGTATGCGCTTCTCTTGCATTCGGGGGGGCTGACGTTCGATACCATCATCGTGATGCTCGATAGCGCCGGCAACGTGGTCGGTTCGGCTCGGCGGTATCTAGGGACGAGCTTTGCCATGGATCTTGCGGCAATGGGCGATAACCTGGGCCTCGTCGCCAAACGCGCGGATGGTTCGGCCGAATTTCGCCCGCTCGATTCCAAAGGCGATCCTATCGGTGATTGGAAATGCCTCGATGCCCCATCGGAAGATACCTATGACCAGGCGGGTATCGATGCCGATGGAGCGGGCTGGGCCATTGTGTATCGCACGCCGGGTGGCGGCGAAAAGTTCGTACGGACGAACTTGACGGGCACGGGCGTGCCTTAGCGTCGCCAACGAACCTCAATCCAATTTCAACGACATCGACACGTCCGTGATGCTCACGTCGTCGTCCACTCGAAACGCATCCACGCGCACGCCGTTCTCGACAAACCCCATCCGCCGGTACAGCTTGCGCGCCGGTTCGTTGTTCTCGAAGACGCCCAGGTCGATCCACGAAAGCCCCGTCTTGCGAGCCCAATCGGCCGCCGTCGTGATGAGCCGACGTCCGTGGCCTCGCCCCGTGTACGCCCGCTCGATGCCCATGCCCAGCGTCACGCGATGAAACTCGGCTGCGACGCGTCCGCCACGCAGCTCCAAGTGCCCGACGACCCAGTTCTTCGCGGGATCGATCAGCAAAAACGTTCGACCCCAAAGTATTTCGGCGATCGAGCGCTCCCAGCGTTCACGAGCGCCCGTGACGACGCTCGGTCGATCCACGGTGCGCGACAGCGCGAAGTAGGGCATGCCATCACGCCCGCTCTCTGCTGCGTGCCGCACGACGTGATCGGCATATGCTTCAGCGTCTGCGCGATCCGCAAGGCGTATGGGAAGCTGCTGCATGAACGAGCCGTCTCCTTGGGCCCTTTTAGTACTCGTGCGGGTGCACCACAGAAAGGATCTTTTGCGAACGAGCGTGCCCGAGGCTTCCGGCGCGCCGATTTTGTACTAGGCTCGCCCGCGTGTTTCGCTTCGTGAACCGAGCGTGTTTCATCGCTGCTGCCGTCGCCGTCTGTGGCTGTGGCGCTTCCACCGTGCCCGACCCGAAAGATGCCGTACGTGCATACGCGCAGGCAGCCGCGCGTGGGGACGCCGACGCCATCTACGGCATGCTCAGCGAGAAGGGACGTCGGAGTTTGTCGCGGCAAGAAGTCACGCGCATCGTCATCGACGAAAAGGCTGAGCTCACCGATCAAGCCAAGGCGCTCGAAAGCCCCGCCACCGTGATCAAAGCTCGCGCGCGTGTGCGTTTTGCCGACGGCGAAGACGCGACGCTCGAGCTCGAACGAGAAGGCTTCCGCATCTCTTCGGCCGATGCGTTGCCCGTCGGCGCGCGCACGCCTGCGCAAGCTCTCGCCGCGCTTCGCCGCGTGCTCGCGAGGCGCAGCTACGCTGGGCTCATGCGCGTGCTTTCACCATCGACCCGCAGCGCCGTCGAGAACGACCTGCGATCGCTCGTGACGGGTCTCGAGAACCCTGAAGGGTTGGAGGTCGAGCTGTCCGGGGATCGAGCCACCGTGCAGGTTCCGGGTGGGCACGAAGTCAAGCTGCGGCGCGAAGCAGGCGTGTGGCACGTCGAGGATTTCGACTGATGCCTTCGCGTATTTCGTCATGGTTTGTCCTGGCCATCGCGGTCGTCTTGTTGGCGCTCGTCCCGCGTTCGTCACGCGCGTTCGGCGAAGAAGGCGCCTTCAATCCGCGCATTTTGCTCTCGGGAACGGCGCGCTGGGAAGGCGCGCGTACGACGGGTCCGTCGCGCTGGTCCGAAGAGCTCGTGCGCCGGACGAGCGCTCCGGCGCGGCTGATTCCCACGACGGTGCGCGCCGATGCGCCTGCGCTGCTTGCCGAGCCGTTCGTCGTGTGGGCCGGCGAAACCGACATTCCGCCGCTCACGTCGCGCGAGGTCGCGGGGCTCAAGCGCTTCATCGCGCTCGGTGGCGTCATGTTCGTCGACGACTTCGCCCCCGAGGTCGGTGCGTTCGGCAAGGCTGCGAAACGCGAGCTTACGCGCGTTCTGCCCGACGGTGCTCCAGTGCCCGTTGGACCTGAAAACGTTTTGTTCCGTTCGTTCTATCTCTTGCGTCGGCCCGTCGGTCGCGTGGAAGCGTCCCCGAAGCTCGAAGTCATCATGCGAGGGGGCCAGCCCCAGGTCATTTTCTCGTCGCATGATTTGCTCGGTGCGCTTGCGCGATCGCCCAATGGAACGCATCCCTTCGCGGTGATTCCGGGAGGCGAGCCAGGGCGTGAGCAAGCGATGCGTCTTGCGGTGAACATCGCCATGTACGTGCTCTGCTCGAACTACAAGGACGACCAAGTGCACGCGCCGTTTCTCATGCGGCGCAGGGCTTCGGAGGCTCGGTGACGACGAGCTTTGCGGCGTCCGGTGACCTTTCGAGCACGTACCAAATCGCGGCCAGCGCGCTCGTGCTGCTCAGCTTGATCCTGCTCGCCATCGAATTGCGGCGGTCGCGTGCATCACGCCTGTCCGTGTTCATCTCCGGCGTGTTTGCGGCGCTCGCGCTCTTGTGTGCGGTGCTCCGGCCCGTTGCGATCCAAGGCAAAGGCAGCTTCGTAGGCCCGCGTGTCGTGGTCCTCGTCGACGGTTCGCGGTCGATCGATCTGCCGATTGCACCAGGTAAAACCCGTCGAGACGAAGCCATTCGTGCGCTGGGCGAGCTCGAGAAGCGCGGCGGCGAAGTCCGGTTTTCGTCGCTCACGTTCGGCAAAGGCTCACCGCAGCCGCTTGGCGCTGCAAGCAGTGGTCCAGCGGAATCTGCGCCGCCGATCGAGGGTCGGTTTGGCCCGGCACTCCGTTCGGCTAGGCCCATGTCGCAATCGGATCTCGCCAGCGCCATCGAAGCGGTGTCTCGAGCGGCCGACGAGCGCCCTGCGGCGATCGTGATCTTGTCCGATGGGCGCTTGGATCGGCCGAGCGATGTTCAACCAGGAGAAACCATCAAAGCGTCGCTCGGGACGCTCGACGTACCTCTGCACACCGTGGCGCTTGCGACGGAAGCTCCGCAGGATGCGAGCGTGCGGCTCGTGCGAGCGGCCGGTGCGGCGGTTGCGCATCAGCCGCTATCGCTGCGCGTGGAGATTGGCTGTGCGGGCAAGATGGATTGCACGTCGGTGCCGGTTTCATTGCGCGAGCTGCGTGAAGCGGGTGAGCCGACGGCGCTTGCGTCGGGCCGCGCGAATGCGAGCAGTGGTGCGGCGACGCTCGAATTCGAGGTGACGCTGGATCGAGCGGGCGTGCGCATCATCGAAGTTGCGATTCAGGCGCCAGCGGGTGACGCGGTGCCCGACAACGACACGCGTTATGTGGCGATTGACGTTGCGCGTGATCGCGTGCGCGTGCTGCATGTCGCGGGGCGACCCACGTACGACGTGCGCGCATTGCGGATGTGGCTGAAGTCCGACGCGTCCGTGGATGTGGTGGCATTTTTCATTTTGCGCGAAATGGTCGCGGACGACGTCGTCGCGCCTCCGGACGAGCTGGCGCTCATTCCGTTTCCGGTCGACGAGCTATTCAATCAGCATTTGCCGAGCTTCGATGCGGTCGTCTTGCAGGATTTCAATGCCGACCCGTATGGTTTGTCCAAGCATTTGAAGTCGCTTGCGCGGTATGTCGACAAGGGCGGGGGGCTCATCATGGTGGGCGGCCCCGAAGCGTTTGTTCCGGGCAATTACGCCAGCACGCCGCTCGCATCGGTATTGCCCGTGGCGCTCGATGGGGCGCCCAAAGCGGAGGGCGTGGACATGGCGTCGTTCGTTCCGCGATTGACCGATGCGGGCCGGGTGGCTCCGGTGCTCGGGCCATTGCACGAGCTCATTGGGGAGGAGTGGCCTGAAATGGCGGGGGCGAACGTCGTGGGAGATGCGCGCAGTGGAACGACCGTGCTGCTCGAGCATCCGACGCGGCGAACGCCGAGCGGCGCGGCGATGCCGATATTGGCGCTCGGTGAATACGGCAGTGGTCGCACGATATCGCTTGCGGTGGATGGGTCGCATCGATTGCTCTTCAGCAGTTTTGCGGAGAATTCGGCGGGCCGCGCGCATGGAGCGTTTTGGGATGGTTTGCTCGGCTGGCTGATGCGTGACCCTCGATTCGAGCCTGCCGTCGTCGAGCTTCCCGATGGATGTTTGGTGGGAGAAGAAACGACGTTATCGCTTCGGCCATTGCCGGGACAAAAGGGCGACGCGAAAATCATCATTCGCAAATTGGGCAGTCCTGACATTGTGCGCACGTTGTCCGCGCCGCTAGATGGTCAGGGTTTGCCGGTGGAGATGAAGGCCGGGAAGCTCGAAGCGGGTGGGTATTCGGCGACGGTCGAGATTACGCCGCGGGATGAAGCGGGCGGCGAGCCGGATGAAGCGCGGCGCGGGCCGACGACGCGGCGGGACTTTGCGTGCGAGCGCGGTGGAGACGAATGGGCGGACACGCGTCCGGATCCGGAGCGGTTGCAATTGATGGCGGCGGCGACGGGGGGGCGAGCGGTCACCGTGGATGAGATTGGCAGCGTGCCATTGCCTTCGGCGACGCAGATTGCGATAGAAAGGCGGGTATCGCCGATCATGCCGCCGTGGGGATGGACGCTCGCTGCGGCGCTCTTTTGCGGCGCGCATTGGGTGATAAGGCGGCGAGGCGGGCTTTCGTAGGGGTTGGGCGGTTTGCCTCGAGCGCTCTCAGGAATCGGTTCCAGTACGGCGCGTCGTGGCTCGGGAGCGCCCGACTGGCAGCGGTGATCGACGAGGACTGCGAACGTCTGATTGCGACACGGCGACGACGGTGCGAGGTTTTTCGGATGAGTGGGCGGGTGTCTTGCTTGCCAAACTCGTCCGTGGCGCTTTGACGAGTGCCGGTCCGGTCAGCTCTTCTAGCCGCGTGGGGTCATTATCGAGCAAACGCAGAAGGTTGCTCATTGGTACACTGATTGGGACTTTACCCGATTCATACTCGTGGAATGCACGGTGCTCTCCGCCGAGCAGCTCCGATGCTCGCTTTTGGCTCAAACGAAGCTTTTTCCGCACGTGAGCGATTTCCTCGGGGGCCAGTATTATCGGATTTGCAGACGCTTCAATCACCATTGCAGCGAGTCGCTCCGACATTGGCGATCGTCTGCGAGCTCGACGTGAACGCGCCAATGTTTCACCTGCGGTCGCGGCACGTCTCTCCAATTCGTCGACCTCTGCCTTGAACGCGAGATACGCCTTTTCTGACGCTAATAGTGGTTTTCCGGTCAGAATACCTTCTCCACAATTGTTGCACCAAAAACCGAGCGTTTTGATCGTGCGTTCATGCCCCCTGTATTCGATGAGATCGTCCCGCCGCTCGTAGACCATGACCGACCCACACACCGGGCACGATTGCGTTTGGGCTTGGCGTTTCATCGCTTATTTCTCCTTGAGCGAGATCAAAAGGTAACCTCGGCTGTCGGTCGTGAATTTGACATACAACTCGGTCTTGCCATGGGCGACGTGATAAACATCTTGCCAAATACTCGAATTCAAGTCACTCGTCATGGACTTGTAAAAGTTTTTCGCCGAGAGACTTTGTACGATCGCAACTACCTGATCAAGGTTGATGCCCAGCGATCGGGCGCAGTTCCGGGCGGTTTTCGTGATGTTCAGCTTCTCTGGAGTGCAAAACACGGCTTTGATGGCCTCCAGGGAGTGGTGAGGCTTTCTCTTCTCCACCCGAGGACCCTATTGCGTCTCGAACGTCCACGTCAAGAACTTCGACACGCTGCTCGAAAGCAATTCAGTATACCAAAAAGCGCCAGGGCATGCCTCGACCCCAAACACCTCACCTCCGAACGCTCCATCCATCGTCCCAGCGTCACGGGCGCGCGGTCCCGCCAACCGTTCAGCGTTTCCCATGCGTCTCGACACGTCGTCCGAGTGCTCCAAGATCGCTTTCCGCCACCTCGAAAGTGTCGACCGAACGTTCCGACAATCGTTCTCACCTCCTCGAACCTACCATTGGCTCGGCTCAATGGTCGTCTCGACACCTCGAGACCGTTCTCCCATCGATCCGACATCACTTTTCACCTGCCCAAAACGCCAATCCCGACCGCCGGACGCCTCATCTCGGCGCCTCGATGACCTTGAGCATTCACGGCGAACATGCATCGAACGAGTCTATGTAAATCATCGTACGACATGCTCGACCCGGACGCTCCATTTTTAGCTTGCGGCCAAACAAAACTCGTCATAGGGGAGTGTCATGGCCAACGCAACAGCTTCTGAATTGTCACGATCGGCAAAGCTCGACGTCGGCAAGGCGCTATTGGCGCGCCTTGTCGCTCGTGCAAACAAGGGTCCGAACGAGGATCTGCTCGATTCGTTCATTCCACAGCTCGAAGATACAACGGTGCGACTCGGCGTGCATGTCGAGGGAAAGGCAAAAGCGGATGCCGCACGCAAGGCGCGGCTCTTGCGCGTTGAAATGGCCGATTGCGATGTCGATACGTGGCTTCGGCACCATGAGGCATTCATTGGCATCGAAGCGCGGCGGCGCATGGGGCCCAACGTCGAGGCAGCAGGTGCGCTGTATGATGCGGCTTTTCCGGAGGGCGTATCGTATGTAGATGCATACATCCCCGACGAAAATGCGTTATGCCGAGGGGCCATTGCGGTGATTCGGTCACCCGAACACGCGGCGACGGTCACGGCCATTGGATTACCGGCAGAATGGACGACGAAATGGGAAGCGGCGCTCGCCGAGAGTGACGTGGCTTTTGCGGACGTGCGCGAAGCACGCGAATCGCGAGCGGCGCATGTGGAAGAAGGGCGCGATGCCGAGGACGACTTCGTCGAGATTGCGGTGCGTTTGCGGCGCTATCTGGATGCGCGTGCGCCGCGTTCGGACAAGGCGAAGATGGCCGAGAGCCGTGAATTGATTCAGCCGCTGCAGGATGCTTTGAATAAATTGGCCATGGAGAAAGCATCGCGCGCCACGCGGCGCAAGAAAAATGCCGAAGAGGTCCCGTGAGATCGCGCCGTACTTCGCTATGGCGCACCGTGCTTTGATGCTATGAGGGGGATCGGGCACGAGCGAAACGACGGGGCGCATGAGGCTCGCGTCGGCGCTGCCATCCAGACCAGAGCACTTCCATAAAATCAGGAAACCGGTATCTTGAACCCTATATGCTTCGGCGAAAGGGTTCAACATGCAAACGATATGGCTGTTCTTGCGCGGCTTCATTCTTTGGTGTGCAGCTCGTCGCACGACCCTGGGCTTGTTGATTCTCGGTATCTTTTTGGCAATATCGACGCCCGCGTGTGCGTCGACGTTGCCACGAGAACGGCCCGTCAATACCTGTGATACGAGCGGCGGTAAGTCTGGCCAGCCGTATTGTCTGCCTCCACCGGGGTTCTTTTGCGAACGCAATCAAGCGCCACCTGCAACCCCTCGGAACGGACGTGGGCACAAGGCCTATTTGGGGCAGTTTGAGCTATTCCCCTCGAAACAGGGTTTGGGCATCAATCAACCGACATGCCCGCAGAATGCGACGCGCTTGTTGCAAGACCAGGAATGGAAAATTGCGCACCGCATTGCCAAGGATTTCGGGCACCGCGTCGGATTCGTGTTGGCGACGTGCGAGAGGATCACCGAGGAGCTTGCGCGTCAGCCGGTGAATGCCCTTGCGGGCTGGAATGATATCGATCCCGACACGCTCGAAGCGGAGTTTTTGAGATGCGCCAAGGACCTCGACAAACTCGAGGCGCCTCCGGTGTACGACGATCCGTGGCTTGCGGGAGCGGCGTGGCGCGGATTCAACACGGGTTATGGCGAGGGGGCCGACGAGGTTTGGCATCGCGTGATGATGATCGAGTTTGCTATCGCCATTGTGGAATCGGCGATCATGGCAGGCCTACCGCTCATCGAAGTTGCGGTGACGCGGGGAATTCGGATTTCGTTGATCGGTCTGCGCCGAATGCCCATTTTCCTTCCAGGCGCCGTGGGTGGGCTTGGTGCAGGGGTTTTTCTCAAGACTGCGCCGCGTGCGGCCGTGAAAGCAGTCGTGACGGGTTCCGCGCGGGCGCTCGGGCGCAACATGAAACTGGCGCACATGGCCAGGTTGCCTGGCGAGTTTGCCCATCACATCGTTGCGCACGGTGCCGAGAAGGCGAAGGAGGCGCTTGCGATTCTGCAAAAGTTTGGTATTGGTGTTGACGATGCGGTCAATGGGGTGTATCTGCCCGGTCATTCCAAATCGCCAAACCCGCTCGGAAAGGCGGTGCACTCGAAGGTGCATACGGACGCATATTATATGGCGGTGGAGAACCTGCTAGGGAACGCGAAAACAAAAGGCGAAGCGATTCAGGCACTTCGGTTCATCGCAGGCCAGCTCGAGAGAGGAATCATGCCGTGACTGCAATCTACCATGCACTGCGCCCCGACGGGTATGAGATCGTCAACACGGTTGGTGGCTACGAGGATGGCGATGCGCTTCGTGCTCTCGGCGGTTCATCACGGAAGCATGATTGGAAGCCGATCCTCGTAGAACGCGTTCGTGGAACACGACGACGCGGCTTCAAACCGTCGGACCTTACATGTTCACCTACGGCCTTCGTCCTGCGTCGCTCGGCGGTGGATGCGCTGCAAGACATCATCGATGCGCATGGCGAAGTTCTCCCACTTGCGACGAGCGATGGCGTCGAACTGTTCGTGTTCAACCCGCGATTCGTCATCGATGCATTCGACAGGGAGCGATCGATCTTCGAGCAGGTACCAGAAACGAATATCCTCTGGATCCGCAAATATGTCTTCATCGAGACTGCGATCCGCGGCATCGACATCTTTCGGATGCCAATTCCCGGCGCGCACAGCCTCTTCTTCAGCGACCGATTCGTCGAGCGCGTGAAAGCGGCCAAGCTGAAGGGCACCGACTTCATCAAGCTGTGGTCGTCTGACGAGTCTGCGCAATCGGGCGCATAGATTCCCTCCGTCAACAGCGCCACTCGAGTCGCATGCAAGGCGACCACCTATGGATACATCTCGGTCCGGCGCATCATTCGCTCGATCTCAGATGCGTGGTGCGACGACGTCGGGCGTGTCGAGCTTGCGCGCGAAGGCCGCTATGTCTGGCGCTATCGATGACCGCTTGACGCGGGGGCCATTTTGGCAGAGAAGCCGAAGCCATCATGCTCGGTCTTGGATTTCGCACCCGTCAAACCCTGTGGACAAACCTCGCATCGGCAGCCGGAACTGGCTCGTTGTGCGTCGCTATGACGATGCTTTCCGCAGGATGCGACTCCAAGTCGTTGCCACCTGCACCCACCACGGCGACGTCGTCCGCCGTTGCGCAAGCGTCGCCCTCCGCGTCTGCCAGCGCCGCCACGGTTGTCGCGACTGCGCCTGCAAAAACGGCCGAGGCTGCTCCAAGCGCCGAAAACCAACCTGCCGCAGCGACCGTGAGCGACGAGATGCCGTCGCTCGAGGAATTCGGTCCGGCCAAGGAAATTCGCGTCTCCGGCTCGAGCGCGCTCGGATGCGAAACGAAGCTCGTCAAGGGCTGGTTGCGCGTCATTTGTAATGAGACGAAACAAGGCGGAAAGCCCGTTGCGCTGACGGTGAAGACGGGTGACGTACCGGGTAAAACCAAAGTGACCGTGCGCGAGGGCGAGGTGTTGCAGCTTTATACGCCCATCGCCGACGGCACTCGATTGGAGGCCGAGCTCGAATGGTCCGACGGCAAGTCCACGCTGACCATCGACAGGGCGAGCGGCACGCGCGACGAGGACGTGAGCGGTAGTTTCAGCGGGTCGAGGTCGCATCCTCTTCCGAAGGAGGTCGAGGCCAATGGAAAGCCGGCCGTCGTCAATGGTGCGGTCGAGCTTGGTTGCAACGTATTCACGTTGAACGATTGGATCATGGTTCAATGCGGGACGCAGAGCGCGCTGGCGGGCAAACCGAAAGGTATCGAGGTCGTTCGCGGCAAAAAAGAGGGTTCCACGAAGATCTGGGTGACCAATGGAGCCATCATGACGCTGCTGACGCCATTTGCGGCAGGCAGCGAAATCGAGGCGACGTTCGAGTGGACGACGATTGGAAAGAAAACCTTGAATTTGTCGTGGCCAGCAGGTGCAGCCTTGCCCACGCGGGTCGGTGGATTCGACGGTTTCGCGGACATTCCGGGGCGCGAGGAATTTGCCAATGCGGAAATGGTGAACATCGAGCGCGGACTTGCGAACAATTGCACGAGCAAGATGACGCGCGGCTGGATGCGTATCGCGTGCAGCGCGACCAATTCGAGCGGCGGCAAGCCGAAGAAAATCGAGCTCGTCAAGGGCGCAAAGCCCGAAGACGCGCGCATCGAAACACCGGACGGAGCGATGAACCTGACGGTGAAAGTCGGCGCCGGCACGGACCTCGAAGCGCTGTTCACTTGGAGCGACAAGTCGCACAAGCTCATCGTTCAGTGGCCCGAGGGCGAATCGCGTCCGGCGGTACTGGGTCGATTCGAAGACGCGAAATAAGGCGGCACGCAGCACCGACGCTGCTACGAGGTGCCGGGCGAGGTTGGTATTCGCTGCGCCAGAAACGCCTGAACTTCCACGCTGCCCATGCGGCGAATTCATGGTAAGCTTTGCCCGGCGCGCATGAAAATCCCCTACGGTCAAGCCGATTTCGCCACGATCCGCCGGCAAGGTTACTTCTACGCCGACAAGACTCGGTTTCTCGCAGACCTCGAAAGTGCGGAGTCCGGCTACCGGTACCTCGTTTTTCTCCGCCCACGGCGGTTTGGCAAGTCCACACTCGTCAGTATGATGTCTCGCTACTACGACATCGACGGGGCAAACCAATTCGACGATCTCTTTGGTGGCCTTTGGGTTCACGAACACCCCACGGACGAACGCAACAAGTACCTGGTGCTCACCTTCGACTTTTCCGCCGTCGAGACGACCGGGGATATCGACGATATTCGGGATAGCTTCGTGGAGACGGTGAGAAGCTGCGTGCGGCGGTTTCTCGTGAAATACCGCGGGCAAGTGCCCGACTTCGCGCGTCTCGAAGAAAATCTCGAAAGCTACGGCGACGCATCGGGCATCATGAATGCGCTCTTGACGTCCATTGGTGGCAACCATCCCAAACTCTACATCCTCATCGACGAATACGATCACTTTGCCAATCGGCTGCTCTCGGAGGGGCTCGAGAATGTTTATGGCTCGATCGTAACCAAGACCGGCTTCGTGCGTACCTTCTATGCAGCGCTGAAAACGGGCACGACGTTCGGTACGGTCGCTCGGCTTTTTTTGACTGGCGTCACGCCGCTCATGCTGGACGACATGTCGAGCGGGTTCAATGTGACGAAGAACGTATCGATGAGCCGTCGTTTCAATGAACTTGCTGGTTTTACTCGAATGGACGTCGAACGCGCACTGGACGAATTCGTCGCGGGGCGTCCGCACCTTGCGGGTCAGCTCGTCAATCGTGACAAACTTCTTGAAACGCTCGAGGTGAATTACGACGGCTACCGGTTTTCTCCCGACGCGACAGCGCGAATCTTCAATTCGGACATGGTGCTCTATTTCTTGGCCGAGCTGGACGACAAACTGCGCTTACCGGATGACCTGCTCGATCGGAACGTGCGTACGGCATACGAGCACCTGCAGCGAATTGGTGTCTTGGGAGGTGTTGCGGCGCGGGAGCGGCGCGAGCTACTCGAAACGATCCTGAACGAGCCGTCGATTCAGAGCGACATCGTGGATCGATTCGGCGTGAAGAGTTTGTCGTCACCGGCATCGTTCATTTCGCTCCTCTATTACATGGGAATGTTGACGCTTCGCGACGTACCTCGGGTTGGTGTGTTCTACGATCTGGAGATACCGAACCGGGTGATCCGAACACTGCAATGGGAGCACCTTGGTCATACACTGAAAGAACAGGAAAATCTACAGATCGATACGCGTCAAATCGAATTTGCGCTCGGTGCCCTTTCGATCCGAGGGGACATTGCGCCGCTCTTGCAGGTATTTCACGAACAGGTCCTTCAGCACTTCAGCATCAAGGACACGCAAAAGCTCGGAGAAAAGACGATCAAGCTGTTGCTGATGATGTTCGTGTCGCTGGGGAAAGTGTTTTATGCGTTGAGTGAAAAGGAGTTTTCGCAAGGGTATTGTGATTTGTTCCTCGCGGCGGCGAAGAACGTCCCCGGTTTGAATTATTCGTGGCTGCTCGAATTGAAATATGTCAAGGCGAATGCGAAAGAAGCGCAAATCGATGCGGCATTCGCCGACGCCGCGGCGCAGGTCGAGCGGTATTCGAAAGACCCGACGCTCCTGCCGCTGCTCGTGGGGGATTATCAATTGAAATGCGGCATGCTCGTGTTCGTCGGGACGAACAAGATCCTGTTTCGCTCATGGCCCGACGATGTACCGGAAAAACGGGTCGAGATGGTTGGAAGACGGGGAAAAAAAGCGGCTGCGAAGAAGAAGACCGCGGGGGCGAAGAAGGACTCGCGCGCACGCACACGGAAGCGGGGGTGACGACGTTTTCAGGCGCTCACGGAATCGCGACATCCACCGGGATCACGACGTGTGCGCCCAGCTCTTCGAGCGGCCGGTTCGGCATGATGTATTCCGCCACTCCCGTATTGCCCTGTCCATCCAGCGTATACCCCTGGCCGCCGTAGTATTCTTTGCAGTAAATCACGTGATAGAGAAATGCACGTGCGGCGTCCGCGGTGTCGGGCGCATTGACGTAGCGCTCGAGCGTCATGAATCGCGGATCGCCACTCCCAAGCTCGTCCACGTCGAGGAACCGATAACCTTGCCGGCGCTCGATTTCGACGAGACTCGCAGGCGTCATCGCGACGAGGGCCGCGCGGTGGCCAGCGATTTTCGTGCCAATCTCGGGGTACGCCTCCTGCACGAGGTCGAGCAAGTTGTCCCAGGTGCCGAGTTTACATTTGCTTTCGGGGAAGACGACGAGATCGAACTTCAGCCCGGCTTCGACCTTCCTCCTTGTGTACGCCGCATCCCAGCCCAGCACCGATGTGACAATCTGATAGCCGGTCAGGCCAATGATGCGGTGGCAGACGCGGTGATCGCCGAGGAAAACAAGGCGCCGGCAGGGATCGTCGCTGAGCCGCACCGGATCGCCATCCCTGCGGCGGCAGAGGCGTCCCTGGATACCGGGAATGGGCTGCGCCGGCTTCTGTCCAGTCGTAAACGCCCTCGCGTAATCGGCGAGCTGCTCCCTGAGGTCATGCGTCGTCATCGTCTCGTGCCCCAATGCATATGCTCTTTGCCGCGCGTGCGAGCCACTTCATTGATGGGCGATTGCGACTCTACTGCGCCAAAAGCCATTCGATCGCCTTTTTTCGATCGTCGAACAATCGCGTTGGTTTCGCCGCTTTGTTGATGCCGATGAAAAAGTTGGCAATCACGCGCGTCAATGGGCTGTTCACCAACAGGGCCGCAGCCGTATATGTGGCAATGTGGTTCGGATCTTTCGCGAAATAATCGCGACATTCTTTCGTTTGCGACTTCATGTTCGTGAAATCGACGAGCAACGGTCGTGCAACATTGTTCGTCAATCGACGCATCGATTCGGTGGACGCACGCGCATGTTCGAGGGTGAGCTCGGCTCGCGGATCGAAGTCTGCGACGATAATGCCGTGAGCGTCGTCGTGCCAAACTCTAATGGGTCCACTCCGAAGTATGTTTTTCCCGTCATCCCCACTCATGGCTTTCCTCCCTCGCGCGCACCTCGCTCGTGGACGTGCCGTCCAGTCATCGAGAATGCAAGCTTCAATCCGTCATGAAGCGTCCCCCGAATGGCAATCGAGCTCAGGTCCACTTCGAGCGTCGCCATTTTTCGAGCATTCGCGGGGCCAAGCCCCGTCAAGATACATTTCGCACCGAGCAATTGAAGGGCCGCAAAAGCATTGAGCAAATGGTTTGCCGTCGTCGTATCCACTTCGGCAACACCCGTGACGTCGATGATCACCACGTCGGTGGCATATCGCTCCACTCGATTCAAAAGCTCCGCGCTGAGATTCTGAGCTCGTGTGGCGTCGAGCATCCCGATCAATGGCAATACCACAATCCCTTTCCACACGAGAAGCGATGGCGTGGAAAGTGACATGATCGTCCGATGCTGAACCGCCATTGCCTCCATGTTTTCCTCGAGCGCTCGGACGAGTCGAGCATTGTCCTCGAACTTGGACGCCATTTCCTCCGCCAACATATTGACGCCCGCCATGAGCGCGTCCATCTCGTCGCCGCGCCCAGACACGTTCGCACGAGCGCTGAAATCACCGGCCGCAAGTTGCATCACCACGTCCAAAACCTGGCCAAGGGACGAGGAGCGCTCGTCATCATTGCCACCGCTCACGCCAACCACCTTTCCCGCCCAGATCCCACTTCAGCGCCGCTGCGCCAAACGAGCATACGCGGCCTGGTCGCTATGCACAATCCAAATATTCAGAGTGGACATAGGAGCGAAGGTCGGGTCGCGTCAGCGCCTGGATCGGGATCCGTGCCGAACTGGTTGAAAGCGACACGCATGTGATGTACGGTCGGACGAACTCCGCCCAAGACG
Source organism: Polyangiaceae bacterium (assembly GCA_016715885.1). Classification (NCBI taxonomy): domain Bacteria; kingdom Pseudomonadati; phylum Myxococcota; order Polyangiales; family Polyangiaceae; species Polyangiaceae bacterium. The sequence goes on from JADJXL010000002.1 coordinate 483,019, forward strand.
CCCATATGTGAGGGCGATACCCGCGCATGCGGCATCGTCGCCCATACGGGACCGATGTCACCGGCGCAGCGTAGGAACGTGATGACCAAGCCCAATTCGATGCGTTTTGCCAACTTTGCCGGCACATTTCAATTCATGGTGCGCGATGACGCAGACCTTGCGAAAATCGACGCACTCGATCCGGCGCGCTGGGCCGCGACGAGCGCTCCGTTGGCCGATTTCCAGTGTGACCCCGCGTTCGCCACGGCGCTCGACCCCGACGGCACTGGCCGCGTTCGCGTTTCGCAACTGATCGGCGCGCGTGACTGGCTCTTTGCCCGCCTTTCCACGCGCACAGGTCTCGCCGCGAAGAGCGACGCGCTGACGCTCAGCCACGTGGATACGTCGAGCGAAGCTGGGGCGAAGCTTCGCGCTGCGGCCAAGCGCGTGATCAAGGCGCGGAAGCTCGAGAACACCGCGAAGCTGCCGCTCACCGAGCTTCGGGCATACCGCGAGGCCGTCATGAAGACGCTCGAAAACGGCGATGGCATCGTCCCGCCCGAGGTGGTGCCGGAAGCAGAAGTGGCGCAGTGTATCAAGGATATTGTTGCCACGACCGGCGGAAGCAAGGACGGCAGCGGTTCCGACGGCGTCGGGCAGGCCGACTTGGACAAGTTCGTCGCGCGCGCAAACGTGTGGCTCGAGTGGAAGGCGAAGCGGGCGAGCGTCGTGCCGTGGGGCGACGAGACCGAGGCTGCAGCGGCGATGATTGCGTCGCTGGATGGCAAAATCGAGGAATTTTTCTGGCATTGCGATTTGCTACGACAACAGGGCACCGAAGCGCTGCACCTGAAAGAGGACGAGCTGCGTGCGCTCAGCGCGAAGGACGCCGCGGCGATTGAGAAGTACATGGCCGAATCACCGCTGGCCACGCCTGTCGGGACCGGAATTCTCGCGTTCGGCGACGGCGGGCAGATAAACCCCGTCTATCGCGCGTCATTGGAAGCGCTTCGCGCGGGGGTTTTGTCGAAGACCATCGGGCCTGCGTCGCGGGAGCTGACGCGCGCGGCGTGGCGTGAGACCAAGGCCATTTTCGCTGGATTCATGCAATGGCAAAAGGACAAGCCGGCGGAGCCCTTCGACGCGATTGGTGAGGACAAGCTGAAGGCTCTTCTCGCTGGCCCGATTCCGGCACGCATTGTCCATTTCATCAATGTCGACAAGGCGGTCGCGGACAACATCGCGCAGTTGGCCGAGCTCGACAAGCTCATCGTCATGCAGCGATGGCTCATCGAAATGGTCAACAATTTCGTCAATTTCTCATCCGTGTACCACCCCGAAGCGACGGCGCTCGTCGAAATGGGATCGCTCGTCATCGATGGTCGACGGCTGGATTTCTGCCTGAAGGTTGCAAATACGGACGCCCATAAGAAGCTGGCGGAAGAGAGCCTCATTTACCTCGTTTACGCAAGCATCACGGACAAAGAAGGGGCGGCGCCCGCTTATACCGTCGTTGCGCCCGTCACGGCGGGCGGGCGTGGGCGGCTGCGCGTGGGCAAGCGGGGCATTTTCATCGATATCAAGGGCAAAGAGTGGGACGCTCAAATCACGCACATCGCCGAAAACCCCATTTCGGTCGTCGAGGCGATGTTTGCGCCGTTCCGCAAGCTCTCGCAAATGGTGTCGAAGAAAATCGAGGATTGGATTGGCTCGGCGCAGGCTGACCAGGAAAAAGCGATGACGGCGAGCGCCGACAAAGCGGTGGTGGATGCCCAAAAGGGCGCCGAAAAAGCCGCGAAAGACGTGGCGGCAGCAAAGGCTCCGCCGCCCGCAGCAGCTCCACCGCCCGCAGCAGCTCCGGCCCCGGGCGCTCCGAAGGCGGAAGCAAAGGGTCTTGACGTCAACTCGTTGATCCTCGGCGGCGGCATTGCCGTTGCCGGTATTTCCTCAGCGCTCGGGGCTATCTTTGGCTTGTTCACGAGCCTTGCGGGCATTCTCGCCATTGCCGGGATCATTGGTGTCGTTCTCGGTCTGTCCGCGCTGATTGGCTGGTTGAAGCTGCGCAAGCGCGACATGAGCCTTATCTTCGAGGCCAGTGGTTGGGCAATGAACATCACGATGACCATCAACCGCGGCGTCGCTCGGCTTTTCACGTTCACGCCCCACCTGCCAGCAGGCGCGGTGCTGGACCGCATCGACACATTGGAGACGGCGGAGGATCGCGCCGAGCGAAGGCGTCAACGCGTGCGTCTCGTCTTGGTGAATGCGGTCGCGCTGATTGCGATTTACTGGTACGTCGGCGCGAAGTTCCCGCATCCGGCGGGCCTTGCGCCGTACCTCCACGCGTGGCCCGTCCAAGAAGCCGCTGTCCCGCCGTCGGCCAACACGAACGCGCAGCCGTAGTCACTGCTACGGGATATCGAGTCCGCCTCACGCCTCACCCCCCCAACCCCCTCTCCAACTCCGCTTCGCTGCGTGGAGAGGGGGAGCCGGAAGCACCCAAGGCTGCGAAGTTCGCACGTCCAACTGCGGAATTCGCACTGCGGGCGCCGCACTTGCAGCGATGAATCCCGTGAAATTCGCATGATTCAATTTGGCACCGTCGTTGCCATGGCCATCGAGCGAACGCTTTCGACTCGCTAGTCAAAGGGAGAATCCCATGCGAACGACGACCTTGTGCTTCCTGTCCGGTCTTGCCCTCGTTGCGGCCTGCACGGGTGCGCCTGATGACAACAACGCGGCATCGACGACGAGCCCTCACGAAGAGCTCCCTGTCGCATCACCGCTCGAATTGCCGGAGACTCCCTACGATTACGCCAATCCGCAACTGCCGCCGTCGCTCACGAACCCGAATGCGCAGGCGCACGACAATACGCCCGCGGGCAATCCGGTCACGAACGATGGTGCAACGCTTGGCCGGGTTCTTTTCTACGATAAGGCGCTCTCCGCCAATGACACGATTGCATGTGCTTCCTGTCATCAGCAGGCGCATGCATTCACGGATCCGAACCAATTCAGCAAAGGATTCGACGGGGGGCTCACCGGCCGCAACAGCATGAGCCTCATGAATGCGCGGTTTTACCTCAATGGGCGTTTCTTCTGGGATGAACGCGCAGAGACGCTCGAAGACCAGGTGCTCATGCCGATCCAGAACGAGGTCGAAATGGGCTTGACGCTGGAAGAGCTCGTCGAACGCGTCAAGTCCAAGGAATATTATCCCGAGCTATTCGAAAAGGCGTTTGGTGATTCGGAAGTGACGTCGGATCGCATCTCGCGCGCTCTGGCGCAATTCGTGCGATCGATTGTTTCGTATCGTTCGCGTTATGACGAAGGTTTGGCGCAGGCGGGTAATCCGGGGGCTCCGTTTCCGAACTTCACGGAACAGGAGAACCAAGGCAAGGCGCTGTTTTTGGGTCCGGCAGCAGGTTGCGGCCGTTGTCACCTCGACGCCGGACCGCCTCCGCTCCCGCCCGGGCCGCCGCCGAACCAGGCCATCTTTTACATCGATCTTGCCGTCAACAATGGTGTCGATCAGGGCGCGCCGACGGACGACAAGGGCGTCGGTGAGATTACGGGAAATCCGCAGGATGATGGCAAGTTCAAGTCACCGTCGTTGCGAAATGTCGCAATGACGGCGCCGTACATGCATGATGGTCGCTTCGAGACGCTCGACGACGTCGTGGAGCATTACAATTCGGGCGTGAAAATGCATCCGAACCTCGATCCGCGCCTTTTGGATCCCAATTCGATGCCTCCGGCGCCGCGCAAGCTGAACCTGACGGCCGAGCAGAAAGCGGCGCTCGTTGCATTCATGAAGACGCTAACGGACGCCGAGGTCCTCGCGGACCCGAAGTATTCCGATCCGTTCGTTCCTTGAGCGGGGCGCCTCGATCGCAAATCGCGCGCGTGCCGGGCCGTTTCCAGATAATGGCGGCGCACCCGGAGCAATACAATCACAGAAAAAGGCTCATTTCGGCCCAAAGCTTCCCCGTGACCCGCCCCCGCGCTGATACGTTCCTACGGCAGGCTCCCGCTGCCCGCTTGTTGGCCGCATGAAGTGTTTGGGGAGATCAACGATATGCAAGGACAAGACCGTGGCATCGGCACGATCCGACGTGCCCTGGCGGGGACTCTATCCATGGCTATCCTGGCTTTTCCGGCTATGGCCGGAGCCAGTGGCGCTCAATCTGCGGCCCGGGTTTCGACGCCGGCCCAAATTTCCACGCAGGTTCGGCAGACGGGCACTGGCGCGCTCTCGACGACGCAAGTCAAGTCGCTCGAGGGCAACCCGCGCGCGCTTGGAGGATTCGTCTTTCAGCCGCCGACGATGTTGGAGGGCCCATTCATCACGAGCCATATTCGCACGGAAACCGCCATGGGGGCCGTGCGACAACGCGCCGTAAAGCCGGATGTCCAGATTCCAGGTGCGCCCACCAGCTATGACTTGCGCGTCGGCGCTTTGCAGCAGCGCACGAGCGTGGGTGTCGCGTTGTCGCCAAACCTGAGCCTCGGCCTCGACGGCGGCGTCACCAGCTACGGCGGCATGAACAGTCCGAGCGCCCTCCAGGCAGGGAGCGGGGTCGCGTTCGACGCGCGCCCGGGGATCAAAGTCGGCCTCGTCAATGACCAGGACGACGGGATCGCCGTCGCCCTGCGCGCCTACGGAATGGCTGCGCAGGTCATGGGCTCGCGTCCAGCCGGCATCATCGAAGCCAGGGCGCAACGGGGGGTCACGCAGCAAGCTGTGAACGCCGTCGAAGCAGGGCGCGTCGAGATGAGTTTGGTTGGCGGAGGCGTGTCACTCAGCGCGGCCAAGAACATCGGCCGGCACGCGGGTGTGCAGGTGGAAATCGGCGGCGAGGGCTCGCGCGTCACGGGAGGCAATGCCATCCAGGGTCGCATCGATTCGCAGCCGCGCACGCTTTATGCAGGTACGGCCGCTTCGATCGATCTTTCACCGATTGTGCCGGTGGGGGCGATGGTCGAATACCGCATGGACCGAAGCGTGGTTCCGGTCGCCGCGAGCTCGAAAGCGGACGTCACGGCGGGTGATACGGGCCAATCGAATATGCATCGCGTGTCGGCTGGGCTTTATTACACGGCCCGGAGCAACCTCGTGCTGGGCGTCGCGGGCACCTACGGCCTCGCACGCGGCAACATGCCCAGCGCGCCGGCCACACCCAAACCGGCGCGGATCGCGGGCGGTCGGTTGACCGTGGGGTACTACTTCTAGGAAAGGACTCGATTGATAGTGGTGCCGTAGCGGTAACGTTCACGGCACCGTCACACGTTCCAATGCAATGTCACGACGTCCTGCTGAGCCTCGCGAACGTGACAGCAAGTGCTGTTCTCCGGAGTCGATTCGTCAAAATGCGATTCAACAAGCAAGTGCAAAAAGTCAAAGGATGGCTCGATCCCAAAGTCAACGATGCCATCGTCGAAAAACACCGCACGCCCTTGACCACATGGTCGAATGCCGCCGCGGCGTCCATCGAGCAAACTGTCAGCGCAGCGATGGTTCGAGGCGCTGCACGCATCGCGCGCAACGTTCTTGGCCCCTCTCGTCGGCCCCTGTTACCGTCCTTCCGGCTTTCAACCACAAGGTGCCCGCGATGTTTTCAGCTCGAAGTGTCACAGTCAAAATGCCGTTCGACGATGTCGAAGACGAGATCACGTTCAGCGTCCCCGGCCGGTGAAGGTGTTTCTGTCTGGACCGTGACGGTCAATGCGCCGGCCGTCGTTCCGGTCGATGCATTACACCGCAACGAGTCACGTTTTCGGGGAACCAGTACAAACCGAAGTGGTTGAGAAAAAAGGGCACGGACTAGAATGAGCGTATCGGAACAAATCAACGCATATATTACCAGCCAGCCAACGGCAAAACGCAGCGACATGCAGGAGCTGCACCGCACGATTCTGGCAGTAAAACCCGGCTGTAAATTGTGGTTTCTCGACGGTAGAAACGATGAAGGCAAGGTCGTTTCCAATCCCAATATCGGATATGGGTTTTACACCATGAAATATGCCGACGGGACCGCGAGAGAGTTTTATCAAATCAGGCTTGAGCGCGAACAAAACGGGGATCTCTGTTTACATCATGGGTATCGCAGATAAAAATTCCTGGCCGAGGCGTATGGTAAAGACATCGGCAAGGCGACCGTGACCGGGTATTGCATCAGGTTCAAAACGCTAAAAGATATAAACATTGAAACACTAGAAGCGGCGATACGATACGGGTTCACGACAACATCTTCGACGACGAACGCAACAGCGACGTAAGACCGGAACGCATCAGATAGAAGAGAATGATCAATCGTGCGGATAATGTAGACTCGCCAAGAAATGCAATCATCATCCCTGAAAAAGTATCGGCCGCACCTAGAGGCAGTACTGGGAGCTATTTCGGCTGAAGACGATGTCAGTATACGAGCGATCTTGGATGAAGTTGACGAAATCTTAATTGGCGTCGCCCGTTATTTCGGTTACGAACGTGCTGGATGGGGAGGAACCGGATTGGATCTAACTTGGATGGAATCCGGACAGATGGCTATTCGTAGTCATGTTGGCACCTGCTTGCAAACAGGCTGCGTCGATTTCCGTCTCGAGCTCCGACCGTCTTGGTATTTTGGTGAAAGATCGTCGGCGCTGTCTTGGTTCGTTGAAGCTTCCGTCGCTGCCGATTGCTCACACACTGACGACCATTCGCACATGCATACCGTTCACGAAGTTTCGGTTCATGCAACCTCGGCTGTCGACGCATCGACGGCCCTTCGTTCTGCGGCTCAGGAGCTAAAACGACTTGCAACTGATTTTCCTATTGAGCACTGGCTGAGCCTAGCATCTGATGAGAATGGCGAGACGCTCACATCGGCGTAGCGTATTCCCATACTCGAACACATCTCACCAAATCGCGGATTGATTCATTTGGCTGTGCCGACCTCCGTCGTGCGTGCGCCGGTTCTGCGAAGCCTTTCTCGCCTCGATCAAAAAATCGCGCAACGTTCTTGGCCCTCTCGTCGTCCCCTGTTACGGTCCTTCCGGCTTTCAACCACAAGGTACCCGCGATGTCCTCAGCTCGAAGTGTCACCGTCAAGATGCCATTCGACGATGTCGAAGACGAAGTCACGTTCACGCGCGGCACGATAAAGGCCGACCCCGATGCCGCCGACTTGCTGTACTTGACCGACGAATGGCTCGCCCTCGTCGATGCGGCTCGTGCCAAGGATCGCCAGGCACGCATCGCCGAAACCGATGCCACGGCCGCGCGCGTCGTCAGCAATTTTCACCTCGATCGCTCCTGCACCAGATTCGGAGACGACCTGTATCTGGCGGTCGACAAAAATCGAGAATCGCCCCGCTGGACGCAATTTTTCTCGATTGCCGTCAGTCGATTCGTCAAAATGCGATTCGACAAGCAAGTGCAAAAAGTCAAAGGATGGCTCGATCCCAAAGTCAACGATGACATCGTCGAGAAACACCGCACGCCCTTGACCACGTGGTCGAATGCCGCCGCGGCGTCCATCGAGCAAACGACGAGCGCTGCCATGGTTCGAGGCGCTGCGCGCATCGCGCGCGAGCAGTTGGCCGAAGACCTCACCCGCGAGCGTGACGGGCTTTACGATGCCTTGTCGGCTCGAGCGCGTGAAAGGGGCCTGCCGCGTGATTGGCCCAAACAATTCTTCCGCGTGAGCACGCGTAAAGCAGCCGACGGCGGAGACGACGACGGCGAAAACGCCGAATCGTCCGGCACGGGCACCTGACTGCTCGAAAGAATACGCCACGCAGCTCGTGAGAAAGCCGTTTGCAACGGTTGCAAAGGGCTGTCTGCATGTGCGACACCCGTTTGCAAGCGTTGCAAGCGCCTGTCGGACATGCGCGAGACGCTTTCTCGCACGATGCAAACGCAATTCTGATCGTCCGCGAGCTGCTTGGAAGCGTTGCAAACGCCAGGCGCACGTCGGAAAGGCGTTTGCACACGTGGAAAAGCATGCGCAATTACAACAGAACGCCGTTTGCAAGCTTTGCAAAGGGCTGTCGGACATGCAGCGAGCGGATTTCCAGGCGCGCGTATAAGCCCCACGACGCTCGCCCGATGCTCCGCCAGGGTGCGTATGCGCTCACGGTTCGCGCTACTTTGGCTGGTACACGAATGTCGACTGGTGGAATTGCCGTAGGGGCACGCCGGATGCGGCCAATGCCTTCGCGCCCGCGGTAAATCGGGCGTTGCGATCGAATGCAGACCGGCCATCCTCCCACAAGAGCGTTGCTCCGGCGGTTGTCAACTTTTTCAGCTCGCGGTTGATTTTTTTCCACATCGGATTGGCGTCCATTGTCGTGAGTCGCGCTTGCTCGAGGCCACGTGGTGCCACGTGATAAATTTGGAGGCACAGAGCACCAGGGTGCTCATCCAAGATGTCCAAGTTGCTGCTCGCTGAAGGCTTTACGGGCCCTTCGGTAAAGATAACCTCCCACACATCGGGACGAGCGAGAACCTGACGGAAGTTCTCCAGCGTGACAGGCGACGTGCTCGAAGGAGGAAATGCGCACGCGGTCGCGACGATGGGGTATTCTGTCATCCACTTGCCGACGAGCTCGATGAGTTCTTCGGGGGTAGCATGGAAGTCCGTTGCGAACGTTGTCATGGGTTCACCTGTCGTAGGGGACGAAATCGGTGGGAGTATCACTGTGTTTATTGAGGTCGTCGAGTGCGTCGACTTCGCGTCTGATGGGCGTGCCATCGGCGTTGGTCTTTCCAACGTTGCGACCTCGCCTTGCTCCATCGGGCGTCTTGTAAATGATATCGGGGCGGCGTCCTGATTTTTTCCCTCCAACCGTTGGGACCAGCTGCTCACGCTGTTGTCTACCACCAGCTATGATCTCGTTCCCTTCCGCCTTCAACTTCGCCGCCTCCTTCCTCACCGCCGCGTTGTGTGGCGCTTCTGGATCCGTCTTCGGGCCTCGCATCGCACCCTTTGCCACCGGTTTCGTCTGCGCGCCAGCAGGCGGCGGCTTCGTCCGCGTCGTCGTGGTCGTGCCATTGCTGCTCTTCTTGACCGTAACGACCGTTCGCCCTGACGCATCCTTGACCCGCGTCGTCGTCGTGGTCGCGGACGGCGCTTGCGTGGCCGGTTTCGCCTTCGGTTGCAGCTTGACCTGCGACGGCGGAGGCTCGGCTTCCGGTGGCGCGCCTTCGCGGAACAACTGCCCCGCATTGCGCACGCCATTGGCGAGCGTTGCGCAGCCATTGACGGCAATGGCAAACGATTCGGCGATGACCGGCACGCCCACGACGGCCCCGCCGCCCGTGCTGGTCATGCCCGCCCCAGCGCTCATGCCTGCACAACCGAGCGCGATTTGACCGACGCCAGCGCCTATCTCGCCACATGCGCGCCCGACGCGCGCCCAATACGTGCCATTGGGAAGCAGTCGCAATTGGATCCCGACTTCGACAGTCGTCGAACCGAGTGGCACCACACCAGCCACTGCACCCGCAGCCAATCCCCCGCTAAATTGCGCCACTGGGTGTTCGACCGTCGGTGTCGTGGTCTCTTCGACGACTGGCTTTTGCACGACGAGCGGCGGCAGGGGCAATATCTGGCGTGCTTGCGGACCTGCCGGTGCTTGCTCTGGGCTCGATGGTTTCTCGACAGCCCATTTTCAAGACCGCAATGACCAGCTTGTACCCAGGGCAGCAGTTGATCCTTATGGGTTTGCCCTACGTATCGTGGATCCGGCCGCGTATTTGCCGAACACGATTGCGCCAAGATCGCCGCGAGCGTTGCACGCATTCGGCAGGCATGGCCAAGCGCGCCTTTCCGCTTCGACCTCCGCTGGGCTGGGCAAACCACCTCGATCGGCGCACGAAAGACCGACCGATCGCGGTAACGTCGACGCGCTGCTTCGCGGCGCATCCGCGCTGACTTCGTGGATGGAATCGGCGACCTTGACAAACGCTTCGAGGCGCTCGCGGTCCTGGTCGCCCATCAACGTATTCGTGGCAATCTGGTATGCCAAAAACCGCGTGTCCGGAGGCAGTGCTTTGGGCGCAGCGCAAATGCGACCGGCATACGCGGCTGGGTTCAATGCATGGAGCGATTCGAGCGTCATCGGTCCCGCACAACCGAGCAGCGATGCGACGAAGAGAAAAGGGCAGATGAAATAGTAAAACGGGCGAAAAGCGAGCCTCATACGAGGATGGCAACACGATGGATTATGCTGGTCAAGTTTCAGGCGGCGAATCTTGCGCAATGCGCTCGGCGCGCCGAAGACCGACTTGCGCTGATGCGATTGCTCCCGCCACCTTCAAAACCGTTGACAACTTTGCCCGTTCAAAGCACTTTGGACAAGGCCATCTGCCCCGAGTGTCATCGTCTGCGACCGAACGCCAATTCAATGCATCCCCCCACAGGTCACAATACACGCGCTGCGCTTCGCACATTGCGCCCGCTCGCGGGATACCTCCGCTCCGCTGGCCATGATACAGCCCTGCTATTTGCCGAGTCGGGCATTGATCCTACGAGCCTTTTCGATTCGAGCGCTACGGTTCCTTACCCGCAATTGCTCGACGTGTGGCGCCGAGCCGAAGAACGCTGCGGCGACCCCAATGTTGGTTTACGAGCACTCGAACGTCTCGATATCTCGATGCTCGAACGCGTGCCGCATGAAACCGAATGGGTGGTTCTGCAAGTGTTCGCCGTGAGTGCATCGCTCGGCGAGGCCCTCACTCGTTTTGCTCGGTATTTCCCAGTCACGTTTTATGGCTCCGAAATTGTCGTCGAGCGCGCGGGGAACCTGGTTTACGTGCGCCATCGCGTCGTCGGCATGCCCTCGATTCCTCGGAGCTTCTCCGAATTCATTCTTGGATTGATCGCTCGCATCATTCACGAGCTCACGACCCGTCCGGTAAAGCCGCGCGAAATCCGTTTTGCCCACGCGGCTCCTGCTTCCCTCGTCGAGGGAAATCGGATTCTTCCCATCCCGCCCACGTACGCTGCGAATGAAAACGCAATCGTGCTCGATGCAATGGATCTTTCGGTCGCCATGAGCTGCCCGAATGCGGCGCTTTTGACGAGCCTCGAGCGGCACGCCGAGGAGCGGCTCGCGAGCTTACCGCCGCTCGAATCGTTCGTCGATCAGATTCGGGCATTGATTGCCGCCGAGCTCGAGGATGGTAATCCCAATGCGAGTCACATTGCCGACGCGCTGCAGATCTCGGTCCGCACGCTGTCGCGCAAGCTGAGCGAGCTTGGAACGTCGCACAAGGCATTGCTCGACGACGTTCGCGCATCGCTGGCACGTCGCTATTTGCTGGACGAGCGGCGCGCCGTGAATGAAACGGCAAGGTTGCTCGGCTTTTCGGAGGTGAGCGCGTTCCACCGCGCGTTCCGGCGTTGGTATGGTCGTTCCCCCACGGATTTCCGTCGCGAAGCTTCGAGCGCCGAATAGGATCGCCGGCAAGACGATGCGCACGTCAATTCGGCAACGCGCGCATCCAGCGCTCCAAGCGCTCGTGCATGACGTTGGGAATGCTGCGCGCGGTTTCGATGGCCCGAACGATGTGCCGCCGCGCCTCGTCCACGAAGCCGCGTCGTAATGCGGAGACCGCTCGAGCTTCGATGACTTCGATGCGTTCCTGCCCAATGGAAAACTGCGCCGACCGCGCCTCGAGCGCCTCCCACGCAGCATCGTTCACGTCGCCGCTGGCATACTCGGCCATCGTGCAGAGCACGTCGATGGCCGGCGCCGGTTCGGACGCTCGTTTTCGCGCCCGAATGAACGCAACGACGTCCCGCGCAGTCGCGAGATCCCCGCGATGCAAAGCGAGTCGTGCAGGCAATAGTTCGATTTCCATACGCGGAGAATTGGACGTTCGTATCATTTCGAGCTGCAATGCGCGCTCCGCATGAGGCCATGCCGCTTCGAGGTCGCCCCATAAATACAGATACTCGCCGAGATTGTGATGCCCTGCGATTTGAATGGCGTCTTGTCCGAGATGCCGGCCGAGGGCGATGACACGCTCGAAGTCCTTGACCATGCCTGGTTTGTCGCCAAGGCACCCGGCCAAGAGCGCTCGATTGTTCACCGCGCTCGCAAGGTGCAAGAGGTCGCCATGGGCTTCGCAAGCTGCAACCGCCCGATCGAGCGCTCGGGCTGCGTCTTCCAATCGCGCGAGCCCCTGCAAAATGAAACTCGACATGAGCAGCGCAATCACGCGCGTCTCGTAGGCCTCCTCCCCCAATTGATCCGCGACGGCAAGCGCTCGCTCGAGCTCGACGCGCGCCTGCTCTTCACGACTCGCGCGATGCAATGAGCGACCACGACCCAAGAGCAATCGCGCTTCGAGCAGTGGCGACACGTATTGCTGCGACGCCTTGTCGAACGCCTGATCCACACATTGCGCCGACGCTGCATGTTCGCCCATCCAATCGAGAACCGTCGCTTCGTCGAGCAGTATCTCTGCTTCGGCAATCCTGTCCGCAGCACGCTCCGCGTTCCGCCGCGCAGCCGCCAAATCCACGCGCGCATCGGCATAACGACCCAGGCGATATCGCATGAGAGCCCTGCTGCGCAATACATGGCGCCTGCGCGCGGCATCCAAGTCGGAATGGGCCGAAGGGTCGAGCGCTTCGGTATACCACCGTTCTGCTTCGAGGTAATCGTGGCGGGCGCGAGCCGATTCGGCGAGCGAGAGCGACGCTGCTTCCGCGAGGTGTTTTTCGCCCGCACGTGCCGCGTGGTGTGCGAGTTTCGCAAGGGCCGCCGAATCGCCAGGCGAGTCGACGCTTCGCCAATGGGCCATCGCCGCACGATGAAGGCTCGGTCGCACGTCGTCGGCGACGGTACGTGCAATGGCGTCGCGCAAAAGCGCATGACGAAATCGATACCGATCGGGACCCGCACGCACGAAAAGCCCAAATGCAACCAGTCGCTCCGAACCGATACGTGCATCGAGCGGAAAGTCGTCACCCAATCCCACGCGATCAAGCCGCTCGTGTACGCCTTCCAATTCGTCGTTCGTGACCTCCACGCCGAGCACCGCCGCGAGCTGAGCGTGTGCCCGTGCCCCCTCGGGCAAACCATCCAGCTCACGATGCACGAGCCATTCGATGAGCGGAAGCTCGGACAGGCGATCCATTTCGTCCGTTGCAAGATAATATCCACCGCCGAATGGATTCGCCCGGACGAGCCCCGCCGCTTTGATACCTCGAACGAGCTCCACCATGAGCAGTGGAATCGCCTGCGCTCGCTCCACGATTCGATCGATGGCGGACGCGGGAACATTCTCGACGGGCCGCAAGAGCTCGCGACAGAAGTTCGAAGCACTCGCGCGATCGAGCGCCGCGACCGTGTGCACCTCGTGGTGCCCTGCGCGGGTGCCAAACGCTGGGTGAAGCTCGGTCAACGTCGGGCGGCCGAGGGCACATACGAAAATGGGCGCGCTCTCGTCCCCGCGTGTTGCATGCTCCAGAATGGCAATCGTGGCATCGTCTGCGAAATGCGCATCGTCGAGCAGAATGAAAAGCGGCGCCTCGTGCGCCCGCCGCCGCAATGCCCGCGCCGCTGCAGCCACCAATTGCATGCGAATCGCGCCCGGCGCAGCTTCCAGCCCGGCGAGCGCACGCGCGACATCCGATTCACCAAGCGCCTCGCCGGGTGCGATCCACCCAATGGCCAAGGCAAGCGCTGCGATGGCGGCAGGGTTCGTCTCGGTACCCAAACGCGATTCGAGCAATTCGAGCCACGTGCCTTCGGGGATCGACGCCGGCAATGCGAGCGCACCGAGCAAGAGCTCGCGCATCGTGCCATGCCCACTCCCGTCCGCAGGAGTATGAGCATGTACGTTCACGATGACCGCGGCGGGCACCTTGGTTTGCAGACGAATTGAAAGCGCTCGGCGAATTTGGCTTTTGCCATGGCCCGGTTCGGCAGTGACGACCACCGTCGTCGGACGCATGGCCTCGACGGCTCTGCTGGCTGCGGACACGATTGCGTCGAGCAAGGCGTCTCGACCGAACAATGCAAGATCGCGCGATGGCGGAGGGCCACTCGGCGGCCCTTCCGCTGTCATGTCCATGGAATGCGCCGAGACGACGGACACGGTATCGGAAAGCTCGGACGCTTCGAGAACCGTGCGTGCGGCATCGGAAAGTACGATGTCGTGCGGCGCTGAAGTTTCAGGAAATTGTGCAGCCCGAGCAAGATGTGGGGCAATGATTCGATAGCCACCATTGGGTGACAGGCGAACCGAGACTTGCTTGACGTCGATGAAGATATGGTGGGCGTGCCGTTCTGCGCGTAATGCTCGGGCGGCGAGGAGGGCGCGGCGTGCGGGATTGGTGTCGATTCCAGGGCCAAAGGCCACGACACAATTCCCGCGCGACATGTGCACGATTTGGGCTCCCTTCGGCTCCAAGTATCTCCGCAATGCAATGCCATCGAGCGGCGATGTAAAACCGAGCACGCTGACCATGCGCAATTCGGACCTCGAACGGACGCCTCGACGGCTCGGAGGCATATCGGCGTGACGCGAAGGATTCTGGTTGGCAACGGGAGCGCTTCGACGCACCATTTCGAGCGCCGAGGCCAATGCAGCCGCGTTTGGATAGCGATCGCCGGGCGATTTGGCCAAACAGCGATGGATGATGTCTTCGAGTGCAGGGGAAATGGCCGGCGCGAAGGACGACAGTCGCGGTGGCCTTTGGCTACGATGGGCTTCGCGTACGAGCGCTGCGGGACCGAAAAAGGGAATGCGACCCGTGAGCATTTCGAAGAGTATGATTCCCATGGCATACACGTCGGCGGCTCCATCGAGATCGAGCCGCCCTTCGTGCTGTTCGGGTGCCATGTAATCCGTGGTGCCGACGAGCGTGCCTTCGATGGTCAATTCGCCGAGCAAATCGGCCGGCACGCCTCGTTCCGCGCGTGAAAGTCCGAAATCGATGAGCACGGCGCGATTGCTGGTCGCATCGTAGAGCACGTTTTCTGGTTTCAAATCGCGATGTACATAGCCTTGCGCATGAACTGCCGCGAGCGGACGCAAAATGGCCGCGGCAATGGCAAGGCATTCGCCCACCGGAAATGAGCCACGCTGCAGGAGGTGCTCGGCGAGCGGCGGGGCGCCGACGAACTCCATGACCAAAAAATCCGTGCCGTCCGCGAATGCCCCGTATTCGATGAGCGTCGGCACGTGAGGCGGCCTGACGGCAGAAAGCACCTCCGCCTCGCGCAACAGCCGCACAGACGATTCTGCGACGTCCGCGCGAGATTCTTTGATGGCCACGCATTGACCTTCTGCGTTGCGAGCTCGATACACCGTGCCAAACCCGCCGCGCCCAAGGATTCGTTCGACTTGATAACCTGGGAACGACGGAGCTGCCTGCCCGTTTTCGGCCGGGAAAGCTCCGTGGTCGGACGTGGTCGCATAGGAATGCGGTAGTCCATGCTCCGGACAGCCGGCGAGCGTAATCCGGCGGCCGCACGCGGCGCAGCGCCCAATCAGCAGCGGGGTGCGTGGAGCAGGTGTCATTGCGGCAGAAATACCGTGACCACGTCGGTCGTGGTCGTTCCCATTTCGTCGTCGTAACAGTTTGGGCGATGGAAGTCATTCGGGTCGAGCGCAGCGCAAAGCGCATCGCAATCGCCGACGATTTTGATGTACCCGCACTCCACGGTTTGCCCATTGTCAGAATGCCCCGCCGCGCAATCGCGAAATTTGGATCGCGAGTTGGCGATGTTCGCACTGTTGTGGCATGCGTAAAGCTGCGGTGAGCCATCGAAAAGATCGCCCCAAAACGCCCCTTCTTCCTTCGGAAATGCTGCCTGTTCCGCGGCGTCGACAGCGCTGATGGACGGTTGCGGCCCACGGATCGAAATCGTCACGGGAATTCCGTAATAATTGGCTCGGGCCGCAAGGCAAGCCGATACCGAACGTTGCGCCGATTCATCGATTGAAGTGAGTTTCCATGCGGAAGCAAGCCCGAGAGCGCCCCAATAAATTTCCAAATGCGGGATGCCCAATGAATCTGTCCATGAAAAGGATATCGATTCGTTCGTATCGAGAGCACAACCGACGATGTACTTGTAGAGAAGGCGCGAATTCGTCCCGAGCTGCCCAGGGTCCTGAAGTGCCAAAAGCACATTGTTGGACAACAACGACGGTTCGAGTCCGTTGAGGTCGATTGCATTTGGTAACAAACCGTTGAGGTCGATCGCATTCGTCGTGAGCGAATTCTCGCCCACGATCGTGCTTTTGTTTTCGGTTGACAACCCTTCGTCGACCGCCTCGTCGATGCTCGTCGTTTGCATGCAACCGGAAAGCATGATTGCAACGATCATGGTGTTCGTTGATACCGTGGGCTTCATACCGATTCCCTCCCGGCCGAACGCGCGCTGCAACGATATGCCACGCCGCGTTCGGAGTATGAAATTTGTGGATTACGAATAGAATGAGATCAAGTGAAAAAAATATAGACGTCCATTTTATATTATGTCCAACGATTGTCGAGGGCACGAGCTGCCCGGACCACCATTACATCCACGACGATCGAGGTGCCGAATTGTATAATCAATGGGGACGAACCGACGCCGACTTGCCATTACGTCCACCACGACAGTCGAGCTCCCGCTGAAAACGAAAGATGTGAAAGGACAAGAATCCATGTACGTGCTACAATGAAATCCCATTGCCAGGATGCAGCATTCTACTTCCGGCAATCATCAACCGGGTGGGGGAACGATGGGCGACCTATCGACGACGGTCGATGCCGGCAGTCACTGGCCGACCACGACGCAGCGTATATTCGATTCCGGCACGAGGATCGGCTTTTGGCAAATCGAGGAGCTCATTGCGCGAGGGGGTCACGGGGCCGTCTACAAAGTTGCCCATACGCGGACGAATTCGCTCGGGGCGATCAAAATCCTCCATCCGTCCTTGTCGCTCGTGCCTCGCATGGTCGAGCGATTCCTGCGCGAGGTGGACGTGATTCTGCGCCTCGATCACCCGAACATCATCCAAATTCAAGAAGCGGGAGCCTTGTACGACGGAGTGCCGTATTATGTCATGGAGTATCTCGAGGGCAAAACGCTTCGAACGTTGCTCGACGAAATGGGGCGGCTCGACGTCATCGAGGTCCTCTCCGTCCTCGAACCCGTGTGCTCGGCGCTGGAAGTCGCACATGGAAAAGGAATCGTGCATCGCGACGTCAAGCCGAGCAACATCATCATCGCGCACTGCATGCCCGCCAAAATCAAACTGCTCGACTTCGGTGTCGCCAAATTGCTCGAACCCGACGAACGCGATCCGAGCCTCACGTCGATCGGACAACAAGTCGGAACGCCCTCCGTAATGGCACCCGAACAAATTATCGGAAAACCCGTCGATTTGCGCACCGACGTGTATGCCTTGGGTGCGCTCCTTCATCAATTGCTCACGGGGCGAAAACCATTCGAATCGGAAACCCCTTCGGAGCTCGCCCAGTTGCATCTCGAAGCACCTCCGCCGCGCCCGAGCGAACGAGTGCCCGTTTCGCCTGCGTTCGACGCAATCGTGGCGCGCGCGATGGATAAACGCCCGCAAAACCGCTATCCCACCGCGACTGCATTTCTCGATGCTCTGCGCCAAGCCGTCTTTGGCTCGACGCCCCTCGCGTCCAGGTCCGACGACCAATATGCCCTTGGATTGTTCGTGGAGATCCGGCCCCGGCCATCGCCCAACCTGGACGACGATACGCTCGATAGCGCCGCCGCTCGCGCGCTGGAGCACGCCGAGGAACGGATGCGACAAGGGGGGCTCGTCATTGCGCTATGTACGAGCAACACGATTCTCGGTATGCAGCTTCTCGGCCATTCTCTCAGCCACACCCAAGGCAAGCGACGTGTTTTGCTCGCCATTGCGCGAACATTGTGCAATGCGTTCGTCGACGATGCTGCGATTCGCATCAGCGTCACTTTGCACGTGGATCAGGTTTCGGTGACCCAACACGAAAATGGCGAACCCGAAATCACTTCGGGCGTCCTTGCGCGCACCGAAAGCTGGGCGCCGGTTGAATACGTTGGTGGCGTATGCGCAACGCCGGCATTCATTGGGGGTATGGAAGGCTTGTCGCTTCTGCCGGGACCCGACGGGGTATTCGTCGTCAGCCCGTAAGTCCAAAACCACCTCAGCCCTTTTTGGGCTTCGACTTTTTTGTGGCCGCCTTCTTTGCGGGCCGCGGCCACGGCCTGAAAAACACGTCCTTCAACCCGACGAATACCAAGACGCCTGCTTTCAGCTCCCGGCCCAGCGTGAGCGACTCGATCACATCCCGGTCCGCTGCATACTTGTCGATTTGCGCATACCCCTGCTCGACGGTCTTTTCGATGGTCGTCTTGGTCGCTTTCGTCGGCACGTATTTCGCTTCGATGATCCACGCGTATTTGTTCGATGCCCGAGCGCCCGGGACACCGAGCAACAAATCGCAATACCCTTGCGCCATTTCGACTTCGGTTCGCAATCGGAACGTCGCGCTCAGCGACATATAGGCAAACAACATCAACTTCATCATCTGCTCGTTGAACGTCATCGTTTCGCGCAGACCCAGCTTTTTCACGACGTGCTCTTGGAAAACATCGAGCAAGGGCTGAATTTCGCCCTGGTGAGCCATTTTTCGCATCGCTGCCAGCATATCGTCCACGCTGATGCGCAGGCCGTCGTGTTCCATCAAGGCAAACGACATGTATTCCCATTGCAATTCGCGCATCACTCGATTCGGAATCACGAGCTTCGTTTCTCCGGTCGGAGGAGCATCGTCGGCATACGTCAGCATACCCATGTAATAAAATAGCGACGCCACTTGCTCGCGACCGATGTGCAGCTTCGTCCCGAATTGTTCGACCAGCCGGACGTTGATGGATTCGTTCGTCAATATTTCTTCCAAAAGCTCACGCGTGTCGGTGTCTTTGGCGCTCGTTGATCGGGCAATTTGGTAGAGCCGACCGTAATCGGTGCGCACGTTCAAATCGAGCATGTTTCGAGGATATTGACCGTGTTTTGCGAGCTGCCCGAGGAAATAGAGCACCAGCGTCGAGTTGTACATTCGATCGCCAGCATAGGGCGTAAACCGATATCCATCGTAATGGCTCTCCAGCGTTGCAAGAAGCGTTGCTCGATCGCTGATGCGTGCGTCCTGCATGACTTCGGGTTTTTCTCGCAACAACGTGTCCAGAGCCAGCTCGACATCTTCCCGCGTAAATCCCGCCAGCGCATTGAATGCTGCGTCTTGCGAAATGTGCGAGATGATGTTGAACCCGCTCGACAAGTCGTCCAGCATGATCGGCGACACACCCGTGATGAACGTGCGCGCAATGGTGCTCGTACGCGTAAACGCCTTCAAACTTGCATAAAAACTGCGCACGAATCCCGTCGACTTGACGAGCTCCTGGTAGACGTCGTCGCGACCGTCCGCGAGCAATCGATTGCCAAAATGATCATACTCGTCGAGCAGCAAATACATTTGCTGGCCGGCGTTCTCGAGCTTCGTAAGCAGGCTCGTCATGAGCCCCGCCATGTCTTCGTCAGCCGATTCGGTGACCTCTTCGAGGGACGCAATTGCAGGAGCCAGCTTGGCATATCGGCGAATGAAGGACCACACCGCCGACTTGACCTGCACCGCAAAACTCGTGCAAATCTTTTCGATGGTTCCCGTCGTGTCGACCGGCGAAAAGTCCAGCGTCAACACCAAATACTTGCTCTTGTTGGGCGTCGGGTGCTCGTGGATCCACAATCCACCAAAGACCTCATCGAAACGATTCGCAAGGTTGATGTCGTAATAGTTCTCCAGCGTGCTGATCAGGGTCGTCTTGCCAAACCGCCGTGGACGCAAGAAGATGACGTGGTTCTCGCTCGTGGCCTCGAGCTGCGGCAAGAACGGCGTCTTGTCCACATAGAAGTAGCCTCGTTTGCGGATGTCGGCGAAGTCGCAGTTGGCATACGGGATTTTCATGGCTCGGCCCTGTCACCGGCGACACTAGCACGATGGAATGACAAACGCGAGGTGTTCAACAGGCTACGTGCAGATGGATGCGATCTGCATGCCAAAACAACAACGATCCATGCCCCATTACGCGTAGAACCTCGAGCCGCCCATTCACGGTTCCCTCGTTCTCGAAATGAACCTTCGAATCGCAATTCGTGTTCTCCTCGGTTGCTTCCGCAACCCTCGCCCGCGGGTCGAGCATCCCCAAAGTCGTCCAAAAAAGGTTCCGAGGCCGATTGCGGGTGCCGTCGATTGCCAAACAACCCTTCCCGCGTCGACCGAGCAAACCCGCAATCGATGAACGAAGGGTCGATCGGTCGCCAACGGGTCCCTCGAACGCGTTTCGAAGGGTCGATCGGTCGCCAACGAGTCCCTCGAACGCGTTTCGAAGGGTCGATGCGCGATTGAGCTTCCCGTTTTTTCCCCGGCGAGCTTTTTCAGGCAGTCGTCGTCGGGATTTCAAGGTTGGAAAGGCGTCCCCGTACCGCCCGAACTTCCAGTAACTCCTCGTATGTGTAAATCGGCGCACCACGTCCGTCCACATTGACAAGCCCCCCTGCTCGCTCGACGCTTCTCTGCGCGGGGCATATCCGTCCGGCGCAGAGGGGGAGTATGCGAAAAATCCGAATTGGAAGCGCCATGGCGATTGGATTCATGGCAGCCACGGCCCTTGCGTCGACCGCGTTTGCCGCGGACCTCGAGCTGCGGCGCGTGATGTTGTCTGCTGGGGGCGTCGGGTATTTCGAGCACGAGGCGACCGTGACGGGCGACGCTCGGCTGTCGCTCGATGTGCCGCTCGACCAGGTGAGCGACGTGCTGAAAAGCATCGTCGTGTTCGACGACCAAGGCCGCGTCGGTCAGGCGACTTTGCCGGGGCGGGCGCCGCTCGATGAGGTGTTTCGCGGTTTGCCGTTTGGGCAGAGTGACCTTTCCTCGCCCGCTGCGCTCTTGCGGGCACTACGAGGCGCCGACGTGCGCATCACGGTGGGAACCGATGTGATTCAGGGACGAATCGTGTCGGTCACCGAGGAGAAAGTCACGCTTCCCCAAGGTGCGGGCACGATCACTCGTCACCGCGTGGCGCTGCTCGGCGAGCGCGGCGTGCAGCAAGTGATCGTCGAAGAGGCGCGGAGCATCGAAATCGTGGACGAAACGCTGCGGGCCGAGGTTGCTCGGGCGCTGGCTGCGGTGGCGGCTTTTGGTGAACGCGCCGAGCGCACGATTTCGATTCAAATCGCGGGGCAAGGAGAGCGCCAAGTCCGCGTGGGGTACGTGGTTCGAGCGCCGCTGTGGAAAGCGACATACCGGCTCGTGCTGCCAAAGACCGGAAATACCGCAATGGCAACGCTGCAAGGCTGGGCCGTGCTCGAAAACATGAGCGGGCATGATTGGAATGGCGTGCAGGTCGCCGTTTCTTCGGGCAATCCGCTCACGTTCCGGCAGGCGCTTTACGAGGCGTTTTTCGTGGAGCGGCCCGAGATCCCGGTGGATCTGCTCAGTCGATTCGTGCCGCACATCGATCCGGGTTCCTTCATTGCGCTCGAGTCCATCGGCAATGGCCACGGTGCCGTGGCAATGATGGCTGCACGATCCGCGGTGCTAGCGCCTGCCGACCTCATGCGCCCAGCGGCGCTCGAGGGCATGACGCAGGTCGTTTTCCATTTCCCCAATCCGATCACATTGCCAAGTGGCCAATCGTTGCTCGCACCCATCACCCATCGACAATTGCCCGTTACGCGCGTGTCGCTGCATCGTTCCGAGAGCAACAGCCCGCACCCGCTTGCGTCGCTGCGCATCAAAAACGAGGTGAGCAACGACGCGGAATCGCTGCCGCCTGGCGCGCTGGCCATTTACGAGGCGACGGAGCCGGACACTCCGCTGATGTACGTCGGCGATGCGCTCCTTGGCGCGCTTCCGAAGGGCGAAGAGCGAATCGTGAGTTACGCGGTGGATCTTGCGGTGCGCGTGGATAGCGAGAAGAAGCAATCGGAGGTCGTCCAGGGCGCGACGATTGTCGATGGCGTCTTGAATGTCTTCCGCAAAGCATTGCGATCCACGATGTACACCATCGCCGGCGCGGAAAACGAGGATCGCGTGGTGATTGTCGAGCACCCGCGCATCGAAGGGTACGACGTCGAATCCCCGAAGGACCTGCTCATCGGGAGCACGCGGGAGGCTCATCGTTTTCGCGTCGAGGTTCCGCAAGGAACGACGAAGCCGGTGACGGTGGTGCTTTCGCGGCTCCTGGAGCGGAAGTTCGTCCTCTTGGACGCACCGATGGACGAGATTCGCACGTTCATCGACACGACCGCGATTTCGGATGCGGTACGGGAGCAATTGGTGCGCGTCGCCGAGCTGCGGCAAAACGTGGCGGCGGCGGAGCGGGCATTGGCGCGTATCGCCGAGGAGCGTATCGAGATCGCGCAAGATCAGGCGCGGCTGCGGGCGAACCTCGAAGTGGTATCCGAGGGCAGCGATCTGCACACGCGTTATCTCGAGCGACTCACAATGCAAGAGAATCGGCTCGAGGAGCTTCGAGCGCAGCGCGAGCAGATGGAAAACACATTGCATGAAGCGCGCGAGGCATTGCGTGAATACGTGCGAACGTTGACGGTGCAGTAGAATCCGAAAATGGGCGGCCGAAGAGCGCTCTTCTTCATTGGGGGGCGCCTTTCGGTCATGCTTTGCGCGCCACACATCGATTCATCAATATGGACACCGCCGCGCACGTTCGTCCGGGGCATGACTCGTGCATCGTCAGCTTGCCAAACCGCGCGCCCGCGCGTTCCGAAAGGGAGCATTCCATGAAACGCTGGTATCATTTTGCGGCGCTGGCCATTGGCGCTTCCGTTGCCATTCCGAGTTTGACCATGACCCACGCGAACGCGCATCCCGCTGCGGAAACACCCGCTGTGCAACCGCAGCGCTCGATCAGCGTCGTCGGCGAAGGGCGGGTCCTCGTCGAGCCCGATGAGGCCATCGTGAAGCTCGGTATCGAAACGCGGAACCTGAACCTAACCACATTGATGCAGCAGCATCGCCAGCAGGTCGGGCAACTCTTGTCGCTCGTGCGGAACCTGGGCGTGCCGGAAACGAATGTGCGCACGACGTACATCGACGTCGAGCCGCGATACAGGAATTTCGATTCCGCGGACCTCGAGACCTATGCCGCCAGCACGACGATTTCGGTGCAATTGACCGACTTGACGAAACTCGAAAACTTGCTGGTTGGCGCGCTCGGGCAGGGGGCGAATCGCATTGACGACATCGAATTCCAGACGAGCCAAATGGATATCCATCGCAGAGCTGCCCGAGCGCTTGCGGTCGAAGCAGCCCGAAGCAAAGCGCAAGAAATCGCAGAAGAGCTTGGCGTTCAGGTCGGATCGCCGCTCACCGTGGTCGAGGAAAGCGGCAGGGGCTTTCCGATTGTTTTCTCCGCGCCCGCGAGCGATGTTTTGGAAGGCGGGCGCACGGTGATACCCGGTCAGATCACCGTCTCCTCGAGGCTCGTGATCACGTTCGAGCTCGAACGGTGAGAAACGGCGACAGAGGCCCGATTGGGCCGAAGTGCGAAGAGCAGATCGTGCACCCCATGCTGGACCTCGCCAAGGCTCCGTGACCGCGCTTCACCCACGCAGCAGCGCTTCGATCGACAAGGTTTGCAAAAGAGCTTTGGATATGGGACGTTTTTCGCTCCAAAATACGCGGGCATGGAAAAACCTTTTCGCTTGCTCTCCATTGAGCGCGGTCGCGATCGCCCTCGCGTCATCGCGCGACTTACACGGCAAGAAGTAGCATGTATCGTCCACCATGACGGGACGCCCGTCGTGAGGCTCCACCAGCTTGAATTCGAGCCGCTTGTACAACCCGCAAATGGCCACCTTGTACGGGCTGAACGAATAATCTCCGATGCCGAAGACCGAAAACGACGGCTTGCCGCGGTAAATGGAGCTCTTGCGTGCGTCCAAGAGCTCGCGGTGCGCGTGCAAATAGGCCCACGTCCTCGGCGCGCGAACTTGCAGCGCCGCCGTGTCTTCGCCGAGCTTTCTCTGGGGTACGAGGACGAACCTTTGGCCTGGAGCTCGGCCGTTCGATATGTCCGAACCCTTGAGCAGCGGAAAGACGAATTCATCCTCCACATCGACCCGTTCGCCGAAGCCATTGATGGTCGCGCCGCCCGTGCGCGATAGTTCCATCACGCGGGCACAATCGTGCTTCACGCCCGAACGCCATTCCGGCGAGCATTGCCCTTGGAGGTTCCGCGTTGCTTTGAATTGTTCGACATTGCTCGATACGTGGCCATCCACGATACCCATGCGGCGCGCGGGACGTTTTGACGTCAAATGTTCGTACACGGGCCAATGTGGGAATGATCTTTTGGCGGGACCCATGGTCGAAAGGGTGAGGAGCACGGCGTCCACGGCGGCCCCGAAAAACGCGCGTGCGTCGATTCCGTACGTGGCGCCGTTCAAGTTCCACCCTTGCTGGTAGGCGTGCTGCATGAGCCGACGCGCAACGCTCGCTTTGCAAAGCATGGCCATGAAAAACTGACGATTTTGTAAAATATCGATGAGCCGCAAAAGCATCCACTCGGCCACGTCGAAATTGGCTTTCCCGGTCTTCGCATCGAGCCCCGTGAGGGATTTGATATTGGATTTTGCAGGGAGATTTTGCGCTCCGGCGGCTCCGATGCTGGCATTCGTCACCCATGGCGGATTGCCGATGACGAAAATGGGTTCGGGCAATTTTCCAATGATAGCATCCCAAGGCAATTGGAAAAAATCGCCCACTTCGATGTGCGCGCGGGGAATTCGACGCCGAGCTTCCTCGACGTAGGCCCTATTGATGTCGAAACCCCAGGCCGTCGCATCGGAAAAGTGACGAGTTGCAGCTTCGAGAAAAGCGCCGCGACCGCAGGTGGGCTCGAGGATCGAAGCGGGACGAAAGCCGGTGGCAAGGGCGAGCTCGGTGACCTGGCAGCTTAAATCGAAAGGTGTTTGCCAATCGCCGAACTCGACGCGCTGCTTTGGCCGGCGGCTCTTCATGGCCCGCGTGAGCCGTTCATTCGGCCGGTTTGTCCGCGACCTGCGCAAGCATTTCGGCTTCGGCGCAACGCTGCCCGTCCACGGTTGCTTCGCCCGCGAGTTTCCACACGGGGCCGCGGCGATGCAAAACGCGCGCGGTCAAGTCGAGTTTGTCCCCAGGAACGACCGGCCGCCGAAATCGAGCTTTGTCGATGCTGAGAAAAAGCACGACCTTGTTCGTCATGTCGAGCGGCTCCGACGCATATGCCAATATGCCGCCGATTTGCACCATCGCTTCGATGACGAGCACGCCGGGCATGATGGGATGCGATGGAAAATGCCCTGGAAACCAAGGTTCATTGTAGGCGACGCACTTGTGCCCGACGATTCTTTCGCCCGGGACCACTTCGGTCACGCGGTCGACCATGACGAACGGATATCGATGCGGCAAGATCGTGAGGATCTCGCGAACCTGAATGGGGAGTTTTACCTTTGCGGCGTCGTTCATGGCGAGGGCGCCGGAGCTGCGGGAGCCGCAGGTTTGTCTCCGCCACCTTCGGCCGGTTTGTCCCCGCCACCTTCGGCAGGAGCGTCGGCGGCGCCTCCGCCGGTATTGTACATCTGCACGACTTGTTCGGTGAGGTCGAGGTCTTGGCGCGCGTACGGCGTGGCCGATCGATCGATGATGACGTCGTAGCCGTTTTTCTTGGCCAAGCGGTTGATGATGCCGAGCATTTTCTTGAGAATCGGCCCCGTCAGCTCGCCCTGCTTCTTTTGAAGCTGTTTGTTGTAGTCGACGAACAGCGTTTGCAGCTCGACCATCCGGCGTTGCCAGTCTTCGGTGCGTCGTGCGAGCGCTTCGCGGGACAAGACGCGCGCTTGGCGTTCGATGTCGTCGCGGGCGCGTTGTAGTTCTTCCTGTTTGGCGTCGAGGTCACGCTGGCTCTTGTCGAAGAGCTTCTTCAGCGTGGCTTGAGCTCGGATGCCGTCTTCGGTCTGCATCACGGCGGTCTGCACGTCGACCACGGCGATGCGTGTTTGGGCCGAAGCAACCGAGGGTGAAACGAGCGGCAGTGTGGCGATGGCGAGCGCAGCGAAGGCGCGAGAGAAGCGGCGAAGCATCTGGATGATGGGAGGCGTAGTCGGGGAACGTTCGGGGGTCAAGGGATGCGATGGGTAAGGCGTGTCGACGCGTTTGTGTAAGCGGTCACAAACACTTGTTCGAGACGCAGTCCTTTCCAATCGGGCACGGCTTTTCGAGCGTGCATTGGGGGTTCACTTCCTCTTCCGTCTTGCAGATGCCTTGATCGCAAACGGTGAAGCGGCTGTCGATGAGCTTGCATGCCGTCAGGTCGACGCACGAGTAAAGACAATACCCTTGGGCACCGCATTGCGCAGATCCGGGGCAGGGTTGGTTCGGTCCGCAGCTCGGGACGGGCGAAGGCGTGGGAATGCACCCGCCATTCGAATAATCGCAAACCTCGCCCTGGGGGCAATCGCTGTTCTGCATGCACCCAGGCTGGCAAATACCCTCGACGCAGGCTTGTCCAGATGGACAAGGCTTTTGACCCGTGCATAGCGGATTTACCGTATCCGGTACGCAGAATCCCTTGTAACACAAATACCCTGTCTCACACGGCTTTTGCGCACTACAACCAACTTCGCATTTCCCATTCACGCAGACCTTGGCAGGACCGCATTCGAGGCTGTTGTTGCAGCCGGTGACACATAGCCCATCGATGCACAATGTATCCTTGGGACAATCGGCACCCGAAAAGCAGCTACACGTGGCCAAGTTCGGGTCACACGGCGGTTTCCCACCCGCCCCGCCACCTCCGCCCGCTCCGCCCCCGCCACCTACGCCGCCCGTGCCCGCTTCACCGCCCGATCCACCACTGCCCCCTTGACCAACGGTCGGATTTGCCGGGGTGCAGCCATTGTCGTCACAGATGAAACAGTTTTGCCCGGTCGCATCGCATTTAACCGTGGACTCTGCGCCGGAGGAACAACCACCGTAGCTCACGGCGCTCGAGGCAAACAACAGCAACAACGCGCTCGGTGTGACAAGTTTGGCGAAGTATGAACGCAAGACCATGACGACCCTCCGGCGACGGCACGCAGCAGCGAGCGCACAGACGCCTGCTCATTGGTACCACGTCAACGCTCGACACGCACCGTGCCAGCGCGCTCTCGTGCGCACGAAGCGGTTTGGATGGTCCGCTGTGAACGTCAGGCCACGCATGCGCGGTGGTTCCTCGTTCACGCACCAACTTGTACCATTGGCTGCTCGAGTGGTGTGGCGCTCGATCAGGAGATCACGCCAAACTTTTTACCCACCTTCTCGAATGCTTCCAGCGCCCGATCGAGATGATGGCGCTCGTGCGTCGCCATGTAACTCGTACGCAACACCTGCTGCTTGGGAGGAACTCCAGGCGTGATGAACGGATTGACGTACACGGAATGTTCGTCGAGCAGCGTCTTCCACATCATCACCGTGCGCAAGTCGTCGCGAATGTAGATCGGAATGACCGCCGTCTCGGTTTTCCCAAGCTCGAAACCCATGCGCTGAAGCTCCGTGCGCATGTACGTGAAGTTCTCGCGGAGTTTGTCTTGGCGATACGGCTCCGCTTGCATCACTTCGAGCGCCGCCATCGCGGCTGCCACGCACGGAGGCGCAGCGCTCGCCGCAAACAAGAAACTCGCCGCAAAGTGCTGGATGTAGTCGAGCACTTTGCGATCACCCACGAGCCATCCTCCAATCGAAGCGAGCGATTTGGAAAACGTTCCACCGATGAGATCGACGTCGCCAGCAATTCCAAAATGCGCCGCCGTGCCTCGACCGCCGGGACCAATCACACCGAGCGCGTGCGCGTCGTCGACGAACATACGCGCGCCGTGTTTCTTCACGACCGCAACGATCCCCGGCAAATTGGCGATTTCACCTTGCGCGCTGAACACCCCGTCCGTCACGACCAGCGCTCCTTCGGTTGCGTCGAGCTCCGTGAGGGCTTGGTCGAGCGCTTCGGGATCGTTATGCCGGTAGCGCACCATGCGAGTCCCCGCGGCTTGCGCGAGCCGCACGCCATCGTAAATGGATGCGTGCACGTCCTTGTCGATGACCGCGACGCATTTCTTGTTGCTGAGCAGCGCGCTGATCGTCGCCAAATTGACCTGATAACCCGTCGTGAACACGAGGCCCGCTTCCTTGCCGTGATATGCCGCGAGTTTTTCCTCGAGCTCGTTGTGCAGCCGCATCGAACCATTGACGAGCCGTGAACCCGTCATGCTCGTGCCATACTTTTCGATCGCCTGCTTTGCCGCTTCACGCACTTTCGGATGCGTCGTCAGGCCCAAGTAGTTGTTCGATCCGAGCATGATGACCGAACGACCTTCGAGGACCGCTTCGGGGCCATTGTTGAAATCGAGCGGCCTGAAGAACGGGTAAACGCCCATTGCCCGCGCATTGTCCGCAGCCATGAACTTGCGGCACTTGTCGAACACATCGCGCCCGCCAATACGTGACAGCGACGTGCGCCGAGCCATTTGTTGCGCGAGTTTTTCCTCGGCATCCGAGTTTGTCTTCGCAGTCGACGCAGCATCCGCCGGCGCCTTGGCCGTTTCGTCCACGGTGTCTGCTTTGGCTCCCGCAGCGGACGGCTGTTCGGCCGGAGCCGCGGCGGCTTCGGCGGCTTTTGCTCCCGGGTTTTCCTTGGCCGGAGCGGACTTCGAGACCACGTCGTCGTCGCCGTCGAGGGCCGGATCGATGTTCGGAAGCGCGTGGCCATGAAGCAGGATGTCGAGCGCTTCGGAGGCCTTTTCCGTTGCAGCTTCGAGCCGCGAGCGGGCGTCCATGAGCCCCGTGGCAACCTTCATCACGCCGTCGTTGCTCAGAAGGCGCACGACCGTTTCCGAAGAAGCGAGCTTCTTGCTTTGCTCGACGAGTCGATTCATCAGGCTCACGAAAAACTCCTTGCGGTGTTGCTTGCTCGCGCACGTGCGAAGGCGTGATCGAGCGGTGCCACGCGTATGCCAATCCGGCGCAGAGTGCAACCGTTGCAGAGTGGTGCCGATGGGTGTAGAAAAGTTTGCAAGGATCCACCGATGCGCCGTGTGCTCGTAGTCGACGACGAAGAAAATTTACGACTGGTCGTGCGCACGTTCCTGAAGCGCGATGGGTACGAAGTGGAGGTGGCCAGTGGCGTCGAAGATGCGCTTTCGCTCATCGACTCGTTCGGTCCCGACTTCATCCTGACGGACGCACGCATGCCGAAGCTCGGGGGCCTCGACCTTTTGGCGACGTTGAAGGCGAAGGGTGATCCGGCGACGGTGATCGTGATGAGCGCGTATGGAAACGTGGATCTCGCGATCGAGGCGATGAAGGCGGGGGCATACGACTACATACAAAAACCGTTCAAGGCTGAAGAATTGCTTTTGACGTTGCGCAAAGCGGAGGAGCGCGAGGCGTTGCGGCGCGAAAACCGGGCGCTCAAGCAAGAGATCCTACGCGACAGCGCATTCGAGGACATTCTGGCCAAGAGCACGTCGATGCAGGCGATTTTCAAGACGATCGCGAAGATCGCCGATTACAAGACGACGGTCCTCGTCATGGGCGAAAGCGGCGTCGGCAAGGAGCTCGTGGCGCGCGCGATTCATCGGAGAAGCTCGCGTCGAAATGGGCCGTTTGTCGCGGTCAATTGCGGGGCCATTCCGGAAAACTTGCTCGAAAGCGAGCTTTTTGGTTACCGGCGCGGCGCATTCACGGATGCCACGACCGACAGGGTGGGGCTTTTCGAGCAGGCGCATCAGGGGACGTTATTGCTCGACGAAATCGGCGAGCTCCCGTTGCCGCTCCAGGTAAAACTTCTCCGCGTGCTTCAAGAGGAAACGATTCGTCGTTTGGGCGATTCGAAAGACATCAAGGTCGACGTACGGATCATTGCGGCGACGCATCGGGACCTCATGGCGGAGACGCAGGCGGGGCGTTTTCGAGAAGATCTTTTTTATCGCATCAACGTGCTGCCGATATCGATTCCGCCGCTTCGTGAGCGGCGCGAGGACGTACCGCTTTTGGTCGATTATTTCATCAGTCGCAACAATGCTCGATTCGGCACGAACATTCGAGGCGTTTCTCCCGAGGTTCGGCGACTGCTTTTGCAATACGGATGGCCGGGAAACGTACGGGAGCTCGAAAATACACTCGAACGAGCCATGGTTTTGGCAGAAAAAGATTGCATTGAAATCGACGGACTGCCCGAGCGAATCCGTGATGCGCGGGATCCAGTGCAGCTTCAATTGACGAGCGGAGAGCTTTCGATCAAGAAAACGTCGCGGGTCATCGAAGAGATCTTGATTCGCAGAGCGCTGCAAAAAACCAAGGGAAATCGTACGCGAGCGGCCGAAGTGCTCGAGATCAGCCATCGCGCCTTGCTGTACAAAATCAAAGAATACCAAATCGATCTGTGACGTGGGTGCATTGGCACGTTCAGTACCACCGCAGACGTCGCCTGAGACTGAACCGACGTTCAATATCGAGAACACCTGACACGTTGCGAAAAGTCGACTAACGTCAACTTCGTGACAATGGGGAAAAGTCCGCCGGATGCTTCCACGCCGCTCGGTGCAGCGCGAGGACCTTCACGGCGCTCGTCTTTGAATACGCCGGCGCTCGAGCCGAGGAGTGGGGAAACCTTCGGCAACAGCGAAGACGATGCGGGCGCGTCTCGTTCGACGCTGCTGCCTTCGTCGCGTCGAACACCCACGATGCCGCCGCCGGACAACCGCATGACACCGCAGCCGCCATCGGCGTCGCCGACTTCGCGCAAGTCCACGATACCGCCGCCGGACAACCGTATGACGCCGCTGCCACCATCGGCATCGCCCGGTTCGCGCAGATCCACGGTGCCTCCGAGCGCCGACGGGCGCACGACGCCGCTGCCTCCGTCTGCGACGCGCAGGCCCACGCCGCCTGCGATGCACGCGTTTCGCAGGCCCACTCCCGTGCCGTCGACCTCTCCGACCGGTGCGGCGGTTGCGCCCGTGCGCGTGCCTCGTTCGTCGATTCCGCCGCCAGCTCCACACGATGTAGCGGCCGGACAAACACCGCTGCCGCCTCGCGCTTTGGGGTCACCATCACCACCTTCGGTCGAGCCGCGCACGACTTTCGTAGGCTCGTCGCCCCCGTTGCCCACACGTGCACCACGGTCGCTATCGACGGCGGCTGCATCCGCCATCGATGCAGGTTTGTCGACACCCGCGCAACGCGTGCTCGACGAGCTCGTGCAGCTCGACCGCAACGAGCGCGTGGCGATCGTGCACGATCGGGCAAACGATGCCATCGCCAGTGCGTTCGAGCTCGCGGCGCTCGAGCGTGGGGCGCGGGTTGTCCGGGTCGACGCGGAGGTGATTGCTCCCCGACCTTGGTCACGCTGCCCGCAAGAAGCCCTCGAAGCGGCAGCATCGGCCGATGCAACTGTATTTGTCACGACAAACGAAGACGGCGAGTACGATGCACGTCATGCGTTCGTTACGGCAGCGACGGGCGCGCGAGCTCGGCACGTGCACATCGTGGGCACGAGCAGGCGGGCGTTCATCGGCAGTTTGGTGACGAATCCGCAACGAATTTTCGACTTGCTCGCGTCGCTTCGTGGGGCGCTCCGCCCGCAGTCACGCCTGCAAGTTCGCACGCCGGCGGGGACGTTGATGGAGGTCGAAATGGCGCCGCATTTGCGCTGGTTTGCCATGGGCAGCCCGCTCCCTCGAGGCCAGTGGCTCAACGTTCCTTATGGTGCGCTCGTATCGTCCCCGGCATCCGTCACGGGAACGTACGTCGTCGATGCATCGATGGGTGGCGGCCTCGGAAGTCGACTCGGTTCACTCTCGAATCGTCCCATTCGCCTCACGCTCGAAGCGGGACGGGTCAAGTCCGTCGAGTGCCGTGATGCTGCGCTCGAATCGTACGTCAAGAAGTTCCTGACCGATGGTATGGGCCACGATCGCGTCGGCCTCATCCGCCTCGGGGCAAACATCGGTGTGGCTTCCCCGCTCGGGGAGTTCCTCTACGACGAAGTCATGCCCGGCGTGCACTTGTGCCTTGGTGATCCACTGCCGTCGCGCACCGGAGCGCATTGGAGCTCGCACGGACAACTGCCGTTTGCCGTCGCCGAAGCCGATGTCGATCTCGATGGCGAGCCGCTCATTCGTCACGGGCGCTACGTGCGTTTGGTTTGAGCGAACGAGGGGTTTTTCTGTTACTTGGCACAAACCAACCGGCTGCTCGAAGGTGCCAACCACGTTTCGAACGCGACGCAAAGGTGCCAGCCACGGGAAGGTGCCAACCACTTTCTATACGAGCGCTTCAGCCCAGACGGCTCGCTTGCGCGCAGCGCCACCCGACGCTACGCCCTTGGGCTGCTTTTCACCTCCTAGCGTCATCCATCAGCGAAGCTCGAACATGCGGAAAAACTACGTTCTCGACGCCAACGTCCTCCTGCACGATCCTCACGCCATTTTCAAATTCGAGGACAACGATCTCGTCATCCCCATCTACGCCATCGAGGAGATCGACAAGTTCAAGCGCGAAGGCACCGAACGTGGTCGCAGCGCCCGCATGATCGCGCGGCTGCTCGACGGCCTCCGCAGCTCCGCCGGTGCCCTCAGCGCCGGCGTTTCGCTCGAACATGGCGGCACGTTGCGCATCGCGATCCCCGAAAAGCGCCCCAACTTGCTCGTGGGCCTCGAACCGCGCTCGCAAGACTTGGCGATTCTGCAAACGGCCATCGACGTGCGGGACAAGGACAAGTCCAAGCCCACGGTGTTCGTCACGATGGACACGAACCTGCGCATCAGGGCCGATGCGCTCGGTGTGACGAGTGAAACATACGAGAGCCAGCGAGCTCCCGATCCCGAGGACCAGCCGCCGATCATCGACGTCCCTGTGACGGGCGCCGACGTCGACACGTTTTTCCAGCAAGGGTTTGTCGCGTTGCCCGAGCACGTCACGTTGAGCCCGAACGCCGGTGTGCTGCTCCGTGATGAGGCAAACCCCGCCCACACTGCGCTCGGTCGTTACGATGCGCAGCGAAAGCAGGTGATCGCCCTGCGCGTCTCGCGTGATGGCGTGATGGGCGTGCGTCCGCGCAACAAGGAGCAAGCGTATGCGCTCGATCTGCTCCTCGACGACACCGTTCGTCTCGTGACGCTCGTGGGCAAAGCTGGAACGGGCAAGACGCTCTTGGCGCTCGCGGCCGGGCTTCGTCGCACCGTGGACGATGGCGTGTATACGCGTCTGCTCGTGAGCCGCCCGATCATTCCGCTTGGCCGGGACATTGGTTTCTTGCCGGGTGACGTCGATGAGAAGCTGAACCCTTGGATGCAGCCTATTTTCGACAATCTCGAATTCTTGTTTTCGAATTCGGCGAGCGGAAAGGCGCGTGACAGCCGCGGGTTCACGCAGCTTCTCGAAAGTGGAGTGCTCCAGGTCGAGCCGATTACGTACATTCGTGGACGCAGCTTGCCCAATCAATATCTCATCGTGGACGAGGCGCAGAACCTCACGCCGCACGAGGTCAAGACGATCATCACGCGGGCAGGCGAAGGAACGAAGGTCGTGCTGACGGGTGATCCCCATCAAATCGACAATCCCTACGTCGATTCCATGTCCAATGGGCTCAGCGTAGTGGCCGATCGATTCAAGCCTGTGGGCCTTGCGGGGCACGTGGTATTGGCCAAGGGCGAACGCAGCGAGCTGGCGGAGCTAGCGGCGAATTTGCTCTGAGAGGCGATAAATGAGGCCGCCTGCATGGACATCGCAGGCTGAAAAAACGTTGCGTGAAGCATCGGCGCGCGTCCGAATGATTTACGCAACGACCCCCATTGATCTTCCCGCCGAGTTGTGCCGTCTCGAAGCGAAGTGGAGCGCGGGCGATCCCTGCGCTCCGCGATTTTCCTTTCCGGCCTTGCAGGACCTCGGCGAGCTCATTCGATCGCTCGAGCGGCTAGCCGAATGGCTTTTGGGCGAAGGACCGTTCGGGGCCATTCATGCCGACCGAGCTCGAGAATTGGCGGACGAAGCTGCCGTTTGTGCGGCCGTGGGCACGCGACATTTCCGCGAATTGGCTCGAAAGCGTTTTTCCTGGCGCGATGCATTCGACGATGGTGCCGATGCGCTCGTGAAGGACTGGCTTTCCGAACCATTCGATGAACGGTTGCCTCGGAAAGCCGACCTATTTCGGAGTGACGATCCAAGCGATCCGCGTTCGCTGCTCGTGCGTTTGCGAGCGGAAATCGGGGCGCGCAAGCTTCCGTTCCGCGTCGTCGTGGTGCGGGATTCTTCTGCTTTGGCGGCGACCGGTGAAGGATTCGTGCAAATTGGTGCCGATCGCATGCTGACCGTCGACGACGTCGAGCGCACGGTTTTGCATGAAATCGAGGGCCACGTCGTACCGCGGTGCCGTGCGAACGCTCAGCGCATCGGGATTTTTGCGCTGGGTACGAGGTTTGGGATCGACGATCAAGAAGGGCGGGCATTGTGGTTCGAGCGGCAGGCGGGCGTTTTGGGCCCGCGTCGTCGTCGCGAGCTCGCATGGCGCCACAGCGCGTGCCGGATGCTCGAAGACGATGCCGATTTCGTGGAAACGGCGCGCACGTTGATGCGCCTTGGGGCGAGCATTCCGGATGCGCTGCGCATTACGGCGCGGGTCTTTCGTGGCGGTGGGCTCGGGCGCGAAGTGGTCTATGTGCCGGCATTTTTACGCGTCGCCTCGGCGCTCGCCGCGGATCCGACGCTCGACGACGTGCTCGGAGCGGGCCGAGTATCCGTCGACGCGGCCGACATTTTGCGTCCATGGGTAAACGAAATGCATTAAAATGACAGGGAAACGAGGTGCGTATGTCTCTTTCCCGAGCTTTTTTCCTTGGTTCGTTGGTGGTTCTTGGCGGTTGCGGGTCTGAAGTTACCCAGCCGAGTCAACTCGAACCTTCCACATGGGTGCGTCGTGCGGGCCGCAGCAGCAATTCCGAAGCCGTTGGTCTTGCGGCCTTTGCTGATGGCGGGGTCGTCATGGCCGGCCGTTATTATGGCGAAGTCGACTTCGGAGGCGGCAAGCTTTCGAGCCCCAACGATAATTACCAAGCGTTTGTCGTAAAATACGATGGCCAGGGCAAACACGTTTACAGTCGAAGTTTTGGCGATGAATTCGCCGAAGCTGCGACCGATGTTGCAGCGCTCCCCGATGGATCCGTGCTCGTCGTCGGCACGTTCAATTGGCCGGTCGATTTTGGAGTCGGAACGTTATCGCCGCTTGCTACGGATGTGTTCGTCCTGAAGCTCGATCCAGAAGGAAACCCCGTTTGGTCTCGAAGTTTTGGCGGCGAAGGACAGCAGCGTCCGGTGGCGCTTGCTGCGACGCCGGATGGCGGCGCCGTCATTGTGGGTGACACGGGGGGCAAGCTCGATTTGGGCCTTGGCGAGGTCATCGACACGTCGACGGATGCATTCATTCTGCGTATCGATGGAAATGGCGAACCCGTATGGTCCGACGTGCTCCTGAGTGAAAACTTCGTCTCCATTTCGGATGTGGCGGTGCACGATGTCGAAGACGTCATTGCCATTGGCGGTGTTTTCGCTGAAAAGCTCGCCATGACCGGATTGCCCGACCTCGTTGCCGATGGTTATCAGGACGGGTTTTTGGCGGCATACGATGATACCGGCAAAGCGACGTGGAATCGCACGGTGGGCGGGACCGGTTATCAGGATGCCGTGTATGCCGTCGCCATGCATTCGAAAAGTCCGGACATCGTCGCGACGGGCCAGGTCGAAGGGACCGTCAACCTGGGAGGAGACAACCTCATAGCGACCGACTTATACGATACCAATACGTTTTTCTTGGCCGTCAGCGGTTCGGGCCAGCACTTGGCGAGTCGCTTATTTGGCAAGCAAAGCAGCGATGCTGCGTATGGGATCGCCACTGGCCCTGCCGGCGACGTGTACTTGACGGGCGAGTTTTACGATCGCGTGGCATTCGGGCCTTTGGAGCTCGTTTCCAAGGGCAGCTCGGATGCCTTCGTGGGCAAGCTCAGGGCCAGCGGCGAGCCCATGTTTCAGCAGGCATGGGGCGACGTCGACAGGCAAACTGGGTATCGCGTGGCGGTCGACGGCACGGGGCGCGTGTACGTCGCCGGTTCGGTCTATGGAACCGTCGACTTTGGCCTCGGACCCACCTACGGATCGGGCTACTACGAAACGTTTCTCGTGGCATTGGCTCGTTGAAACCCGGAGCTGGCGGGCTCGGCGCAATCGCCCGGCGTTACGTTCACGACGGTGCGGTAGATCGCACGCATTTTCCCCTGGACAACCGTCCAGTTTCTGAATAAACCGCCCCGCCTCATGACTGCTACGACCGACTCGAACCAAGCCTCGACGAATCCCGCATCGCCCCTGCCTCCGTTCGATCCCGTGCCGATGCTCTCTGCCGAGCTTTCGTTGCCGCGGTCGGGCGTTTCCTCGGTCGTGGCGCTCTTGGCCGAAGGTGCGACGGTGCCGTTCATTGCGCGTTACCGCAAGGAAGCCACGGGCGGCCTCGACGAAGTGCAAATCCGGGCCATCGAGGAACGTCGCACGTACTTGGTGGAGCTCGACGAACGACGCCGCGCCGTTCTGGACGAAATCGGCAAACAAGGAAAACTCACGCCGGATTTGCAGAAGAAGTTATTGGCGGCAGCGACGAAGGCGGAGCTCGAGGATTTGTATTTGCCGTTCAAGCCGAAGCGGCGCACGCGGGCGATCATTGCGAAGGAGCGGGGGCTGGAGCCTTTGGCGGATCGTATTTGGTCGCAAGCGAAAGAGGGCAGTCCCGAAAAGGAAGCCGAAGCGTTCGTCGATGCGGCGAAGGAAGTGCCGAACGTGATCGCAGCGCTTGCTGGGGCGCGCGATATTTGTGCCGAGCGAATTGCTGAAAATGCCGAAGTCCGAAAGCTCGTGCGCGAAGCTTACATGCGCGATGGCGTGATTCGCGTGAAGAAAAACGAGGAGCACGAGGGGAAAGCGACGAAGTTCGACACGTATGCAACGTTCGAGGGGCAGGTGGCTGGAATGCCGTCGCATCGGTATTTGGCCATTCGTCGCGGCGAGGCGGAGGGTATTCTTCGGGCGTCGGTGGACCTCGATGGCGAAGCGCAGCTCGGGCCGATCGGCAAGCTCGCGGGTCTCGACGGGGCATCTCCGTGGGCGGGGGAAATGTCGAAAGCCGTTGCCGACGCGTACAAGCGCCTGCTTGCGCCGAGCGTTCAAATCGACGTGCGTGTCGAAATGAAGCAGATCTCGGATCGAGCGGCGGTCGATGTATTTGCGCAGAACCTTCGCGAGCTGTTGCTGGCGGCGCCGTTTGGGCGGCACACGGTGCTTGGAATCGATCCTGGTCAACGCACGGGTTGCAAGTGCGTCGTCGTGGACGATACGGGCAAACTCTTGACCAATGAAAATATTTATTTGGTTCAAGGTGACGGAGCGATTGAAAAGGCAAAGAAAACGATTCGCGATCTTTGTCGGAAATACGGCGTGCATGCGGTCGCCGTTGGAAATGGCACGCATGGGCGGGAAACCGAGCAATTCGTGCGAGATGTGCTCGTGGCCGAAGGCTTGAAAGAGGTCATGTGCCTATCGGTGAGCGAAGCCGGGGCGAGCGTGTATTCGGCGAGCGACGTGGCGCGTGACGAATTTCCGGATTTGGACTTGACCGTGCGTGGAGCGATCAGCATTGCGCGACGGTTGCAGGATCCGCTGGCCGAGCTCGTGAAGATCGATCCGAAGAGCATTGGCGTCGGGCAATATCAGCACGACGTATACCAAGTATTGCTCGCGAAAAAGCTCGATGAAGTCGTCGAGAGCTGCGTGAACATGGTGGGCGTCGAGCTGAACACGGCGAGCGCGCCGCTGCTTGCGCGTGTGGCAGGAATTGGGCCTTCATTGGCCAAGAAAATCGTGGCGCATCGCGATACGCACGGGGCATTTTCGAGCCGCAAGAAATTGTTGGATGTCCAAGGACTCGGGCCGAAGACCTTCGAGCAATGCGCCGGGTTTCTCCGTATTCACGGGGGCGAACACCCGCTCGATGCGAGCGCCGTGCATCCCGAACGATATGCGCTCGTCGAGAAAATCGCGACGGATCTCGGCGTACCCGTGGCGTCGCTCGTGGGGGACATGAAGCTCATCGGGCGAATCGATCCGAGGCGTTACGTGGGCAATGACGTCGGAGAATTCACGCTGAACGACATCGTGGCTGAATTGAAAAAGCCGGGGCGCGATCCGCGCGCCGTTTTCGAGGCTCCAAAATTCCGCGACGACGTGCGCACGATGGATGATTTGAAAGTGGGAATGGAGCTCGAAGGGATCGTGACGAACGTGACGGCATTCGGGGCATTCGTCGATGTTGGGGTGCATCAGGACGGCCTCGTGCACGTATCGCAAT
The DNA here is from genome assembly GCA_016715885.1 of Polyangiaceae bacterium. Lineage (NCBI taxonomy): Bacteria > Pseudomonadati > Myxococcota > Polyangiales > Polyangiaceae > Polyangiaceae bacterium. Next base: position 521,497 of record JADJXL010000002.1, read on the forward strand.
TGGCGGACAAATTCGTCAAGGATCCGAGCGATGTGGTGAAAGTGGGGGACAAGATCAAGGTGCGGGTGATGGAGGTCGACATGGCGCGCAAGCGCATAGCGCTTTCGGCCCGGAAAAACGATCGGCCGGATACGCGACAAACCTCGCAGAATGCGCCGAACCAGGCAAAAGGGCAACCTCAGCAGCGGGGACAAACCCAGGGCCGAGGGCAGCAAGGTTCGTCGCAGCAGCAAGCGAAGTTCACGAACAACCCGTTCGCGAATCTGCTGAAGCGATAGTCGCGCCTGTGCTAGGCTTGCCCGCGATGGGTGAGCCTGCACGAAAACTCACGACGAGTGAGGACGAGCAACGAGGTCCGACCTTGGTACAACGAGGCCCGACCTTCGAAGAGCTTTGGAAGCAGATCGAGCGTCTTCCCGAAGGCGTTACGGGTGAGATTCTCGAACCGGGCGTCATCAGCACCATGGCGCGCCCACGTGCCAAGCATCGTCGAGCCGCGGCGCAATTGTATCGCGCCCTGGGCGGCGTCGATGTGCCCTCTGGTGGAACTGGTTGGTGGATCGAGCTGGAGCCGGACGTGCGTTTTGGGGACCGAACGACGGCGCCGGACATTGCTGGTTGGCGCGTGGAGCGGTGCCCAGATCCGCCCGACGGATCTCCCATCACGATCCTTCCTGATTTTTGCTGCGAGGTGCTGTCTTCGTCGACCGCACGCAAGGACCGCGGCAAGAAACTTCCGCTGTACGCCCGCTTCGGTGTCGAGTGGATTTGGCTCGTGGAGCCTGAGCTTTACCTCGTCGAGGTGTACCGGTCCATCAACGGCCTCCCGGCGCTTGTGGAGTCTGCCGAGGAGAACGATCGTATGCGCCTTCCGCCATTCGATCTCGAAATCGACTTCTCACCCTTTTGGATCATTCCCAAGCCCGCCGAAACAACCACCGAAGAAACCAAAGAACAATCGCCCTAACGTTTGTCCGCGGCGCGACGCACCATTTCGCTCAGCAATTCCGTCGGGTCGTCCTGTCGCATCAGCGCTTCCCCAATGAGCGCCGCATCCGCGGGACCTCGTGCAATGCGTGCAACGTCTTCCGCCGTCGCCAGTCCCGATAAGTGCACGCGCACCGCATTCCCCTCGATGCGCGCCAATACCGCCGCCGCACGCGCTTGATCCATTGCCAGCGTATCCAAGTCGCGCGCATTCACCCCAATCACACGCGCCCCCGCTCCTTCCGCTGCACGCAATTCATCCTCCGTCGTCACCTCCACCAATGCCTCGAGCCCCCGATTGCGCGTTTGCACCACGAGCGCCCCGAGCTCCTCCGGCGTCACGATTCGCGCAATGAGCAGCACGGCATCCGCACCTGCCGCAACTGCGTAATCGAGCTGCACGGGATCCAATATGAATTCCTTGCACAAAAGTCGCGGGCGCGATGCCCCGTAGACGTCGTCGAGCGTTTCACGACACGCGGCGAGGTTTTCGTACGAGCCTCCGAAAAACGGCTCGTCCACGAGCACGCTGATCATCACCGCGCCTGCACTTGCGTACGCGCAAGCTCGCTCGTCCGCCGTCATCACGCTCGACAAGGGGCCAGCCGACGGTGACCGCGGTTTGACCTCGGCAATGAGTCGCAGGGGCTCACCCAGCGGACGCCGCAGCGTTTGGAAGGACAATCCTTCGGGCCGGTGGTGCGTATGGGGCCGCGGACCAGCCATGAGCCGTGCAACCTCGGCGCGCTTCGACGCAAGGATGCGACCGAGCAGGTTTGTCCGCGTCGTCATGCCGCGCGCCGCACGATGTTCGCCGTCATGCGCAGCGTTTCGAGCTTTCGAAGCGCATGCTTCGAGTCGATCGCGCGAGCAGCTTCGACGGCGAGCTGCGGGAATAGCTTTTCGTCATCGACTTCCCGACAAACCGCAAGAGCAGCCGCGGCGTTCAGGATCACCGCATCGCGAGCGGGATGGGTTTGTCCTTCGAGAACCGCACGGATCACGCGCGCGTTGTCCTCAGCAGAACCTCCATCGATGGCACCCGGAAGTGATGATTTGAGGCCAAACATTTCGGGCCGAATGATTCGTTCCCGAAGTTTACCCTCGGCAACTTCGGTCATTCGCGTTGGTCCGAATGGACTCACTTCGTCGAGCCCGTCTTCGCCGCGTATGACCCAAGCGCGACGCACGCCCATTTCCGCGAGGACTTTTGCGAGCACCGGGCGCAAGGCGTCGTCGTAGGTGCCCAAGAGTCGATGGGTTGCTCGGGCGGGGTTCGCGAGAGGCCCGAGCGCGTTGAAGATCGTGCGTACTGCGAGCTCGCGTCGAACCGTTTGGCTGTGGCGCAGGGCAGGGTGATGCGTCGGGCCGAAGAGGAACGCGATGCCCGCAGATCGGAGCACGGACGCTTGTCGTTCCGGGGCGATGTCGATCGGAATGCCGAGCGCTTCGATGACGTCGGCGCTCCCCGAGCGGCTCGAAACGCTGCGGCCGCCGTGTTTGGCCACGGGTGCGCCCGTTGCAGCGACGACGAACGCAGCGGCCGTCGAGATGTTGATCGTGCCGAGCCCGTCGCCGCCGGTGCCGCATGTGTCGACGACAACGGGCAAACCGTGGTCGACTTCGATCATATGAGCACAAAGGGTTTGAGCTGCGGCCGCGATCGTGCTCGCCTCTTCGCCGCGCATGCGCAGCGCGATGGCAAATCCGGCGACTTGAACGGGCGTCCATGCTCCGGCGAGGATTGCATCGAGCGCTTCGCGGATGATGTGAGGTGAAGGGCCCGTGTCGTTCGCGATTTCAGCGAAGACGTGGTGAAACTGAATCGCCGTCGCGCTCATGCCGCTGCTCCTTGGTTACCGAGCACGTGAGCCTTCACGGCATCGAGCCAGTTTTGGAGCAGATCCATGCCGCGCACGGTCAAGATGGATTCGGGGTGGAACTGGACGCCTTCCACGGGAAAACGCTTGTGCCGCAGGCCCATGATCTCGCCTTCGTGCGTCCACGCGGAGATCTCGAGATCCGCGGGCAAACTGTCACGATCGACGATGAGCGAGTGGTACCGCGTCGCGACGAACGGCTGCGGCAAACCGGTGAAGAGCGTGCGGCCATCGTGGTGAATCGGCGACGTTTTCCCGTGCATGATGCGCTCGGCACGAACGACGCGGCCGCCGTAAACTTGCGCGAGAGCTTGATGGCCCAGACAAACCCCGAGGATGGGTTGCCGCGAAGCGAGGGCTTCGATGATGGCGAGGCTCGCGCCGGCTTCGTTGGGTGAGCACGGACCTGGCGAAATCAGGATTCCGTCGGGAGCGAGCGCTGCAACGCCGCGAACGTCGATGGCGTCGTTTTTGCGGACGTCGCAACGAGCGCCGAGTATTTCGAGATATTGGACAAGATTATAAGTGAAAGAGTCGTAGTTATCGATGACGAGCAGTCGCATCGGTTCCCCCGAGCGAGCGAGCGTAGCAGTTTTGGTGTTCGGGGCTGGGCCGCGAGAGGCTTTTTTTATCGGTAAATCAAGGGAAAACGGCCAAGCTTGGAACCTGCGATCGCGTAGAAACGGGAGCATCCGTGCGGGATGAAGTATCGCGATCCGTCGCTTGGTGCGGTCATCCAAGGTCTCGTGAAATCGCAATGGCCGTTTGGTTGACACCGGATGCATCCGGCCGGTAACGTGCGCTCTGGGCGCATGCCCCATGGTGCCCACGATGCCCTGCGTTGTTGCGAAATCCAAATCCCGCAACGGCTTGGGTGTCTGTCCCTCTCGCAGTCGTACACGAATGGCGGAACGCGTCTCGCTACGAGGAGCCGATGGCTGACGACAAGAGCAAGAAACCGAAGATCAATCTGAAGGACCGGCTCGGTAAAACCAACATCGGCACGCAGTCCGTGCCGTTGCCCGTGCCCGGCGGATCGCAGCCGTCGAGCCCTGGAGCGCCTCAAGGCATCGCACCGCCGCCGGGTATCACGCCCGGAATCCCCGTACCCCCGTTCGCAGGGGCCAAGCCCGCCGTCTCCGAACCTCCGCCCAAGCCCACGGTCGTGCAACAAACGATCAAGGTCGAGGTTGGCGAGGAGATCATCAAGGAGCGCGAGAAGGCCAAGAAGACGCTCATCGGAGCGGCGATCGGCACGGCTCTGCTCGGCATTGGCCTTGGCTACGTCGTCGGTGGTCAGGCAGCAAAGGCCGACCGCGGCAAGCAAGTCATCGCGAACGCCAAGGCGCTCATGGGCGACATCAAAGGCGCCAACGAGAAGATGAAGGAGCTCGACAACTTGCTCGCCGAGTCCGCGGACAAACTTCAGAAGAAGGAGTACCCGGCGGAGCTCTCCGCTCAGCTCGGCGCGGTCAACATCCCGTTCGACGCGACCAAGGTCGACGGCAGCGCGATCTCCGGCTTGAAGCCCAGCGCCCTACGCCAGCTCCTCAAGTTCACGTCGAGCTGCGAGGCCTTGAACGAAAATAAGGACAAACTCAAGCGTTTGCTCGACTTCGTCAAGGACCCTGTCACCAAAGCTTGGAAGGAAGAGAAAGAGCCGGTGATGAACTTCTCCGTGCTCTTCCGGTCCGATCAAAAAGGCGTCATTGCCGAGTTCGTTCCGAACAAGGAACCATTTGCTCTCGGCAAAGACTGGCCTGCGACGTACACCATCACGAAGATCGAACGCGGCAAACCGGCGGAAAAGAAGCTCAATCGGTACACGAAGGGCGATCTCCCCGGTCAGGACATCGTCGTGCCGATCGATCCTGCGAGCACCGCGGTCTTCACGAGCGAAGAGGCCATGCGTAACCTTCGCAAGGCGTTCGTCGACTTGCGCAAGGAGCTCAAGGGCGACGAAAGCGATCCGCAAAACCCGGTCACCGGAACGATCGAGCTCGGTGATGGCTTGTTGTCCGAGCTGCAAAAGGTCACGGCGGGCGGCTGATCGCTTCTCGCGCCTCACCCCCCGACCCCCTCTCCAGCTTCGCGGCTTCGCCGCTCCGTGGAGAGGGGGAGTATGCCTCACCCCCCGACCCCCTCTCCCTAAGGAGGGAGAGGGGGAGGAAGAGCGTTGTTCCCCCTCTCCGCTTGCGGAGAGGGGGTTAGGGGGTGAGGTCTATTCCCCCTCTCCGCTTGCGGAGAGGGGGCTAGGGGGTGAGGCCCTCACGTGGGTCCAGGCGTCGATGCGCGACGGATGATCTCCACGCGCCCGATATGCTGTTCGTCGCAGTCCTGCACGATGAACCGCATCCCGAACTTGCTCAAACTCGTCCCTTTTTCAGGGATCTTGCCGAGATGCTCGGTGATCATCCCTTCCAGCGTGTTGCCGTCTTCCGCAGGCATGTCCGCTCCTAGATACGCGGACAAATCACGCAGACTCACAGCCGCGTCCGCCAAGATGCGCCCATTGCCCAAGTCCTGAATCGGCGGTGCTTCTTCGAGGTCGTGTTCGTCTCGAATGTCGCCCACGATCTCTTCGAGCACGTCCTCGAGCGTCACGATGCCGCTGACGCCGCCAAACTCGTCGACCACGATCGCCAAGTGCTGACGACGCGAACGCATCTCTTTGAGCAGCGATGACAGCGGTTGCGATTCCGCCACGAAGTTCGCCGGACTGCGCACGATTTCTCGAAGCGTCGTGTTCTTCGGCCGGCACTCCTCGATCTGCTTGAACAGGTCCTTTGCATACAAAAGACCCACGACGTTGTCGATTTGTTCGCGATAGACGGGATATCGCGAATGTCCGCTCTCCGTGACGAACGGCAGCACCTTCTCGATCGGCGTCGAAACTTCGATCGCTTCGACACGTGATCGAGGAACCATCACATCCTTGGCCGTTCGGTCCTGAAATTCGAGCACATTGCGGATCATCTCCGCAGGCTCGGGGTCGAACAGCCCCGTTCGCTCGCCCTCGTCGACGAGCATTTCGACTTCGGCCTCGGCGACACGCGGATCCGGCGGCTCGCCAACGACATCCTTGCGCGAGATGGCCGCACCAAGCCATCCAAGCGGAATGGCGAGCGGAAACATCGCGATCTCGAGCGGACGCAAGTATCGCGCGGCCATGGGCGCCACGTGATCGGCGTATTTGCGCGCAAGCGTCGTGGTGACTTCGTACAGGATGCCCGTGAACGCCACGACGATGCCAAAAGCAATCCACGCAGCGCCCTGCCCAAAGCGTGGAAGCAGCACCAAAAAGGTGAAAATTGCCGTGGCTGTCGAGCTGACGATTCTGCCGAGCAAGTACCGCGAGCGCAGCTTCATGTCGGCCGTGCGAATGCGTTCAAACGCTTTCTTGTCGGCCCCCTCGGCCTGCTCGATGAGGGCACTCAAACGAGGGCCGCTCAGTGTCGTCAGAGCCGTGTCCGCTGCCGCGAACAACGCCCCGACTATGGCTGACACCATGGCAATGGCCAAGAGCGTCAGTGGAACATCATTTGGACTCAAAACCGAACTCCCCTACCGCCCAAATCGTAGCGGACCATGCTTCCGCGGTGCAACCGGCCAAAACCGTTGCCCCCGTCGGAGTGACGTGGGCGTAGCAGGCCAATCATACACGAGAAGCGTCAGTCGTTGCAGTTCGGTTCGCCGTAAAACCTCGTCGGACCACATACGCATCCGCTTGCACACCGCCGACCGCCACCAAGTCGCCCTCCGGTGACATCCATGCCGAGGGCTCATCAGAAATTGCTGGAGGAACGGAGAAATCCTGTGCGGATAGGAGTTTTCCCTGGATCGCTCGGGTTACTCCAGATGCGGTGAGCACCGAAGTGGACATGCAACGCGCGGCGGCTTTTGCCAGGGGGATGACCGACGCCTCGAGCATCGAACGAGCGGCGTCGAGGCTAACCGATTCTTGGAGGTCAAACGGACCGCTCCGCGTGCGCCGGAGGGCTCCGAGACAAGATGGAACTCCAAGGGTTTGTCCAAGGTCTCGCGCAAAGGATCGGACGTAGTACCCCTTGCTGACGTCGAGCGATATGTCGACGAAACCGAGACGGTTCTGTTCGACGAACCCCGCTCCTCGTAGCTCGATGGACGTGACTTCGACGGGACGGTCTTCGAGCGTGACGGCTTCTCCTCGACGGGCGCGATCGTAACTGCGCTGTCCAGCTACCTTGATCGCGGAATACGCAGGCGGGGTTTGCGCCTTGCGTGCGCGTTCGTGCGCGACAGCTTCTGCCAAACGTGGTGCTGCATCGATGGGCGCGCCGGATGCGAGCTGTTCGATCTCTTGCAAAAGCCATTCGGGCAGCGGCGTTTCGCTCGTGATGGTTCCTTGCGTATCGAGCGTATCGGTGCTGCGACCGAAGACGACGCGCGCGTCGTAGCGTTTGTCGTGGAGCGTGAGGTACGGGCCGAGCTTGGTGGCTTGACCAAGCAGCACGACGAGCACGCCGGAGGCTAGCGGATCAAGCGTTCCGGCGTGGCCGATGCGTCGCATGCGCAGCGTGCGCCGGAGCTTGCCGACGACATCGTGACTCGTGGGCCCGGTGGGTTTGTCCACGACGAGGACGCCTTCGAGCGCCTCGGGCAAACTGTCGTCATCGGCCATGTTCAACCGAACCAAACCGATCGACGTTCGCCAACCATCCGATCGAGCATGGTTTGGATCGACGCACGAACGCGTTCGGACAAACGTCCGACGAGGATCTCGTCATCGGCCGCTTCCGCGCCGTAACCGCTCCACGTGAAGGGTTCACCGAAACGGATTTTCCACTTCGTGGGTGCGGGCATGAGACCCAAGGGACCGAGCGCGGGGAACGTCGGCGTGATGGGGAAGTACGGAATGCCGAGCGCTTTGGTCATGTACTCGATGCGGTAGAGCATCGGGTTCGCTTCTTCGGCGCCGACGATGGCACAAGGCACGATGGGCGTGCGCGTGCGCAGGCACAAGCGCACGAAGCCTCCGCGGCCGAAGCGCTGGAGCTTGTAGCGGTCGCGATAAAGTTTGCCGATGCCTTTGGCGCCTTCGGGGAACACGGCGACGAGCGCGCCTTTGCCAAGCAGCCGCTCGGCGTTTTCTTGGCAAGCGCGAACCGCTCCGATGCGGGTCATGAAGGTGCCGACGAAAGGTAGGTAGTAGATGAAGTCTTCGGCGAGCCAGCGAAGCTCACGATGCGCGGCGTGCTCGCGACGAACGGCGGTGCGGAGCATCGCGCCGTCGTAGGGCAGGGGACCGCCCGAATGGTTGGCGACGATGAGGCAACGTCCCTGCGCGGGGATGTGCTGAACGCCTTCGACAGCGACGCGGAAGTAGCGGCTGTAAAGAAAATCGAGCGATGGAAGGAGGCGCTGTTCGAACGTGGGATCGAGCCCGAATTCGTCGACTTCTTCCGAACGACTACGCAGGCCTGCGCGTCCCCACTGCCGAGCATAAAACTCGGGCGAAAGAACTTCGTCCGCGGTTGCTTGCCCTGGTGAGGATGGGCGCTGCGGAACGGGCGTGGGGGAGGATGGTTTGTCCGATGGAACGGGCGCCGGAGGTTTGTCGGAGCCCTCGCGCGCCTTGTCGAACATGCGGTCGAGACGCGCTTCCAAGTCGCGAATCTGCTGCTCGATGTCCTCGGCGCTGGTCGCCGCCGTAGCGGCATCGATGGCGGGAGGGTTTTCGACGCCGAAGCGTTCGGCGGCTTGGGGGTCTTCCTGGTCCTGGCCAAACCCCGTAGACAAACCCGGTTCCGTGGGACCCACGGGCGCGACGTCGGCAGCGTTGTCGACATCGAGGTCGTAGCCGGCAACGAGTCGCTCATCGAGGGACGCATCGGTGGTCGTTGACATCACGGACTGCGCCTCACCCGGTACCTCCGCGGACAGAACCTGATCAACACGCTCTACGGGGTCTGTCGTGACGAACGCAGCACTTGCCGATTCCGTGACGACGAACGCAGCACGAGCTGGGTCGGTTGCGACAAACACGGCGCTCGTCGTCGGTGTCTGTTCGGGCTTCGACGGACGATCGCTACCGGTTTGCTTGTGCTTGCGTTTGTGTTTCTTTCCCATGGCGCGCTTCCGTCGTGGCAGGCGTTTCCTGCAAGAGATTGGCGTCCCGAAGCCGCTCGGCGTTCACGTAGTCGAGCAGCGCTTCGCGGGTGGTGTACGCGGGGCGAAACCCCATGCTTCTGGCTTTCTCCCCGTCGGCGACGCACACGTAGCGGAGGTAGCGCAAGAAGCTCGGCGGGAAAGGTGAAATTTGCGCGACCCACATGGCTCCAACGACAGGGCCCGCGAGCGGGTGCAGGAGGGGCGTCGCTTTGCGTCCAGCGAGACGAATGATCGTCGATAGCGGCAGGACGCCTTCACCGACGATGTTGTACGTGCCCGGATGATCGCGATCGATTGCAAGCTTGAAGGCCGCGAGCACGTCGACTTCGTGCACGAGTTGCCACAGCGGATCGAAGCCGAGGAGCGTGGGCACCTTTTCAGGCGACAGGTACCGCGTGACCCAGTTGCGCACCGTGGGGCCCACGATGGGCGCCGTGCGCAAGACGGTCACCACGGTGCCTTTCGACTTCGCTGCGAACGCGTTGATTTCCCGTTCGGCGGCGATCTTGTCCGCGAAGAACGGTTCGTCCGCGTCGGCGCGTAGCGGGTGCCTTTCGGTCAAGAAGTTCGGGTTTGTCGGGTGCGCTCCGTAGAGCAGCGTTTGGCTCCACTGAATGAACTTGCGCAACCCCGTTTGCCTCGCCGCGTTGATGAGGTGCATCGTCCCGACGGATTCGAGCTCGTGCGACCACACCGTCGCGTGCGTGGGCGAAGGCAAGAAGCCGAGGTGCACGAGCGTGTCGACGTGTTCGCTGGCGAGGATGTTGGCGACGCGTTCTTCGGTTGCTGGTGCGGTGAGGTCGAGCGGGAAGTGTTTTGTCTTGTCGCGCGCGGTGCTTGCAGCGGCGATGTCGATGGTGACGATGCGCTGCGTTTGTGGGTCTTCTTCGAGGAGTCCCACGAGGTTTCGTCCGAGAAACGAGGCAGCACCCGTGACGGCGACGACGCGGTTGCCAAGCTTGATGCGCGGGGCTGATGTTGCGTTTTCCGAGGAAGATTCCATGCGGAGCGGGCACGACAGTACCCTTTCGCGGGGCACGTGCAACATCCCTGTAACGGCTTGGTTGGGCCGAGCGAAACGGTGTCACGGCGCCGCGCACGTCGCGCGGATCCACACGACGTCATCGTCACGCTGGATCCACAGGTCCACGTTGTCGCCTTGGGTCGTCACCGCAAAGCTCGATGCGTCACCAACGGGCATCGGCGCCGACGTCGGCGCGCCGTCTTCGCCCAGGACGACCGCGTAGACGACCTTGCGCGCTGCACGGCATTCAATCGGAGCGATGTACGTCGCAAGGCCGCCGCGCGCGAGAGGCCGCAACGCGCCGCTCGTTGCAGGCGCCGGCGCGCGCACATCCACGTCGGGCGCCCCAAGCCGCGAAAACCGCATGATCCCGCCTTGCTTCGCACAACCGTCGTCATCCACCGGAGCGCCATACACGAGCGCCACGGGACGACCCAGCACCGTCGCATCGACGATACCGTGAGGCGCAGGCACTCGGCCCAGCTCACGAGGTTTGTCCGCGGATCCAACGCCCCAAAACACCAGATCCGATGCCTCGAACAAACCCACCACGGGCTCGCTCCGACCGCCCGCATCGGCATCCGTCGCGACCACATCGAGCCTCGCGATGCACGACGGCCTTGCATCACTGTCGCCCGCTTGCGGAACGATCTCGTGCCTGCGCCACGATGTTACGGATTCGTTCGGTTTGCCCATCCAAACATCCGCACCGGGCGCTGAAACCTTGGCAAGACGCGTCGTGAGCAGCACGCAGACGTCTCCGTTGCAGCTCGAGTCGATGGCGTCGAACGATTCCCCTTCGCCAATGGATGTCGCCGCGTTGTTCTGAAAGACGAACACCTTCGACAGTTTGTCCGCGGTGGGCTCCGAGTACGCCGCAATCCATGCACCCGTGTTCGTCCGAGCCAATCGCGGCATCGCCGTCGCCTCGGTCCAGGGCACTGCAAACGGCTTGCTGCTCGTGCCCGCCGGATCCAGCTCGAACGCCGCTACACCCGTCAGCCGCGGCGGCGTCTCCGCGGTGTCCGCGTCCGCAATGACGAGCGACCCGAGGGCCGATGATGCCGCGACAAACCGCGTCGACGCGCGAACTTTGGCGCGCACGAGCGGCTCGCGCATGCTGCATCCCGGAGGCAATGCCGGCCCCAGGAAGGTTGGTCCAAGCCGAACGGGCTCGAACTTCCACGCAGCAGGCGGCGGCAAAACATCGACCTCGACCACCTCCGGAGGCTCGACCTCCGAAGCATCCGGAGCATCGACGGTCGACGACGAACAACGATTGCAACACGGCAGCGTAACGATGAGCGCTAGGGAAATCGGGGCGACGATCGCTACGCTTCGCACGGCTACCTCGGCGCAAAAGTCTTGCGCAGAACCGGATACATCTCGAAACCACCCACTTCGACAAACCCATGCGCCATAAACGCGCCCATCGGTCCCGTCCAAAGCGCTTCATCCATGACAGCAGGCTCATTCGGCCTGCACGGTAAAGCTTCGAGCACCGAAGCTCCGAGCGACGGAGCAAGCTCGACGGCTCCCCCAACGAGCGCCTTTGCTACCCCACGTTTGCGATATGCGGGATGCACGAGCGCACATCCGATGAGGAAAACGCCTTCACGATCGCCTTTGAGCACCGGCAACTGCTTGTAGAAGCGTCGCTCGTACGCCTTTCGCATCACGGACGCCGGCGCGACCTTCAGCCACCCAACGACTCGGCCTTCATGAAGCGCCACGATGCCGCGCGCTTCGTCGCTTCGTTCCGCGAGCGCTCGTGCAAAAACGTCGGCGTTTTCCCGCGGCGCATTCGCGCACACGTCGAGCCATTCGTTGTTCGTCCCGGTGAAATGCCAAAACCGACAAAAGCAAGGCGATCCGGCCGCATGAAAGAGCTCGGCGAGCCCCTCGATGTGCTCGGGTCCCGCAAGCATGATTCGAACGTCGCTCGCTGGTTCGTTCATGCCAAACCCTCGGGACGCAAACCTCGCGCCGGAGACAAACGCTCCCATGCTGCTGCAACGGCGCACAGGCGTGCTTCTTCGAGCGGCGGGCCGATGAGCTGCAAACCCACGGGCAGCGATGGAGCGTTTGCCGTGGGAGCGGCCGGTTCACACGGCACGCTGATCGCCGGCACCCCCGCAAGGCTCGCGGGAAGCGTGTACACGTCCGCCAAGTACATCGCGAGCGGGTCGTCCACACGTTCGCCCAGAGGGAACGCAACCGTGGGCGAAACCGGCGTTGCGATGACGTCCACATGACGGAACGCTTCTTCGAAGTCGCGTCGCAACAGCGTGCGTACTCGTTGCGCGCGCAGGTAATACGCATCGTAATACCCGGTGGACAAGACAAACGTTCCGAGGACGATGCGTCGAGCCACTTCGCGACCGAAGTTTGCTCCGCGCGTGCGAGCGTAGAGCGTCTCGAGGTTCGTCGCGTCCGCTGCTCGCGCGCCGAACCGCAGGCCGTCGTAACGCGCGAGGTTCGACGAAGCCTCGGCCGTCGCGACGACGTAATACGTGGCAACGGCGTACTTCGTGTGAGGCAGATGCACGGGATGCATCGTGCAGCCCAGCGATTCCAGCCCCTTCAACGCTTCACGCACACGCGCTTCGACTTCGGGCGCAAGCCCTTCGCCAAAATATTCTTCGGGCACACCGATGCGAAGGCCCCGCACGTCGCGACTGCAAGCTGCTTCGTAGTCCGATACCGGCGCCGCGAGGCTCGTTTGATCGTGCGCATCATGCCCCGCGATCACGCGCAGAATGCGCGCTGCGCCGCGTACGTCGCACGCGAAGGGACCCACCTGATCGAGGCTCGATGCAAAAGCGATCAACCCATAACGCGACACGCGACCGTACGTTGGCTTGACGCCCACGGTCCCCGTGAGCGCCGCGGGTTGACGAATGCTTCCACCCGTATCCGATCCAAGCGCACCGAGCGACATACCCGCCGCTACGGCGACCGCGCTTCCCCCGGACGAACCTCCCGGTGTGCGCGACGTGTCCCACGGATTTCTGGCCGGGAAAAACGCACTGTTCTCGTTCGACGAACCCATTGCGAATTCGTCCATGTTGGTTTTTCCCACGAGCAGCGCATCGGCTGCACGAAGCCGCGCGACGACCGTCGCGTCGTAAGGTGGACGAAAGCCGAGCTGCGGGGAAGCGCCCGCTTCGTTGGAGCGCAAAAGAATTCGTGATCCAGCGGTCGTGGGCGCATCGCGCGTGCAGAGAGCATCCTTGATGGCGATGGGAACGCCGGCGAGCGGTCCGAGCGTTTCGCCGCGCGCGCGTTTTTGGTCGATGGCACGTGCAGCTTCGAGCGTTTCTTCGCGCTGGACCGTCAGGAACGCGCGGAGCCCGGCGTCGCGTTTGGCGATGCGGTCGAGGTAAGCGATTGCCACGGCCTCCGCCGACACGTCGCCGCGCGTTATGGAATCGGCGAGTTCAGAGATGGATCGGTCGCAAACCGAGCTGTTTGTCATGGCTCAACCCTCGTCGACGAAGGCCGGCACGGCGAAACCTTCCATCGACACCCGAGGCGCTTCGCGCAGCGCCAAGTCCACCGGCAAGCTCGGATGCGGCGTGTCCGAGCGCAGATGCGGCTCTTCGAAGGCCACGTGCGCCGTGGGATCGACACCCGTCAGGTCCAGTTCTTCGAGTTGTTTCACGTGCGCGAGGATTTTTCCCAGGTCCCCGGTCAGCTTGTGGATTTCCTCGTCGGGCAGCTCGAGCCGCGCGAGCCGAGCGAGCGCACGGACGCGAGTTTCGTCGATGATGTTGGTATCGCGCTCCGGTGAAACCATCGCGCCGGTGTAGCACGGAGGCGACGGAGCGATGCGGCCTCCGGTCATGGGTACTTTTCATTTCCGAAGAGCCGGGATAATCGTGGAGTTGGCCTTATCCCGTCCAGCTCGTTCGAGAGTGAAAGGAAATTCGTATGCCCCGACTTGCGTTTCCGAGTCGTTTTTCCTCTTCAGCGGTACTTTTGATGTTGGGAGGCATTGGCTTCGTCGGCGTCGTCGGTCAAGGCGCGGGCTGCAGCTCGTCCTCGAATCCGACGACGACCGGTGGCGCGGCAGGGCAAGGTGGCATGGGTGGAGAAGCCGGCGCGTCTTCGTCGACGGGAGGCATTGGCGGTCAAGGTGGTTCTGCGGGAACTGCTGGAGCTGCGGGGCAGGGCGGTTCCGGGGGATCTCTGCCGCCCGAATGCACCACATCTGCCGATTGTGCCGCGTCACCCAAGGGGCCCGTGTGCAATCCAATGACCAATACGTGCGTCAAGTGTCTTCCTGGGGGAGCCGACGACGTGTGTCCGCCTGGGCAATACTGCACGAATTTCAATGAATGCGAGGTCGGGTGTACGGATCCGACCGACTGCATGGCGCCATTGATTTGCAATACGAACGAAAACAGATGCGTCGGGTGCGTCATCGATACCGATTGCCCGCAAGGGTCGGTGTGCTTTTCCGAGACGTGTTTTCCTGGATGTTCGCCGATTCAGCCGTGCCAACCCGGTTTCTCGTGCTGTTCGACGCAGTGTTACGATTTGGCGAACGACGTGCAAAATTGCGGGTCGTGCACGAACGCTTGTCCCCAGCCGGACAATGCCGCGGCGGTTTGCGTCGATGGCAATTGCGGCATGGGCGCGTGCAACGCCGGGTTTGCGGACTGCAACAAGAATCCGATGGACGGTTGCGAATGGAACACGTTCCAGGATGGCCCGTGCGCATGTGTGCCAGGCACGACCGTGGCGTGTTATTTTGGCTCGCCCGGGACCGAAGGCGTTGGTACGTGCAAAGCCGGCGTCGCGACATGTGAAGCCGATGGCACGGGATATGGGCCTTGTGCCGGCCAAGTGTTGCCCAAGAACGAGCTCTGCAATGGTTTGGACGACGATTGCGACGGCAGCCCCGAACCGCCCGGATGCGTCGCGTGCGAAGCAGGAACGGGATCCTGCAATGGCAACGTGGGCACGTTCTGCCCGGATGGCCTCAGCACCATTACCGAAATTTGCGACCCGCTCATGGGCACCTCGTGCAATCCCGCAACGGGACGTTGCGACGGCACGTGCAGCCTGAAATCGCTTGGAACGAGCTACATTGGTTGCGATTATTATCCGACCATCACGGCCAACATCGTCAGCTTGTCGTTCGCGTTCGCCGCTGCAGTGTCGAACACGGGCAATTCCCCCGCGACGGTGACGGCTTCCAAAGGTGCCACCGTGCTGGGAACGTACACCGTGCAGCCCGGCGCGGTGCAAATCATTCCCTTCGCGTGGGATCAAACGCTCAAAGGCCCCACGTCCAACAGCGCCGTGCCCATGCCCGGTTCGGTACGCGTCAACCAAGGCGCCTATCGATTGCGATCGAATCAGCCGGTCACCGTCTACCAATTCAGCCCGCTCGATTATACGAACGGCGGCGATTGTTTGGTCAACCAAGCCAACTGCTCGTACAGCAATGATGCATCGCTTCTTTTGCCGACGAACGTTTGGACGGGCACGTATCGTGTCGTCGCGCGGCACCACTTCGCGGGCATGTCCGGCTTCTACGCGGTCACGGCAAAAGACGACAATACTGTAGTCAACGTGACGGCGGCACCCGGCGGTGGACAAGTGAAGTCCGGCGTCAATGGCATTGGAACGAATGGCACCGGTACGGTGACGTTGAATGCCGGAGACGTCATCGAAATCGTTTCGAACGGTGGCACCGGAACCAACGATCCCAATGACGTGACGGGGACGCTGGTTTCAGCGAACAAACCCGTGCAGGTCATCGGCGGTCACCAATGCATCTACGTTCCGCACGACTACGGCTATTGCGATCACATCGAGGAATCGATGTTCCCCTTCGAAACCTTGTCGAACAAATTCATCGTGACCGCGCCGCTCGTGCCGACGGGCGGGATGACGCCGAGAATTCGGTTCGTTCGAATCGTCGCGACCAAGCCGAACACGACGCTCACGTACGATCCGCCCCAAGCAGGCGCGCCGACATCGATTGCTCAAGCGGGCCAATGGGCCGAAATTCCCAACACGAGCCAAAGCTTCGAAATCACCGCCAACGAGCCCATCACGGTCGCCGAATACATGGTGGGCCAAAGCGCTCCGCCCGCGCAGAACTCCGGCGATCCGGCGATGGCGCTCGCCGTCGGCAAAGAACAATACCGCAATAGCTACCTGTTCCACACGCCGACCAATTACACGACCGCGTACGTCAACATCGTCGCACCGACGGGAGCGACCGTGACGCTCGATGGAAGCAACGTCGGAGGCTTCACGGCGATCGGAAACACCGGCTTTGGACTCGCCCGCGTGAGCCTTGCCAAAATCAACGGCGGCAACCACACGATCACCGGTAGTCAGCCGTTCGGCATTACGGTGTACGGGTATGGCGACTACACGAGTTATTGGTATGCAGGTGGTCTCAATCTGACCAAGCTGCACGATTAACGCTTGCGGGCTCGAGGCGGCGGCATCGCGAGATAATTGCTCGCCGCCTCGAGTTTCCCCGCCGGTTCCAGCGAAAAATACGGATGATGCATCCGTTCATCCACGCGCCACAACGAATACCCAAAACCGCGCAACATCGCCGCAACTTCGCGGCCCGATTGCTCGCCCGGTATCGATTCGAATAAAACATACGGGAGATCGCGTGCGACCACGTCTTTCGCGCCCGCCATCACTTCGTGCTCGAATCCCTGCACGTCCAGCTTGATGAGGCTCACGCGGGCATCGCCAATCACGCGATCCACGGTTTCGATGCGCACCGTGACCTTTTCCGTCGGCTGCGTGAAATTGTGCGCAAAGCCCCCCAACCCTTGATTCGGTACGTCCCCGCGAGGCACATAAAAATCCCTCGATTCCGCAGGCTCGGCCGCCAATGCTTCGTGCCGAATCGTCACCTGTGGCGTGCCCGTCGTGTTCTTTTCCAGCGTTTGTCGAGGTAATGGGTTTGGCTCGAACGCCCACACTCGTCCACTGCGCCCCACGAGCGCCGCCATGAAAACGGTATGGTACCCTTCGTTTGCCCCACCTTCGACCACGGAATCCCCTGGTTCGAGCAGCGCGGCGAGCACGCCAAGCGTTCCAAGCTCGTACGCCCCGCGAAAATGCACCGTCCAGCCGATGAGCGACGAGGGAGATCCAAGCCAGGTCGTCGAAATGCCCAGATCCTGGGGGTACGCATACTGTCGTCCGCGGATGTCGGAGATGATCGGTTGCGGAGCCAGAGCACGCTGAAGGCGAGTCACTCCACGCGCCTGTACGCCACGAAGGAGCTCTGCGGCGAGGAGTCGAGTTTGCGCGAGCATCGAGGGCAAGAGGTACTCCAGGGACGCTGGAAAGTCTAAGGCGCCAGGATCGGGTGGGCCCTCCGCAGGAAATGTGGCCCATCCGAGCGACCAGTGATAATGCCGCCCCTGCTCATCTGTCCCCTCCGGGCAGGCAAGGGGCGTTTCGAGCGTTTTTGCGCCGTATGGTCACTTCCCGTTACTCCTCGTCAGCCGAACCTCGGCGGCGGCATGTTGCTTTCACGGCACTTGGAGCGGCTTTGCTCGCGGTCCTCGTGCATGGATCGGGCGCAGCACCGGTTCCCGACCGGTCGAGTGCCCTTGCGGCCGAGCTCAGTCGGCGTGGGATCCCGACGCGCGCAGAAGACGTGACGTTCATCGACGCGCCGCGCGGTGTGTTTGGGGCCCTCGGAGCGACGAGCCGCGCGATCGTGCGGACGCCGCCCGTCGCGGGTGATCCGAACGATCTATTCCTCGTTCACGCCAAGCTGTCGCCCGAAGGCGTGCTGCTCGAAGTGGGCGGCATGTACAACATCACCGAGACGAGCGGCGCAGACGAATCGGCGCCGTCGGTCGCGGGTGAACGCTTTGCTTATGTGGCGCATCCGCTCGTCGCGGGCAGCCATACCACGGTGCACGTGATCGAATTGTCCGGACAATCTGGGGAAACCGCGGACTTCGGGCGTGTCGAGCGGCTTCAATTGGCCATCACGAACGCGCAGGACACGGGGCAGATCCGCGGCATCGGCAAGCGCACGTTCGCGGTTTCAAGTGACGAACCTCCCGCGTCCGAACCAGCTCACGGTGCCGAGACAAACCCAGGCGGTGATGCGGCATCGAACGAGGCGCAGCCGCCTGCAGCACGCGTACGTTGTGCGCTGGAGGAAGGCGCGCTCGTGGTGACCGACGAAGGTCGAAGCGCGCGCGTGGCCCTGACCGGCGAAGCTGTGCTTCCCACGTGGCTCAGCGCGGTGGATCACGAGGTCGCGCGGCCGGGGAACGTCGTGACGTGGGCGGTCGATCGCGTGCGCGACGTCGTGGGTGACGAAGCGATGCAAACGGTCAAAGCGATCGCGTTCACCGGGCTGGAGATCGTTTTGCGTCAAAGGGAAGGCATGCGTGACGAGAACGCCGCGGCCGAGGACATCGCGGCGGATCTTGGCCAAGACAAACTCAGCGCGCCCACGCGTGTCATCCCCACGGATCCGGAAATCGGCTGGCCTCCCGCGCCGCTCGAGCCGTGGATCACGCCCGCGCTTCCAGGTGAGGGGCAGTGGAACCCGCAAGACAAGGATCCGTTCGTGCGCCGTGCCGAAGGGGTTCCTGCAGCGTTTGTCACGACGTACATCCGTCCGGACAAGTCACGCAAGACGACGCGCGTGTTCATCGCGCTGTGGGATCCGCGTCAGGTCGAGCTGCACATGATGGCAGGAACGGTCGAACCGAAAGGCGCGACAGGAGAAGCAGGACCGGGGCTCATTCCACGCGATCCCGCGGTGCTCGAACGCGTCGTGGCCGCATCGAACGCGGGCTTTCAAGCGCTTCACGGCGAGTTCGGCATGATGGCCGATGGCGTCGTGTACTTGCCGCCGAAACCGTACGCAGCGACCGTTGCCGTGATGCGCGATGGCAACTCCGCGTTCGGCACGTGGCCGGAAGATCAATCGATTCCGACCGATGTCTTGTCGTACCGCCAGAACATGACGGTGCTCGTTCAGGACGGAACGATCAATCCGTACGGGCGCACGTGGTGGGGCGGTACGCCGCCGGGGTGGGCGGACAAGACGCACACGGTGCGAACGGGGATGTGTTTGACCAAGGAGAAGTTTGTCGCGTACTTCTACGGAGCCGACCTTGGGCCAGAGGGTTTGGCGCAGTCGATGATCCAAGCGCGGTGCTCGTACGGCTTGGCGCTCGACATGAACGCAGGTCACAGCGGTCTCGAGTTCTACACGGTGGCTCGCAGTGAAGACATGCCTCCGCTTGGAAGGCCGCTGCAGAACGATTGGGAAGCCGAAGGAACGGTGTCGGGGATCGACGGCTTCAAGTTTCGGGGTCGCCGGTTCATTCGCGGCATGGGCCTGATGAACTTCCCTCGGTACATTCGTCGCGAAGCGCGCGACTTCTTCTACATGACCCTCAGACACATGATCCCGGGCGCGAACATCACGCCGATCGTGCAGCCGCCCGCCGAGGGGGAAGGTGTTTTTCGCGTCAAGGGTTTGCCGCAGCATGGTTTCCCGTATTCGCTCGCGGTGACGGAAGTGCGTCTCGATGCGGCGATGCCCGATGCGAAGGTGCGTATCGTCAAGATCGATCCGCGCGTCGTGAGTGCGTCGCCTGCGTCGAGCCGTGCGTCAGGAAAAACCGTGGCCGTGATGGACGCGGGGCCGGCCGACGCAGGTACGACGGCAGCGTCGCTCTGGGCTTCTCCCCGTGCGTTTGCGATTGGTGTGGAACCGCCGGTCGAAGGAGCGTTGCGCATCGCGACGGGTGCGGCCGCAACGCAAACGGCCATCGCAGCCGTGGGCGTGCTCGATGTCGACGGCATGCTGCTCTACGCCGAGCTTTCGACCGCGGGGCCTCCACCGCCCGATGCTGCGAAGAAACTCGACGAGCTGCTTGCAAATGCAGGTGCATCGTCGCGGGTTCTTCTCGCCAAACCGCTCGCGCTGGCGCTCGGTGGCGACACGGATTTGTCGGGCGCAGCGGTGCATCCTCCATCGACGCCGACGTCGGTGCGCCTCGTGCGCGTCGATGCTCCAGGAGCGAAGCGTTTTCACGAGGCGACGCCGATCGTGCCGCTCAGCACATGGTATCCGTTGCAAGCCAAACGAATTCGGTACTTCAAGAAGCCGAAGACCGAGGAAGCGGCGGGTGGAGATTCGGCCGGAAACTGACAATGTCGCCCACGCGCGGGGCTGCTGACACGCGCCGTTTTGAGGGGGTTGCGCTGAACTTCCGCCAAACCCGCGATGGATCGCGAGATGCTTGCGCAACAAACTCGCGAAATTCTCAAAGCTTGGTTAGTCTAGCCGTGTCATTTTTTTCCGTTGTCCGTGCGCGCGGTGGTGTTGTTCATGCAAGAACACCGAACCTCTACTCGCGTGACGCGAGATATGCGAAGGGTGTGTCCCGTCGTTTGCGGTAAGTGCCGCAATCTCCTGAGGAGTGGCTGAACATGGCCGATGATAAGGGCAGCGATTTGGACGTCTTCGAAGGACTCGCGAAGAAGGGTCCTCGCAGCACGATGCCGGGAATGGTACCTCCTCCACCGGCGGGTGGAGTTCGTAAGGGCACGCTGCTTGGTGGCATTGCGCCGGTACCGCTACCGCCGCCGCCGGGCAGTGCAGTCGCTCCGCTGCCGCCTCCGCCAGGCACCATGCCGGGTCCAGGCATGCCGTCACAACGCTCGGCAGTTCCGCTTCCGCCGCCACCTGGTGGACCTTCGTCGCTTCCACTTCCGCCACCCGGATCGCTGCCCATGCCGCCTCCGGTTGCATCGAGCTCGATGCCGCTGCCGCCACCTCCCGGGGGCGCGGTGCCGCTTCCGCCTCCGGTCGGCGCGATGGCTGCTCCTATGCCGCCTCCGGTAGGCGCTCCGCCCGTAGCCGATGCTGCCGCGGCAGCTCAACCGGGCAAAGGCGTCGACATGGACTGGGACGACGAAGAAGAGTCCACGCATGTCTTCGCAGGGCAGAATCCCAACGAGGTCGTTGCTCCCGCAGGACCGCGACCTGCTGCCGGCATGCCCGCGGCTGGAATGCCCGCCATGGGCGCCGCGGCGGCGCTCTTGTCGAGCTCGGGTAGCTCCGTTCGCCCTGCGCCGCTTCCGCCGCCTCAATCCATGCCGCTTCCATCGGCGGTGCCTCTGCCGTCAGCCGTTCCGATGCCTTCGGCGGTGCCGCTTCCGTCGCAAGTTCCCATGCATCCAGGAGCACACCCGGGCGCGCAAACGCTCGCGTCTCCATCGATGCCGCTGCCGTCGATGCCTCCCATGTCGGCACCGCCGCATACGACGCGCTCCGAAGCAACCGCCGTGCGTCACGTCCCCGATCTCGTCGGTGCGATGCCGCAACAGCAGCAAGCCTCGGGCGGAAGCAAGGTCGGCATCATCGTGTCGGTGTTGGCTCTGCTCGCCGTCGCTGGCTTGGCGGTCTTCATGCTCATGCCGAAGAAAGGCACGCTGAAGATCGACCTGCAGGCCAAGGGCGGAGGCGCGGTCGACAAGGCCGAGATCTTCGTCGACGGACAGAAGAAGTGCGACATCACGCCGTGCATCGTCGCGGATCTCGATCCCGGTGCCAGGACGGTCAAAGTCATCGTTCCAGGCGGCGGTCCTGTCGAGCCAGTGACGGCCACCGTCGAAGCCGGCAAGGAAGTGCCGGTGATCGTCACGATCGATACGGGCGCTGGTTCGTCGACGCCTCCCGCAACGGCGAACAACGCGACCGGCATCAAGATCCTCGCCGCTACGCCCAACACGAAGGTTTTTCTCGATGGAACCGACAAGGGCACGCTGCCCATCGACCTCGCGGACGTAAAGCCCGGCTCGCACAAGCTCAAGTTCGACGCTGGTGATCGTTACGAGCGTCTCGAACAGTCCGTCGACGTCGAAGCGGGCAAGATGAAGGAGATCGGCCCGATCAAGCTCAAGGTGCTGAAGGGTCAGATCATCCTCACGCTCGTGACCGAAGATGCCGAGGTCAAGCTCGTCAACGCCAAGAAGGTCGAGAAGAAAATTCCCGAGAAGGAATGGAAGAGCCAACCTGTCAAGATCGATCTCGATCCCACGGAAGGCTGGAAGCTCGTCGCCACGAAGAAGGGCATGGACGACTTCACGCGCGACCTCGCGTTCGACGACGGCAAAGCGGAAGCGGAGATCCGCATCGATCTCGCCGCTCCGAAGGCCGAAGCAAGCTCTGACAGTGCATCGGGTTCTGCGTCGGGCTCGGCCACGGGTTCTGCGTCGGGCTCGGCATCCGATACCGGCTCCGCGTCGACGGGCACCACATCGACGGGGACTTCGTCGACCGGAACATCCTCCACCGGCACATCCGCGTCGACTTCGACGAAACCGGCGGATAAACCTGCCACGGGCAACGGCACGCTCAACATCAACTCGATCCCCGTGTCCAAGGTCGTGCTCGATGGCCGCCCGCTTGGCAGCACGCCCAAGGTCGGCATCAGCGTTCCTGCTGGTTCGCACACCGTCGTCTTCATCCACCCCGAAAAGGGTAGGAAGAGCGTTTCCGTGACCGTCAAGGCGGGCGAAACCAAGACCGCCGCCGTCAAGTTCTAAGCCTTCATTCGCTCCTCTCGGTCGCCCGAGTCGCGGCACCGAAAACTCCCCCAAGCAGCACACCAACCGCAGGCAGCACGACGAGAGGCAACTCGGCGGCCGGTCCTGCCGTTCCATCGAGCCAAACGAGATTCAGCCACGGAAGCGGCAAGCTTCGCAGGACGTACGTAGCGAGCGCAGCAATGACGCCGCCTGCGAAAGCGCTCGTCTTGCGATTGCGAAAACCGCTACGGCGTCCCGCAAAGAGCCCGAGCGTCGCGCCGATGCACGTGCTGCATGCGTATCCGAGCGCAATGGTGGACACGTGCCCAGAAAAACCTTCCATACCCGCGATGGGCGTGACCGCGGCGGATAGGGCAGCGCCGAGGAGCAATCCGATCGTCATGCCGAAAGCGAGCTTGATCATCGTTTCACGAAAAGCGCCGTCCCGATGCCTTGGTCGAGGCTCAGCAATATGAGTCGATATTGCGAAAATCGTGGATCGGCCAGGAGCCTGTCACCCGCTTCGTCGTAGGTTTTGTCGAAACCTCTCACGAGGTGAATCATGAGCGCATCCGGGTTTTGGCGGAAAAAGTATTCGACGACTGCGGAGGGGTCGCGCGCCGTTCGGGCCAGGTAGGTATCGTTCAATTTTCCAAAATCGATGGTTCGCAAACGGGTCGAGTAGGGCACGATGCCCGCATCCGGATACACGGCGAGCGTTGCGTGAGGCGGAAAATGTTCCTTCAGCCAATGGGCGACGGGAATGTAATGCGTATTCGTTCCGAGCGAATAGCTGGCTCGATAAATGCGTTCGCGCGGCAGTTGCTCGATTGCATTGGCGACGGGCAGATAGAGGCACACGGCAACGAGCACGAAGATGCAGGAACGGAGCGCTCGCGGGGCGACGATGGATCGAAAATGCCGATGGACTTCGCCCACCGCGAGGAGCACGAGGAGCGAGGACAAACCAAAGAAGTGATAAGCGAATCGCTCGGAATAATTCATGACGAGGTCGCTACGCACGTAGCTCGCGCCAATGACGGCGTAACTCAGGCCGGCGCCCAGGAAAAACACGCGGCGCGCATGCCTGGTCGAATCCGACGGGGAAGCAGGTCTTCCGCCGGAAAAGCGCACGATGGCCGTGACGGCAACGGCCGCGATCAGCGCTGGGACCAAATATTTCTGAGCATGCGCCGCAAACGACGACCAAAAAACGCCGAATTCACCCGTTTTGCCCAGTTTTGCGTAATAGGTATTGGGAAAGAAACTACCAAAATAGATTCGTCGAAAAAGGTGCAATGCGCCGAGCGGAAGCACGAGACCCACGGCAATTGCGGGTAGCCATGCGCGCCATGCAGCACGTTCGCGAATCAAAACCCCAAGCAAGAATGCTCCTCCCACGACGATTCCTTCCGGGCGCGTGAAGCCGCAAAGCGTCGCGAGCAGCGGCAAAGGCCAAAGAGAACCCGCGCCAGGCTTTTCATGACAACGTCGCGCAGCAATCGCGGCGCACGCGATGGTCAACATCATGAAAAATTCGGTTTCGAGGCCCGAGATGGCGTGCGTCGATTGCTCCGCCGCGCAAAGAAATAGCGATGCCGCGACGGCTCCAGCGAGCGGGGATGCTCCGAGCGGCGCGTGACACGAATACAAGATTCGCGCTCCGACAAACCATGATATCACGCCCAAGGTCGTCGCCGCGGCGAGGGGCGGAATGTGCAGCCATGACGCGATCATCATGACAATCAACAACGTATACCCGGTAAAACCTTCGACGGGCGCTTCCCCCACGTTCCACACGAGGCGCCCGTGATGCACGAGGTTTTCCGCATAACGCGCCACGATGTACGCATCGTCTGCGTGAAAGTGCGGGCCAAAGACGAGCGTGCCGAGCGCCCACGCGGCTGAGAGCGCTACGAGCAGCGCGGGGAACGTGACCTCGAGGCGCACCATCGACGGCGCATGCATACCATGATTCGGTCGAGCACCGAAGAAGTTCGCGATTGCGCGCCGCATCGAGTACCATGGTCGCGATGTGGCCCATGGCTCGTCGCGGTGAACGAACGCCGCATCGAAGCTTGTACAGACTGCTCGACGTGTCGGTGCTCGGCTTGGCGATGCTGCTGCTCGTGCCGCTTTTGCACCTATGGAGCCTTCGGATTTTCCATCCATTGGATCTCGAGTGGATGGAAGGCGGAATGCTGGGTCATGCGTGGCGAATCAAGCACGGATTGCCGCTCTACGATGCGCCTGCGTCCGAATTCGTCCCCTATCTCTATCCTCCGGGATACGCCGCGGTCGTTGCGGCTTTGTCGATGTTTTTTCCTCTCGATTACCCGCTGGCTCGAACCGTATCGCTGGCAAGCTCGTTTGCCGCGGCAGGTGCCATCGTTTGGTGCGGAGCTCGTCAATTGCGCGATCCGATGATGGGCATTCTGGGCGGATTTTTATTTTTATTGTGTTATGGAGGATCGGGGGCGTTTTACGATCTCGCGCGTGTCGATGGACTCGCCATTGGCCTTTTGTCGTGGGCCATCGTGCTCGGTGCCGAACGTAACGAAAAAGCTCGAGTCGCGGCAGCCGTTTTTCTTTGCGCGGCATTTCTGGTCAAGCATTCGTATGCCCTCTTCGGGCTTCCCATGATGCTCGGGATGTGGGCCCGTGACGGCTTTCGAAAAGCGCTTCGATTTGGCGTGCTCGCGGCCGCGCCCGCGTTTTTTCTGACGTTATGGCTGAATCACGTCACGCACGGAGGATTCATTGCTTATGTGGTGGGTGTTCCGCTTGCGCATCCCATGATCCGTCATCAGGCATTTCCAGGCAGTTTTGGCGAATTGGCGCGACTTTTGGGCATTGCCTGGGCAGTCGCCATTGCAATGATTCTCATGCGCGGCATGAAGCTCGGCGTGTACCGTGGGGTTGTCATCGTCGGCATTCCGGCACTCTGTGGCGCAATCGGCGTGGCACTCATGCCTCATCTCGCTTGGCCCGTTGGTGTGGGGCTGCTCGACGACTCCATCCGAATGGGCACGCTCGTGCTTTTCGGTGCAACGGTCGGCGCAAGTATCGTCGTGAGCTTGTCCTATTTGGCTGCACGCAAAGTCTCGTGGCGCTGGGTGTATGGCGGTGGAATCGGACTTTGTGCATTGCTCATTTCTGCGCTCATGCGCGGGCACCAAGGCGGCTACACGAATGTCCTGATTCCTGGGCATTGGGCGCTCGTCGTGGCCATGACGACGGCGAGCGCGCGCTTACGTCATGCATGGCCCGGTTGGCCGAGCTTTGCCGCGTGTGCCGTCGCGTGGAGCGCTCAATTGACGTGGGTCGCGGAGCCGAACGACATCGCGAGGTTATCGCCGCGTGCAGAAGACGTCGCCATTGGCCGGCGCATCGTCGAGCAGGTGCGGCGTTGCAAAGCGCCGGTGCTTTCACCATTTGCTGCATGGCTACCCGTTCAAGCGGGGTTTGCACCGTCGTCGCACCTCATCAGCCTATGGGATATCGATCACCCAGGAGGCGCGCGGGAGCGCATGATCGACGAATTCAGGGCAGCCGTGCGTGATCATCATTGGGGCTGCATCGTCGACGACGAGCGTCCGCTTTTGGATTATGGTGTGCGTACCGAATATCCGAACACTGTGCCTTTGAACGTGCCCGATGATGCCTTGGTGCCTACGACGGGTTGGCGCGGGCGTCCGCGTGTGATTCGATTGGCACCAAAGTAGGCAACCGAAACGCGACATGATAGCTTTACGTTCGCATGGGTCTGCAAGCATCCGAAAACGATACGAAAACCAGCGAACCTCGACCAAAAACGTGGAGGCCGCGTGCAGAGCATCTGATCTGGCTCCCGGCGCTCGTTGCTTTTGTGATTTACTTGCCGACGCTGAACCACGAAGGCGTCATCGACGACCGATTGCTCATCCTCGAAAACCCTTACCTTGCCAAGGCGTCGGGGTTGTTCGAGCTGTGGACGCAGGACCTCTGGGAGGCCAGCGCAATGCACTCGTCCACCCAATACTACCGGCCGTTGCCCATGACGCTGTATTGGATGCAGATCATGCTCCTCGGGCCGAAGCTTTGGTGGTTACGCCTTGGAAATATATTGATTTTTGCGGGAACCGCCGCACTTTTGCCGCGTTTGATCCTTCGAACCCATCCCAAGCTCGGAATCCCAATCGCGACCATCATTTCGCTTTGCTGGGCGCTGCACCCGCTCAATAGCGAAGCCGTCATTTGGTTGTCGGGTCGCTTCGATACGCTCGTTCTTTTCTTTTCCGTGGCGGCGCTCATGGCCAATACGCATGCTCGAAAGAATATCCTTTTTCCGCTATTTCTGGCGCTTGCGCTCCTCACGAAAGAAGTCGGTATCGTACTTTTTCCTGCCGTCGTCCTCGCCGACATCGTGCAGCATGGAGGTTTGCGTTCGAGCGTGAAGGCCGAGGGCGTCAAATGGCTCGCGTCGCTCGTCGTGGTCGGGCTCTATTTGGCATTGCGTCGCAGTTTGGGCATCTACGGAGCGACCGACGTGCTTTTTGGCATGTCTCCGTCCGTTTTTCTCTCCGGACTCGCCGATCTCGCGCTGACGTATACGCGGCTCACGTTCGTGCCTCTGGGCTTGGACGTGCATCATTGGAGCGTGACGCGATCGCTTTCCACTGGATTGATCGTGCTCGGGATGTTCGTCGCGGCATTCGTGGGCAGCTTCGTGTATTCGTGGAAGCGCAAAAAAGGTGCAATCATCGCGGCATGCACGCTCGGCTGCTCGTCGCTGATGCTCGCGGCCAACGTTGGACCGTCACAAAACGTCTTCGGTGATCGCTTTTGGTCGCTTTTGGGAATTGGTCTCGTGCTCGTGGTGAGCGAAGCCATCGAAACACGAGCGCCCATTCGTCGCATTTGGATGGTTCCAAGCATTGCAGCATCGGTCGTCTTGGGGATGCTCACGGTTTTACGGGGAACCGATTGGCAGTCGGAAGAACGCATGGCCGATCGCGCGCTCGAACAAGAGCCGGATCATCCGCATTGGCTCATGATTTCGTCGCGGCACCTGCTCCGTCGAGGTTTCGTGGACGATGCGCGCACGACGCTCGAACGACTCATCAAAATCCAACCAGACATGGCCAAGGCGCATAATGCATTGTGCGTCGTCGAATTGCGAAGCAATCGGCTCGAGCAGGCGGAACGTGAATGCCGCAGTGCAACGCGGTTGTCTCCCGACAATGCATCGGCGTGGGTGAACCTCGCGAGCGTGCACGTCAATGCGCGACGTTACGAGGAGACGCGCGAGGCTGCGGAGAAGGCGCTTTCGATTCAGCCGAAAAATCCGGAAGCCGAATACCTGCTCAGCCTGGTGCATGCGAACTTGGGCGCTTTCGACGTTGCGGAACAACATGTGCAGCGCGGTCTCGCGCTGTCGCCGGATCACAAAGGATTGCGCAAGCTCGAAGCCCAATTGGCGGCGCGACGACGCCAACCGTGAAGCTGCTCAATCAGGGGAGATGTTCATCGCCGCGTGATGTCTCGTCGGCGGCCGCCCATGATTTCCACGTAATGGCACATCGTTTTTCCGTTTCCGGTTTTCCCCCCGGCGCAATACGCCGTGTCGAACGGGGGACCCAAGATGTGCAGCGTGGTTTTTCCGACGAAGGGAAGGTCGTTTCTGGAAATCTCGAGCAGCTCCAGTTGGCGTTGCTTGTACGCTTCGACCTTTTGTTCTCCAATGAGCATGGCGAGTTGTCGCTGGAGCCTGTCACGAAGCTCGTCGTCTTCGGTGACCGCGAGCGTGCGCTGAATGAGTCGAATTGCGGCATCGCGTTCGCCCTGACGATTCAAAATGTTTGCGCTCGCTACGGCCGACCAGCCTGCATAACCTTTGTCACCACCAAGCTCGGCGGCGCGGGCGAGCAGTTTTGCGCCATCCCTTCGCCACGCTTCACGTTCTTCCGGGTCCTTTATCAACGTGCCTGGCCCGGTAAACGCGAGGAATTGCCCCGCGGTGCGCCAAACTTCCGGATCGAGCGGTCGATTGCGGATACCTCGCTCGAGAATGGCCCGCGTGCGCTCGAGGTCCTCGCGCCGCACTTCGGTGACTTGGAGTGTGATGAGCGCGTCCGACCACAGATACGGATCGCGAAATTCAGGGTCGAGCTCATTGATGGTATCGAGCATATCCGCGACCGTATCGTAGCGGCGTCGATCCATCGTGCGCAGGCCTTGTCCGACGAGCACTTGCGCCCAGAGGAGATCGGCGAGGGCTGCGCGATAGCCCATCGACATCGCCACGACCTCTTTGGGCGGCGGCAACAAATGCACGTCGCTCGTTTCTTTCGCGTGCGCGTGCGCATCGGCGACTTTGGCTCGAACGCTGAAAATACAAAGGCCGGCCACGGCAAGTAGCGCGGCGGAGCGAGCGATATCCGACTTTCGCGGCATTACTCGACCTCCCGATCGACATACATTCCGGGCAATACGCGAGCTGGTTGTCCGGGCAAACGTTCGCCGCGGACTTGGAACGTCGAGAGTTTGCCGTCGCCATCGAGGTCGCCGTGGGCCGTGGCGACAAACCTGGCGATACCGGTTGCGGGGTCCGTTTCGCTATCGAATCGGAAGGAAAATGCGTGCGGTTCGTCGATGCGGAAGTCGAGCGAACGCCAGGTCAAGTGTTCCCAAATTTCGGGCGGATCGGTGACGCGCACGCCGCGCGGGACTTCGGCAGGCGTGAGGGGGACCGACGGAGGAAAACTGATGTCGTGAGGCTTGGCGTTTGCGTAGGCGACGGCGTTGGAGACCATCTGGTCGAGATATTCGACGGGTTCGCTGAGTTTGGAGGCGTGGAGGTTCCGGACAAACGCGGGGACTGCGACGGCGAGAAAGCTGCCACCGATGGCAAAGGCGATGCTCATTTCGACGGCGGTCCAGGATCGAAACATGGCGATCGTTGTAGCGCGAGGCGAGGTCGATTTCCAATATCAGATCAAGGGAAAACCGCAGGGGTTTTGCGAAGCTACGAATCAATGGAAAAAGAAGGCCCGGACCACGTTGGTCCGGGCCATTCGGTCCCACCGCACTAGGCGTGGATCATTCGAACTCTTCGTAGATGAAGACCTGCGTCGAGCGGTTCAAGGTGCCCGTTGTGCTTTCGACCTGTCCGGAGAGCGTGAAGATGCTGGTGACGTTGTCGGCATCGAGGTCACCACGAGCAGCGGCTTCGAAGCCGTTCGTACCGATTGCTGCGGCGCCGTTTGTCGGACCGTAATAGGCGCCGTCCTTCTGGTAATGGTACGAGTAGTAAATCGGGTCGTTCATGTCGAAGCGCAGGCATTTCCAACCGATGCTCGCCGTGCCCGTGTTGAAATCTTTGTCCGGAATGTTTTCCGGGACGTACTTCCTGGAGGCCGGAACCGAATTGTCCATGGGGACGGGGCTGGAGCTCAGGCAGAGCGCGTGGCTGGCTGCGGCCGACGTATTGCCGAGCGCAACCATTTCCTGCGAGTTGGCTTCACGCTCGTAAGCTTCCTGGGCACCGCGAGCAATACGACCGACCGAATTCTTCGCCTCGGAGGTCTTTGCGCTCTTGAGGTAGCGGTTGACGCCGAAGATGGCGAGGGCCGCGAGGACGCCGATGATGGCGACGACGATCATGAGTTCGACGAGGGTAAAACCGCGCTTGGCGTATCGGCTGAATGCACGCATGACAAACCTCTCTCTTTCACCAGGGAACGAACGCGTCAATGGTACGACGCGTGATTGGACGACCACACACCTTCGAGCACGACTCGAATGATGTAAACTTCATGCTTTCAATAAAATGGTCATCTTCATGCAAGTCGATGACCATTGTCAAATAAAAAATTCATTCATCGTCGCCGTGCGTAGGTTCCACGCAAATTTCGCTCGTGGCCGACGAGGAAGCAAATAGCGACATGATGCCGTCGGCATTCTGATCGCCAGCCGCTTGTACGACGAACCACGGGCCATCGATGGTCGAATGCGCGGCTGCCCAATTGGTACAATACGCAATGTTCGGAATTGCATCCGGCTGCGGGGCAATACCCGCGACGACCGCATAACCAAAACGAACCGGCCCATCGGTCGTTACATTGAGCTCCATCCAGCAATCGTGAACGGGATTGCCAACTTGGCCGTTGTCCCAATGATGCTTCCGATCATCCGGCGTTGCAGGATACCAATTCGTGAGCGAAGTCGAACAGCCCCGATACTGAAAAGTTTCGGCTTTGATGGCCTCTTCCGAAACTCGAATACCCTGAATGACCGCCTTGACCTCCGCCGCCGCCGCAGCTCGGAGATACTTGCGAAATCCAAAAACTCCAAGCGCCGCAAGAACTCCAACGATCGCGACCACGATCATGAGCTCGACGAGCGTGAACCCGCGTTCGCAGCGTTCGCTCGCAGAACTTTGACCATTTCGCGTCACGCGACTGCAATAAGCACGCTCCATGCCACGTAATGAGCTAAACATGACGCATGTTGGACGAAAAACGGGGTATAGCCAAAATCCTGCTCGATTGTTCAAATGAGGTCGCATTGCAGTCTTCATGTCAAAATTTTGGCGTATCGCATCGCACCAGCATGGTGACAAAAAGCGTCACTGCGAGGTCGTCTTCAGTGACGTTTCTCGGCGGCCACTCGATACGCCAGAACCCGAGATCGCGCCTTCCCCCTCATCGTCGTCATCCGATCCAACGCCGGAATCGAGCCCGTGCTTCGTGAGGCGGTAACGTAACGATCGAAATGAGATGCCGAGCGATTTCGCTGCCATCTTGCGCACGCCCCCGGCTCGTTCGAGGGCCTGCAAGATGAGCCGCCGCTCGAGCTCTCCGAGCACATCGTCGAGATCACATCCGTCCGGGGGCAGTTGCCATAAAAATGGCGCGGGACTCGCCGACAATCCGCTCACCGCAGGCGGCAAGTCGCCGAGCCCAATGGCCGGTCCGGACGCGAGCGCCACGGCGCGCTCCATCATGTTTTCGAGCTCCCTGACGTTACCCGGAAATGCATATGCATCGAGCACTCGTAATGCATCGGGCGTGAGTCCTCGAACGTCTTTGCTGAATTCATTCGCAAAACGCTGCACGAACCATTGCGCTAGGCGCGGCACTTCTCCCGTTCGTTTGCGCAAGGGCGGAAGCTCGATGCGAATGACATTGAGTCGATAATAAAGATCTTCGCGGAATTTCTTGTCCCGCACGTCCGCTTCGACATCGCGGTTCGTCGCGGCAAGAACGCGCACGTCGACCGGGACCTCGGTGCTTGCTCCAACCGGACGCACGCGACGTTCTTGCAGCACCCGAAGAAGCTTGATTTGAAGCGATGCTGGCAATTCACCGACTTCGTCCAGCAATAGGGTGCCGCCATCGGCTTCGCGGAAAAGACCGAGCGTTCGCGCACCTGCTCCCGTAAATGAGCCTTTTTCGTGCCCAAACAATTCGCTTTCCATGAGCGCTTCGGGGAGCGCTCCGCAGTTGACCACGATGAATGGGCCACTTACGCGATCACTGCGCTGATGCAGCGCCCGCGCCACGCGCTCTTTGCCCGTTCCACTTTCGCCCGTGATGAGCACGGTCGTACGCGTGGGAGCGACCTTTTCCACGATTTCAGCGACCTTTGCCATTGCAGGGCTCGTGAAAAGCTCGCGCGTGGAAGGCTCGAGACGCGAAATGTGCGCCTTGAGGCTTTGATTTTCGAGCTGAATGACGGTTTTTTCGAGGGCTTTTTGGGATAATGCGAGCATTTCCGCGGGCGAAAATGGTTTCGTGACGAAATCATATGCCCCCTTTTTCATGGCATCGATCGCACTGTCGACCGTCGAGTGCGCCGTCATCACGATGACCTCGGTCGCCGCGCTGCGCGTCTTTGCCGCCGAGAGGACATCGATGCCCGAGCCGTCGGGCATGAGCAAGTCGGTGATCACGAGCGGAAAAGGCTGGGGATTTTGCTGCAATGCCTCGATCGCCGTTCGGACGCCCGGGGCCGCCACCACTTCGAGCCCCTGACGACGAAAGGCGATTTCGAGCACCTGCCTCATTGCAGGCTCGTCATCGACGACCAGGACCTTCGTCGGCCCAGCGTGGGCATGTAGAGGCATGGCGGCCATGATCCCATCCGTATCACGGTCGCGCGCTCATGAAAACTCTCCTGCAAACGCCACACCCTCGGCGCTCAGAAGAAGGCGCCGGTCACTTGCACGCTTGAGGGTCGATCGGGATGCCGTCGACCGTCTCGTCGATGACGAACGTCGTCGGTGCACTGGCGTCCTGCCCAATGGTTTGCTGCACCCACGCGAGGTCACAACGGGTCGCCTGCAAACGAATCTCGTACTTGCCGTCGAGATCCCGATCTTCGACGACCGACCCTTGGCCCGTCGCTTCGTTGAAGACCGTCACGAGCGCGCCCTGAAGGCAATTGCCCGTGATCAACCATTCGCTCGTCGTGACGTCCACCGAAAGGCTCAGAGGCGCGTCCGGCGGGGGAAGCGGCAAGGTTGGACTGACGCACCCGGCAAGCACCAGGAACGACACCGCGGCAAGGGAGAAAGAGCGGCGTTGCATCACGCCCGGCTTGAGCTGCACAAACCATGCCTCTTGCGAACCTACGTCAAATGCGGGTGAAAGGCTGCACCGAGGTTGGTTCGGCGAGACAACTAAGTTGACAGGATGCGTCCATCGGTTTGCACCACGCGCAAACGCCGCGCCGGCTTCTTCTGCGGCGAGGGCATCGTCGACTCGCTCTCGTCCTCGGCAAAAAGCTCGCCCACGAGGTCATAGTCGCTCGCTTGCGTGATGCGTACGCGTCGAAATTCGCCAGCGTGCGCCTCGCCTCCCGACAAGTACACCTGCCCGTCGATGTCCGGGGCTTGCCCTCGATGACGGCCCATCAGCACGTACTCGTGCTCGTCGCTCGTGCCTTCCACCAGCACTTCGAGCTCCCGGCCAATGAGGGCGGCATTCTTCGCATGCGAAATCTTGCGCTGAATGCTCATCAGCTTCCGATGGCGACTCGCGGCCACGCGCGCAGGTACTTTGCCTTCCAACTTTTCGCTGGCCGAACTTTCCTCGTCCGAATAGCGAAACACGCCGACCCGATCGAACTCGGCCCACTTCACGAAGTCGCACAGCTCGGTGAATTCGTCGTCCGTTTCCCCCGGGTGACCGACGATGAACGCCGTACGAAAGACGAGGTCCGGGATCGACGTGCGCATGCGCGTGACGAGCTTGCGCAAGCGATCGCCTCCATGGCCGCGCTTCATGCGGCGAAGCATGCCGTCCGCTACGTGTTGCAGAGGCATGTCCACGTACGGAACGACGCGCTCGTGCTGCGCCAAGAGCTCGATGAGCTCGGTCGTGATGGTCTCCGGGTAGAGGTAAAACAAGCGCACCCAATGCACGCCGGATACGTCCGCTACGCGCCGCACGAGCTCGCTGAGTGAAGCGCGCTTGTCCGCTGGAAGGTCTCGCCCGTACGCAATCGTGTCCTGTGAGATCAGGTTGATCTCGCGCACGCCCATCGCCACGAGCTGTTCGACTTCCGTGACGACGTCTTCCACGGGGCGCGATCGCTGAAGCCCGCGCAGCTTCGGGATCACGCAGAACGAGCACGTCCGATTGCAGCCTTCGGCGATCTTGACGTACGCGCTTCCCGAAGGCGTCGACAGGGCTCGCGGATCCGACGCGCGAACGACCCAATCGGCCGGGTTTCCGACGAGCACGCGCTCCGCTTGTCCGGACAATACTCGTTCGAGTGCCAACATGTCGCTCGAACCGAGCACGTGATCGACTTCGGGCATTTCCGCGGCGATTTCGTCGGGGTGACGCTGGGACAAACACCCCGCGACGACGAGCTTTTGGCAGTGACCTTCGTCCTTGAGCCGCGCCATCTCGAAGATCGTGTCGATGGATTCCTTCTTCGCTTCGCCGATGAACCCGCACGTGTTGACGACGATGACGTCGGCATCTTCGGCATCGGCTACGTGGTCGTATCCGGCGCGTTTGGCGACACCGAGCATCACTTCGGAATCGACGCGATTTTTGGGACATCCGAGGCTGACGAAATGGATGCGGCGAGAAGGCATCTCCACGATCTGCACGTCCTGCCGCTCGCTCTTGCGCGTCATCTTTTTTTCCTGGTGCGTGGTCATGAAGCAAATCGAGTCGCGAAACGCTCGAACAAGTAAAACGCATCGTGCGGTCCCGCAGCCGCCTCGGGATGATATTGGACCGAAAATGCTCCGAGCTCGGGGAGCTCGAGGCCTTCGCTGGTGCCGTCGTCGAGGTGAACGTGGGTCGTGCGAGCCTTGCCTCCGAGGGAAGCGAGGTCGACGGCAAAGCCGTGGTTTTGCGTGGTGATCTCGATGCGCCCCGTTTCGAGGTCTTTCACGGGCTGGTTGATCCCTCGATGTCCGAACTTGAGCTTGTACGTCTTGCCTCCCACGGCGAGCGCCAAGATTTGGTGGCCAAGACAAATCCCGAACATGGGCTTTTTGCCAACGAGCGCTCGGACGGTGTCGATTGCGTACGACACGGCTGCGGGGTCACCTGGCCCGTTGGAAATGAACACTCCATCGGGTTCGAGGGCGAGGATTTCGTCGGCCGTCGTTCGCGCAGGTACGACCGTGATGCGACATCCGATGTCGGCGAGTGATCGCAGGATGTTTCGTTTGACGCCGAGGTCGAGACAAACCACGTGACGTCCTTCGGCGCATGGGCTTGGGCGAATCACGCCGAACGATCCCGATGTCTCGGTCCACTCGCGGGGCTCGCGCACGCTGACGCGTTCGACCAAGTCGAGTCCTTCCATGGGGGGCGCTTGGCGCGCTCGGCGAATGAGCTCTTCCGGTGGGGCTTTTCCGATCGCTCCGTTTTGCGCGCCGCGATCACGAATCGTGCGGGTGAGCAGACGTGTATCGATGCCGGAGATCGCGACGATGCCATGTTTGACGAGGTACTGGTCGAGCGTTTCGGTGGCTCGATAATTCGACGAGATGGTCGATAGGTCTCGCACGACAAACCCGGCCACGTGAGGCGTCGACGAGATGCTTTCGTCGTCTTCGGCATTGATGCCGGTGTTGCCGATTTCGGGCGCCGTCATGGTGACGATTTGTCCGCAATAGGACGGATCGGTCAGCACTTCTTGGTAGCCCGTCATGCCCGTGGTGAAGACGACTTCGCCGACGCTCACGCCGGGCGCGCCGCACGCGATTCCCTCGAACACGGTGCCATCGGCGAGGCACAGATAGGCTCGTTCTCCGCTCATCGTGCTGCTTGCTCCTCGATCGGTGACGCGTGAACGATGCGACCCGACGCCATGGTCAAGAGCACCTGGCCCCGGACCTGTTTGCCCAGGAACGGCGTGTTTTTGCTCTTCGATCGCAGCCGTGTGGGTTCAATGGTCCACGTTCGTTCTGGATCGACGAGACAAACATCGGCTCGCGCGCCTATGCGTAAGCTTGGTGCGTCGAGACCAACGATTCGAGCAGGTGCCGCCGTGAGCGCGGTGATGAGCCGTTCGAGTGAAAATCGTTTTTCGCGCACGCGTTCGAGCAGCAGCGGGACGACGAGCTCGAGGCCGATCATGCCGGGCGATGCTTCGGCGAACTCGCAATCTTTTTCGAGCGACGAATGCGGGGCGTGATCGGTGGCAACGGCGTCGATGGTGCCGTCTTCGAGCGCTTCGCAGAGGGCCGCGACGTCTTCGGGTTCGCGCAAGGGCGGGTTGACCCTGCACGCGGTGTCGTAGCCGATGACGGCTGCGTCCGTGAGCGACAAGTGGTGCGGCGTGACTTCGGCGGTGACGTGGATGCCGCGGCTTTTGGCTTCCCGCAAGATGCGCACGGCGCCTCGCGAAGAGACATGCGCGACGTGATACTTGGCGCCCGTGAGCTCTGCGAGGAGGACATCGCGTGCGACGATGATGTCTTCGGCGACGCGAGGCCAACCGCGCAGGCCGAGGCGCGTGGAGATGGCGCCTTCGTGCATGAGCGAGCCTTCGGTGAGGGAATGGTCTTCGGCGTGCTGAATGACGGGCAGGTCGAAGTTGGCTGCGTATTCGAGGGCCCTTCGCATGACGGCGCTCGACATGACGCAGCGACCATCGTCGGATACGGCGACGGCACCGGCGTCCTTGAGGTCGGCCATTTCGACGAGCTCGGAGCCTTTTTGGCCGATGGTGATGGCTCCGATGGGATGAAGCTGCGGGCCGCCGATCGACTTTGCTTTGGCAATCATCGCTTCGGTGATGCTGCGCGTGTCATTGACGGGTCGCGTGTTTGGCATGACGCACACGTGGGCAAACCCGCCGGCGGCAGCAGCCGCAAGGCCCGAAGCGATGTCTTCTTTGTACTCCTGGCCCGGTTCACGTAGGTGCGCGTGCAAATCGACGAACGCGGGGAGGAGAAGCAAGCTTTCGCCACGAATGACGTGCGCGTGTTCGGACGAGAGAATGTCAGGCGTTGCTGCGCCCTGGCCAACGCGCGAGATGACACCGTTTTCGATGACGACATCCACGATGGCGTCGAGCCCTCGAGCGGGATCGAATGCGCGCACGCTTGAAAATACGAGGACTTGCGCTGATCGAAACGAATCAATCATCGAGCGCCTCACTAGCACAGCGCGCGTCACGAGTCCCTTCGACAAGCGCACTTGGGCATGCATGCGAGTGCAGATTTTGCGCCAATGACGCTGGTTTTTCGGCTGTTCTTCCAATTCACCGCACGATAGACATCTCGTGAGGCGCAAAGAAAAAGGGGAGAGTCCGATGAAAAGCCAGAAACCAGGCCTTGTCCGGCACGTCTTGCGAATGTCCCTGATGAGCTGCGGGCTCGTCGCGGGTTTGTCGATGGAAACCTCTGCGTGGGCAGAGACAGCCGGTTCGGCTGAGCCTGCACAAGCTGCATCGGAGGCGGCACCGGTACCAAAACCTGCACCGCCACCTCGTTATTCGATGCCGTGGATGTTGCGACCGGTGGCGGCGGCGAACGTGGTGCGCGCCGATATGGTTTTTGCATTCTCGAAGGCGCGCGACACGCAACCGATCCTGTTTCTGGGGAGCTTCAAGGTTCGACCGAACCTGGCGGTGATTGCGCGTTTTGGATTCATCCGCAACACGCCGGCGGGAGGTGAAAGCGCAACGGCATTCGTCAATCCGGCCGTTGGAGCGCTCTACGCGCTGCCGCTTGGCAAGAGCTTCAAGGCGAGTTTCTTTGCGGGCACGACGATCCCGATTGGGCAAGGTGGCGGCAACGAGCCGAACATGGCGAGGCGTGGCGCGAACCTACCTTCAGGCATCTTCGGGCGAGCTTCCGTGGACAACGCGCTGTTTCAAATCAACTACATGACGCCCATCGTCGGAGCAGACATCGCGTACATCGGCCACGACATGACGGTGCAGCTCGAAGCGACAGTGCTGGAGCTCATCCGCGTACGAGGCGAAGAGGTCGACAAGGATGCGGCCAAGACAAACCTCGTGTTTGGGCTGCATTTCGGCTACTTTCCGATTCCGCAGATGTCCCTGAGCGCTGAGCTTCGCTACCAATACTGGGCGTCGAACCCAGCGTTCGAGGCGATGAACAACCCCGATATCATGGACAACTGGACGCTCGGGTTCGGGCCACGGGCGCACATCAAGCTGAATGAAAAGATGTGGCTGCGTCCGGGTGTGTCGTTGACGCTGGGGCTCGACCTGCCCACGGGGTTCGCTGGCACGGGCGCCGAGTACAAGATCGTGCAAGTGGACGTGCCGTTTTTCTTCTAAGACGCTGCACACTTGGAAGTAGGGCAAATCGGGCCGCTCAATTTGAGTACGGGCCTGGATCTGTACGCTCGCTTCGCGCGCGTGGGACGCGCGCTGCGCGAGAGTTTGTTTACGATGGGGGGCTCGCAGGCGGCTCTATAAGTCTTTTGGGTCTACGACCCAAAAGACGAGCCGACTGCTCCGCCCCCCATACCCCCCGATTTGGCCTTGAGCGAATTGTTCGGCGACAGCAATTCGTACGGAGCTAAATCAATTTGCGGGCGGCGTCGAGGTTGAGGCGCCCGCGGAGGACGCCTTTGCCGCGCTCGCTCTCGGCAGCCGAAAGCGGTGTGGCGCTCTGCAAAAGGACACTGCGAACGGCACGACAATCGGGCTTCTGCCCTCGGCTCTGCTGAATCGCGAGGAACAAGGCGGCAATGCCGGCCACGCGCGCCGCAGCAAAGGTCGCTCCGCTTTGAGCAACCGTGCCTCCACCAGGGGCCGCTCCGATGACCGATTCACCAGGTGCGACGACACCACTGTCTCGATACGTCGGTCCCCACATTCCGAAGTCGAGCAGCTTGCCCTCGGAGTCCTCGGCGGCGACAGCAAGCACGGTCGATGCGGCCGTCGGCACGTGAAAGTGTTCGTTGCCGTCACCTTCAGCGGCGACGACGACGAGCACGTTACGCTCGGCAGCGCGTGCAAGCGCCTTGGCGAGGGCATCGAGCATTCCGGCATCGGGGGAGAGTGCACCACCATGCAGCAGCACGATGTGTGCACCGTGCTCGAGCGCTTCGCGAATGCCTCGCGCAAGGTCGGGCGGGTTTCCTGCGGGAACCGATTGGTCCGCTCGAAATGCGTGAACGGGCACGATGATCCCGCGCGATCGAGGCGCGACACCAGGAGCCGAACTGTCAGGCTGACCAAACACGACACTCGCTACGTGCGTGCCATGCGCGCGATCAGCAGCTTCGTCATGAGAGGCCGGCATCTCGATTGCCGTGACGTTCGCTCCAGCGAAAGCGGGATGCGTGAGATCAACGGGACCGTCGAGAACGGCGACGCAGATATCAGAGCTGCCAAGCGTTTCGGATTGAAGCGCGGCAAGACCAGGCAAAGTGGATCGCGGGTCGGTGGACATGGGCCCGGCCAGTCTAACCGCAAGACGATCCTTTTGTTGAGACACTCCAGGCGTCGAAAAACGGCGTTCGGTCGTTTACCGCCGCACCCCACTTCGTGGACCTGGTCGACACGAATGCCAGAATTAGGCGGGGAACATTCGGTAGGAAAAACCACGACAACCGACGGCCCGTTCGAACCGAGGGTGCCGAATTTGGTAGCTCTTATCGCAAATATTCGAACCGAGGGTGGCTCATTTGAGCCAAATCGACCACGTTAGGTAATTCCTATTGCGAACGACTGCTAACGAAACGTGTCGTAAAACACGCGTGCCTTGGACTGCGGGATAACGTACGTCGCGTCGACCCCGTCTCGACGTGCGTATACAATCTCACGCCCGCGGTGGACATCGGTCGACCCGAACAGGAATCGCACCGTGCGTTGCGGATCCACAACGGGGCTGCTCGAGCCATCGTCACGCCGCGCGCGTTCGATGGTCACCGTCAACGCGGGTGGGTCGAGTCCCTGTTCCTTGCGCGGTGCGCCCACGCTCACCGCGACATCCGGGGCAAGCTCGCCAAGCGCATCCCGCAATTCCGCTGCGCGCGCAGTTGCCGACGGATCCCCCACGATCCGCAAAGCATCGCCCACTCGTTCGAGCACCAACGGTTTCTTGCCTTTGTCCGTCGATGCAACGGTCACCTTCACGATGTCACCCAGATCGAGACTGAAAACAGCTCGATCGAGTAGCCACTGGTTTGCCACCGCCTCGACCGCACGCGGCGCAACGAACACGGCATCGTCGCCAGCGATCCGCGCGAACGAACCGCTCGTCGTTGGTGCTCCAATCAATACGCGAATGTTGCGCGCACCCGCATCTCCCGATCCGATGTCGGCATCGATGACGATGCGCGGTTTGTCCAAACCAAAGGATCCATCGTCCTTTTCAGCAACGAAGCGCTCGACCTTCAACGGAAAGAGTGTCGTCGCAACGTCCGAGCCGAGACCGATGTCCGCGGCGAGCCCTCGTCCCGAAGGCTCCGTCAATTTCCATCCACCCTCTGCCGTGCGTTCGATGCGTTGGACCCGATCTCCCTGTTCGATTCGGAGCGCACGAACAACGGTCTCCGGATGATCGATCACGGTGAGACTTCGCAGCGCAACGTCACTGGGGAACAGATCGCGAAGCGCAGCGGCTGGAAGCACGAGCACGTCACCATCTTTGCCTCGCGACACGGCCACGACGTCTCCTCGCGGCGCGCCGACGACGATTTCTTCGACGCGTTCCACGTCGCCCCCGTCTTCGCCATGCGCTGGCAAGAGCGACGTGAGACGAATCGTCCCGTAAGGTTTGTCCAGGCCCATGGCCGCACGATCCGGATCGATGAGCACATCGGTCGCACGCAGGCCGAGAAGCCCTTCCAGCAAAGCTCGTCCAGCCGATGCATCGACTTCGCGATCCACGGGCATTCGCTGGTGAAATGCCGTGCCCTTGCGCGCGAGCTCCAGCCGTTTGTCGCCGGACGTGAAGGCCACTTCCTGCACTTCATCGAGGCTGCCCACGAAGAGCGCTCGATCCACGAGCGCATCGGGAGACTTGGTCAAGCCATCGGCAATCGCTTTCGGCACACACGCGGAGATGCGCGTTGGTTCACGCTGGATCGCGACGACATGCTCGGGTTTGTCCGGGCAATCACCACCGACGGCA
Source organism: Polyangiaceae bacterium (assembly GCA_016715885.1). Classification (NCBI taxonomy): domain Bacteria; kingdom Pseudomonadati; phylum Myxococcota; order Polyangiales; family Polyangiaceae; species Polyangiaceae bacterium. Next base: position 562,685 of record JADJXL010000002.1, read on the forward strand.
AGAACACCCCGCGGGCGCGCTGAATCTTTGGGCACGAACGTGATGGTGACGGCTGGGCTGGACGCCTTGTCCGCGACGTCGTCGGCCAAAAATGAAGCTGCATCCGTGCGTCCGAGCGTGCTCAGAAATTCATCGAATACGCGCCGCGACACTCGCTTCTTCGCTTCCTTCGTGGGACCCGCGAGGCGCATTTCGTCACTGTCCGGCTGCGCGCGCTCGAGGTGATACGCAAACGATGGCGAAACCACCTCGAATCGCGCGATGTCCGGTGATGAATAAGGCACGAGTCTTCGAGCTCGAAGAAACTCTGGATCCATATCGAGCGCTTCGGCGAGCTCTTTGGTGACGACGAAAAGATTCGTGCCCGCATCGGTCTTGACCTCGGCATACACAGCACCTGGAGGCGACGACGCCGCAGCACCGAGGGTGAGCTGCGTCGTGCGACCACTCGTCGTGACGGATACGCGGAGGCGAGGGTGGTCCATTCCGAGCGCGCTCGGTTCGACGCTGCCTGACGCAACAGCGCGTTCGTACGTGGCAAACTCGAGCGTCCCGAGAAACTGATCGACCTGCTGCTCTTCCGCGGAAAACGTAGCTGCCCCGAGCGAGACGTCCCAAAAACGTTGTCCGCGTGCATCGGGCGCCCTTCGTGTGAGTTTGCCCGTTTTGCCGCTGCGTTCGATGGTCACCTCGGAGATGTCGTCCGGGCGCCATGCAATGAAAATGTTGCGCTTACGCTGCTCGGCTTCTTGCGTGGTGACCGCGCCTCGATCGATCACGAAGACATACACCGCGCCCGACACTGCCAGCACGGACAGGACGATCGTGGTCGCGTGCCGCTTTGCCGTGGCGGCGAGACTCATTGATCGTCACGCGGTGTCGGCCCGCGCCTCCGCTCCGTGCTGCGTCGTCGCAACTGAACCGCCAGACCCACGAGCACGCTGGCGAGCGGAATGAACACGACGACGTAGCGAAAAATCGACGTGAGCGATTCTTCGGAAAGCCTCAAGCCAGCGGTCATCGCAGGCTTCTTCGGGATGTCGATGGGCGTGGGCGCGCTCGTGAGCCACGCAATCGCGCTCTCGATGAAAACCGCCGTGCCGCGCAATTCGTCGGCCATCCAGTTCTCGCCCATCATGGGAGACGACGACGCGACCGCGACCATGCGCGCACCGCGCGCTGCGCCTTGTCGAGCAGGTAGTTCGGACGCAAATGCAACCGTGAGCGGCCCCTTGGTGTCGCCATCCTTGGCAACGGGTTCCGAGGGGTCCTTTGCCCATGCGAAGAAGTCGACCATGCCAAACGCGTCGTCGCTCGTGACGAGCAGCGGCGCTACGGCAGCCGCACCTTTGCCCGTTGCTTTCATCGAGCTTGCGACGGTGAGCACAGGACCCGACCCGGTCTGTTCCGCTCCGAGAAACCCTTCGGTGACGGCGTGTGGTTTGGTGATGGGCATGAACGTTTCGCCAAACCCTCGCGACGAACGCAATCGCGGATCTGTTTCGAAGATGAAATTTTTATTTATTTCGAGGCCAAACGTTCCAAACAATTCTCCGAGCCCCAGGTCGACGTAGTGCTCCGAGTTGTCATCGGGCACGGGCCCCGCGGCAACGAGCACGTTGCCTCCCTGTTCGACGAACGCCGTGAGCTTTTGCGCATCCTCTTGGGAAAACTTTTCCGTTGGACCAGCAACGATGACGACGCGACAACCCGCATACGACGTGCGTGCCGCGTTCTTGTCGTCCTTGTCCGCCGCAGCAGGCTTGGTCGACACGCTGACGACGTCATGCCCATTGAGCCTGAGACGATCCCGCAGTGACGCGAGGCCGCTCGAGCCCTGTTCGATGGATTTTTCTCCGTGACCCGTGGTGAAGCAGACCTGCGGGCGATCGGTCGACACGACGGCGCGAATGCCAACCGTGAGCGCTTGTTCGAGCTGCGGACGAGCGCGCATGTCTTCCGCATCCTCGATTTCGACGAGGTCGCGCGGCGTGATGAAGTGCGCTCGGTCGCCTCGAGAGACGACGATGGAGGCATCGGTGATCACCCGACCTTCGATGACGCGCTCGTCGTACTTGCGTTGGATCGCGAGGAACTCGGCGGCATGACGATCGGGATCGGTGAATCGGACGTCGAGGCGTGTCGTTTCGGCGCCATACGCGGCGAGCAAATGCCGCATCGATAACGAGAGCGGATCGGAGGCTGGTACGAGCACGTCGATCCGAATCGGTTCGCTGAGCGCGTGCAGCGTTTCGACGGTGGCGCGGCTGAGCGTGTACAAGCCGCTCTTCGTGAAGTCCCAACGTCGGTAATGCCGAGCCGCAACGACGTTGACGAGCAGCGCGAGGACCATCGCTGCGACGAGCCCGATGATGACGCTGAACTTGGTGCTTGCCGTGGTTCCGGCCGGCGCGACGCTCGTGCGCTCGGGGGCCGCTTCGGGTTCCGCACGCGTTGTTTTTTTCGCCGAGCCTTCTGAAGCGGGGGCTGCTTTTTTTAGCTTCTTGCGTTGGGTTTTACCTGACGAACGCTTCGGAACGTCGGTCGGATCCGTGTCCTTGGTGGGTTTGTCGTCGCTCATCCCCACCTCCAGGCATCGACGGCTCGCGTGGTGACGAACAAGGGGAGGGCGATTACCGTGGCGTCGTAAACCAATCGCCGCGAATCGAGCAGGCCACGGGACGCGTCATTCATTTGTGTCCAAACGGATATGTGCGTGGCGATCTCGTGCACCGTTCCATCGGGCACGATGAACTCGGCGAGGCCGAAGAAAAACAGACCGGAGATCGCGAGCGCCGAGAGCACGGCAGCCGTGAGCTGACTTTGCGCGAGGGCGCTGGTCATGATGCCAATCGCCAAGTACCCACCGCCGATGGCGAGCACCGCGAGGTAGCTGGTGCCGACGACGCGCCAATCGATGTCGCCGTTTTGCATGCGTATGACGACGACGTAGAGCAAGGTCGGCGCCCACATGGCCGCATACGTCACGAGCGCCGCGGCGTATTTGGCGAGCGTGACGCCCACGGCACTGACGGGGGCCGTGAGAAGCGTTTCGATGGTGCCGCTTCGTCGCTCCTCCGCGAAGGAGCGCATCGTGAGCAAGGGGCACACGACGAGCAGCGGGACGTAGAGCAACATCGTTTGACCAAAAAACGATTGCACCGGGCCACTGTCGCCAATCGATTCCGGCGGAGCCGAAGCGAAATTGATGACGATGAGGAAAAAGTGCAGCCCCTGGAGGAGCAGGAACGACGTAATCGCGACCCACGCGAGCGGCGTGACGAAAAGCGCGAAGAGCTCACGCTTGAAGATCGGCCAGAAACCCCTCACGCGTCACCCTTTCCTGGCTCTTCGGAAGACGATGATTCATCTTCGACAAACCTTTCGTCGCCACGCGTAAGCTCAGCGAAAACTTGTTCCAAAGACGCTGCTCGCGGGACGACTTCCCGCACGAAAAGCCCTGCATCGACGAGGGCCGACACGATGAGCTCGGCGGTGTCGTTGCCTTGGGCATCGCGATCGTACGAAGCGGTGATCGTGATGGCATCGGGCGACGGTGTTGCAGTGTCGTCGACGGCGGCTTTGGCAACGCCACTGGATGCGCGTACGACCTCGAGAGCTCGAGCGCGGTCGCCGCGGACGACGATGCGCAGGCCGGATGCTCGACGCATTTCGCGAAGCTCGGCGATCGAGCCGGAGGCAACGAGTTTGCCGCGGGCGATGACGAGTGCGCGGGTGCAGGTTGCTTCAACCTCGGAAAGAATGTGGGTGGACAAAAGAATGGCGTGTTTGTCGCCGCGCTTTCTCACGAGGTCTCGGACTTGGCGGATTTGATTGGGATCCATGCCCGCGGTTGGTTCATCGAGGATGAGAACGGGGGGATCACCGAGGAGCGCATCGGCGAGGCCCACGCGTTGCCGGTAGCCCTTCGACAAGTGGCGAATGAGGACATCGCCGACGTCTGCGATGTCGACTTCTTTCGAGACGTCATCGACGGCGCGCGATCGATCACGGCGCGGCAAACGTTTGAGCTCGGCGCGGAATGCGAGGTATTCGCGAACGCGCATTTCGGGATAGAGCGGACACGTCTCGGGCATGTAGCCCAGCTTTTGACGGGACAGGATCGGTTCGTCGGCGATGTCGTGACCGTCGATGCGGATGCGGCCTGCAGATGGTCCGAGGAAACCTGCGAGCATGCGGAGCGTGGTGCTTTTGCCTGCACCGTTGGGCCCCAAAAAACCCACGACTTCTCCGCGTTCGACATGGAACGAGATGTCGGAGACTGCGCGAAATGCGCCGTACGACTTGGAGAGCCGATGGACGTCGATCATCGAAGGAGAGGGCTTAGCGCACGAAGGGCGGAAGGAAAAGACGCTCATGGGCTTGGCCCGGCGAGCGCGACCATGAAACCCTTTGGAGCAGAGGTAGCGGGCAGGCCGCTCCTCTGGTAGGAGCCGTCAACGGTTATGGACCAAGCGCTGCTACGTTCGTATCTAGCGACGATTTACGAGCTACCCGGGCCGAACGGATCGCCGCTTCGCGCGTCGCTCGATGGCGAGATCGTCCAAGATCACTCGGCGCTCCCCGAGATTCTGACGCGACGGTTTGCCGTGCTGACGGCGTACAACCCGCGTTCGATGTTACTGCCACGTAAGGTCAACGAGCAGCGGCATCACGTTCTGCGCGATTTGCTGATCCTCGGGTGCTATCGCGTCGAGCCATGTGTCGGATCAGAAGCCGAACCGGATGGCGTTTGGCGTGAACCGGCGTGGCTCGTGTACGGCATGGAGCGTGACGAAGCGATCGCGTTTGGCCGTGTTTATCGGCAGAACACGATCGTGTATGCCGAAAATGGGCGACCGGAAATCATCGTGACCGATCCGACGGCGGACGACGTGGGACGCACATTTCATGGCAACTGGCGGGTGCGCTCGTGACATCCCCGCGGCGTTGTTCACTCCAAACCTCGATGATTCAGAGGAGACAGTCGAAGATGCACAAGGAATCGGTGATGTCGTGCGCGATCGTGGGAGTCGTGCTTCTCGTCGGTACCACCGGCTGCGGGCAGAAGAAGATCAACGAGTGCAATCAGCTGATCGAGGTCATCAACAAGGGAGTCGAGAGCCTGAACAAGGCGTCGAAGGCGAACGCGAACGATCCATCAGGAACGGCCGACTACAAGACGATGGCCGATACGATGGAGGCCGTCGCGGCAGATGCAGCCAAGGTGGAGCTTTCGGTTCCCGAATTGAAGAAGCTGTCGCAGGACTATCAAGCGATGGCGAAAGAGGTCGCGAAGGCCGCTCGGGAGATGGTGGCCGCGGCAGATTCGCAAGACTTCGGCAAAGTGAACACGGCGAAAGCGGCGGTCGAAAAAGCGGTCAAGCAAGAAGACCCGCTCGTGGACAGCATCAACAAGTTCTGCCACGCGCCGTGATTCAAGGGACGAACCGGTAGCCGACTCCACGTACGGTGATGATGTGACGAGGGTTTGCCGGTGAGTCTTCGAGCTTGGTACGAAGCTGAAGAATGAAGTTGTCGACGGTGCGGGGGGTGCCGTGATGACCGGGACCCCACACCTGTGCCTGAAGCTGCTCGCGCGTGAGCACGCGACCGCCGGCATTGACGAGACAGACAAGTATGTCGAACTCGGTCGCCGTGAGCTCGACGAGCTGGCCCGAGCGGCGAACTTCGCGGCGTGAGGGGTGAATCTCGAGGTCGGCAGCTCGGACGGGGTTCGTGTCGTCACCTCGGGCAATGGCATCTCGGCGAAGGACCGCTTTCACGCGGGCAAGCAGCTCGGCCAAACTAAACGGCTTCGTGATGTAGTCCTCGGCGCCGAGTTCGAGGCCCATGACCTTGTCCATCTCGGCGCCGCGCGCGCTGAGCATGATGACGGGCATCGTGTGGCGTTCGCCTCGGAGCATGCGGAGAAGCTCGAAGCCGTTCAGCTTGGGGAGCATGACGTCGAGGATCACGAGGTCGACGCTGCCCTCTTTGGCGCGGGCAAGTCCGGTTTCTCCGTCGGTTGCGACGAGGACGCGGTACCCCTCGGCAGAAAGGTTCATCTCGAGGCCCATCGCGATGCTTTCGTCATCTTCGACGATGAGGACCGTTTTCGACGTGCCACCGCTTTGTCCGACCCGATTCATGCTGCTCGGCTCAATAACACGGAATGTCGCGAAGTTAGATGCACTTAGGCCACGCCGCCCGTCGTGGGTTCTTGACGCGTTGCATGCGCCTTGTTGTCGAGCGGCAGGACGAGGGTGAACGCGCTTCCCCTTCCTTGCTCGCTGTCCACGATCACGCGTCCACGGTGCGCTCGCATGACGTGTTGCACGATGGCAAGGCCGAGGCCGGAGCCTTCTTGTTGGCGCGCGAGCAAGTCGTCGACGCGGTAGAATTTCTCGAAAATCCGCTTGTGCTCGCGACGCGCGATGCCTTTGCCGTTGTCGCGCACGGTGATGCAAATGTCCCGTCCCGCTTGCGAAGTGGATAGCTCGATCTTTCGTGGCTGCCCACCGTACTTGTAGGCGTTCGAGAGCAGGTTGACGATGGAGATGACCAGGGCCTGTTTGTCGCACCAGAGCTTGGGGAGGTTGGGATCGATGCGGACGTCGAGGTCGACGTGCCTACGTTCGCGGGTGGGTTCGAAGGCCGAGATGGCTTCGTCGATGATGGGTGCGACGTCCTGTTCGCTGAGCTCGTAGACGCGCCGGCCGCTTTCCATGCGGCCCCAATCGAGCAAGCGGTCGATGAGCTGCTGAAGGCGGGCGCTTTCTTTGTTGAGGGCCTGAATGCAGCGGTCTTCGGCATCTTTGTCGCCGCGTCGGAGGACGAGGGTTTCGGTGAACATCCGGATCGATGTGAGCGGCGTACGGAGCTCGTGGGAGACCTTGGAGACGAAGTCAGCCTGAAGCTCGGACAGGTTGCGTTCGCGGTGCAGAAAGACCCAGACCAAGATGACGCCAGTGACGAGGGCGCTCGAGAAGGTCAGGACGAGAATTCCGATGAGGATGTCGTACCGAGCTTCGCCGAGGACGACGAGGGACACGCCGATCGCGCTGAGGAGCACGGACGGGACGATGACCAGGGTTACGAGTAGTTTGACGATACGTCGATAACCGAGGGTTGTGAGATCTCGCCCTCTGCCGCTCACACTCATCGCTGGACAAACGTAGCGCGAGGCGGACGTGGTGGGGAGGCAGGATGGTGCGCATTGGAGGGGCGAGTCGATGTAAGCTCCCGATTCGTGCAGACCTTGGTTGAGCTGATAGCGAAGAAGCGCGACGGTGGACGGTTGTCGAGCGAGCAGATCGAACGGCTGGTGCGGGCGTTCGGAAGCGGCGAGCTTGCGGACTACCAGATGAGCGCGCTGTGCATGGCGATCTTCTTTCGCGGCATGGATGACGAAGAGACGGCGGCGCTCACGCGAGCGATGCTGCACTCGGGGGACGTCATCGACTTGAGCGGGGTGCCCGGCATCAAGGTGGACAAGCACTCGACGGGCGGGGTGGGCGACAAGGTATCGATTTGCTTGGCGCCACTGGTTGCGGCGTGCGGGGTTCCGGTGCCGATGGTGAGCGGCCGAGGGCTTGGGCACACGGGTGGCACGTTGGACAAGCTCGAGGCCATCCCAGGCTTCAACGTGTCGCTCGATGTGGATGCTTTCGTACGTATCATGCGCACCCTCGGTGTGTGTATGATTGGACAAACCGCTCGAATTGCGCCTGCGGACAAGCGGATCTACGCGTTGCGGGACGTGACGGCGACGGTGGAGTCGATACCGCTCATCGTGGCGAGCATTCTTTCGAAGAAGCTTGCCGAGGGGATCGACGCGTTGGTGCTCGACGTGAAGGTTGGTCGTGGCGCGTTCATGAAGACCGAGGGCGAGGCGCGCGTTTTGGCTGAAGCGCTGGTTCGGGTTGGAATTGCTGCGGGGAAACGCGTTGTTGCGGTGCTTACTGATATGAGCGCTCCGCTTGGCGCGTCTATTGGGAATGCGATTGAGACGCGGGAGGCCATCGAGGTGCTTCGTGGCAATGGGCCGGCGGATCTCGTGGAATGCACGCTGGCGCTGGGCGCAGAGATGCTTGTTTTAGGAGGGGTAGCTGCAAGCGATGCCGAGGCGCGTGGTAAGCTGAAAGGGGCGATTGCGACTGGCGCGGGGGCGCGCGTATTCGAGCGGATGATCGAGGCACAAGGGGGTGACCCTCGGGTGGTCGAAGATCCGTCGGTGTTGCCTGAAGCTCCTGTCCACGTGGTTGTCCGGGCCGATCACGATGGGTTCGTCGCGTCCATTGATCCGCTGGAGTTGGGCCTGACCGCGGTTGCCATGGGTGCGGGGCGGACCCGAGCGGACCAACCCGTGGATCACGCCGTGGGGATCGAGGTGTTGGTGGCGCGTGGAGCCAAGGTTGAGCGAGGTCAATCGCTTGCACGGTTGCATGTTCGTACGCACGGTGCGGGCGAGGCGCTTTTGGAGCGGGTGCAGCAAGCGTTCCGAATTACGTATGAGGCCGTGGAAGGTACGCCGCTCGTATTGGGGAGAATCGCGTAAGACAAAATGCGTATTTCAGCGGATGCAACCCTCCGACGTTGGCGGTTGCCAGCCCATGCTCGAAGCCAAGCTGTTGAAATCATGTGGTTTCGACTGTTGAGCGTAACGAAGATCGCTTGACCATGGCGGAGGGTGGCGGCCGCCACCCTCCGCCATGGCGGTCGCCACCCTCGGTCGGCCTAAATTCGCTCGTAACTATGCGAAATCGTTGAGCGCGATCCGTCGGCATGCTTCTCGCAATATGCCCCGGCCATGAGCAAGCCCCGTCCCATTCATCCTGGTGCCACATATCTCATCACGCGCCGCATCGAGCGTCGCCATTGCCTGTTGCGCCCCGATCCCGAGATGACCCGCTTCATTCTCTATGCGTTCATCGTCTCCGCGCATCGTCACGGCATTCAACTTCACGCATTCTGCGCCATGTCGACGCACTTGCATTACGTCGTTTCCGACCCGCAGGGTCGACTGCCGCGCTTTTTCGAGATGTTTCACCAACTCGTCGCGCGTGGCATCAAAATTCTGCGAAAATGGGACGGCTCGCCTTGGGATCGCGCTCAGACGAGTGTCGTCGAATTGTGCACACGGCAAGCCATCGTGGAGAAAATCGCTTACACCCTGGCAAACCCCGTTGAAGTGGGACTCGTTCGTCACGCGCACGAATGGCCAGGCGCAAAAACGAACGTCGACGACATTGGAAAAGGATCCATCCAAGCACAACGCCCTGACGTCTGCTTCAGCCCGAAAAACCCTGAATGGAAATTCGAAACCAATTTCGAAGTTACGCTGCCACCGCCGATTTCCGAAGCAGACGCACAAGCATTTCGCGAGGATATCACGGCGGAACTTGCCAAACTCGAAGCCGCTGCGCACGCACGCATCCCAGCGCGTCGCGTGCTCGGCGCAAAACGGGCGGCCAGAGTGCCTCCGGAAAAGCGCATCACGACACCCGAGCCCTTGCGCCAGCGTATCCCCACATTTGCTGTTGGGCGTGGCAATGCCGAAGCGGCCCGCATTGCTGCGCGTGCCGTGCGAGCCTTCCGCGCCGCATATCGAAAGGCATTCCAAGCATGGCGCGCAGGTGACCGCTCGGTTCCATTTCCAAGTGGCACGTATCAGATGCGCGTGCTCCATGGCGTAAATGTGTGCGTAGCGGGCTAGTACGTAGTGCGGTCGAAGTAGAGCGCCGCCAACGCCGGAGCTCGAGGCATCGAGACCACGCGGTCAACTTCGACGGGGTAAAATAGCTGACTTCGCCCCGGTGCTCAGGCCGTCGTTTGTCCAAGTAAACCGGTCCACCAATACGACCGGATCCGACGCGGACAAAGGATCCACCTTGCCGAGCACCCAGCCGTCGATCGTTCGACCGTCGCGTCGCACGCGTAGGCGCACGAAGTGCTTGTACCCTGGGTGCGAAAGTACGCTGAAGGCTTGATGTTGTTCGATTCCGAAGAACGTGAGCAACGTCAAGTAGCCACCGAACACGAATGCGGCGCTGAAGGAGGCGATGACGAGGGCGAACCATGGTTCGACGGCCATGATGTGCGAGGCATCAATACCCGCTTTGGTGAACGCGTAGCTCAACGCCATGTGGGTGACATGCGGCAAGAATCCCATTGCCAGCCCGGCAAGCGTTGCGAGCGGGTAGATGCCAAGCGCTCGGTTACGAAAACCCGCAAGCATCCGACATGCAAACGCGACGACCAAGGCGGTGCCCAGCGCAATCGCAAGCGGGGGAATACCTAGCCAGCGATCGAGCCCTAGGCCGATGGCATAGATCGCTCCGATTGCGAGGTGCACCAAGTACCCCGACCGACCTTGCGCCATCTGCCAAGGGATCTGCAATGCGAGCGCAAGGGACGCCTTGGGCCCTGGGAATTCGGCGGCCGGCGGCGTCATGCCCATGCGCGCCATTCGTGCCGGGTGCAGGAACGCGCCGCCCCCGCCTGCCGTTACGTGCTCACTGTTTCCAACTCGTTCTCGCGAGTAATGATGCGTGTCGCCTGTCAGCACCAAGAGCCCGTCATCGTCAAGGCGCAAGTGCAGCGCATCGAGGATGTGTTGCCCGGCAGGGTTGGTCTCAAGAAACGCTCTTGCTGGGTCGGCGAGGCATAGAACGAGCCCCCGACCCTCTTCCCGAAGCTCGGCAAAAAAAGCGCGCTGCTCGAAGTCAACCGCCCGAAGTTGCCGATCGGCACCCCATAAGTCGAGCCCTGGCGCAAGCCGCAGCGCAAAGTAGCTCGCGTCCTGCACGGTGACGTATCCGCTGAGCGGCAAAATGGATCGCTTCGTCACGTAGCGGCCAACGCGGAAGGCTTCGACCCATTGCACGAAGTGTTGGATTTCGGCAAACCGCACGACCTCGTTCGGTCTGTCCGCTCCGGCCGCATCAACCGTTCCTCGGCGCGAACGAAACATGCGACCAAAACCGTCGAGACCTCCGTACCAGTCGTGGTTGCCAGGAATCCCCACCAGCACTCGTCGCTTGTTGTCCCGAACCTCGGCAAGCGCGCGTGAGAACGGTACGATCACGCGGTTGTGGATCTCGAGCTCCGTCGCGACTGGATAGGCCGTATCCCCACCGAAGAGCAGCATGTCGCCACGCGGTAGGAAGAGTTTGTCCCCGGGGCGCAGCGGATCCTCAACCTCGTACGTCGAGAACAACATGCGCGCCACGGCTTCGCTAACCGAGCTGTCATCGCCCGTGTCGGCGACAAAATCGATCCAAAGGTCACGCTCGAGTCCCTCGGTGAGGGACGACGCGTTCGGCTTTCCACCAAGGACGGCGATGACCCTCTGAGTCATCGCCTCAGGCGTGCTCGGGCGCATCCACGCACGGCTATCGATGTCTTCGGTCGCGATGACACTTGCGGCCAGATGCCACAGGTGCCCCCAAAAAGAGCGAACGCTGAACCAGGCAACTGCTTGCGGATACTTGACGCCCCGTGTGAACAGCAACCTCGGTTCGTCAGCAGGGGCAGGCGCGGGCTGAATGGGTTCTCGACTGACGCGCGTTTGCGTCGGCGCCCCAAGAATCAGGTTCGAAAGTGGCATCGTTGTTTTCGTCTTGCCACAATGGGCTCGAGTTCGTGCAAACTCTATACTCCGGGCGAACGTCCCGGTAGGGCCGGCCGACAGTCACGACGCGAAACGTACGGTGCCAAAAGATCGCCGAAACCGGCCCCAAAGCCACGATGAAGGAGAGCAGGATGAGACATGTAGTGCGGTTCGCGGCCGTCGTCGCGCTTGCAGGAGTCCTCGGGTGCAACGAAACCAAAACGGATGCTCCAGCGACGACCCCCGAAGCCAAACCTTCAGCCGCTGCGGCGTCGGCTGCTCCCGCCGCAAGTGCGGCTCCTGCAGCAACCGCAGAAGCGCCGAAGGCAGATTCCAGTGCGGCGCCCGCCACAGCGTCCGCGACGCCGCCGACCGAGGTTGCGAGTGCCGCTTCGAGCGCCACGGCTGCTCCGGCCACGAGCGCTGCCGCGGCATCATCGGCGAGCGGTCCAAAAACCTACGACTGCGGGGCCAAGGGGCAGAAACCGTGCCCCATGCAAGGTTGGATGAAGGGCGTCATGGGCCCGGCGTCCTCGAGCGGCGATCCCGAAAAAATCGCCAAAGGCTTGGACTACATTGCCGCCAAACCTCCGCCCGGCATGGGACAGTGGACAGCCATATCGAAAGATGGCTCCGCAAAGGCCAAGGCCGGCGACATCGATGGCGCCAAAGCGTCATGCAAAAAATGTCACGATCTTTATAAGGAAAAATACAAAACCACGATGCGCGACCGGCCGTGGTAAAATCTTCGAGGTTTCTTCAAACCCGGCGGCCGTAACTCGGTCGTCGCCTCCTACCTGACTTGCTTCGCCGGCTCACCTCCTGCGCAAATTCCGGAGCATCCACCACCGACCTGCGCATCGTTGGGCTCGCCCGTCGCAAACCCGTTGACAACGCGCTCGACATGTGGACGAAAGTGGGCGCTCACGTGTCCACGCAAAACTCGTCCAGCGCTTCCCGCCGCCCTCTACCCGCGTCGACATCGGTGTCCGACGCTCGAACAACTTCCGCTTCGCCCGGCTCTCCGAAGGGCCGAGGTCGTCCCAAGGGCCCGTTTACGCAGCATCGCCGCCTAGACAACTTGCGCGCGCTGCTCCAAAAACATCCCAAGGGTTTGACCATCTACGAGCTCGCAACAGAGCTCCAGGTCACGCCCCGGTCGATGCGCCGTTACCTCGCCGAAGTCCGCCGCGACCTGGACCTCGTGTCAACCTCGGCCAAACCCGGCGGCGTACGCTTGTGGCGCCTTGCCCCCGGCGAGGCACCTCGGCGCGTCGAAGTTCGCCGCACCCAGGCATACGCGCTCCTCGCCGCGCGACGGTTGTTCGAGCCCATGCGAGGCTCCACGCTCTACGAAGAGATCGACTTGGCCGCCCAGCAACTCCTCGGTGTCGCTCGCCGCCCTGGCCGCGGCCCGAATGCAGGCGTTGCCGATGCGCGCCTCGAAGAACGCTTCTTGTACCTGCCGTTCGCCCCCAAAGACTACGCCGCACACACCGAAGCGCTCGACGACATCTTCCAAGCCGTCGCCGACTTGCGCCCCCTCCAATGTCGTTATCGACGTGCGCGCGACGGCCGCGAAGAAAAAGTCACCATCGAGCCCTACGCCATGGTCCTCTACAAGGACGCCATTTATTGCGTCGGCCTTCATCGAGGCCGCGGCGAAATCCGCACGTTCTTGCTCGACCGCATGCGCGACACCGAATGCGCCACCACCGAACGCTTCAACTTGCCCGCAGACTTCCGCGTCGAAGATTACTTCCAAGGCACGTTCGGCATCTGGTCCGGCGGAGCTGCAAAACGCGTCGTCATCGACTTCAGCGCCAAGGTCGCCGAATACGTCAGCACCCGCAAAGTGCACCCCTCCCAAGTCATCGAAGAACTGCAAGGTGGCGGCGTGCGCCTCACGCTCGACATCGCCGACATGACCGAGCTCACGTCGTGGATTTTGGGGTTTGGCGAAACCGCACGCGTCGTCGAACCCGAAGAATTGGCCATGCGCGTCCAAAAAGAATTGCAAAATGCGCTCGCCAATTATCAGTCCCCTTCGCCCCCGCCAAAGCTCAAGAGAAAGTAAAAATCGCGCAGCATCGTGCCGCGGAGCATCTCGCTCCGCGGCCAGCCGTACTCGTTGGATGAATGGAAGAGGTCATGCGAGCGCGTAGCGGCGCTCGGTCAACGGATGGCCTCGAGCGCCTCGGCGATCATCGCTTGGTGCTCGGCCGGATTCGCCCAGCGCGCTTGACCTTCAGGCGGAAGCTGATCGATCGGATCGAAATACATGTACTTTTGCCCGGGTTTTACGCTCGGACTTTCGTACACGCTGATCCCCGTCGTCCGATTGTAATGCTCGTACGAATGAGCATCGCGTTTGCCCCCTCCACCGGGTGCATCCACGACAAACGTCGGCGTATTGAATCCAGCCGTCGAGCCGCGCACGTGCTTTTCAATCGCAATGCCCGTCGCCACCGTCGTGCGCAATTCTTCCACGCCTTTCACCATGTCGTGCACGTACACGTAATACGGATGCACGTTCAAGTGCCCGAGGCGCTTCACGAGCAGCTTCATCGTTTCCGGATCGTCGTTCACGCCGCGTATGAGCACGCTTTGGTTGCGCACCGTGATTCCACGCTCGAACAGCTTCAGCATTGCATCGCGCGTGATCCCGGTGATCTCGTTCGGATTGTTGAAGTGCGTGTGCACCGCAACCTCCTTGTGGAGCTTTCTCCCAAGGTCCGCAATGTACGTCACCGCGTCGATCCATTCGTCGTCCGTCAGGATTTTCTGCGGCATCACGGCCGGACCCTTCGTCGCCAAACGAATGCGCCGAATGTTGTCCATCTTCAGCAACGTCTCACCAATCGAGCGGATCTGTTCGGGACGCAAGTTGTACGCATCCCCGCCCGATACGACGATGTCCTCGAGCTCCGGACGCGACGCGATGTACGCGTACGCGGCGCGCCACCTTTGCTCGTCGACCTTGAAGTGAGTTTTCTCGACTTCCTCGGTATCGATCCCGACGGCATAACTGCGCGTGCAGAAGCGGCAATACACGGGGCACGTATCGAGCGGCAAGAAGAGCGCTTTGTCGGCGTACCGATGCGTCAAACCCGGCACGGGCGCGTCGGCCCGTTCGTGCAGCGAATCCAAACCGAGCTTCGGGTGGTCCGGCAGAAAGCGGGACGCGAGCGGGATGAACTGCGTGCGCAAAGGATCCCGATACGGGTCGTTCCAGTCGATGAGCGACAAGAGGTACGGCGACACGCGCACGCTCATCGGCGCGCGGGCAAACCCTTCGGTCGCATCCTGGATGAACTCTTCGCTCACGAGTCCGCGCAGCGCTTCGAGGAGTTTGTCTGGCCGAGTGATGGACTTCTTGGACTGCCAGCGGTGATCGTAAAACTGCTCGTCCGTCACGTCGGCGTATGCGGGAATCCGCCGCCATTCGGGCACGTCCTTGAAGTTCTTGTACTCGAACATCGACGGGTCCACGGGAGGCTTCAGCGGAACGATCTCGTACGTGTGACGCTTTTGGAGCTCGACGAGGCTATGGTCGGTCATGGCTGCGCGCCGGCGCGGCTCCTTTCATGGATGCATAGGCACAGCCCAGCAGGGGCCGGGCAAGGCGAGCTGCCTATAGAACAATTCGAGTTTCGTGCAACCCGAGTCGTACAAGGATAGCACACGGGACGGTCGTTTCAGGGACGACCTGCACGTGCGAAGGGACTGCTGCGTTGCGTTGGACGCGTGGGGCTTGGGGCGACGGGCGCTGGCGCAGTGCGTTCAGGGCGTGTGTTTCGCCGGCATGGTCTCTCGCTCGGCGATTCGGGCAGACTTGAAAGTTCGGTAATGTGAAACCACGCAACCAACGTAGCCTTGAGTTTCCTGATAGGGCGGAATCCCTTGATATCGCAGAACTGCCGCTTCACCCGCGTTGTAGCCCGCGACCGTGAGCTCCAAGTCTCCATTGAAGGTGTTTGCGAGAATTCGCAGATATCGCGCTCCTCCAAGGATATTCTCGCGAGGATCGAACGCGTCGCGCACCTGCATGCGCAGCGCCGTGGCTGGCATGATTTGCATCAGACCTTGCGCGCCGACGGGCGAAACGACCCGCGGATCGAAATCACTTTCGCACTTGATGACGGCTCGAATCAATTCTTCCGGAAGGCGATAGAGGCGTGCTCCTTCGCGAATCCACGCATCGTACCGATTATGCCGCTCCGGGGAACGATCGCTCGGCATCACGGGCATGATGTCTCGCGTCTTCTTTTTGCTCCCGTTTGCATTGCCGGATGAAATCTTGTCGACTTTCGTTCCAGGCTTTCCGCGCGTGGGTTGACTCGTCACGTGCACGTTTCCTTGCGCATCCGTGTACGTGTAGATGTCCGCGGAAGCGGCGTGCGGTACGAGCGAAAGCGTGCCCAAGACGAGGGCACCGAGGACGAACCGAACGGGCTTGGGTAAAGGAGCGAGCATTCGATCCGAGCCTAGCGCAGCGAACAATCTGTGCAAGGTCAATGGTCAAGGGCGGGGCGGCGGCTTTGGCCAGGGAGGAGCCTCGACCCCATCGACCGTCACGCGCGCGAAGCAAGCGTGCAAATCCTGGCCCGGCTACTTCCCCCACAAAGACGTCGGCAGCCCATTGCGATGCGACAGCGCGAGCAAATCCATGGACAGCGCAACCGTGAGGTGCACCAAAAATCCCGAATAAATGCTCTTCGTCCGCATCGCCAGCGATCCGAGCGCAATGCCTGCCACGATGGCCCCCGCAGCTTCCAAGTACGGTTTGCCGTAGTGAATCATGCAATAAGGCACGCACATCGCGAAAATGGCGCCCGAGCCCAAAGTCGTCCGCAAGCCCGATAGCCAAAATCCGCGGAAAAACACTTCGAGCCCAAAGAATTGCGCCGCGTACATCGATTCCCAAAGGAGAAAATCGACCCACGACCGCGAACACTGCTTGTAGAATGGATAATAATTACTGAATTCCGGCGTGAGCGACACGATGTAAACCGCCGGCAAAACGACGCCCAGGCACAACAAATAAATCCACGCGTGCTTGGAAAAACCTTTTACGCGCAGACCCATGTCGAGCAAACTGTCTTTGCGAAAAATGATCTTCCAGATCACCATGGGCATCACGACATACCCGAATACACGGGTAAATGCCCACCAGCCATAACTGTAAAGCTCGTTGTAGCGCCGCATGTTGACCAAATCAGCAAACATCGACCCGGACCTCTCCAGATCGCGCAGCGCCGGTCGAAGATGCGTTTCGTAAAATTCGCGGCCTCCGTAATATTCCTGCAAAGAAAGCACCAGCGCCGTGATGACGAAAAGCACCGCAGGACGCGCATCGTAACGCCCAGAAACGAGCGTCTTGCGCTGATGCTCGTGCGCAATGACATCGAGCTCGCGCCACGTACTTCCAAAAAAGAACCACAGCACGGGCGCCAGCGCCAAACATGCCACGAGCGGAAAAAGCGCCTTGATCCCCGTCTCCCAAAGCGACGGACTCATCGGCGCCGGACCCAACGCAAAAAGCGCTCCACTTGCAAATGTCATGGGCGGCTCGTCAACTCGCAGCGCTGCGGCAAAGCGTAATGGCGTGGTCGATTCGGGCAAGAACGCGTTCTTTGCCAATCAATGCAAGCACGTCGAAAAGACCCGGGCTCGCGGACCTACCCGTCACGGCCACGCGCACGGGTTGCGCGACGTCCTTGATTTCGAGCCCATTTGCCTGAATGAATTCATGAAATCGCGCATCGAGGTTCTTCGCGCTGAAGTCATGGGTGGACGCAAACAAATCGCGAACTTTCTCGAGCGTCCCCGCTTTCTCGGGCCCGAGGACTTTCTTGACGGCTTTCTCGTCGTAGACGGGCAAATCGCGGAAGAAGTAATCCAGCGCTTCGGCCCCGTCGGACCACGATTGCGCACGTTCGCGAATGAGCGGCAAAAGCGACGCGATCCGAGCGCGATCGACGCCGGAAAACCCGCGCCTTTCAATGAACCGCGAAAGCTCGTCAATGTACACGTCGTCGGGCGTGAGCGCCGGGTTCTTGAGGTGCTCGAAAGCAATCGCCGAAAGCTTCTTCATGTCGAATTTGCCATCGGCCTTGCTGCAGTTTTCCCAGCCAAACTTGGAAATGAGGTCCGGCATCGAGAAAATTTCTTGATCGCCGAAGGACCAACCGAAACGCACCAAGTAGTTCAATAAACCCGCCGCTGAAATGCCTCGATCGCGGTATTCGCCCACCGAAACGGCCCCGTGACGCTTCGAAAGCTTCTGACCGTCCGGGGCGAGCATCATCGGCAAGTGCGCAAATTGCGGCAACGTTGCCTCGAGCGCTTCGTACAGCAGTATCTGCGGCGGCGTGTTGATCATGTGATCGCGCCCGCGCGCCACCAGCGTGATCCCCATCGTGATGTCGTCCACGACCGCGCCGAGGTTGTACAGCGGCACGCCGTCGGAACGCATGAGCACGGCATCTTGCAGCGTCGACTTCGGCGTCACGACCTCGCCGAAGACCAAGTCCCGGTACGTGACGTTTCCCGCAGAAGGCGCGCGAAATCGCAGGACGCTCGGCTTTTCAGGCGCAGGACCAACCCTGTCGCGACACGTCCCCGGGTAGCGGAACTGCGCTTTCGGATCGCGTTTTTTGAGCGCTTCGCGCTGCGCATCGAGCTCTTCCTTCGTGCAGTAGCAGCGGTAGGCGGCGCCTTTGGCGATGAGTTTGTCCGCGAATTCGCGGTAAATCTCGAGCCTCTCCATCTGCCGGTACGGCCCGCACGAACCGCCGACATCGGGACCTTCGTCCCAGGCGAGATCGAGCCAGCGCATGTCACGCAAGATGATCTGCTCGTTCTCGGGCGTGCTGCGTTCCCGATCGGTGTCTTCGATGCGCAAGATGAACGTTCCGCCCGTCTTGCGAGCCCAGAGCCAGTTGAAGAGCGCAGTGCGAACTCCACCGATGTGCAGATAACCCGTCGGGGAGGGAGCGAAACGGACGCGAGGCTTGCCAGACGACATGGCCCGCGCCTCTAGCACAACAGCAGGGCGGATGCGACGACAGGTTCGCTCATGTCATGGGTTGCAGCTTACAGCTTGGTGCTGAATTCTTCGCATTTCGCTACCCTTGGTCGGCCTTATTGTGTTGTGTTGTACGTGTATGAATAACAAGAAGGGCGCAAATTTTGTGAACGATGGGCCTTGCGATCGCGGCGTCCAGTCTGCTACATAGGCGGACCTCATTTTCCGCGCGAGTCATCTCGCGCACTTCACACGGCGTGGTGCTTCGGGCATGGGTCGGTCGTAGCGCGCCAGGGAGAACGGCATGGCAATCAAGGCTCCGCTTGCAATCGTCAAGGAGCGCTTTGGTGAGAAAGCAAAGCTCATCGAGGCCGTCAAGCAGCTCGCGTCGGAAGAAATGTGGCTGCCGCGAATGAATTCGGATCAGGGTGGTTCGCGGGGACTCGAGCACGTGTCGAACGCGAAGCTTTTGCGGCTCCACGCCACGCTGACGGCGGTCAAGGACAAGTTCGGGTCGCGGGCCAAGCTCGTCGACGAGATCTTGGCGCTGCAGAACCGCTCGAAGGATGCCGGCCTGCGCTCGCGTATCGAGGCGTACCCGGTTCCGCGTTTGTACGACTTGTGGAAGAGCTCGGACAAGCGGGCGAAGGCGCAGAAAGCCGCAGCGAAGGCGGATTCTGGCGCGAAGTCGTGACGCTGAGCGTGTTCATTCTTTAATCACCAGCCAGCCCAACACTGTTTGTCGCAGGCGATTGCCGTATGAAGCACTTCAAACGGTTCCTTCGACAAGCGGTCATCATCGCTCGCAAAGATCTCGCAATCGAGCTGTCCACGGGCGAAATCGTCACGACGAGTGGTTTTTTCGCGGTGCTCGTGGCGGTCATTGCGTCGCTCGCATTTCACGCGGGGCAGCAGACCACGCAGAATGTCGCGCCGGGCGTCATTTGGGTCGCCGTTGCATTCGCGTCCGTTTTGGCCATTGGTCGAAGCTGGCAGCGCGAGCGTGAAGAAGGCGCGCTATCTGGGCTTTTGGTCTTGCCGTTGTCGCGGGCGGCTCTATTTGCCGGAAAAGCGGTCAGCATTGCGATTTTCGTATGGTTCGTGGAGCTCATCGTCGTGCCGGTCGCAGCGCTGCTTTTTGCCGTGGATCTTTTGGAAACGGGCCTTGGGCTCGCGTTGATTTCGCTCGCTGCAACGCCGGGGATTGCGGCTGTCGGAACGCTTTTCGGCGCCATGACGGTGCGCACGCGAGCTCGCGACTTGGTGCTCGCGAGCGTCTTTTTCCCGCTGCTCGCGCCGACGCTGCTCGCGGCGGTGGCGGGAACGCGTGAGCTATTTGGCGGCGCGTCTTTGAGCGAGCTATTTGACTACATAGCCATCATGGGTGTGTTCGGCGTGGTGTTCACCGCCGGTGGTTTAGGCTTATTCGAATCGCTGATCGATGGGTGAGTGCGGACGTTTGTCAGAGTGTTCGTGAGGACTGCGTTGCGGCAGCGTTTCGAATCTGGTACGCTTTGTGGCTGGAGACTCCCATGCCGCCTGATCTGCAACGGCTCACCGACGAGATCCTTTCCATGCCCGCGGCGTCGCGAGCGCTGCTGGCGCGCATCATTCTAGACAGCCTTGGTACATCGGAAACTGAGGAGATCGAGCGTAGTTGGGCACGCGAGGCCGGCGAGCGGACACGTCAGATCGATGCGGGCGAGGTAGAATTGCTCGATGGTGACGACGTAATGCGAGAATTACGCGCAATGTGCCAATGAGGCGATTCAAGTTCCATCCGGCGGCGCGCAAAGAGCTGCGTGAAGCGATTTTGTTCTACGACGAACGTGCGGCTGGATTGGGTCGAGAATTCTTGGACGAGGTCAACGTCACGATCCGTCGAATTTGTGACATGCCAGCAGCATGGCCCAAGCTAACCGAGGGCGTAAGGCGTTGCGCAATGCATCGCTTTCCCTACGGAATCATTTACAGGGAAACGAATCGCATGATCGAGATCGTTGCCGTCATGCATCAGCACCGTCACCCCGATAGCTGGAAGGGCCGCTGAAAGCGAGCATGGACGGCGCCGCGGTCTCTCATGTATCCTGAGTGATGCTGCCGAGGAGGCTTGTCATGAACACCCGTAACGTCGCCCTTTCTTCGTTTGCCCTTTTGCTTTCTGCATTCCTGCTCCCTGCCTGCGGCGAACCTGCTGCGCCCGCGGGTCCGCCCGCGCCCGATTACACAGGATGCGACAAGGTCGTCCAGCCGTCCGCGAACGATGGCGAAAATGTGCAAGAGGCGCTCATCAATGCGGCGGCCGATAGCACTGTGTGCCTTGGCCCTGGCACGTTCAAATTCGACACCGAGCTATCCATTGCGGTAACTGGCCTCGAGCTTCGAGGTCAAGGCAAAGACGTCACCATCCTCGACTTCAGCGGCCAAAAAGTTGGCGCCAACGGTATTCAAATCACGAGCGACCGCGTGATGGTCGAAGCGTTTGCCGTGAAGAACCCGCCGGGTGACGGCATCCGCGCGACCGGCGTAAAAGACATTACATTCCGCAAAGTCGCGGTCATCTGGGATGCCGATGGGTCGCTCAAGAATGGCGCCTACGGCCTTTATCCCGTCAGCAGCGAGGGCGTTACCATCGAAGGTTGCGTCGTCAAAGGTTCGCGTGACGCGGGCGTGTACGTGGGCCAATCGAAACGCGTCCTGCTCCGCGATAATGAAGCGTATGGAAACGTCGCCGGTTACGAGCTCGAAAACACCATCGAAGCCGAGGCGTATGGCAATCACGCGCACGACAACACCGCCGGATTCCTCATCTTCAATTTGCCCGACCTGCCCATCCAAAACGGTGGCGTCGGACGATCGCTCGTGCACGACAACATCTTTGAAAACAACAACTTGCCGAATTTCGCCGAACCCGGCACGATGGTGGCCAACGTACCGCACGGCTGCGGCATGGTGCTGCTCGCGACGGATCAAAATGAAATCGCGCACAACCAAATTCGCGGCAACGACACGACGGGCGTGCTCATTCTGAGCTTCACGGAAACGTTCGTCGGTACGTCGAGCGATCCCAACTTCGACGAATACCCCGAAGGCAACTACATTCACGACAACACGTTCACGAGCAATGGGCTGTTGCCTGCTCCGACGATTGGGGCCATCGTGGTTGCCGAGCCGGTTCCCGATGTCTTGGACGATGGATGCGTGGATCCGCAAAAGATGAACGCGATGGGTGAATTGACCAATTGTCTGAAAAACAATGGCAATGCCACCTACGCGAACCTCGGCGTATGCGACGGCTTCAAAGAGTCGACGGATATCGGTCCGGTGACGTGCGAACATCCGCCCGTCGCTCCGGAAGCGCCGTAAAGGAAAGCTCGTCATTCAGTCGCTCGATGCGCACCTGCATCGAGCTACGACGAGCGGGCTCAAGGCGTCCCGCAAATGCCGCCGAAGCAAGCTTGGCCGCTTGGGCAATCGCAATCGACTTGGCAAGATATTTGAGGGGCCGGAGGCGGGGCGCAATACCCGGAAACGCAGCTTTCGCCCACGGCGCATTCGCACGAAGCAACACAGGGCGTCTTGCACGATCCGTCGATGCATTGGTTGCCGCTCGGACAATCGCAATCCGCCTGGCAAGCCGCTTCGCCGCCGCCACCCCATCCGCCGCTGTTATCGTCGCCACCGCCGCCGCCAAAGCCACCGCTTCCGTCGTTGCCGCTGCTCGGATGCGGCTCGTTCGCGCACGGGTATGCATCGAGTGACGAGGCGCAGCCCGATTGAAGGACGCACTCGATTCCACCCATCGCGGACGGAGGATCCATGTCATGCGCCGACCTGCAACCGTCGAAGCAGTTTTTCCAAGTCTGATTGGAGATGATGTCGCAGCCGAGGAGATGATCGCAATAATCGGCGCAAACCGCCGAATTCAACGGCGTGCCATCGACCCATGCGTCGTCGTCATTCCACTCGCCGTGGTTGATGTAACAACCGCCGGTCAACGTCAAAAAACCCGTAAACAATGCCAATGCCCAAGCGTGGGCTCTGCGACGCGTATTCATTCGTCACCACTCCCGATGAAGGGTTATCGTTGTTCACGGCCCATGGCGCGCTCCGTGTCCGCGCGCCGCGCCGTCGTTCGTCCCTCCGTACCCGCACGAGTTCGATTCGTTCAAACTTTGTTTTGATGTGATGTAGAACACTGATATGCCGGGAGAAACCAGAAGCACGAAAAAAATCGACCGAGGGGTTGAACGATAGGCAGCTGAGCGGGCACAACGAGGGGCGATGAGGGCCCTCGATCTGCTAGCGCCGCTCTTTTTCTCGCGCGCCTCACAGGCCGCGCAGGAAGACGAGCTCATCGAGCGGCTGCGCCGAGGAGATAACGCGGCGATCGCCGAGGTGTATGACGAACATTACGCCTCGGTGCGCGCCTTTGCCCGGCGCCTCACGGGCGACGATGCGGCGGCCGAGGACCTCGTCCACGACGTGTTCGTGACCCTTCCGAGCGCGGCGCAGCGTTTTCGGGGCGAATCGTCGCTGAAGACGTTTCTCGTGTCGATCGCCGTGAACCACGCGCGGCATTATGTGCGCGCTGCTGCGCGACGGCGCGCGATGATGGAGAAGCTCGGGTGCGAACCTTTGCCGGAGACGCCGAACCCTGAGCGCGAGGTAAACCGCGCGGCGCTCGCAAAGGCGCTGCATCGCGCGCTCGACGAGCTGCCTGACGCGCAACGAGTGGCTTTCGTGCTCTGCGAAGTGGAGGAGCGGAGCGCGCGAGAAGCGGCGGAGATCATGGGCGTACCCGAGGCGACGGCGCGCACGCGCTTGTTCCACGCGAAGCAGAAGCTCCGGGCCCTGCTCGACGAGGAGGAGAGCCGATGAAAGACGAACTGCTCCGCGAGGCGACGCGCGCGCTGCGCGAGGAAGCCGATGGATCGCCTGGAAAGCAAGCCGAAACGCGCGCGCGCATCGTGCGCACGCTGAAGGAGCGCCGTGCACGAAAGCTCGCAGCGATTCGCGTGTTCGTGCCGATCGCCGCGGTGCTCGTCGGCTCGGTCGCGTGGGCGTCGGCGACACATCGATTGCCTGGCGTGTGGTACGAATTGAAAGACAATTTGGGCTTTGGGCGGGCGGAAGTTGAAGAGGCGCCGGTGGATGTGCCCGCAGATCCGCCCGCGCCTCGGCGGGTCGCGAAAGCGCTCGATGTGAAAGCGCCCGAGCCTGCAGCAGAAGTTGTCGAGGCACCTGCACCGACCGACGTGGAGCCTGCGCCGCAGCCCGAGGACGTGGAAGGCCAAGCCGCAGCGGCGCCAAAGATGGCCGCGGCTGCGCCCCCGCGGATCGTTGCGCCGACCGATGTGCCGAAGGTGGACGCGGCGCCCGCGGACGTGCCGAAGGTGGACGCGGCGGCTGCTGCGCCCGAGGTGCGCGTCGATCCGGCCGAGGCGCTTTATCGCGCCGCACACGAGGCTCATTTCGTCACGCGTAATTCGAGCGCGGCGCTCGCGGCGTGGGACGCGTACCTCGCGGCCGCACCGCGCGGGCGTTTCGCACTGGAGGCTCGTTACAATCGCGCGCTTTGCCTCGTGAGGCTCGGGCGCAAGGCCGAGGCGCAACGAGCGCTCGAGCCTTTTGCTGCCGGTGCGTATGGCGGTTATCGTAAAGCCGAGGCCCGTTCGCTCGTCGATGCAATGCAAGGGGGCGCGCCGTGATTCGTTTCGCGCGGAGGCTCGCCATCTGCGCGGCGTGGGCGTTTGTCGTGGCGACGTATGCGGCCGGCGCGCGCGCGGACGCACCGGCCGCGGCCGAGGTCGCGCTCGTGGTCGAGGGTTTGCCGTGGGACATCGATCCGGAATCGGTGCGCGTGGCCATTGGGCGCGAAATAGGGAGCGGCGTCGTCTTTGCGGGGAAAACGCCGGACGGGAAGGCGGCGCTCGTTTTACGCGGCGAACCCGGGCGCCGCATTGCATTGACGTATCGATCGCCCGAAGGGGGCGGTAAACACATCGAGCGTACGATTGATTTGCCCGACGATCCGGAAAATGCGGCGGAGACGATTGCGCTGCTCGCCGGCAACCTCACGCGCGACGAAGCGGCGGAGCTTGCGGCCCTATTGGGAAAACGGCCGGAGGCAGAGCCGAGCGTCGACGAGGCGATTGCGCCGAGCCCGACGCCTGACGAGCCTGTCGTGGCCGAAAAAGGCACAGAGCCGGCACCCGAAAAGGAAACGCTGCGCGATTCGGCCAATCCGCCCGTGCGGCTGGCTGTGCGCCGTGCGGCTGCGCCGAACGATATGCCGGTGCCCAGTCCTTGCGCACGCCCGACGAATATGCGTGAATTCGCCGGTGCCGATGTGGTGCCGCACCTTGGCACATCGAGGTTCACGGGGACGGACACGGTTCGCGCGATATCGGCGAATTTGTTGGCGGGGTATTCGAGGGGCCTTTCGGGATTGGAGATCGGCTTTGGGCTGAACATCCAGCGTGAATTCGCGTGCGGGGTGCAAATCGTCGGCGTCGGCAATGTCGTGGCGCGCGAGGTGCGCGGCGTGCAGTTGGCGCTGGGATTCAATTACACGAGCAACCTTAACGGCACGCAGATCGGCGGCGTCAATGTGGCGCCTGGCGCGATGTATGGCGTCCAGGCGGGCGCGGTCGATTACGCGAGCGACGTCCGCGGCGTGCAGCTTGGCGTCGTCTCGATTGCGGACGAGGTGACGGGATGGCAAGTCGGTGGCGTCAACATTGCCACGGGCGACGTGAAGGGCGTGCAGATTGGCATCATCAATTATGCGGATACGTCCACCTATTCATTTGGCCTCATCAACATCGTTCGCCGCGGGCGTCTCCATTTCGACGTTTGGGGGCAGGAGTCTGGCGTTTTCATGGCTGGCTTCGAGCACGGCAGCGATCATTTCCACAATATTTACGGCGCCGGATTCCGCGCGACCGGCGACGAGCCGCGTGGGGTCTTGACGCTCGGTCTCGGCGGCCGCGTAGTTCTCAGCGAGCGACTTTCGCTCGATATCGACGTCCTTGGCTATTCGCACCACGACATCGACGATTTGGCGCCGACCGCATTCGTTGCGCAAGCGCGCGCGCTCGTATCGGTCCAAATGGGTGCCAATCTTGGCGCATTCGCGGGTCCGAGCTACAGCGTCGTGGCGGCCATTTCGCCCGCAGAAGCGCAAATGGCTCCCTACGACACTTCGAATCTCGACCCGAACTCGAATCCGCTTTTGGGTTGGCCCGGCATCACGGCCGGCGTTCGCACATTCTGATTCGACCGACCCTCAAACCTCGTAAGTCATTCACCAAGAATCGCTCGCGCACATCGCTCGGCCGCCTCCATGATGCCATCCACGTCGAACGGCTGCCCCGTGCATTCCCCAACGGCCCACAATCCGTCTCCCGCGCGACCATTTCGATCGCATTCGATTGCATAACCGCGATCCGCCTCGAATCGCACGGACGCCCCCGCCTGCGCCGCAAGCTCGAATGCCGGCGCACCGTGACTCGAAACCCCTACGACCTTCGTCCGAATCGTTTTCTCGCCTTGTCCATCACGCACGGTCACGCTCTTGACCCCACTCGTTCCTCGCACGCCCACGATGGCGTCTTCGCCAATGCGTATCACCCGATCCCCGAGGCGCCTCCCCAGCTCGTCAGCCCAAAAGCCGTCCCCTACCACGACAAACGCCTCTTCCGGCTCCACGCCGTACGCCAGCATCACGCATAACGCTCGTGCCGAAAACACGCCTGGCAAATCATTGCCGCCGAATGCGAGCACCCCATCATGCGCGCCCGTCGCGAATACCTTGTCGTTGGCTCGAACGACCACCGCTTCGTCCGCCGTTGCCACCACGACCTCGCCCAGATAAACCCCCGCTGCGGTGGCCCGGACAAACACCGTCGCTTCTTTGGGACGCAGCGAATCGCATAGCTCGGTGCGATCAGGCAATGCATTGAGCGACCCGCCGATCCGCACGCCATCGTCCACCAGCACAACGCGTTTGCCTCGAGCTTCGAGCCGACGCGTCACGACGAGCCCCGCGAGGCCTGCGCCAATCACCACGACGTCTGCATCGACACGACGCGCAGGCTGCATCGGCTGCGCTTCCGACGGCAGCCGTCCGAGGCCGGATATTTTGCGTGCAAAGCTTTGAACGAGCGGGCCGAGCGCCGGCACGTCCGTCATGAAGTGATGATGATCGAAGCCGTGCGGAAAGAGCCAATCGTTCACCCTCAAAAGATCCGCCTTGCGCGATCCTACGACGTTTTGCGACTCGATGCGTTCGTCGCCGCGCGCTGGCTCGAGACACGTCATCACGTTCGGCGTGCCTTGCACGCGCATCAAACAACCTTCGCAACCACCTCGCATGCACGATGCGCTTCGCGGCCTGTGAAGCTTGGGGCTGCGCGAAAGGATGGTTTTTCCCGCTGCGAGGAGCGATACGGCCAGAGGTTCTCCACGCTCGGCAGGCAAGGCTGACCCATCGAGGTAGACTGTGACTGGATCTCGGAGTGGCCCTGTGCGCCGAAACATGCGTCTAGAGCGCGTATAGCACGGGTGCTTCGAGCTTGCTCGACAACGTAGGGGTTCAAACCTGCCAAGCTCGACCATTTGTCGTGGGCATGTGGGTTGCTTGCCTCGAGCCCTTGTGCCGAAGGCGCTCGATGCTTTTTCACTCCAACGACAAGAGGCTCAGCTATGACGCGTACGCTCGGCTTGCGGATGATTTTGCCCGTCATATCGACATCCCTGCTGCTCACCGGATGTGGTGACGCGGGAATGGAGTTCGCAGAGAATTTTGGGGGTACGGAGGCGCCGGGCGTCAAACAATATCCATATCAGGCGCAATTCGAGGCAGCGTCGAAAAAGTTCAACGTGCCGGTGCCGATTCTCGTGGCGATCGGGTATTCCGAAACGCGCCTTTATCACGTCCCCGGGGAAGAATCGGACATCGAAGGATTACCGCCGACGTATGGTGTCATGGCTTTGCGTGGCGACGCCATTTCAAAAGGCGCCGAGCTCGCGGGTGTCCCGGAAACGGACGTCCAAGCAGACCCAGGGGCAAACATCATGGCCGCGGCCGCATTGCTCGATCAGCACGCCACGACCCTCGATGTCGATCGTGACGACCTTGGCGCGTGGGCGCCCGCCATTGCCGCATTGTTCGACAATCCAAACCTCGAAGCGTCCTCGCATTTCATTCACGAGGAAGTGTATCGCGTGCTCCGTGAAGGCATCACCGCACCCGAGGACAGCGGCATGGGCGAAATTCTAAAAGCCGTCCGGCACGTCACCGCCAATTTCCCGTTTCTGCACGTGACGCTGCGTGGAGGCGAGCTGCCCCGAGCGTTTTATTCAGGCGCGATATGGCGACCGGCGCCGGCAGCCAATTACACGTCGGGGCGCAGAGGTCACGACGTCGAGCTTCTCGTCGTGCACACCTGCGCTGGCAGTTATACGTCCTGTTGGGGCTGGTTGACGTCGCTGAAAAATCCCAGCAGGACGAGCGCCCATTACGTCGTCAATGAGACCGGCTCGGAGGTCTCGGCGCTCGTCGACGAAATGGATACGGCGCACCACGTCGGCAAATCGTGGCAAGGGCTTCCGACGAACCCGCGTTCGATCGGTATCGAACACGGCGGTTTTTCGTACTCGCTTGCCAACCCATGGACCGAAGGACAACTCGCCGCGTCGGCCAACCTCGCGTGCGATGTCGTCAAACGCCACAACCTCGTACGCGACCGCAATCATATCCTTGGCCATTACCAACCCGATCCCGTCAATCGCCCGAATGATCCGGGCATCGACTTTCCCTGGGCCGTTTACATGAGCCGCATCACTGAATGCCTCGGCGAGTCCGGTGGTGATAAAGATGGTGACAAACGAGGTGTACGGTGACCAAAAATCAGCAATTGGGCGGAGGTGCGTGGCAGAGCCTTGGCACGTTTCCATTCACGGCCGGTCATCACGTCGTCGCCGATGCCATTCAAATTCGTTGACGCGTTTTCAAAGGGCCCGCCTTTGGCGCATTCGTTGGCTCGCGCTCACGGCTTTGCCGATGGAGCAACATCGGGTGAGCCTCGACCTTGGCGAACGAGCGACAACGTCATTCCCAGTGCGGCAAGCGCCCACGCGCCAAGCGCCACGTAGACGAATACACGCGAAATGGAAAGCAAATACCCCGCATCGACGACGTGCGATAACCGCGCCGTGCAGACGGTGTACATGCCGAGCGGGAAGACGGCGCCCCAATATAGAGGATCATAACGGAGCGGGAATCGTCGTACAAGATGCCGCCACGCGCCCAAAATGAGGAGCATCGGGATCCACCAGGTCGCCGTCGCCCACCACGCCAAGGTCAATCCGCGCACGAACGGGAGCACCTGGTCGATGACCGGCGAATGAGGCGCCGCGGCGACGAGCATCGTGCCAGCAAGCGTCGAAATGGCCGCCGCACCCATGTTGATCCAATAAGGCGGCGCCAAATCCGAGGGGCTCATCGCGAAGAATGCATAACGATAAAAAATGAGCGAAATGATCCACAAATAAAGCATGCCGGCCCCGAGCCACATCGCGAGGCAAAACAAAAGCGCAATGGGCGCGCTATCCCCGAAATGCGGCGCGAGCTGCGCGCCGAGCACGCTCACCGATTGCGCAGCGACGACGGATACGAGCCAGCCGCCGTTGATCCCCTCGGCCAACGCAGGCTTCTCCGGCTTCACGACGATGATCGTGAACACCGCATACGTGAGCAGCGCCCAAAGCACTATCCCCGCCACCCAGAACGCAAATGCAGCGCGAGGCGCATCGGCAACCAATAGGCACTGGGAACCAAATACGGAGGTCGCCGCCACGGTCGTGAAAAAGCCGACCGAACGACCGTGGTTGCGAAAATCGGCAATCACCTGCGACGGGTGGCGCACGAATCGCACCATCGTGAGGATCCAAAGCGCCGGGTAGAATGCAAGATTGAGCGCAAAGAGCACCTTCGCCGGAACAAAGAGCTCCATCGTGTGACAAGCCAACGAGACGATACCGGTCGCCATGACCAGCGCGAAATACGCCGGGTGCATCGCGGCAAGTCGCCCCGGCGAGGTGGTCATCGGCGTCCGAGGTAACGCAAAAGGCCAAGGTTGAGCGCGAGGCACGCGAAACTGGCCCCGAGAGCAGGCCAAACCACGGCGTCGTCACCGCCGAGAAACGCGTTCATCGTCGCAGTGAGAAGCCAAAGCTGGAGGACGACCAGCAGCAGCACGAAGCACAGGACGCCATAGACGACCGTGGTTCGCTGCGCGCGCGTCGATTGGCGAGCCGGGCGCGACATCAACCGGTCCTCGCGGTCACATCGACGGCGAATACCTCGCCATCGACGATGTCGAGTTCGATCTGCGGCAGCGGCCGCGGCGGCGGCCCCGATATGTTGCGGCCCGTCGCAAGATCGAAGTAGCCCTTGTGGCACGCGCAGAGAAACACGCCCTCGTCGAAGCGCGGCACCACCGCGCACGCAAGGTGCGTGCACTTCTGGCTGAACGCGACGAGCTTGTTTTCGGCAAGGCGAACCAGCAAACACGGATCGTGGTCGCTCGGGTAATCGAACATCAGCGACTGACCCACGGGCACGTCGGTCACCGCGGCAATCCGCTTGCGCGGCGGCGACGGACGTCGCTGCCGGACCAAGCTCTGCCCCGCGATCCAACCCTGCCCAGCGACGAACGCCCCGCTGGTCAGCACGAGGAACCGCGTGAAGTCACGCCGCGCGACGTGGTGATCCTGCGGCCAGTCGATCGCAAAGTCGTGCCGCCACCGCGGCTGCTCCTCCATCGGCCGGCCGTCCGGTGGCACCGTGATGTCCTCGGGGTCGCGCGTCGGCCCATACACGTCCGCTTGCGCCGTGCCCGTGAGCCCCTGGCGATCGGCGGCGTCGATCCGCGCGTCGAGCGCCAGATCCTCCTCGAAACGACTCTGCGGATCGTCGGCCATGTCAGACCTCCACCTGCGCAAAGGGGTCGGCGTCGTCACCCACCACCGGCAGCCGCACCGCACGGCTCGGCGGGCGCTCATCCATCGCCGCGGTCACGTCGATCTGCGCAGGCGCCGCCGGCCGCCGCGGCACCATCACGTTGACCCGCGTCCGGATCACCTGGTCCCCAAATCGAAACGTGTTCGTCGGCATCGACTGCGGCCGCAACGCGTGAATCTGCTCGCGTGTCCCAAAGAACAACGCCTGACTTGGACACACCGTCGCGCACATCGGCTTCTTGCCGACCGACGTCCGGTCGTAACACATGTCGCACTTCATCATGATCGCCCGATCGATGTACAGCTCGGGCACCCCGAACGGACATGCAACCACGCAGTTACCGCATGCAATGCAGCGCGGCTTGCGCGCGCTCTGCACCACACCGTCGCCAGTGCGCTTGATCGCATCGGCCGGGCAAACCTCCGCGCACGTCGGCTGTTCGCAATGCATGCACACGACGGGCACCGTCTGCACCGACGCCCCGCGATCGACGAATTCCAGGTGAATCATCGATTCGCCCCGGTGCGTATCGCATTCGGTGCACGCCTCCACGCACGACCGGCACCCGATGCAACGGCTCGGGTCGACGAAAAACTCGAGATGCCGCGGGACGCTCATTGTTGGGCCTCCCTTTCCTGGGCGTATGCGGGTGGGCCATCCGCCGGACGAAGCCGGCAGCCGCAAACCTTGTATTGAGGGATCTTGCTAATGGGATCTTGCGCCGCCACCGTCAGCCGATTCGCGCTCTTGTCGCCAGGCCAGTGGTACGGAATGAAAATGGTGTCGGGCCTTATGGTCGTCACCACCATTGCGCGCAGCGTGATCGCGCCCCGACGCGTCTCCGCCGTCGCCCAGTCTCCGTCGGCAATCCCAAGTTTTTCGGCGAGCCGCGGATGCAGCTCGATCCGCGGCTCCGGGTAATGCTTGATGAGCGGGCCAATTCGACGCGTCTGCGTCCCCGAAAGGAATTGACTCACGACACGCCCCGTCGTCAAAAAAAGCGGATACTCCTCGGAGACGTCATCCACCGCGGGTCGGTAATCGGCGACGTTGAACCGCGCTTTGCCATCCGGAAAGTAAAACCGCCCTTTTCCCTTTGCGACCGGATTGTCGCTCCCAGGCTCGAACAGCCGCGGCGTCCCCGGATGATCGTCGCTCGGGCACGGCCAAAACACACCCATTTGCCGCTCGATCTTTTCGTACGTAATGCCCGAATAATCCGCGACGCCGCCTTTGCTCGCCACGCGGAGCTCGTCGAAAATGGCCCGCGGCCCATCGAATGTAAATCCGTGCGGCCGCCCCAACGCCTTGGCCAGATCCTGGATGATACGCCAATCCTGTCGAGCTTCGCCGGGACACTCGACCGCCTTGTTCACCTTGATGACCCGCCCCTCGACCTGCGTCACCGTGCCCTCGTCCTCTTCGTGCAGGCTCCCCGGCAGCACCAGATCGGCGTGGCGCGCCGTATCGTTCAGGAAAAAGTCGATTGCAACGAAGAACTCGAGCTTTTCCAGCGCCCGCGTCA
Source organism: Polyangiaceae bacterium (assembly GCA_016715885.1). Lineage (NCBI taxonomy): Bacteria > Pseudomonadati > Myxococcota > Polyangiales > Polyangiaceae > Polyangiaceae bacterium. Next base: position 594,885 of record JADJXL010000002.1, read on the forward strand.
CGAATTGATTGTCCGGCAGCGATACCTTCGGATTGAAGCAAATCGCAATGAGCCCCTTGATCTCGCCCGCGTCGATTTTGCGAAACATCTCGTACGCGTCCACGCCAGGCCCCGGAAGATCCGCCTCTTTGATCTTCCACACCGAAGCAATGTATTTCCGATGCTCCGGGTTCGATATGTCGCGCCAACCAGGCAACTGATCACACTTCTGCCCGTGCTCGCGCCCGCCTTGCCCATTCGCCTGACCCACGATGGTCCCGTAACCACTCTTTGGTTTGCCAATGCGGCCCGACGCCAGCACCAAGTTGATGGTCCCGAGCGCATTCTGCACGCCATTCGAATGATGCTCGATGCCTCGTGCGTGGAATAGAAAGCTCGACTTCGCCGTGCCCCAAAGCTCCGCCGCTTTGCGTATCGAGCGCTCCGGCACGCCCGTGACCTCCGCGGTGCGCGCGACCGGCCACGTCGCGCAATACGCGGCCACCTCGTCGAAGCCAACCGTTTCCCGCTCGATGAAGTCCCGATCAATCCAGCCATTCTCGATCATGAGCTGCAGCACGCCCGCAAAAAGCGCCGCGTCTCGCCCCGGCCGAATGGGCAAGTACAGGTCGCACGTGCGCGCAATCGGCGTGATACGCGGATCCTGCACGATCACCTTCGCGCCAAGCTCGCGCGCTTGCCAAATGTAGTTCGTCGTGATCGGCGAGCACTCCGCCACGTTCGACCCCGCCACCCAAATCACCTCGGTGCCGACCATGTCCGACCATGGATTCGTCGTGCGATCGATGCCGAACGCCTTCTTGTTCGCCGCACCGGCGCTCACCATGCACAGCCGCCCGTTGTAATCGATGTACGGCGTCTTCAGACAAACCCGCGCGAACTTCCCCAGCAGATACGTCTTCTCCGTCGTGAGGCTCGCGCCCCCGAGCACACCCACCGCGCTCGGCCCGTGTTTGTCCTGGATACGCTGGATCTCACGCGCAGCACGCTCGATCGCCTGCTCGTACGCCATCGGCCGAAACCCGCTCGCGACCGACGGATCCCGCGCCAGCGCCGTCACCAGCCGGTCCGGGTGCGACCCTTGCAAGTAGCGCTTGACGCCTTTCGGGCACAGCATCCCGCGGTTGAACGGAAAGTCCTCCCACGGCTCGAACCCGATCACCTCGTTGTCCTTCACCTTGAGCTGGATCCCGCACTGCTGACCGCAAAAGCAGCAATGCGTCTTCACCAGCCGATCCGGCTCGACGGCGCTTCCGCCACGCGTGCGTGCCGAAAGATGCGGGCCGAACGCCCGCGTGATCGCCAAGTCATCAACGGGCAGCGTCGCCATGATCTTCTCCACGCCAAAGAGCGCCTTGCGCGAGACCAAACATCGCGCGTCGGCACGCCGGACAGATCTGCTGGTAGTGACTTGCACCGCCAGACGTTTCGTACTTGAAGCCGAGCTCGCGCTCGACCGTGATGAGGTCGCGGACCATCGCGGCCGACGCATATTCGCGGTCGCACCGCTTGCATCGAGCCTGTTCGCTCCGCGCGCCGACGTCCTTGTAGAAGCCCACGCCAAGCTGCGCGGGCCGCTGAAAGATGTGGAAGAACTTCCCGAACGGTAGCCACAAGAGCGTCACGATCACCGTCGCTGCGTGAAGGATCGCCAGGAAGTCGTACGCATACCCGCGCAGCCACGTGTAGCTCACGGTCAGCATCAGCCCCGTCACGCTGATCGCGCCCAGCAAAACCAGCGGCAGGATGTCCTCGCCAAACTGCTGCGCCGCCATCGCGCCGTGGTCGATCATGCGCCGCCGGAACGCCAGCATCACGCCCGCCAGCACCAGGAACGACGACCACACGAGCCCGTGGAACACGACGAACGCGAGCCACGAGTCCACGGGGAAATCGCCCGCGGCAAAACCGAAGACATACGTGCGGTACGTGTTCAGGTTGCCGGGCACTGTTTCAAAGTGGATCCAGCCGAAGACCAGCGGAAACGTGATCGCAGCGGCGAGAATGCATCCCCACATGAGCAGCCAGTGGGTCAGGCCGCGCAAGGCGTTTCGCTTGACGATGAACCGATTGAACGCGACCTCGACGACCGCGCGTTGCACGAAGCGCACGAGGTTGCCGAGGAGAAATCGCGGCGACACGAACGCTTGCCAGCCGCGCCTCCAGTACATCCGCGTCGGCGGACGCTGCAGCCACATCGCGTAACGGTACGTGATGCCGAACGTCGCGAACAAAGTTGCGAACGTGTATCCGACGAGCGCTGCGTCGAAGTTTGCGAGGCGGCGCGAGCCGACGACGATCATGGCGCCGAGCGCGATCGTGAAAACGCTCGCCCAGATGGACGCGCGTAGGACATGCGTTCGAGACGCCATGTCCAAGCCCTTAGACGGGATTCCAACGGATGGCAAGTTTCTCCGTTGACGTTACGAAACCCGCACGCTCGTGCTCGGCAGTTCTGTGCGTCCTGATACGACGACCTCGAGCGAGTGTTTTTCGATTCGACAAAAAGGCCGCGGGTGCAGGGCCAATTCAGGCTCACTGCACCCGCGGGAAAATGTTGAGGATCAGAATTCACGTCCGTATCTGATCCACGGTTCCGATGCATACGGATCCGGCGGTTCCGCTTTCGACGCGTTCATTGCCGACGTCATCGAATGCGGGACATGGACCGACTTCGCGCCCTGCAAATCAGGGGCTTGGGAGTTCGTCTCGAGCAACCACGATACGAAACAGAGCGCTACGAACACCGCCAAAACGAGCAATGAAATGACGGTACATACCATGGGCATGCGGGTTCGAGCGCGATCGACGTGCAACATCGCCAGCGTCACAAATACCTCCTCATGCTGAGAACGAATTGAAATGCGCATGAAGGCGCGATACCTGAACTTCAGGTTTTCAACCCGTCCGTTGGATTACGCTCACTCGGGACGACGATTTTTTATTTCGTCGAGCGAGCGGCGGCTAAATTAACCTGGATGGGCGAAGAAAGCCATGGAAATGGCTCGTGAGCAGGACAAAGAATGTCCGATCGAAACGGGCACGTTTCGACGAGTGTCTTAAAGTTGACGGTTCTCCACCGTATTCGAGCGCATGACGCGCCTATTCGTCGGAGGTCTCTTTTAAATTTCAAAAATTTTTTTGATCCTCGACGATTTATTTCTGCGGCCCCCCGCGCCGTGGGTGTTGTGTCCCCAACGATGTCGCAGATGCGGGGCCGTGTGTGCCGAAGTATGCGTCAAGAGCTCCATTTCCTTGACGTCTTCGCCGATCAAGGGATACCCGTGAGACCGTGTGCATAGTCGGTCCAGTCGGCAAGCTGAGGCACGTGCAGCGAACGTAGTCGATGCTTGGCGCCCTGAAAGTTTTGCCCTCGGAAGAATCGCGACGCGCCAGTGCGATCGTAATCGATGTCGACATGCCATTGATAATGAAAATTCCACACGCCATTGCCGCTCATGTAGCCAAATACGAGAAACGTGCTGCCACTCGCGTTGATGTTGTTGACCGTGTAGCCCTTGCCCGCTTTTCGATTCTGCTCGTCCGTGATATCCGAATTGTAATAGTGATCCGACGTGAGCTCCAGGGCCAGGTGCGGATGCGTGTAGAAATATCGCACGTTGACGAATCGTCGTAACAACTTCCGCGTATATCGCCGTTGTTCGGCGCGCGTTCCTCCGGCATGAATCCCATTGGCATGATACATTCGGACATTGTTGCCGGCGTTGAGCGGCTGCGTGGGATCGTCGCACGTCACGAATATCGAACAGCCATTGACCGCCGTGGTCATGACGATGCGCGGTCCTCCATTGGCTATCGTGCTCGTCAAGCGCAAGCACGAAATCTGGTTGGCCCGCGATGGCAAGAAAAAGATGCGGGGAAATGAGGTATGCGGATTCTCGAGCGTATACCGCGTCTCCAAGGCGCCGCCAGTGACCGCGAGACCAGCGCGAGCCACGGGGCCGACCGTGACGGTCCCATTTTGGTCGTCGAAATGCGTGACGTCGCACAAGTCGTCGTTGTTGATGGGCGCGAGCACTCCACCGCCGCCCGCAACTTTGAGCGCTGCAGCGTTGCCGGATATCGTGTTCCACTGCGCGTAGCCGTGCATGATCGCATAGTTGGCCGGATTGACCCATGTCGTGCGCAGAAAGCTCACGGGATCATTCCGAAATTGCCGCGTTGAGTTCGTGTTGATGTTATACGTTGCCCCGTTGAAATTGAGGTTCGGCATTGCGTCTGTGCCACCATCGTAAACAACAGTCTGCAACATGGGCAAATTATCGGAATATTCTGACCACCGTCACCGAACCCCAGACTTTCCTCGTGAAACGCGATAACGGGCCATCGCGTGCGAGCTACGCGCCAATAACGAGGAGCACGACGCGGTGTCAGGATTGCGGCATGACGGCTGGCGGTCGTACGACCCAGTCTCGATGCGGTGGGTGAACGTGAATCCGAAGATTCGGTTTGGCCCGGACCTGGCATGGCCACGTCTGTAAATGGGCCGCAGCTTCAGAGACCCGCAGCACGCGCGCTCGTCAGCGCCCGATGCGTTTGCGGATCATCGTTCGCGTCGGCTCGGAAAGCGAGTCGATGTAGGAATCCGAAAGTGCGTGGAGCACCTCGTCGGGCAGCGTCAGGAGGACTTGCTCGGGCGCAAGGCCCGCGAGCCGCTCTTCGGGGGCATACGCCGACAGGACTTGCTCGGGCGCAAGGCCCGCGAGCCGCTCTTCGGGGGCATACACCGACAGGACTTGCTCGGGCGCAAGCCCCGCGAGCCGTTCTTCGGGCGCATACGCCGACAGGACTTGTTCCGGCGGCAAGCTTTGCAAGAGCGTCTGCAGCACCTCGTCGAACCCTTCCAACTCGTGCATCTTCATCTGGATCTCCTTGGTTCCGAGCTGCTTTGCGAGCCAACGCCGACCTTCGACCGTCCTCGGCTGCTTCCCTGCCAGAAAGCGTAGCACATCGTCGTCCTCGGCGTCCGCAACGACTTCAATTTCAACCACGACAATCTTGAAAGGACAACCTTCGAGCTGCCAGTAACCATCACCCAGGTCCCGCCAATGCAGACCATACGCGTGGACGTCCTCATCCATTGTCGGCGACCGCTTCGTCACCAGGAGCACGCCGCAGAGCTCGCTTCGGCGGCCAAGCGCCTCGACCTCGTTGGTATAATACGTCGTTATGTACGTGAAAAACCGATCGAAATTGAAACGGCGGTATGGTCGTCCCACGCTCTTGAATTCACAGACGACGTGCTTCGTGAGCAATCCCCAGAGCTTTTTCAACGTTCCCGCGGCGCGACCCGTTGCATCTTCCTGAGGGAGAAACACGAAATCCAGGCGCAACGCATCGGCCGTCAGCTTCACTTCGCTCTGAATCTCGCGATCCCCAGGCGCTCGCTGGCGCAGAAGCACAGCCAGAAGCAGGTGCCATGGGGTCCAAGTCGTACCCATGGGCAAACCTCATACACCACGTGTCAATTCGAGGGCAAACTTTGTCGGACATGACAAACGCGCAATCGGCGAGGGCGGTGGGTTACCTCTTGGCGACCGGAGAAGTCCGATATGCGCTCGGGTACGCGTCCCTCATGAAATTGGCACGCTCACATGCACGGCCAATTCAAGGCTGCCCGAGGGGGCGCGTCAAGGTGCGTGCAGGCTCCGTGCTCCAGGGATACGGCCCCGATACGAACGATCGCGCTCGACCGTGTGAGTTCTCCACCCAGTCTGCCCGCGGCTGATCTAGTCTTGGCGACGATGCGCCTCGGGATCATCGGACCCGCGAAGGGAGATCTGCGTTTGCTCGCGCGAGCGATCGAGTGCTTGCTCGACGACGTCGGGGTCCAAAAAGTCCTGTACTTGGCGCCTGACGGAGCGCTCGACATCGTCGCTCGAGCATGGGCGCGTTACCTCGTGGGGAACAACCCGAACGAAGATTCGCTCTTCGCACGAGCCACCGTGCGATGCGCAAACGCTTCGTCTCAAGCCATCGAAGCGTTTGTCGCAGCAGAACGAGCGCGCGCGCGACTGCGTGCGCTTTCGAGTTTGCCCGAGGGCAACAAACGCACGGTCGAGTTCTTCGATGGACGCGTGACATTGTTCATGTACGACAAATCGATCCTCGATGAGGACGACGTCGTGGGCGCATCCCTGTTCGTCTACGGCCGCAGCGCCGAACCGAAAGTCAAACGCATCGGCTCGCGCATGTTCATCACGCCCGGTCCGCTCGCCGGTTCGCAAGGAGGCCTTGCGGTGCTCGGCGAAGGACCAAACGGTGGAGTGCGTGTCGAAATTCGCAACATCGACGGCTCGATCCTCTCCGAAGAACAGCTCGGAGGCACCGGATCGATGCTGCCCGGTATCAAGATGCGGGTGCAAGGTGGCGACAACGCTGGATGAGTCGAGTTCGTCCGGAACGACCGGGGCGAAAGGGCCACGCGTCGCGATCTTTGGCGGTAGTTTCAATCCTCCGCATGTCGCGCACGTGCTCGCAGCCGTGTACGTGCTGTCGACGGAACCCATCGACGAAGTGCTCGTCGTGCCCGTTTACAAGCATCCCTTCTCGAAAGAGCTCGCTTCGTTCGAAGACAGGCTCGAGATGTGTCGGTTGTCATTTTCCTGGATTCCGCGCGTTTCCATCTCCGCGGTCGAACGAGATCTGGACGGCGAAAGTTTGACCCTACGAACCCTCGAACACCTCGCGGCGATCCATCCCGATTGGTCGATGCGCCTGCTTCTGGGCGCAGACGTGCTGAACGACTTGCCCAAGTGGCATCGATTCGATCGCATCTCCGAGATAGCCCCGCCCATCATCGTGGGCCGCGCGGGTGTGATGACTCCGGGTGCGCCCGAGCCGATTTTGCCGCGCGTATCGAGCACCGACGTGCGTGATGCGCTCGCGCGCGGGGACATGGGGCGGCTCGAGAAGCTCGTTCCGCGTGACGTGTTGGCGCTCATCGAGGAGCGTGGTTTGTACCGGAGAAGCTGATGTCGGAATTGGAGAGCGTGTACATCATCGGGGCCGGAAAAGTGGGTGCAGGTTTGGCGCGTACGCTGCGCCGGTTGGGTGTTCCGGTCACGCTGCGAGCGCAACGCAAAGGTTTGCCCACAAAACGAATCGACGCGCCGTTCGTGATTTTGGCCGTGCGCGATCGCGAGTTGCAGCCGCTTGCCGAACGACTGCGCGACGCGAAGCTGTTGGGGCATCGCAAAGCGGTGGTCGTGCATTGTGCTGGAGCGCTTGGTCCGGAGCCGCTTTTCCCGCTGCGTAGTGCGAACGTTGCCGTGGCGCAGATGCATCCGATGATCTCGTTTGCGTCGACCGAGCGCACGCCGTCGCTCGAGCGCGGGCAACTTCATGTGGATGGGGATGCGCGTGCGGTGCGTGCCGCGAAGGCGCTCGGCAAGAAGCTCGGCATGTCGCCGCGGACGATCCCGGGGCTCGACCGGGTGCTCTATCACGCATCTGCGGGTCTCGTTGCGAACGGTGCGGCGGCGCTTGCGGCGGGTGGGGTGGATCTCCTTGGTCGAGCGGGCGTGGATGCGAAGACGGCGGCGGCGATGCTGGGGCCGCTCTTGCGAAGTGTGGCGGACAACGTCGAAGCGATGGGATTGCCCGCGGCGTTGACGGGGCCTGTTCGTCGAGGTGATGCGGCGGGGGTGAAGCGGGCCCTCGAGATGATGACGCGGGCGGCGCCGCATCTCGTGCCGATGTACGTGGCGGCGTCGAAGCTGCAGGTGCCGCTGGCGCGCGAGATTGGCGATGCGCCTTCGGAGAATTTCGACGCAATCGAGAAAGTATTGGGAGAGGAAACGTCGGGGTAGAGTGTCCGCTATTCGTGCTTAACTCGAGCGCCATCCATCATGAAGAATTCATCGCAAAGGGGCAAAGGCGCAGAGTCGCAAAGACGTAGTCTCTGCAATCGCTACCAGAAACGCCAACTTGGGATTTAAAAATTGTGCCGGACGTTCTGCGCGTCTGGATGTGGCATTCTCGAATTGCTACCCGTAGCGATGCTTCGGGCGACAATGCGCCATCTTGGGCGACTCGAAATCGCGTGGAATTGAGGGCATCGACTTGCTCGCCCCTCGGAATTGGCGTCACTATGGCGCCCGGGGGGCCGAGCTCCCCCGACGAGGAGCTTAACATGAGAAAATTCAGTATTGGTTCGACCGCGGCATGTCTTGCACTTGCAGTATCGGCCTGTACGGTTGCGCCGGTTTCAGAAGAAGAAAATATTGGAACCGACAGCGAAGCGCTTTCCACGGCTTTCACGGAGGAGTGCAGCGAGCCGGTGGAGTTTCCGCCGTACTATCCGCCGTCGACTGAGCCGTCGGATTCCGATGAAGACGGTGTTTTCGACGCGTTCGATTTCTGTCCGGGGACCGAAATTCCAGAGGATGTGCCGCTACGCCGACTCGGCATCGACCGTTTCGCCCTGCAGATGGCCAGGGTCATCAATGGTAAATACGTTTTCGATACGAGGCTGTCGAACGGACGGCTGGCGGCTTCTCGGTTCAGTATCGTGGATACCGGCGGCTGCAGTTGCGACCAAATCCTCGATGCGCTTGGCGGCGATAGAAACCAATCCCAATACGGTTGCAACTTCGGTACCATTGTAAATTGGGTCCGGCTCGTCGAAAAATATCCCTGACGGAATGACGCGGACTGTGACGAGCTGATCCCTCTGCGAGCACGGCGCGACGAAACGCTTGCGCAAGTGCAACCGATCGTGCTCTGCTGAGGGCATCATGCCCATACGCGATGCATCGATCGCCGTTCTCTTTCTTGTTCCACTCATTGCCGCATGCAAGCCATCTCAAGGGACCAAGGATTCGGCCGATGGATCGAGCCCTTCGGCGTCGGCGTCGGCGTCGGCTGCGCCTGTGGTCGAAAAGAAACCGCCGACGACGCGTGAAGGTTCTTCCATCACGCGAGCTCCCGACGACGACGTGCTTTTCGTCGCCGACGAAGATCATCGCGCCATCCACGTGGTGCCATTTCCGATAGCGGAAAATACCGTCGTGACCACCGTGCCGCTCCCTGGGCGTCCGGCGCAAATGGTCGCATCGGGTGATCGCGTATTCGTGACCATTCGAGAAATGCCCGAAGGTGGCGGAGGCGTGATATTTCTGCGGCGGAAGGGGAAGGTGGGGCTCGAAGAAACGGCGCGGGTGACGATTGCAGCGGACGCGTGGGGGGTGACGCTTGCTCCGGACGAATCTTTCATTGCGGTGACGAGCGCTTGGGCGGCGCGCGTGTCGGTCGTGGATTTGGCGACGGCCAAAGTGCGATCGGTTGTGGAGGTCGGTCGTGAGCCTCGAGGAATTACGATATTGCCCGACGGCAAACGAGCGTATGTGTCGCATCTCGTGGGACGTGCCATCACGCGAATTGGCGACATCGATGGTACGGCGCCGACGGTGAAAAAGCTCGAATTGCCCGCGGCGCCGAATCGAGGGGGCGAGAAAACCTCGGCATCGCTTGGCTATGTCGTGGTACCAAGTCCCCGCGGGGAGCGGCTTTACTTTCCGCGCCATGCGCTCGGCACGGGCGTCGGCAATTGGTTTGGCGCCGCGGCCATCGACGTGTGGATTCCCCGCTCCGATTCGCCGCTCGTTCCGCCCGTGCATTCGAACATGCTCATGCACCCCTTCAAAGTCGTCAATGATGGCGACATACCGGATGTGAACCCCGACAAGGGCATGCAGATCGATGCCAATGCATTCGTCCAGCCGCGAGCGGCGGTGTATCGAGCGAGCGAGCGGTCGATTCTGGTGGCCAGCGAAGGCGACGACAAATTGGTCGAATTCGACGCAATGATGCAAGATCCCACGCTTGGCCTCATGAGCACGCACAAGATCACGCGTCATGAGAACAAGTTCTACGACGTGGCGACGACGTGCGGCGCGCCGTCGGGCATTGCGCTTTCGCAGGATGAACAAGTCGCTTACGTGTATTGCCGATCGACCGACGAGGTCGTGGGCGTGCGGCTCAAAGGTGACGGATTCACCGCCCCGGCCGGCACATCCGTCGCCGTGCGGCTCGTCGAGCCGAAGAACACGCCCGAAGACGAATCGTTTCGATTGGGCCGGGCACTTTATTACAATGCGACCGACCGTATCACCGGCGAATCGCTTGCTTGCGCGGGATGTCATCCCGATGGGCGCGATGATGGTCATGTTTGGCATGAAACACACTTCAAGTCCGGGCCATTCGATGAGGATTTCGTGAATTTCATGGCAGGTATGGCATCATTCGCAGCCATCGGCGAACGAGCTCGGGTGAGCGGCGCGTATGGTTGTGGAGGGATGAACGCTTTCGATGCCATTGATTCCGAGTACGACAAGGACGACAACCTCGTCGGTATGGGTCATCCCAGACAAACACCCATGCTCGCAGGACGAGTGTCCGCGAAGGGTCCTTATGGCTGGCACGGCGAAAGCGAAGACCTCACCGCGCGTATCGTGGGTGGCTTTGGTCTCCATCGCTGGCGACTCGGGGAAGGGACGAAAGAAAATCGTTTGGCGCGGGCCGGGCATCTCGTGAAGTTCTTGCGCGAAGGGCTCGTGCCTCCGGAGACGATAAAGCGTGAGCTCACCGAAGAAGAAAAGAAGGGGAAGGAAATCTTCGAGAGCGAAAAAGCTCAATGCGCGAAATGCCATGTTCCCGCGACCGGTTTTACCGATCGCATTCCCATGCCCGTCGGTGAACCGCCGAAGTTACCAGGGTTCGTCAAAGAGGAAAACATGGCGTTCAAGACGCCGTCGCTTTTATGGGTGCGCGGGACTGCGCCGTATTTCCACGATGGGCGCTACGAGAGTTTGCAAGCGCTCGTCGAGAAAAACCCGGACACGATGGGCAAGACGATGCACCTTTCCGCCGACGAGAAAAAGGCGCTCGTGGCCTATTTGGAGACGTTATGAAAAACCGCTTCCTCCTGCGATGGGCGTTGCTTTCGGCTGCATCCGTTTCAATCGTTGCCATGTGGTCCACGGAGACGATGCTGCCCACGGCCGCCGCGGCAGCGCCGTCAGCGTCGGCATCTGCATCTGCATCTGCCGGTTCGCCGGAGCGACCTTTGCCCATCGAGCCGCTCGAGAAACAATCGGTTCCGACGACGAAGAGCCCTGTGCCGACGCTCGAGGAATGGAAGACGGCGCCTCGTGTCGAAGTGGTGCGGCGTAACTTCAAGACGGGGGATTGTGCCGTTTTTCGAGTGCGCGAATGGCTCAAGGTGAAATGCGAAGCAAACGTCGGCGCAATCTATCAACATTCGGGCAACGTCGAAGGCGTTGCGTATTGGATTCGCCCCATTCCCCAGCTCTACTCGTTCTCGAGTTTCGAGGAGAAAAATGGCGGGGAGGTCATTTTTCCGCTGCGTGTTGGAGACAGGCGCCTCCTTCAATTCTTCTCGCTGCGGCACGATCCGTGTATCGGCATTGGTTTCGACCCGTCCGTCATGGTCGACGAAACGTGGATTGAAGGGGAGCCTTCTCCCGTCGTGGTGCTCCGATAGGGTGCTGAACAACGCCCATTCACGCACGCGAAGCGAGCGCCCAGATCAGGGCATGGTATCACTTCGCGCTCATTTTTTTCACGAGATCGTCATTTCGTAGCAGCGCCAGCGTTACCTTCCCCGCATCGAAACGAGAAACCTCGAACAAATCCGATTTTGCAGCAACCGCACCATTGCCTGGCATGGCGGATACGTCGCCTGTCACGAGCGGGCTGCCGCTGCCCGAGCAGTTCGCCAAAATCCGGATTGAAAACACAACCGAAGCGTTGTCCACGGATTCTTGCACGGTGACGCCCGCATCCTGCAGCGCGCTCTTGGCTTTCTCGAGCTGCGACGAAGCTTCGGTTTTCGCCTGCGCGTCGACGTCGGGTTTGTCGCACATCGCCACGGGATCGGTGATGAACGCGACCGACGATTCCTTCCATAGGTCGGGCATGGGCTTGGCGAGCTCGGCGTCGAGCTTTTTCAAGGCGTCGGCATCATTGAGCCCCGTCGGGGTCGCGGGCGCCGTCGATGCGGCACTGCCGCCGCCGCATGCTGCCAAGAGCAGTCCGAAGACGAGAAGAAGTGATGAGCGCGTCATGGCGGCGCATGGAACCACAGTCGCCGGAGAGACGCTAGAAACCGACGGATGGGCGCGCCGGGAGACTCGCCCGCACGGTCGCGGCGAGCTACGTTCGTCCGGTGGAAATAGGCACGGATCTTTCGAACCAAGACCACACTGGTGTGCGGCGCGTTGTCGCTCGTGATTGCGGTGTCGATCCTTCTCCGTGGTCGCGTGCGCACCGTGCACCTGCTCTTCGCGGCCTTCGCTGGGGATATCGGTCTTTGGTACTTGTCGCAATCGCTCGCGAACTTGTTCGATTCGCCCGTCCTCGCTCGTTTTACGGGTGTGCTGACGCTGCTCTTGCCGCAGTTTGCCCTTCACCTGTTCGCAGCGATGATCCCGCACGAATCGGAACGCCCGAGTCGCTTGCCGCGTTTGGCGATGTTCCTGGCCGTTCCGCTCGCGCTCCTCTTGCTCAGCCCAGCGCAAAATCATCCGCTCGTTCGTGTCGTCGTGTTCCTTCACGTATTCGCGTTTCTCACGGCGGGTCTCTTCGAATTGTGGCAGCGAGGTGCACAAAGCGGGTCGCGTGCGACGCAAAGGCGCGTGCGCTTGCTCGTGGTGCTCGGAGCCCTGGCGGGCCTTGCGAGCGTCGTGGATTTCGCCTGGTTTCTCGGCGTCGAACCGCCTCCCGTGGGCGCGGCGCTCAGCGTCGTCTTCCTGTTTGTCTTGGCACAAGCCCTTCGCCACGAACGCTTGCTCGACGTCTACGAGATGCTCGCGCGGCTCACCGTTGCAACGCTCGTTGCGACGCTGATTGCGGCCATTTTTTACGTTCTCGTCGCCGTCGTCGGCGGTTTCGACACGATGTACTTGAACGCAGTGCTCGCCGCGATCGTGATCCTCGTGCTTTTCGATCCCCTGCGCGAACGCGTGGCAGAACAGACGCAGAAGCTCATTTTTCGCGATCGCTTTGACCTCGAAAGGTCAGTCGCCGATGCGCGCCGGCGCCTCGTGCACTTGCTCGAGCTCGACGAGCTCGGGCCCATCGTCACCGCGGCGCTCGAACAATCGCGTCGAGTGACCAAGGCGGCGTTGTATTTGCGCGATCAAGATCGAACGGGATTCAATCGTTTGGCGTCGCTCGGTTCCGACACGTCTGCGCACATCGAAATGGCGACGGCACGCGCGCTGCTCGATCGTTTGGTCAAGGGCCCGATCTCGCTCGAGGAAGTAAAGCGGGACGCTCGGGAGCGCAAACGGCGTGGCGAGCGGACGGACATGGCGGATGCGATTTTGAGCGCCGCGGCGGTTTTGGGCAGTTTGGCCGACAGCGGTGTGGTTTTTCCAATTTGGGCAGAAAACAATGAAATCGTTGGGTTGCTCGTCGTGGCCGACGATCGCGTGCGCGATGCGTTTTCCCCCGAAGAGATTGCGCTCGTCGACACGCTGGCGACGCAGATCGGCGTGGTCATTCAAAACTCGCGGCTTTACCAGCACATGAAAGAGCGTGATCGGCTCGCGGTGCTGGGGCAAATGGCGGCAGGTCTCGCGCATGAAATTCGCAATCCGCTCGGGGCCATCAAAGGCGCGGCGCAGCTCCTCGCCGAACCGAGCCCGGACGCGAAAGAAGTCGATCCCAATGCGCAGGAATTCATTGGAATCATTTTGGAAGAAGTCGAGCGGCTCGATCGGGTCGTCGGATCGGTATTGGATCTTGCTCGGACAAACCAAGGCGTGGTGGTTCCGACCGACGTCAATGCCGTGCTTCGGCGCACGCTTCAAGTGCTTTCCACGGAGCGATCGAGCCGTGATTTGACGGTGGACGTGCAGCTCGACCCAACGCTACCGCGGGTGGTGATGGATCCCGAGCAGCTTCGGCAGGTGGTGATGAATTTGTATCGCAATGCGGCGCAAGCGATGCTGGGGCGGGGCAAAATCACCATCAAGACGCGGGTGCGTCCAGGAGCGCTGCCGGGCATGGGAACGCAGGACGATCCATTCGTCGAGATCATCGTGACGGACACGGGGCCCGGGATATCTCAAAAGGTGCTGAAAAACCTGTTTTTGCCGTTTTTCACGACGAAAGACAAAGGAACCGGTTTGGGGCTTGCGATAAGCCAAGGCATCGCGCAAGCGGCAGGTGGGCGTATCGAAGTGCAATCGTACGAAGGGAAGGGGACGACGTTTGCGGTGATATTGCCGGCGGCATCGAAAGATGCGCTCGGGGTGCCGTCTTCGACGGCGACGCCGATTCCGGGGTCGGTGTCTCCCGGGTTGGGGACCGGTTAATCGTTCTGCATCAGCCCCCGAATGCGCCCATTCGGAAGCAGCTTCACCTTGAGCGCCGCAGGCTCGCGCGGTAGCCCCGGCATCGTCATCATGTCGCCCGTGAGTGCCACGACGAACCCAGCTCCCGCGCTCAGACGCACTTCACGCACCGTAATGCTGAAATTCGTCGGCCGCCCCGTGATCGCCGGATCGTCGGTCAGCGAATACTGCGTTTTCGCCATGCACACGGGCAAGTTGCCGTAGCCCATCTTTTCAATGCGCGCGAGCTCCTTTTCAGCCGCAGGACTCAAGGATACGCTCTCTGCTCCGTAAATCGTCCGCGCGATTTTTTCGATCTTCGTTCGATAAGGTTCGTCGAGGTCATACGTGAACCGGCCTTGAGGCGGCGCGCCGTCCGTCGCATCCGCCAGCTCGGCCACGACTTTCGCAAATTCATCCGACCCTTCGCCTCCTCGGGCAAACCCTTCGCAACGCACGGCACGCACGCCACGCGCACCCAGCGCTTTTTCCACCAGCTCGAGCTCGTCCACTGCATCGGTCGGAAATACGTTCACACACACGACGACCGGCAAACCATAAAACTTCGCCGATTCGAGGTGTTTGTCGATGTGAACGAGCCCCTGTTCGAGCGCCTTCGCATTGGGCTCGCCGGCGAGTTTGGCCGGGATACCTCCGTGCATCTTGAGCGCCCGAAGCGTCGCGACCAGCACGAGCACGCGCGGAAAAACCCCCATGCTCCGGCACTTGATGTCCAAAAACTTTTCCCCACCAAGATCGAAACCGAAACCCGCCTCGGTCACGACGTAATCGGCAAGCGACAATCCAAGCCGCGTGGAAATCTTCGAGCTGCAACCATGTGCAATGTTGCCAAAAGGCCCCGCGTGCACGAGCGCCGGGCCTCCTTCGGCCGTTTGCACCAAATTCGGTTGAAGCGCATCGCGCAAGAGTGCCGTCATGGCCGGTGCCGCCCCGAGATCGGCCGCCGTAATGGGCGCACCCGTCGTCGATGAACCAATGACGATTCGCCCAAGCCGCGCTTCGAGGTCCTCCGGTCCCTCGGCCAGCGCCACGATGGCCATGACTTCGCTTGCCGCCGTAATGTCGAATCGATCCTGCCTAGGCACGCCATCGGCTTTTCGCCCGAGGCCCAGGACGACATTGCGCAATGCTCGATCATTCATGTCCATCGCACGTCCCCACGTGACGGTGCGCGGATCGATGCTGCCTTTGTCACCAAAGGACAAATTGAAATGGCACGCATTGTCGACCATCGCCGAAAGCAGATTGTGCGCCGTCGTGATGGCGTGAATGTCGCCCGTGAAATGCAGATTGATGTCGTCCGCAGGTACGAGCGTCGCTTTGCCCCCACCGGTGCCTCCGCCCTTCACGCCGAAAACCGGTCCGAGCGATGGTTCGCGAAGACAAACCACGACCCGTTTGCCCTGCCGGCGCATTCCCATGGCCAGCGATATCGACATCGTCGTCTTGCCCTCGCCCGCCGGCGTGGGATTGATGGCCGATACCAGCACGAGACGCCCTGCTCCCGCAGGCGGACGATTCAATGCGTCCAGGCTGATTTTTGCCTTGTTTCGCCCATAAGGCTCGATATGTTCTGCCGAAACGCCAAGCTCGCGCGCAAGGTCCGTGATGGAAGCCGGTCCCGCCGGCCGCGTGTTGTGCGAAGAAGTCATCGTTTTGGCTTTTTCTCGTTGGATTGGGGTTGCGATCGGTATGCACGAAATACGTCAAGCGTATCGTCGTTGCATGATTTCCATGAGCTTCGGGTTCGCTCGAACGAGCGACAACGTATGGTCGGCATGATCGAGGGCATAACCGTTTCCAATGTACAAATCCACGTCGCGCCCAATGCCTTCGGCTCCGAGCGCTGCGGCCGTGAAGCTCGTGCTCATGGCAAAATAGTAAACTTTGCCCCGCTGCCGGCTCGCCAATATGGCTGCAAGCTCCACGCCGGGCACGTTCACGCACGAGAGCACCAAATCTGCTCCTCGATTGTCCGTCAATGGCCAAACGACATCACGCACCGCGAGCGGATCACGCGCGTCAATCGTGGCGACGTGATCGCATAAGCCTAGCGATTTCAATTCATCCGCATATGCCGGAAACGCTTCGATCCCAATCACCTTGCCGCTCGGTCCCACGCGCTTTCGCGCTTCGGCCACGCACAAAAGCCCCGACTTTCCTCCGGCGCCGAGCACCACGACGGTATCGTCCGTTTCGCATAGCCGCGCCACTTGCGGAGCAGCTCCGGCGACATCGAGCAGCGCCAGGACGAGCCGTTCGGGCATGTCCGATGGAATCCGCGCAATCGGTCCCGTGAGAAAAACCGCCGCTTTGCCGACGACGTCGAGCTGCGCCGAAGCAGATCGCACCGCCGTGATTCGTTCGATGTGGAGCGGCGTGAGCGAGAGCGATACGAGCGTTGCGATGCGATCGCCTGGCACGAAGCCGCGCTCGGCCGCCAGATCTCCCACGTGCGAGACGACGCCGAGAAGCATGCCGCCCGAACCCGTCACGGGATTGTGCTGTTTGCCTCGACGCGCGACGGTTTGCATCACGAGCTCTGCGACGCGATCCAGGTCGCCGCTCGAGGCATCCTCCATCTGACGAAAACTGGCAGCATCGATGTTGAGTGTCTCGACGTCGATGACGATTTCCGTCGCGTACCTCTTGGAGAAATCGTTATCGAGCCGTTCGGCGGGTTGCGGCAAGGCGCCCTTGGGTTCGAGGACGCGGTGGGTACCGAGCGGATCACCAGCGGGGATTTTCACAGGCCACCCCTTAGCACGCCTTGTTACGCGGGGCGCATTCGAGCTTCTCGATTCGGAACGCTTGACGATCGCATGGCAAGACTTCTAAAGTCGTCGTCCGCCTTCTCGCGTTTCGAGGTCCTTTTAGCGTTTTTTCGGCTCGAGCATGGACAGCCAACGGCCCAAGGTGTCGTCGCCGCAAAAGCTCGCGCTGCGCTTCATCTCCGGCAAATACCAAGGTGCAGAATTCCCTCTGGAGGATTCACCCGAGATCGTGGTGGGTCGTTCGAGTGACCTCGACATGGTCCTCATCGAGGACATGGTCTCGCGCAGGCACGCGCGCATCGAGTGCACGGACGAGATCCTGATCGAAGATCTCGGCTCGACCAACGGCACGTTCGTCAATGGCGAACGCATCAAGCGCGCGCGGCTCAAGGAAGGCGATCGCGTGTTGATTGGGACGAGCATCATCAAGGTGGTGCTCGCGGATTCGGTCGCTCTTGCTCCATCGTCGAGTCGCCGGCGAAGTCAAAGACCAGCGTCGAACCGCAATCAAGTTCGCGGCATGGCGGGTGCGCTCGACGAAATTCCGCTCCCCGATCTGCTTCAGCTTCTAGGTTCGTCCAAAAAAACCGGCGTGCTGGTGCTCGAAACCGACCAGCACGTCGGAAGGATTCACCTCGACAAGGGAACGGTCATTCACGCTTCGATCGACGACTCGAAGGCGGGCGTGCTGAAGAGTGCGTTCCGCATGTTGCAGTGGACGAAGGGTTCGTTCGAGCTGACGCCGGCGAGCGATTTGCCCATGGAAAACCCCGTGGATCTGCCGGTGCAGGAGATCCTCATGGAGGGTCTGCGGCAGCTCGACGAGTTTCAAGCGATGGAGCACAAGTTGCCGGACAAGGCGGCGAGGCTTGCGGTTCCTGCCGTGATGAAGCCTCGGTTGCGGGAGCTTTCGCCGGTCGAGCTCGACGTGTGGCAGGCCGTTTGGAACAGCGGTGATCTGCAAGCGGTGCTCGATGCGAGTGCGGCGAGCGACCTCGACACGGCGCGAGCGATCGTAAAGCTTGCGGAGTCTGGGTACGTGCAGGTCGTGTGAAGCGACTTCAGGGAGCTTTGCGTCCGAGCCCTACGAGGAACACTTCGGAGCTTTGGCTGCGAGTGCCTTCGGGGCGAATGACGCGCACGTCGGTGTAGAGCGAGCGAAGGCGGTCGCGGGCTTTGACGAATTCTTCACTCATGAAGAGTTTGCCCACGAACGCGCTGCCCGGAGCGGACAGGGCTTCGGCGACGCTGACGGCGCGATCGAAGAGTTCGAAACTACGCGTTTGATCGGCGATTTTGCTGCCGGTCGTGGCGGGTGCCATGTCGCTCAGAACGACGTCGTAGGGCGCTGCTTGGGCGAGCTCTGCGCTCGAGAGCGAGAGCGCGTCGCCGCGCAGTACGGTGACGTTTGCGCCGAGAAATTGGGGGATTTCGGACAGATCGACGGCGAAGACGCGACCTTTGGGGCCGACCTTTTTCGAGGCGTACATCGACCATGAGCCGGGTGCGGCGCCGAGATCGAGCACGCGTTGTCCTTGTCGGAACAGGCGCACCCGGCGGTCGATTTCTTCGAGCTTGAATACGCTGCGGGCGGGAAACCCCTGAGCCTTGGCAGCCTTGGTGAAGGCGTCGGGCTTCTTGTAGGGGTTTTTCATGGCCGCGACGTTACGCCGTCTTCTTCTTGCCGCCGTTCTTCTTTTTCACGGCGCCACGGATGATGACGATGCCGTTCTTGGCGCCAGGCACGCCACCCTCGATGAGGACGACGTCCTCTTCCGGGATGAGCTTGGCGATGCGGAGGTTCAAGGTGCTCCACGTTTCGGCGCCGTAGTGGCCGGGCATCTTCAAGCCGGGCAAAGTGCGACCGGGGGTCATGTTCGTACCGATCGAGCCGCCGTGACGGAAGTACTCGTGCGTGCCGTGTGAGCTGACGGCGCCTGCAAAGTTCCAGCGGCGCATGACGCCGGTGAAGCCGCGTCCGCGGGTCACGCCTTGCGCGTCGACGAATTGTCCTTCTTCGAAGACCTGATCGACGCCGATCTTCTGACCAACCTCGAACTTGGCTGCTTCTTCCGGCGACATGCGAAGCTCGCGCAGCGTGCGCTTCGGCGTTTGTTGCGCCTTGCGGTAGGCACCGAGCAAGGGCTTGTTGGTGTGCTTTTCTTTGCGTTCGCCGACGCCCACGATGAGCGCGCTGTAGCCGTCTTTCTCGACGGTGCGTTTGCCGACGACGACGCAGCCTGCTTGAACGACGGTGCAGCGGAGGACTTCACCCTTCTCGTTGAAGATCTGGGTCATCCCGATTTTGGTGCCGACGATGCCGGGATTCTTGTTCATGACGATGTGCCTCGTTTTTCGCGCTTCTTGGGTTCGAACGGACAAAGTGCTTGCGCATGCGTGATGCGCGTTCCCTCATCGCATCCTCGGCAGCATGGTTTGCCCATGGCGGGGCCGGTTCGAAGCGCTGAAACCGGGGCGGCGAACCGCCAGGCGAGTTGGGGGCGCGGAGCTTAGCCGAGAAATGCCAAAGGGGAAGGGAAAGTGCGACGAGCAGTCGCGCTGAGCGGCAGACTGGCCACGGCGTCACTCGTGAATCATCGTGCGTCGCATGGAACAGGGTGCAAGCGGCCAGCCACCTATGGGTGATTCTCCGCCCGTGGCCAAAGTCAAAGACCCCGTGTGCGGGATGATGGTGACGCCCGGGGCGGCCAAAGGTGGGTCGCACGAGCACGAGGGGACGACGTACTGGTTTTGCAATCCGCGGTGCCGCGACAAGTTCGCGGCGGAACCACAAAAGTGGTTGGCACCTTTGGAAAGTAAGGCGGAACCCCATCCACAAAAGGAGCTGGCACCTTCTGCGGCACCGTCGCCCGCGGTGGCCAAGGTCAAGGATCCCGTGTGCGGGATGATGGTGACGCCCGGGGCGGCCAAAGGCGGGTCGCACGAGCACGAGGGGGCGACGTACTGGTTCTGCAATCCGCGGTGCCGCGACAAGTTCGCGGCAGAACCACAAGAGTGGTTGGCACCTTCTCCTCCCCCTCTCCACGCAGTGGAGAGGGGGTCGGGGGGTGAGGCCAGTTCCCCCTCTCCACTTGTGGAGAGGGGGTTAGGGGGTGAGGCAGTCGTTTACGTTTGTCCGATGGACCCCGAGGTTCGGGAGTCCAAACCCGGACCTTGCCCCATCTGCGGCATGGCCCTCGAGCCAGAAGCCGTCATGACCGTCGAAGAGCCGCCCAATCCCGAGCTCGTCGACATGACGCGACGCTTCTGGGTGTCGGCCGCGTTGAGCCTCCCGCTGCTCGTCTTTGCCATGGGACCCATGATCCCCGGCTGGCCCGTGCATGCATGGCCCCCGCAAAAGTGGATCGAGCTCGCTCTCGCGACCGTTGTCGTTGCATGGGGCGGCTTTCCGTTCTTCGAGCGCGGCGCGCGCTCCATCGTCACCCGCCGCTTCAACATGTTCACCCTCATCGCGATCGGTACCGGCGCAGCGTACGTCTTCAGCGTCGTCGCCGTCCTCGCGCCCGGCCTCTTTCCGCCGTCGATGCGTGGCCATGGCGGATCCGTCCCCGTCTACTTCGAAGCCTCCGCCGTGATCATCACGCTCGTGCTCCTCGGTCAGGTGCTCGAGCTCCGTGCGCGCAGACAAACCTCGGGCGCCATCCGAGCGCTTCTTGGGCTTGCTCCCCGCTCCGCACGACGCGTGCGTGACGACGGTACCGATGAAGACGTGCCCATCGAAAAGGTCGCCGTGGGTGATCGACTGCGAGTTCGTCCGGGCGAACGCGTTCCCGTCGATGGAGTCGTCATCGAAGGCTCGAGTGTCGTCGACGAGTCCATGATCACCGGCGAACCCATCCCCGTGGAGAAACGCGCGGGCGACCCCGTGACCGGAGCAACGGTCAACGGAACGGGCAGCTTCGTCATGCGTGCCGATCGCGTCGGGCAAGGAACACTCCTCGCGCAAATCGTCCGCATGGTGAGCGAAGCGCAGCGCACGCGAGCTCCCATTCAGCGCCTCGCCGACGTCGTTTCCGGCTGGTTTGTCCCGGCCGTCATCCTCGTCTCCATCGCCACGTTCATCGTGTGGATGCTCGTCGGCCCCGAACCTCGTCTTGCGTTTGCCCTCGCAAACGCCGTCGCGGTTCTCATCATCGCCTGTCCGTGCGCGCTCGGTCTCGCCACGCCCATGTCGATCATGGTCAGCACCGGTCGCGGTGCGCGCGCCGGCGTGCTCGTGAAAAATGCCGAGGCACTCGAAGTCCTCGAACGCGTCGACACGCTCGTCGTCGACAAGACCGGCACACTCACCGAGGGCAAACCCAAAGTCGTATCGGTCGCTTCACTGGACGATCACGATGAAGCGTTCGTCTTGCGCATTGCCTCGAGCCTCGAACGCGGAAGCGAACATCCTCTCGCCGCCGCGATCCTCGAAGCCGCCAAGTCGCGATCCATCGCGCTCGCTGATGTCGCCGACTTCCGCGTCGTGGCTGGTCATGGGCTCACGGGACGCATCGATGGTGAACCGACCGCACTCGGCAGCAAGCGATTCATGAACGAGCTCGGCATCGACACCGGTCATGTCGAATCACGCGCCGAAGCGCTTCGTACCAAGGGACAAACCGTCGTGTTCATCGCGCGCGCCGGACGCGTGATCGGCCTCGTCGGCATCGCCGATCCCATCAAGCCCTCGGCCATCGAAGCGCTTGCCGAGCTTCGTGTCGAAGGTATCGACATCGTCATGCTCACGGGCGATAGCCGCACGACTGCCATGGCCGTTGCTGCCGACCTCGGCATCGACAAGGTCGAGGCGGAGGTGCTTCCCGAGCAGAAGAGCGCCGCCGTCGAGCGATTGTCGAAAAGCGGCAAAGTCGTTGCGATGGCAGGAGATGGAATCAACGACGCTCCAGCGCTCGCCAAAGCGGCCGTGGGTTTGGCCATGGGAACGGGCACCGACGTCGCGATGCAGAGCGCAGGCATCACGCTCGTGAAGGGCGACTTGCGCGGCATCGTGCGAGCTCGTCGACTCGGTCGCGCCACGATGCGGAACATCCGGCAAAACCTGTTCTTCGCGTTCGTTTACAACGGTATTGGTGTGCCTCTTGCCGCAGGGCTCCTCTACCCGTTTTTCGGCATCTTGCTGAGCCCCATGTTTGCAAGCGCGGCGATGAGTCTGAGCAGCGTTTCGGTCATCGCCAATTCGTTGCGCCTTCGAACGATACGCCTGTGACGCACCGCGTTTGGTGGCGTTCCCCCGGTTCGTGCACATCGATGCAAAATCGGAAATGGTTTTGCATCGCCGGGGCTACCAGACCCCTCCCTTGGCGTGGGCGTGGGTGCTACCTTTCTCTTGGGCGACACGTACCCGGGAGGTTCGATGGCACGCGACCAAAATCGCAACGAAGCCGCGAACCGGGCGGATGAGTCGACGACTTCGGACGCATCGTCAAGGCCGAGCGTAGGTTTTTCCTCCGGCACGGACGGTTCCGCGACAACCGCTCCAACCAAGCGAGCGCGTTTTTTCTCCGCCGTTTCGAAAGACGAACCTCCACCTCCGCGCTCACGCCTGTGGCATCTCGTGTTGCCCCTCGTGCTCGCTTCGATCGTCATCGCCTTGGGCGCGACGAGTCCCCTCGTGCGTTTCGCCGTTCCAGTCGTCCTCATGGCTTTGGCGATAGCCATTCGAGCGCGTACACGTTCGCCACGAAAAGCTGCCCGCAGAGGCATCTTGCTCGACGGACCGCGCCTCTATTTTCAGCCGCACGGCGATGTGCCCAGAGCTGTCACGTACCTAGGTGATCCGTTCGGCCTCACGCTCGTGAAAAGCCCCGAACGCGATCGCATCGTGGCCGTGTGGAGCTCGCATGACGGCCTGTTTTACGTCGGGACGAGTCTCGAAAAATCAGGACGCCGTACGCTTGGCGCATTCGTCGATCGCGCTTTTACCGTGCTCGGCGATGACGCCGCGCTCGAGGCCATTGGACCAGACGGCGATCCGCTCGAGCTTACCCCTTCGGATTTTGCATCGCTCGTTCTCGCAGTCGAAGAGCTCGATCCCGAATGCCAGCAGCGCCTCGTGCTCTCGGATGCCCGCGGCGCTCCGTTTACGCTCGACGGCCGCGAGCTCGTCGTCGGTGAACGACGTTTTGATCTGGAAGCACCGCTCGAGTGGCGGCCTTTCGTCTTTCAGGAAGCATTCGGGCAATCGGTGACCGTGTACCAAGGCACATCGATTCGCCAAGGCGGCAGCGAAACGGTGCTCGTGTCGCTCTTGCCTTCGTTCGTTCCGTTCGAGGTGCGAGATTGGGCGCAATTCGACCGAGCGATGCTGCGCGACCTGCGCCTCGTTCAAGCAGCGCCCGAGGACCCTCCGCCGCGAGATGCCCGTGTCGCGATTGATCGGCTTTTCGTGTTGCCCGTCAGGTCCGCACTGGACACCGCACCACAGGCGAGCCGCCGCACGTCACGCGCACGCGCTTAGCGAGCGTCCAAATCCTGTCTGGGCCTCAATCCGATCGCTTGACGCGAACGGTCAATACCGGCTACACCCCCGGCTCCCCTCAGGAGGCAACATGGCCGTCGACATTCAGAAGCTCTTCAACGAGGAAGTTCCCGCCAAAATCGCCAAGAACCCCGATGCTGCCAAGCAAATCGGCGCGACGTATCAATTCGTCATCACCGGCGAAGGTGGCGGTGATTGGTTCATCGACGTGAAGGACAATCCGAGCTGCAAGGCGGGTAATCCTGGCACGGCGGAATGCACCATGACGCTCGCGGCCGAAGACTTCCAAAAGCTCATGGAGAACCCCCAAGCCAACGGCATGCAGCTCTTCTTCGGCGGCAAGCTGAAGGTTGCGGGCAACAACATGCTCGCCATGAAACTGCAGAAGCTCTTCTCTCTCTGATCGATTTTCGATCGTCGAAAAAAGGCCGGCTGTCCCTTCACGGGTAGCCGGCCTTTGCACGTCGACTCCAGCATTCGGTTTGAGTACAAAACGCCATGCGCCCTCTTCTTGGAAAAAGAATTCTCGACCTTTCACGCCTTTTGCCAGGTCCCTTCACGACGCTCGTCCTCGCGGACCTCGGAGCGACGGTGGACAAATTCGAGGACCTTGGAGGTGGCGACTACTTGCGCCATTTGGTTCCCGGCGCATTCGACCTGCTCAACCGCGGAAAACGAGGCGCGCTGCTCGATCTGAAAAAGCCCGAAGGACGAGCCGCATTCGAACGAATCCTCGGATCGTACGACGTGCTTTTCGAACAGTTTCGTCCAGGTGTCCTCGAACGCCTCGGTCTTGGGCACGATGTTTTGCGTTCAAAGTATCCGCGTCTCGTCATCTGTGCGCTCACCGGATACGGACAAACCGGCGAGCTCGCTCATCGCGCGGGACACGACATCAATTACCTCGCGCGCTCGGGCCTGCTCGGTAGCCAAGGTCCAACCGACGCGCCGCCCCAGCTTCCGGGCTTCCAAATGGCGGACGTCAGCGGTGGCATGTGGTGCGTCATCGCGATCCTCGCAGCGCTCGCCGAACGCGAACGAACGGGACAAGGCCGCGTGCTCGACATATCGATGACCGACGGCGTGCTCGGATTCGCCACCGCAACGTTGGCCGCCGCTTTTTCAGGCGAGAGCTTGCCGCGCGGAGCGAGTGGTTTGACCGGGGGAATCGCCGCGTACAACACGTACATGTCCAAGGACGGTCATCCGTTTGCCCTCGGAGCTCTCGAGCCAAAATTTTGGCTGTCGTTCTGCTCCGCTGCGGGCATCGAGCCACGCATGGAGGCGCTCCTTCCAGGGCCGCATCAAGTGGAGCTCAAACAAATCGTGGCCAATGCCATCGCGCAGAAGACACGCGCCGAATGGATCGAGATCCAAGCAAAGGCCGACTGCTGTCTCGAACCGGTCGTGATGCAGGAGGATCTGCGTAAAGATTCGTTCATCGAGTCGCGCGGATTGTTCTTCGACATCGAGACGCCCAAAGGACCGAGTCCGCAATACCGCACGCCCGTCACGCCCCGCGATGTCGCCTTCGAACCGCCGCCTCGACCCGGTCAGCACACGCGCAGCGTCTTGCTCGATGCAGGGCTCTCCGATGCAGATATCGACGAGCTCATCCGTGTCGGCGCCATTCGTCAGGGCGATTGACCATCAAATCTTTCGCAGCTCGTCGACGAATTCCCAGTCTGCGACGACGCCTTTCCGCAACATCACCGACAAGAGCGCCGCGACGATCGCTTCCATTCGTTCGTTCGGCCCGAGGATCTCGTTCGGATTTGCTCCGTGACAGATCGCTCGGAGCGCTGCGACCAGATCACGCGCGGTCAGACCCGATCGCGTGTCCGTCAACGTCGACGGCGGCGGCTCGTCTTCTTCGACCGCGGGTGCTGCTGTCGCCGCGTGCTCCGCTCCTGCTTTCGACTTACGCGGCGCAGGCAGTGAGATCGTCGTTCCATCGAGCAGCGTCAAAGCGATCATGCGTGGCGCAGGACCTTTCGGCTGCGGGATCTCGGTGACCGGTGTCGACGTCGGTGGTTGCTCGAAGTCTTCCATCTTCGTGTCGTCCGTGATCAGGTCGAACAGCCGAAGTCGTTCCTCTCTGCTTGGCACGTCGCGCGCGCTGACGACCGGCACGCGCACGTTTGTCGTGACCGCATCGGCGAACCGAAGACTCGCGCCCGCGTCCGGAAGCGTCTCTGGCGGAAGCTCGGATGCACCATCGAGTGAACCTACGCCCGTGAGGGTCGCGGGTGCGCTCATGTCGA
Source organism: Polyangiaceae bacterium (assembly GCA_016715885.1). Classification (NCBI taxonomy): domain Bacteria; kingdom Pseudomonadati; phylum Myxococcota; order Polyangiales; family Polyangiaceae; species Polyangiaceae bacterium. The sequence goes on from JADJXL010000002.1 coordinate 620,830, forward strand.
GCGCTTCGGGCAAAACGAGGTCGAGCTCTGGCGCAGGCAACGCCGATGATGAGCTTGCCGTTTCGCTCGGCGGAGCACTCGCCATCTCCATGTCGACCGATGGCGCGAGCGACGCAACTTGAGCGGAAGGAAGCACTTCGATCGATGGGCTTTCGATCGATGGCATCGGCGTCGGCTGTCGACTCGGTCGCGGTTCGGGTGCCGGAGGAATCGACGGGGCTCCTCGGGTTCCGTAGTAGACGCGGATCGCGCTTCGAATGTCGCTCGGTGGAGCGATCATCGCCTTCACGGGCAGCCCCGCGTGCGTTGCGCATTCGCGTAGTCCCTCGTCGTTCGACGGGTCGTCCATCGCGACGTACAGGGTTTGTCCCTGATTGCGTACGTGCCGAACGTAGATGGGCACCATGCAGTACCGCTCGGCGACGTGATGCGGGACGAGGTTCAGCAATTGCCGCGAAAATTCGATGTGAACGAGTGACACCCACGGCACGCTCAGTTGATGCGAGAGGACTTGTGTAAGCTGTGTCTCGTTGATGAGTCCGCGTTCCAAAAGGAGCGTACCGAGGCGGCGGCCGTCGGAGCGTTGGAGGGCGAGCACTTCGTCGAGGTCGGCTTGGCGAATCAGTTTCGCGTCGACGAGCAGTTGGCCGAGGCGGATGCGCGCGGTGGGCATGTTGTGCAGATTAACCGATGGTTGTCGTCCCAGCCAAAAACGCGGGGAAGATGAAAGTCTTGGGCGCCTGATTCGTGCTGCCGACGTTGCCGACGGCAGCGAACATGTTCATCGAGGCCCCCATTTCATCGCCGACCGTGATACCGTGCGCTCGTGTCGGAGATTCGCTGCCCCCAATGCGCAACCTCGTGTGATCCGGTACATCGATTTTGTCATATCTGCGGCTTTCCTATCTCCGAAGCTGTCTCGCGCGCCGACGATCCACTGATCGGCACCACATTGCCCGGCGGCTACGTCATCCTCGACCTGCTCGGCGTCGGCGGCATGGGCCGCGTGTATCGCGCTGAGCAGAAAGCCCTCGGACGCACCGTCGCCGTCAAGATCATCCATCCCTATTTGCTCGGTGACGAAAGCGCATCCGTTCGTTTTATTACGGAAGCTCGCGCCGCCAGCAGGCTCAACCATCCGAACATCGTTAGTGTCTTCGACTTCGGTAAGAGTGACAACCAACTCTACCTCGTGATGGAGTACTTGCGTGGGCGGGACTTGGCGCGGGTCGATTACGAGGATGGGCCTCTGCCGTTCAAGCGCATCGTCGATGTCATGATGCAGGTGCTCGCGGGTCTTGGGGAAGCGCACGAGCTTGGAATCATTCATCGGGATCTCAAGCCGGAGAACATCGTGCTCGAGCCGATGCGCAAGGCGGGCGATTTCGTCAAGGTCGTCGATTTTGGCTTGGCAAAAATGCGCGAATTGCCGAGCTCGCACATCACGAGTCCGGGGATTGTGTGCGGAACGCCCGATTACATGTCACCCGAGCAAGGCCGTGGTGATCCCATCGATGGGCGGAGCGACCTATATACTTGTGGCGTATTGCTTTTTCAGCTTTTGACGGGACGGCTTCCCTTCGAGGCGGAATCGCCGACCCAAGTGGTGCTCATGCACCTCACGTTGCCACCGCCAAACCCGTCGGTCATAGCACCCACGAGGCGCATTCCTCAGGCGCTCGTGAACATTACGCTGAAAGCGCTCGAAAAGGACGTCAACAAGCGGTACCAAACGGCGGACCAATTCGCAGCCGATTTACGCACGGTATTCGCCGAAAATGAAGCTGCGCCCATATCGATGCCCTTGGGTGATGCGGGCATTCAATGCCGATCGTGCAGCACCATGGTCCCTCGAGGGCAAAAGTTTTGCGGAGAATGTGGCGAGCGGGTTCTTGCGCCTGCGCCCGCCTCGCAGCCCCGGTCGGCCAAAAAGCCCGCAGGATCGGGCCGTACGCGAGCGCCATCGCCGGCACCATCCCAAGTGCCCGAATTTCCGCTCAGGTTCGTTGGACGCGAACGCGACCTCGATTGGCTCGGAGCGCGGCGGTTTGGCATGGAAAACTCGCTCGTCGCTGCGAGCATCGTGGCCGAGCCTGGCACCGGCGCGACGAGGCTGCTCGAAGAGTTCTTGCAAAGGAATGCCGAATCGGGCGACGTCGTGGTCAAAATGACCCCGGATCCATGGGGAGCCGACGTGGGTTATCATGCTCTCCGTACCGCCATTACGCGTCTTGCGGGATTGCCCGAAGGTGGCGGCGAGGTCTCCGATTGGCGCGGCGCCACTCCGGAAGCTCGCGCTGGCCTCATGGCCGTATTCGGGAAAAACGATCTTCCGCCGCCTCCGTCCAGCACCAAGGTCTGGTCGAAGCCGACGCTCGGTGCAGTTTTACCGGACGATCGACGTTTCACGGCCGCCGAAGCCTTGCGATGGGCCATCATGCGGGCCAACGAGCGCCATCGGGGGCGCCTCGTCATTCTCGCGATCGATGACTTCCATGCCGTCGATGGTGCCAGTCGCAATGCAATCGCCGATGTCGTTGCCGAGCCGCCGATGCATTCGCTGCTCCTCATTGCCACGCACGCACCCGAATTCGACGCCGCGTGGATTGGTCCCACGCTGAAGCTCAAAGGAATACCCGCGACGCTCCTCATGCACATTGCAGCGCCCGTCTTGTCGTACCGTACCGACATCACGGAAGAAACGCTGCTATCTCCGCTCTACGTCGATCAAGCATTGCGGTTTTCGGTGGAAGGTGGCACCAATCCACCCCTGCAGCTCGCCGACCTCATCGCGCAGCGTATCGAACGATTGCCGCTCGAAGCGAGGCGCGTGCTCCAAGCCGTTTCGGTGCTCGGTGACGACGCGGGCCTCGACGATATCGGCCGCATCTTGCAAGACAGCCAAGAAGTTTCGGCATTGCTCACGAAACTCAAAGACGCCGGGCTCGTCAAGCAGGACCTCGGCAGTTTCCGCGCGGCGCACCCCATGATTCGTGAAATTACTTTGGCCACGACGCCCGTCGCCGTGCGTCGCGATTTGCACGCCCGTGCGCTCGTCGATCGCGAGGGCGATCCATTGCCATTTCCCATCGAAGTCCGAGCGCTCCACGCGCAGCACGCGCAAGATTCGCTCGAAGCGCTCATGCTGCTCGAACAGGTCGCCGACAGGGCCAACGAACGCGGCGATCGCGAAGGGGCCGTTCTCGCGCTTCGCCGGGGTCTCGAGCTCGCACGCCGCGAAATGTTTCGAGGTGAGCTCGACGAGCCGGAAAAAGCCGTCCTCATTTTCAGCCGCAAGCTCGGCGAAGTGCTCGCAACGTCGGGCGCATTGACCGATGCGGACGGTGTCCTCCGCGAGGCGCTCGATCTTGCAGGCCCTGCGGGCGTCGAACGTGCATGGCTGCTCGGCGTCTTGGCGCATGTTGCGCACAAACGCGACCGTGCCAAAGATGCCGTGATGTTCTACGCTCAGGCTCTCGAAAATGCGAGAGCGCACGGGGCCTCTGATCTCGTCGCGTCTCTCGAAAAAATGCGAAGAGATTGGGCTGCCGTGTGATTGCCGAACAACCTTCCGGAACCGAATTCGCCAAGCAATCGGGGGGACGCATCGGGCCACGTTACGTCGCGCGTTGGGACCTCGACAAAACCTACCTGCGCACCGACTTCGACACCCTGCGCGACTTGGCTCGCACGGCTATTGAAAGACCCGATCAAAAACGCACCGTCCCGGGCGCGGCAGCGCTTCTTCGCGAGCTTGGACGGGCGGGGGTCGAGACGCACATTCTTTCCGGCAGTCCTGAACAGCTCCGTTCGCGCATCGAACAAAAACTTCGTCTCGATGGAGCGAAATGGGCGTCGCTCACATTGAAGCCCAATTTGCAGAATATTTTGCGTTTGCGGTTTCGCGCGTTGCGCGGTCAGCTCGGTTATAAACTTCCGGCGCTTTTGCAGAGGCGCTGCGAGCTTTTGGGACAGCGTGACGAATCGGGGGAAATCGTGCGCGAAGTCTTGCTCGGCGACGATGCCGAAGCCGATGCTTTTGTTTATTCACTTTATGCAGACATTTGTGAAGGGCGCGTATCCAATGAAGAAATCCTCGACATCATGCGGCGCGGGCGCGCGTACGAAGACACCATTGCCGATACGCTTCATTTTGCTCGGATGGTCGAAAAAGGTCCCGTCGTCGAGCATATTTTGATTCATCTCGACAGGCAATCGTCACCGGCTGATTTTCGTCAATATGGCCCCCGTGTCGTGCCATTTTACAATTATCTTCAGGCCGCCTTCGTGCTCCATGAAGCCGGCCGCATTCCTGGTCGCGCCGTTTTACGTGTCGCGCAGGACCTCATTGGAGCCCATAATTTCGATGGTGCGTCGCTCGGACGCAGTTTCCTCGACCTTTCTCGTCGCGGGCACGTATCGGGTCGCGGCATTGCCGATATTGCGGCGGCGTATCGCGAAATGACGCATGGCCGGCCCACGAGCGCCAGCGAGCTTGGCGCCATGGTCGCGTCGCTCGAGAAAATGGTCCCCGAGCTTCGTCCGCTTGCAGCGCGTGAACAGCCGACGCTCGATTACCGCTCGATGGTCGAAGCGCACAATCCACGAGCGCGGAAAAAGTGACGAGTTTTCAGGGAAGCACGAAGGCGCTCTCGAGCATCATTCCCCCAACCATTCCCGAGCAAGCGTCAGCGTCAGCTTGTGAGCGCCGAGGTTTTCCAAATACGCGCGACGCACGCTTTCATCCGTGACTTTCACGGCACACTCGAGGATATCGTCCCGCGCTTCTCGAATGGCTCGTCGAGCGGCATCGAGGTCGCCCGCGGCATGCAGCGCCAAGGCGTGGCGCAATTGCAATGGGTCTTCGCCATAATTATAACGTGGACCAGCTTTGCCCGAGGCGATGGAATCGGCCGCCAAAACCACGGCGTCTGCGGCGCGACCTTGCTTCCGCCTGATTTCGGATCGTAGCGACCAAAATTTCGCTCGCAAGAAAGGTAAAAAAGCATTGGCTTCGCCCAATTCGTCGAGCACTCCGTCCGCCTCGTCGAGTTTGTCCTGGGCAATGAACACTTCGGCCATCGTCAGCCGTGCGCACCATAGCAGTACGAAATCACTCGCAGCCAGCGCGCTCTTCACGAGCGATCCGGCGACGGCGAACGCTTCCTCGAGCTTTCCTGTCTCGACGAGCAGCAAGCTTTTGTAATACGTGGCGTAGGTCAATGCGAGGTTTCCGGCATCGGGCGTCGCGAGCACTCGGTCGAAAAGCGCGTCGGCTTCGCGGAGCAAACCAAGCTGCAGGTAAGACAAACCCAAGTGGGCATTCGTGATGGCCAAAAATTCACGCGCGCCAGCAGCCTCGAACCGAGATGCCGAGGTTTTACAATGCTCGAGCCCTTTCCAAGCATCGTGATCGATTTCGCGGGCGCTGAAAATCAGCGCGAAATCCGCCCACGCAGCGGCAAGTAGCTCGGTCTCGCGGTAAGGCACGGTGACTTGCTGCAATCGGTCCAAATAGATGCGCGCATTGTCTTGTTGACCAGCCACGACGAGCGTGATGAACACCCCGTACAAGGATCGCGCAAATTCCGCAACGTCGTCCTGCAGAGGTTCGACGGCCAGCAGTTTGGGCACGAGGTTCGCCAATACGTCGAATTTGCCCAGGAAAATCGCGCTGGCCACGGCATTTCCAAGGGATCGCGCGTAACCCGAATCGGTCGTCGTCGCCTCCGCAATCATCCCTTCGGCCGTTTCAAAACACTTGGCATATTGCGCCGTCAGAAAATATGCGAGGGCTAGCGTATCTCGCAGCGCAATGCTCGTCTTGCCCTCGGCCCCCACCGCCAGACCTTTTTCCGCTCGTGCAATGGCCGATGCGAAATCTGCGCCCCGCATGGCCTGCACCGACGCCTTTGCATAATGCGGTGCCGCTTTCGCCGGCGTCGTCCCTCGCTCGAAGTGCTCGGCAAGCACCATCGGATCCTGCTCGCCGACGTGTACGAGCCAATCACCTGCCAATTCATGCCCCAGCGCTCGGTCGCGATCCGTGAGCATCGCATACGCTCCCTCACGCACGAGCGCGTGCCGAATCTCGTATTCGATTTCCCCTGAAAACCGGCTCGATCCACGACGCACGATCAATTCTTGGTCGAGGAGCTGCTTGATGTGCGCTGTCGCGTCGCCGGCGAGCTGGTCGCGCAAGAGCTCGTGGAGTCCGCCATTCCAAAACGTTTTTCCAAACACGCTCGCTGCACGCAATGTTCGACGCGCTTCGGGATCGATCGCCGAGATCCGTGTCTCGACCATTCCCAGCACGGTTTCTGGAAAGGTTTGTCTGCGACTTTCATTCACCGCGCGAATCAGCTCTTCCAAGTAAAATGCATTACCACCCGCGCGTTCGACGATGGTCGCCATGGTTTGCGCGTCAGCCGCGTCGCCCAGCATGCTCCGAACCAAACTTTCGGCGCCTCGTTTGGGCAATCCGCCCAGCGTCATCAATTGCATTTCCCGCCCAGCCCATAGCCGCGGAAAAATATCCCGAACCTCGGGACGCGCAAAGGCGACGACCACGAATGGTTTGTCCGAAAGCTCCCGCAATGCTGCATCGAGCAATTTTATCGAAGGCCCATCGCCCCAATGCAGGTCTTCCAGCACCACCAACACCGGATGGCTCGCGACGACCGCGCGAACCAAATCAACATACGCCGACTGAATTTGATCCGCCATGATCGATGGATTTTGGCGAGCTGCTCGTACGCGAGGGTCATTTTCGTCGGCGAAAGGAATTCCGATCATTTCACCCAGAAATCCCACCACGCGCTTCGAATCGTCCGCCCCCAAATACGGTCGCACAGCGGATTCGAGCTTGTTCCGGCGGCATTCCAGCGGTTCGTCCGCGGTGATTCCCAGCGCGCTCCGAAATGCCGATCCCAGCAAAGCAAATGCCGACCCGGCACCAATCGAATCACCTCTTCCCGTGGAAACGACCATGTCCGGATGGGCGCTTTTCAATCGCTTCAAGAATTCATACCGCAATCGCGACTTGCCGCCCCCCGCTTCCGCCGTTACCAATGCTGCGCGAGCCCGCTGCTCGTCAATGGCCTCGTCCACGATCTCCAGCAGATTCCTGAGCTCCCGATCGCGCCCGACAAAAGGACTCGGCTTGCCCAAAAGCGTCCGCGCTTCGGCGCCCACGTCCTGCTCGCCTTGCAACACGATGGAGCCATGTGCCTCCACCACGTCGAAACGCACATCGAGCAATGCGCGTGTCACGTCGTCGATGCAAATCATCCCTTCGATGTCCGCGGTCTGCACCTTTTCGAGCAGCGATACGGCATTCTCGAATATCTCGCCGACGGGCAATCGCCCCGTGCTTTCTCCGCGCCCCGTGAGCAGCACAATGGGAGAATTCGGCAGCAGCAGTCGCATCCGCAATGCGCAACGCGCAGCCACCGCCGCCTGGTCCGTCGCCGGCCCGGTTCCGACGAGCAGCGCAATGAGCATTCCATTGGCAATTTCTTCGAGCTTCGCACCGAAGGGTTGAGCCGCACGACGCACCTCGGCGAGCAATTTTCCCGGAATCGGCATGCTCCCCAATGTCACCCCAGATTCTTCCACGTGCTCCGCCGTCGACGGTACCACCGCAACCACCGAAACGAGCCGCTTTTCCGCATGCGTGAGCGAATCCGGGTGAACTGGCCGGTGGGAAATGGCCATTGCATCCCACGAGCCCAGTCGATCGAGTGCCGTGAATACCGCGCTACCATCGGCAGGTCGTCGTTCCGGTTCTTTCGATAGCATGCGGCCAATCAAATCGTCGAGTGGCTGCGGCACGTCGGGACACAGCTCGCGTACGCGCGGCGGCTCCTCCATGAGCAGCTTGGCGAGCAGCGCAATCACATGCATTCCGTGAAATGCAGGCTGCCCCGTCAAACATTCGAATAACACGCAACCCAACGAAAATATATCCGCTCGCGCATCGATTCCCCCACGCTCGCCCTTCGCCTGCTCGGGCGCCATGTATCCAGGCGTTCCGATGAGCATCCCCGTTTTCGTCAATGCCGTGGTCACTCGATCGAGACGCGCAATGCCGAAATCGAGCAGCTTGACGCGCGCTACTTCCCCATTCACCAAAAATAGATTCGTGGGCTTGATGTCCCGATGCACATAACCACGCGAATGTGCCGCTCCGAGGGCACTCGCCACCCGCCGCCCGAGATCCACCGTCTCCTCGATGCTCAGCGGTTTCTGCTTCAAACGTTCAGCCAAACTTTGCCCCTCGAGCCATTCCATGACGAGAAACGGCTCGCCTGCGCTGCTAATGCCATGCATGACATAACGCACGACATGCGGATGCTCGACTTCACCCAGAACGCGCGCCTCTTGCGCAAATCGACTGATCGACTCCGGCCCCGAATCTCGCAGCACCTTGACCGCAACCACGCTACCCGTGGCGTGATCGATGGCCCGGTACACCGTGCCCATCCCCCCACTGCCCGCTGTTTCCAAAAGTTCAAATCGTTCGCCGACAAGCGCCGCCCCAAGCATGACGGGGACTATCTCACCTGATGGTATGAACTTTCAAGTGATTTTGCGTGCACTCATGCGAAAATTCCCGCGGCTGCATCTTGGTTGGGCACCGGGATCCTGCTGCTCTCGAACGCGTCGGAAGCGGTGTGCAGCCGCCAGTACCCACGCTCACGCCAGACTGCTCATTTGTTGCGACGCCAATTCTACCAGCGATGAAAATGGAAAAATGGATAATTCGGTAGCTCGATCTCGACACAATGGTTTCGTTTCAGAACGGAAGCGCCGAAGGAGGATCAAAAAACATTCGATTGCCGGACTCAAAACGAATTTCATGCCATGCTCGCGTTCATGGCATTGGCTTCATATCGAAAAACTCCGGCGATCCGTCTTGCGTGTCTGCTCGCGTGCGTTCCCGCTTGCGGCGGAATTGATGTAAACGACAATCCGCCCGACGCGTCACCCGCACTCGATTACGTGCAAATATGCGCGAGCATCGACCAGACCAAATACGAGACGGGCATCATTACGAATTTGCCCGTCGCAGACGTTTCGCTCGCGCCTCCCATCGAGCTCGATAAAATCACGCTCACGCCGCCTTCGGAGCATTGGCCAAAACAAATTGGTGTGCTCCTGCTGTCGCCCCAACCCGAGGATCTTCGTGCGGTCCTGCGTATCACGTCCGCCATGGGGCTGCCCTGGGCGACGACGACGGCCCCGAAGCTCGCATTGCAGCACGACATGGCCATGTTTTTCCCAGAGGCATATCCGGAGCAAGTCATACCGGGCGAGCTCGAAATGCAGTCGATCATCGATTATCTCGCCAAGGGCGGAACGCTCGTCATGCGCCATTCAGACGTTCCGCAATTATCAGAAATTGCCGGTCTTTCAGGGGCGAAGTTCGACCAAAAGCATTCGACGGTGACGCTCACGAGCGCCGGCGAGGCGGCGTTTCCGTCGCTCGATAGGCCGGAGGAACGTGAAATTCGGCTCGGGTCGGAGGGCAGCGATTATCTCAATACATGGGCGCTCGAGCTTGCGCCCAATTCGGATGCCGAAGTGCTCGCGCGTTTCGACGATGGCGCTCCCGCGATCACTCGCCGCGTCGTTGGTCCGGGTGTCGTCTACGTCTTTGGCGTCGATTTCCGCGACACGGTCATCCGCAATCATTTGGGCCACCCGCTTTCGGGCGCGGCGCGCGCTTACATCAACGTATTCGAGCCTGGGACCGATACGTGGCTCCTCATGGTGCGCGACATTTATGACGCCCGCGTTCGATTTGGCGTCCGATTGCACACCGCGCCGTTTGGCCTCCGTTCGGCGCTGCTCGTCTCGCACGATCTCGATTGGGGACCCAGTTACGACAATTCGCTCATTTTCGCGGCCGCGGAAAAAGCGCAAGGCGCCACGTCGACCTACTTTGCGCATACCAAGTACGTCCCCGATAGCCAGGACAATCCATTTTTTACACCCTTGCGAGGTTGTCAGCTCGCTGAAATGCTCGCCCTTGGTCATACGGTCGGGTCACATACCGTCGCGCATTCGAAAATGCTCGACCAATTGCCGCTCGGTGACGGCAGCGAACAATATCCCACCTATCAACCTTTCAATGTCACTCCGCTGCTCACCAAAGACGGATCGCTCATTGGCGAGCTCATGGTCTCCAAGTCGCTCATCGACGGAGCGCTTCGCTCGATTGGAGTCGAGCACGAGACCATTGCGTTTCGGGCTGGCGAGCTGAGTTATCATGCGAATTCGCCCGAAACGCTTCCGCGTCTCGGATATTCGATTGATTCGACCCGAGCCATTGGCGAAGTGCTTTCGAATTTCCCATTCGAGCTTCTCACGGAATGGCCGGATGCGCGAGGTGTGCCTGTCATTGAATTGCCCGTCACGCTCGAGGACGAGTTGCCGCCGCGGCTCGACATGCGTACGGCCGAGGCGCTCGACATCATTGCGGCGAATGCCGATAATGGAGCACCCACATCGCTGCTCGTGCATCCGAACGTGACCGATTACAAGCTCGAGGCGCAGCAAGAGATCATTGCCAAGCTTCCCGAAGGAGTGAAGGCGATGGGCCCCGTTCCATTCGGTCAATTCTGGGCGGCGCGTGGCAATGTGGAGATTCGCCGAATGGAATACGACGAATTCGCGCGGACGCTCACCGTGACACTTTTCCCGAGCGCGCCCGTTGCGGGTCTTGGACTCCGCGTATCGAAGGAAATCGTTGGTGTCGATGCGCCGTCGGGCGCGACGATATCGCCGCTCGAAGACGGAATGGTCGTCGTATTGCCGGATTTGCCCGGTGGTGAAGTGACAACGGTGACGATGCGGTTTTGATTGGGCGACCGCACTGCCGAATTGGAAGACCCTTGGTGGGTCATAGCGATTGCTTTCGTTCCCATCTTTGGCGATGCATTTGATCTCGCCGGAGCTCCTTGGCAAGCCCAGGTCATTGCTACAGCCGATTGGCTCGCGGACGTGTATCGAGCGTCGCGCCAAACGTGAAGGATGTCGACATGCGTCACGTTTGGCTGGGCCGGGTTTTTTTCAGGATCCCGTGCCAAACCCATTGACTATGACGAACGGTGTGGGAAAAGGAATCGACTGGACGGACGAATGCCTTGACAAGGCCATACGGTAGACGAGGCTCGCCTCAACATGATCACCAAAGCCCATGATCTGCTCGGGAAAACACTCGTGAGCGGGTTGTTCGAATTGCACGGTGAAACGCTCGTCGAAGTGGAGATTCCGCCGATGGACGCGAAGCGTTTCGATGTTTGGTACGTCCCGGACGAGGTCAAACAGCGGGACGCGCCGAGGTTTGGCGGGGTATTGGCGGAGATCGCGTTGACGCCGGCGGTGATCGAGATTTGGAGCGATCGTGTCGACGAGCGGGAATTTCACGATTCGTATGGCAAGCGCCACGCGTGGTGGGGCATCCTCGAGGAACGTGCAAAGGCGGTTTGTCGGCGACCAAGCTTGTGGCATCTGACCGTAGGGCGCCCCAATTTGGTGCTGCATCGTTTTGGGTTCCAACCGATAGCGGGTTCGTCAGGGCACTACAAGACGATGCATCCTGGTTGGCAGGTGGACCTCGTGGTGATTCGCGAGCTAGCGAAAACGCGGGAAACGCTTCTGCTGAGGTTGCTCGGGGACGAACGGCTGTGTGAGGAAGCCCTGCGCGAGTTGGATGCGTTGCCCGAAGATGCCTGGGAAAAGGGACTTGCAAAGAGCTGGGTGAAGCGGGTACAATTGCAGTTGCCGAGTCCCACGTCGCCGGCACCTGCGACAACGGGGAGTTTAATCATGAACATGCTCGAGTGGTACCGGGAGATCGAGAAGAAAGAGCGCGCTGAGCTCACGCAACAGGTCACGCAACAGGTCACGCAACGGGTCACGCGACGGGTCACACAGCAGTTCATGCAGGAGCGTGTTCGATTGTTCGAGCTCCGCCTTGGGCGAGCGCTCACGGCTACCGAACGGAAGACGTTGGTGCAGCGGATTCGGAACCTCGGTGCCGATCAGGTGATGCCGATGGTGATCGAACGGACTCCCGCGGAGTTGGAAGCCTGGCTCGAGCGCCCCCAAACGACGTAGCGACTGGGGCTGCTGCATTCGATTACGTCGCCTTCTTTCGCGGGCCTGTGGCCATGAAATCGACCACCGGTTGCAGCTCGGCGGCCAAGTCCGGCATGCGCTGGGCCATCGACGAGAGCACACCGTAATACGCCAAGAATGCCTCCCACGCTTCGGACCCTGCTTGCGTCCCCGTGTCTTCGGCGATCTGCAAAGCGACGCGCAATTCATCTTCGATGGGCTGATATTGACTTGCGAGCAGCAAATCAGGGTCGAGGTGCGTGCTTGCAATGATTGCAATGCTGGTGTATTCGGCCGCAAGGAGATTGAGATGATTGCCTTTCGCGCATTGCTCAGCGTCGGCTTCGTGGGACTCGCGTTGGGCGGCGGTGGTGACGTCGGGGTCCGAGCACCGGCCTCGGGCGATGTCAACCTTCCAGTGGATCACACGGAGCCGACCGAAGCACCGGACGGGGTCACGTTTCCGAACTTCAAGCCATCGGAGTTCCCGTTTGTCACCATCCTCCAGCATAACGGTACGGGCCCGGGCGGGTGGCAAGAGGCCAAAGCCAACCTGGAGTTCATAAGAATCAGTCTCCCAATCACCTACATCAAGTGGTACTGCCCTATCACCATCGGCATGCCACTTCGGACCGAGGCGCTGGGGGCAATCCCGCCCAGCCGTGCGGCCACCATGAGCGCAACGGTCGCCAACAGCGTCGGAGCTGGCATGGACTACAAACTTCCCCAGGGGATCTTCTGCGATACGTTCCGCACTGGCGTGCGGGCGGCGTTTCCGACCATGTACCCGGGCTTGGGCGCAAGGGTAAAGTTGTGAATGAAATTACGCGTTTCGAGCTGCTCGACGTCGTCTACCGCTTCTACCCGCGGGGAATGCTACATATTGACCGCGTCCACGTACCTCCCGGCGAGCCTGTCTACGAGGATACCGAAGAGCATCGCCGTTTGGTGGAGGCGGCGAACCGTGGACGAGTGCAATACCCAATCTGGGAAACGATGATCCGACGTTTGGGGGATCGATACAGTCTTCAAAACGAGTCGATCTGTCTGTTGGCGGGGTGGGTAACCCCAGCCTATTCGGCTCGCATTTATCGACCCAAGGACTTGGAGCCCGTTCCCTCGCTCTCTAACAGGGCTTCGCTCAGCTTCCACGTGAGCTTGCTCGGGCCGTATTACGGGATTCACGATAGGGGGGACCCCGACGAAAAACCGGAAGCAATTGCAGCGGAGATCGAAGCCGCATACCCCGGTTACCAGACGATCCCGCCGGAGCTTGGAAATGAAATCGTGCCGGATGTGGACGCCGGACCGGCATTCGGAAAGGCGACAATCTACGCCTGCCTCTTTTCGGAGGTTTGGACGTGGGTCGATCCCCCAGCGTAGCCGTGCCTGGGCTCGTCCTGATGAGCGCGCTCTTTGCGAGAACGGTCATGCATTCGCGGGCGAGCGCATACGGCGCTCACGATGCCAACGATTACGTCGCCTTCTTGCGCGGACCCCTGGCCATGAAATCGGCCACCGGTTGCAGCTCGGCCGCCAAATCCGGCATGCGCTGGGCCATCGACGAGAGCACACCGTAATACGCCAAGAATGCCTCCCACGCTTCGGACCCTGCTTGCGTCCCCGTGTCTTCGGCGATCTGCAAAGCGACGCGCAATTCGTCTTCGATGGGCTGATATTGCCTCGCGAGCAGCAAATCATTCGACATCCCCGCGAGCGGGATGTTCGGCAATGCCACGCCATACTTCGCCGCAAGCTCCACGACGCGCTGCACGTGCACATCGGCACCTCGGCGAGGCCGCAGCGTCCGTTTTCGGTCATCCACCGTGAGCGTGATGCCATGCACCTTGAGCTTGGTCGCAAGATCCTTCGCTTTTGCGAGCAAGTCTGCGGCCTCTTCTGCCGACGGCGGTTTGTCGCCTACCTTGTTCTCCATACGATGGCCCTCCTTTGGGTGTGGACCAGTACGGTAACCGACGATGATTCGAGATGTCTAGGCCAAAGTGGGGCGAATGGATGGCCACTCGATGGGCATGGGATCGGGTGCGATCGGGGAAGCATTGGCCGATGAACGGGCGACGATCGAGGTTCGAGTGGGCAACGGTTGGCCGAATTTGGTGAATGCTTGGCCAGGGGAGGGCGATCGGTTGGCGAAGTGGTGGAGGATGGATGAGGTCCGGGTGGGCGATGATCGAGGTCCCTCCCTCTTCTGCTTCCCTCATGCCACGGTGCGGCGTTAAGCTCCCCTTCCGATGCATCCCCCCGACGGCCAAGTACCTGCGCGCAAGGCGTTCGGCCCAGGGGATGCCTTCGGCCCCTACCGCATCCTGAAACCCCTCGGACGCGGCGGTTTCGCCCCTGTCTTTCTCGCCGAGGAAATCCACGACGGCAAGAAACTCCGCGACGTCGCACTGAAACTCTTCTTCCTCCCCGATGGCATCGATCCCGCCTCCGCAGACGCATCCGCTTGGCGCGATGGCGTCTTCGCCGAAGCCCGCGCACTCTGCCGCGTGCAGCACCCAAGCGTCGTGCGGTTCTTCTCCGTCTTCCGCGACAAGTCGACCGATGCGTTCGGCCTCGCCATGGAGTACGTCGGCGGCGAGTCGCTCGATGGAAGACTCAATCGGCTCGGACACCTCGACGAACGAGAAGTGCTCGAAGCCGTGGCGCAAGTCGCATGGGCACTGTCCGCCGTACACGCCGCAGGGCTCGTGCATCGAGACGTGAAGCCGGCGAATATCGTTTGCGGCTCCTTTGGCTACAAACTGATTGATTTTGGCGTCGTGGCAGATTTGGATCCCGCACGACGTCAAGCCATGGAGCTCGAAGCGCGGTGTTTCATCGTCGGAACACCCGGATACATTGCACCCGAAATTCTGCATTCGGGATGGTTGCCTTCACCCGCGAGCGATCTGTATGCCCTGGGGATTACGCTGCGCAAGCTGCTCACGGGCCGATTGCCGAGCGAAGACGAAACCGTCGCGGATGCCGAAACGATGCTCGTGGACGATGCGACGGTTGCCGTGACGACCGAGTATGTGCCCGTTGCGCCGGCCGTCATTTCGCAGCAATTCAATTTGCGGTGTCGCCCGGATGTCGTGTGGCTCGTGGACAAGCTTTGCGCCCCCGAACCTCACGTGCGCCCGCAACATGCCGATTGGGTGGCTCGCGAGGTCGAACGAATGTTGGCCGAACGTCGCGGAGCGCAAAGTGCGCCGGCAGTTTCGGACGATGGGACGTTCGATCGAGGATTGTTCGACAAGCGTATGTCGGCGGCCATCGAATCGGGTCCGGAGCTATTGCAGCATCCGCCGCTCGTCGGTCGAGACGATGCCGTTTCCGTGGCGCTCGGTGCATTGGCCGAAGCTCGGCGCGGGCGCGTGCAAGTGGTCATGTTCAGCGGGCCATTGGGCGTGGGTCGGACGCGCCTTCTCGATGCAATCGTTGAACGGGCGGGTCTTTCGGGGTCGCGTGTTTTGCGCGCCGTATGTCGCCCTGAAAGGCAAAGATTGCTCCAGCCGCTCGCGCGGGCGGCCAAAGCGCTTTCGGCTCAGGAATCGGATGCGGTACCGGGGTTGCGCAAGGCGCTTTCGACGGCGCTTTTGCATGAAATGTTGCGCGAGGCGCGGGCTCCGGGCAGCGAGCTCGAAGTGGTCGAGACCGCGCTGCTCGATGCAGCCGCGAATGCGCCGCTCATTTTGGTGATCGATGACTTGCAATGGGCCGACCCGTATACGCTCGAGTTATTGCGGCGGCTTTGCGACAAGGCAGCGGCGGAAGCGGGCGCGCGGCTATTGATTTTGGCGGCGCTTCGTCACGAGCCGTCTCCGTCGGCGCAATTGCGTGCGCTGCTTTCGCATTTGGGTACGCATGCGCATTCGGCGATTCGGCATGTACCGCTGTCGCCGCTCGGTGCGGATGATGCAGCCGAGGTGGTTCGAGCCGTGGGGCCTTTATGTCCTGCATTGGAGCAAGCGGTGCTCCGCGGCGCCGAGGGAATACCGTTTTTCTTGGTACATGGCATTTTGGCATGGCGCGCGACGGGGTCCATCGTTTTTCGCAATGACCAATTCGAGCCTGCGGACGATCGCGTGCTCGACGAGGATTTACCTGGCGTCGCGACGCTGGTGCAGGCGAAGTTGTCGCGGCAATTCGATGGTGGTGCGGCGGTGGGGCGTCTGGCATTGCGCGTGCTGGCGGTCGTGGCGCTGCATGGAGGTGGTATCGATGCGGACACGCTTTCGGCGGTGCTTCGTCCGGCGGATCTTGGACAGGCGCTGGATGGATTGCTTTCGGCGGGGCTATTGACGGCGACGCGTGACGCGCGCGAATACGACTTTCCGCAAGAGATGTTGCGTCAGGCGGTGTTGAATCTCGTGCGGAGCCGGCGGTTTTTCGTCGAAGTATACCGATCGTTGCTGGACGTGGTGGCTACAAAGCCTGGAGCGGATTCGGATGCCGAGTTTTTGGCGTATGGTTATGACAAGCTTGGCGTCGCAGAACAGGCGAGGCATTGGTTTGGCAGGGCGATGCAGGAGGCAGCGGCATCGGGCTTGTTCATGGAGGCAATGGGTCTCGGTGACAGGCTGATTGCACTCATAGCGAGCGCGGACGAACGAATGCATGTGGAATTGTCGATCGTGCGGCTCTTGATTGAAGGGCGTCATTTCAAGGAAGCGCGCACGCGACTCGAAAGGCTGGAAAACGACATTCGAGCGGAGCGAGGCGCGGCATTTGTCGAAGCGGCGCTCGAATGGCGCATTCTGCGGCTGCGTGTGGCTCGTGGGTTGCGAGAGACTTCGGTACGGGATGACGAATTGGTGGCCGATGCGGACGCGTTTGGGGGAGCCGCGATTCGTTGCGAAGCGCGGCTGGCCGTGGCTGGGCATGCTCGCGGGCCGGATGCGATTCCGATGGTAACCGAAGCTATTGCGCTGGCCGAGACGATGGGCCCGGCGCTCGAATTTGCGGCGCGCATTCTATGCGCAGAATTGCGGTACGAGGCAAGTCCACCCGACCTTACCGCTGCTGCGGTGGACCTCGAGCGGGCGCTGGCCATTGCGAATGCAACGTCGTCGATATGGCAGAAGATTCACACGGAAGGAGACTTGGCGGTCATCGAGGCCCAGCTTGGAAACACGAGCGGCGCGATTGAGCGGCTTCGACGGCTCGTGGGCGCGGCCGAGGCGCGAGGCATGCACGGCAATCGAGTGCTTTTCTTGCAAAACATGGCCGCATTTCTCCTTCGCGAAGGGCAGGCCCGCGAAGCGGCAGAAAAGGCTGCGGAGGTCGTTCGCCTTGCATTGGCGGCCGGAGACGCGGTCCTCGGGGCGATGGCTTGGTCATTGCGCGCGGATGCATTGCGGAGGCTTGGGGAGCTTGATGCAGCGCTCGTCAGCATCGACGAAGCCATTCGAATACAGAGCCAGCGAGGTGACCGATTGCAGGCGCTCTCCTTGCTTAGGCGAGCGGAAATTTTGGATGTGCTGCACCGACCCGACGATGCGCTGCGCGACGCAGCGGTAGCCATGCAAATTGCCGAGCAACAGGGTGAGCAGGGTTGGTCTCGTACGGCGAATTTATGGATTGTTTTGCATCAGGCACAATCCGGTAGCGCGTCTGCAGCAGACGTAGAAAAGGCGCTTGGGGACGTGGCTGCTTTGGGAAATGTCCGCGGTGGTTTTACCAAAATCGTCTTCGATCGGGCGACGAATTGGCTCCGCGAATGGCAATTGGCGCAGAATGCAGCGCCGAAAGCAGACGGCTGAAACGATTACTTGTCTTTGCGCTCGGGCACCATGATGCCCTGGGGCTGCAAGTTGGGTGAGGCTCCGGGCGGCGGAGCGCCGCCAGCGGCGCCGTCCGTGGGGCTTGCTCCTTCCGGGCTAGGTGCTTCCGGCTCGGCGCTTCGCATCATGCCAGGCTTTGCCTCGCTACCGGGTTTTGCTTCCTCGGGAGCGGGTTCCCTGCCAGGGGCCGGTGACGCGGGTTCTTGTTGGCCCGCACCACACGCCGTGACCAGTCCAGCACCGAGAATCAATGCGCCAATGAGCTTCCAATTCATCACAAACCTCCCTGCGCCTCGAAGCATACGAGGCTGGCGCGCTGAACATGGCACGCCGATCGATACACCGTCGACCTCATCTTGAACGACTGGGTCGGAAATTGTCCGCCCATACGTCGCATTTCGTTACGGCGCAACCGACGCAATCGCTCGTTCCAGACTCGCGGCTTCCGCTTCCGATAGAAATCGCGCTGGCTCGTGAATCAGCACCAATCCATCGGCAAGCGTGGCCACGCCCGTCACGACCCCATTGCCTCGCGTGATGGGTGCCGCTTCGACAAGCGATGCAGATTCCACCTCGATCAGCGCATCGGCACGATCCACATGCAGCGCGATGAGCCTTCCCGTCGTACGGATGAGAATGAAATGGTCGGCTGGTGATACGGCTTTCGGTGCAGCCCCGAGACGTGGCCGCAGATCGAGAACCGGAGTAAGAACGCCGCGCACGGAGATCACTCCCTTGACGATGGGCGGCGCTCCCGGAAGCGGCGTCACGCTCACGGCATGGACAATTTCTGCAACGTCATTTTCATGAAGTCCGCACCGCAGATCGCCAATTTGAAACGTCAGCACCGTTTTCGTCATATTCTGCGATTCCATTCGAGCTACGGGCCGTTTCGGGTCGCAAAAGCCCCACTGTCCGAGGGGTCGAGTGTATCCTGGGAGCGCTGGAAGGGGAAAACGCCGTTCATGCAGACGACGGCTCGTACATGAATCAACACGCCGAGCTCGATGCCCTCGTGCACCTGTTCACGGAGCGCACCGGGATATCCGTGCCCGCTTTACGGCGCGGCATTTTCGAAGCGTCAGTCAAGCGCGTCGCAAATGTGACCGGATGCGACGGCATCGAGCAATTGGGCGAACGAATCGCGTACGACAACGCGGCCGTCGAGGACGTAGCTCGTGAGCTTGCGGTGGGCGAGACGTACTTTTTCCGCGAACCGCAGCATTTCGACTTCATACGGCGCAAGGTGATCCCCGATGTCTTGGCGCGGCTCGGCTCTCGTCATGTGTTTCGAGCGTGGAGCGCAGGCTGCTCGACCGGCGAAGAACCTTACTCGCTCGCGATGGTTTTCGAAGAGGAACGGATCGCCGACCGTTCGTCGATCCTTGCCACCGACCTTTCTTCGATCGCGATCGAACATGCGCGTCAGGGCGTGTACCGAGCTTGGTCGCTGCGAGGTCCCGGAGCGAACCTCACGAGTCGCTACCTGCACCACGATGGGTACCACTGGATCCTGGATCCGCTGATCAAGGCGCGCGTCGAGTTTCGTCGCATGAACCTGGTGACCGACGCTCCTCCTTGTCGTCACGAGCTGGATCTCGTTTTGTGCCGCAACGTTTTCATTTATTTTGGGCGTGAAGCAATTTCGCTCGTCGCTCGAAAACTCGCAGCATCGCTGAGCGACGGAGGTGTGCTCATCACGGGGCCGTCGGATCCATCGCTCGAGCCGTTCGCGCCGCTCGAAGCATTCGTCGAATCCGGCTGCACGTTTTATCGGCGCAAGACGGCCCTGATGAAGCCAGTTGCGGTCACTGTGACGACCACGGCCGCTCCGTGCACGAGCTTGCCTGAATGCTTCTCGCAAGACGCGGTGCCTCTGCCTGCGGCAAAACCCGAACCTGCGAGCGAAGTCGTCATCGCGAAGGATCATCGCATCGACGCAGCTCATGCGGCGATGGCCGAGGGGCACTATACGCGCGCAGCCGAGCTCACGTGCGATCCAGCGCTGGGCGTCGAAGCGCGACTGATTCGCGTCCGCGCGCTCGGGAACATCGACATACAAGCGGCCGAGCGCGAGTGTGCGCGTGCGGTGGAGTCGTTTCCCATGTCGGTCGAGCTGCGGTACGAGCATGCGAACTTGCTCGCGGCACGCGACAAACACTCCGATGCGGAGCATACGCTGCGCCGAGCGCTGTACTTGGACCGATCGTCGGCGGTTTGTCATGCCCTACTCGGCGTGCTCTTGATGCATCGAGGTGCTGCTCGCGACGCGGTGCGAGCGTTTCGTAACGCTCACCGAATTTGTTCTTCGCTCGCGCCGGATGCTCTCGTGCCGCTGTCGAATGGTGAATCAGCGGCGGTGATGGCGCAGGCGATGGCACGCCGCATCGAGGGGCTCGAGCTGCATGGGGCTGCTTCGTGACGGACGAGGCATCCATCGACTGGCGATCGGTTCGCGAACGATTGGCCGTGACAAACGTCGAGGATGAGCTGCTGGGCCGAGCTGCATCCGCGCAAGACGCGCAGCGTGTTCTCGAGGAACGCGCGCGTTTGCTTGCTCGCGCGTCGCGTGCACCGGACGAATCGGAGGCAGGGGTCGACGTTCTCGTGTTTGCGCTGTCCGGTGAGCGCTACGCGATTGGCGTTTCGTACGTGTGTGAAACGATTCGCAGCACGGGGCTTACGCCGGTGCCGGGTACGCCGGCATGGTTTCTGGGCGTGGAAAACATCCGAGGTGACATCGTTGCCGTCGTTGATCTCGAGCGCCTCTTTGGAGCGGGAAGTCCGGCAGATCACCGTGATGCGGGCCTCCTCATCGTGCTCGGGCAGACGCATGGCGAGTTTGCCCTTCGTTGTGATGAACTGGTGACGGTGACCGTTTTACCGAACGCTCGTGTGCTGTCCACGCCGCGCCTTTCCCTATCGGGCGAGCGTCGCCACATCGTGGGCATGACCGCTGACGGGATACTCGTCATCGATGGTGCAGCGCTTCTCGAGGACGAGCGACTCGTCGTCGAGCAAGCGGAGGAGACGTAGGTGCAATGAGCACGCGACTGGGCTTCGATGCGACGCTTCCTTTTTGGAAGAGCCTTGGAGCGAAGCTGCTTTTGGCGGTCCTCTTTCTGATGATCGCGACGGGCGTCATCTTCTTGGTGAACGCCGACATCTTGCGGGCGCTGAAATCCGATGCGCCGGCGTTTGCGGATCGGATCGCGCGCGTCGAGACGTTGCAGTACGTGATCGGCGCGGCAAACGTTGCGGTGGGGCTGCTCTTGCTGATGCTCATCAGGCGCATCATCGAGCGTGAGCAGAACGCCGCGCACGAGCCTCGATTGCGCGCCATTTTGAACAACACGTCGGATGCGGTCGTGACGATCGACGAGCAGAGCACGATCCTCGACGTGAACGAGACGACCGAGAGGTTGTTTGGATATCGAGCCGACGAGCTCGTTGGTCGCAACGTATCGATTTTGGCGGCGTCGCCGCATGCCGATGCACATGACGGTTACGTGCAGCGGTACCTGCGGACGGGCAAAGCTCGCATCATCGGGATTGGCCGGCCCGTTCCGGGACAACACAAGGACGGCACGGTTTTTCCTGTCTACCTGCGCGTGACCGAGCAGCAGGGAAACCGAGGCCGCATTTTCATTGGCATCTTGCAGGATCTGCGCGCGCAGTCGGAACGCACGAAGCTCATCGACAGCACGAAGGAGTCGGTCAATCAGCTCGCGACCGCGTCGGCCGAGCTCTTGGCGATCACGTCGCAGCAAGCAGCGAGCAGTGAAGATCAGGCGACGTCGCTTACCGAAACCGTGGCGACGATCAACGAGATCACACAATCAGCGGAGCATGCGGCGTTGCGCGTGCGTTCGGTCGCGGACTCTTCGCGCCGAGCGGACGATCTTGGCAAAGCGGGTCGCAAGGCCATCGACGACACCATCGACGCGATGAATGGTGCGCGCAAGAAGGCCGAGTCGATTGCGGAGTCGATCATCGAGCTTGCGGAGCAGGCGCAGACGATTGGCGACATCATTACGACCGTGAACGAAATGGCCGAACAGACGCATCTGCTTGCGCTGAACGCGGCCATCGAAGCATCGCGTGCAGGCGAGCATGGTCGCGGATTTTCCGTCGTTGCGGCCGAAGTGCGTGCGCTTGCCGAGCAATCGAAAAAAGCAACGCAGAAGGTGCGGCAGATCCTCGGACAAATTCAGAAGTCGACCAACGCGGCCGTCATCTCGGCCGAAGATGGCGCGAAAACGGTGCAGGCCACGGTCACGTCTGCGCTGCGCGCGGGTGAAACGATCAAGTCGCTGTCGGAGCTTCTTGGCGATGCATCCGATTCGGCTGGGCAGATCGCTGCATCAGCAACTCAGCAGGCGACGGGCATGATGCAGATCAACGTGGCCATGCGAACGATCGAGCAAGCCGTGCGACAGAACGTGATTGCGGTGAGCCAGGTTGAACAAGCGGTCGCCGACTTGACGAAGCTCAGCGAACGGCTGCGCGACATGCTGTCGAAGGTCGGCGAGTCTTCGCATGATCGATAAGGCGCGGCTTTTCGAGCAGCTCATTCAAGTTTTTCTTGGCGAGCTTGCCGAGCATGTTCGCGTGCAAAACGATTGTCTGCTCGCGCTGGAGCAAAACCCGGTAGGTGCCGCGCGCCAAGAGATTCTTCGCAACTTGCTTCGATCTGCGCATAGCTTGAAAGGCGCGGCGCGTGCGGTGAGTTTGTCCCCGATCGAGAAGCTGTGTCACCACGTCGAGGAGCTTCTCGGCGCGGTCGACAGGGACGAACGACACCTCGACAAACCCGCCTTCGAGCTTCTGTTTGCCGCTGTCGATGCGCTGGACGACGCAGGCAAACGGCTGCGCGAGGGGCATGGTCTCGATGGGGCACCCGTCGAGCTCGTCACGAAGCGATTCTCGACGGCTTCGCCACCGCAGATCGGTGCGAAAGCGCCGCTCACGGCAAGCGCGGGGCTCCTCGGGCAAACGGTGACGGTTGCACCTGCATCGTTGCCCGAGGCGACGAGTTTGCCCTCGCGTACGTCGATGGACCCAACAGCCGTGGGCTACGTGCGCGTCGCGGCGCAGAAGCTCGACCAGCTTCTCACGCTGGCCAGCGAGCTTTCGGTTGCGCGTTCGCACTTGGATGTGCGCGTGCAGGATGTCGATGCGATCGTCGATGTGTTTTCGCAGCTCCGCGCCGAGTGGCATCGTCTCGAACGGCCGCTCGACAAGCTCGCGGTGGGCGATTGGCCCGGCGTGTTGCCCTTGTCCTTTCGCAAATCGTTCGACCGTGCCCGTGCTCTCGTCGGTCAGCTCGAACGAGACCTCGAACGACTTTCGACGAGCATGCGCACGACGACGCGTGCGTGTCACGGTATCGCCGCGGCCATCGATGCGGACGTGAAAGGCATACGGATGCTCCCGTTTGCCGACGTTGCGACGGGCATCAGCCGCGCTGTGCGCGATTTGGCGCTGGAGCGAGGCAAAGAGGTCGAGGTCGTCGTGTGTGGCGGCGAAGTCGAGCTGGATCGGTACATCCTCGAAGGTCTCAAGGATCCGCTCGTGCATCTCGTGCGTAACGCGGTCGATCACGGCATCGAGTTGCCGGATGTGCGTACACGT
The DNA here is from genome assembly GCA_016715885.1 of Polyangiaceae bacterium. NCBI lineage: Bacteria > Pseudomonadati > Myxococcota > Polyangiales > Polyangiaceae > Polyangiaceae bacterium. The sequence continues at coordinate 644,379 of JADJXL010000002.1, forward strand.
AGCGGTAAACCTGCGCGCGGGCGCATCGAGATTACGGCGACGCTGCGCGGTTCCCAAGTGGAGATCTCGGTCACTGACGATGGCGCGGGGCTCGATGCTGCAGCCATCGTCGCGCGAGCGCTCGAGCATGGGTTTGTCTCCGATGCGTCGGTCGATGACTTCACCCGACTCGTCTTCCTGCCGGGTTTGTCGACGTCGTCTGAGTTGACGCTCGTGTCGGGTCGAGGGCTCGGCCTCGACATTGTCAAGAGCCGTGTGGAATCGCTGCACGGGCAAGTCGACGTCGCGTCGCAACCGGGCCATGGTGCCCGTTTTGCACTGATCGTTCCCCTCACGATCACCACGCTTCGAGCCGTGGTCGTCGAGGTTTCTGGCCAGCTCTTTGCACTCCCTTCGACCAGCGTCGAGCGCATGGTGCGTGTGAGCGACGACGACCTTCGCTTCATCGAGGGGCGGGCGATGTTCGTGCACGACGGCGCGCTTCTCGAAGTCATCTCGCTCTCGCAGCTCCTCGGACTCGGGGAACAGCAACGTGACGAGCTCGATCACGACACGCACGTTGTCGTCATTTCGGGACGTGGCCATGCGGTGGGACTCGTTGTCGATCGGCTCGTTTTGGTGGATGAAATTCTCGTCAAGAACCTTGGTCGAAGGCTGCGTCGAGTGCGGTACGTCGGAGGTGCGACGGTGCTCGAAACCGGACGAGTGGCGTTGATCTTGAATTCTGGAGAGATCATCGCGGCGCTTCCGAAGCTTCGTGCCGTTCGCACGGTGGCTCTTCCGCGACGCGTCGCTCACGACAAACCGCCGAAACGACGCATTCTCGTCGTCGACGATTCACCGACGACGAGGACGCTCAATCGAACCATCTTGGAGGCTGCTGGGTTCGAGGTGACGGTGGCTGTCGACGGCCAGGATGCACTGCGGATCCTCGAAGAACGAGGAGCCGATTTGGTGCTCACCGACGTGGAAATGCCGCGGATGGATGGGTTTGCCTTGACCGAAGCCATTCGTGCATCGCGCGTATTTTCCAAGCTTCCCGTTGTGCTCATGACGGGTCTTGGGACCGAGCAAGACAAGGCGCGAGGTCTCGAGGCAGGAGCGGACGCGTATCTCGTCAAGAGCGCTTTCGACAAGGACCAGCTTCTCGACGTGATTCACCAGCTCCTGTAACGTCGCGTGCAGCTCGAAGGGTAAAGAACGTTGGAGGACAAAACTTCCGAGGCCCATCCTCGCGTACTCGTCGTGGAGGACAGCCCGACGCAGGCGCTGCAGTTGCGATTGCTTCTCGAGGCTGACGGTTTTCGAGTCGATGGCGTCGCATCTTTGGCGGATGCGCTGGCGTTCGTCGCGGCCACGCACGTCGATGCCGTTGCGTTCGATCTGATGCTTCCGGACTCGACGGGTCTCGATGGACTGAAGGCGCTGTTGGCCGCGGCTCCGCGAGTTGCCGTCGTGGTGCTCACGGCCAACTCCGATGAACGTTTGGCGCTCGCGGCGCTCGGGTGCGGAGCCGAGGACTATTTGTTCAAGGGACAATTCGACCAGTCGCTTCTCGTGCGCACGATGCGATACGCGATCGAGCGACATCGGTTTCGCGCGCAGCTCGAGGAGCTCACGAGTGAATTGCGAACGAAGAACGCCGAGCTTGCGCGCACGAATGAGGAGAAGAACCGGTTCTTGAGCATCGCTGCTCACGACTTGCGCAATCCGCTCGGCGTCATTCTTGGCTACACCGAGCTCATGCTGTCGGGCGATGCAGGTCCAGTCACCGACGAGCAAACGGAAGTTTTGGGCGTCGTCCGTTCGTCGAGCGACTTCATGTTGGGGCTCATCAACGATCTTTTGGACTTTTCGATGATTCAGTCGGGCGTGATTCGACTCGATCTGCGCCGCACCGACCTTGCGGCCATGATTCGGAAGAACGTCACGACGAACCAAGTCGTCGCCGAGAAAAAGCGGATCAAGCTCGTCTTCGAGCAGCAGTGCGACCTCGAGCTCGTGATCGATCGTCGCAAGTTCGAGCAAGTGCTCAACAACTTGGTGTCGAACGCGATCAAGTTTTCCCACCGAGGAACGCGCGTCGATGTGCGGCTCGAGCGAGACGGCGACCAAGCGATCATCTCGGTCACCGACCAAGGCGTTGGTATTCCGAGCGGCGAGGTGGACAAGCTGTTTCGGCCTTTCCAGAAGACGAGTGCGCGAACGACGGGAGGCGAGCGCAGCACGGGGCTTGGCCTTGCCATCGTGCGCAACATCGTCGAGAGCCACGGTGGGCGCATCTGGTGCGAGAGTGATGTGGGGCGGGGGTCGACGTTCCGTATTGCGCTACCGATTTCGTGAACGTCGTACTTGGTCAAACCCAGGCGTTGTTGAGGATCTCGCCCACGCCGCCTGCGCCTGGGACGATGTACTGATGATCGTTCAGGCCGCGTTCTTCGGCGATGTTTTGACCGGCCTCGGTGCGCAAGATTGCTGGTGCTGACAAACCGCGATCGAGCCGATACGCGTAGATCTCCAGGTCCGGATGCTCTTTCGTGACGCGCTGGATGTACTCGGGCGTCACGATGAGATGCAGCGCGATGAGTTTTGCGGGGGTGCCTTCGAGCGCGTTTTTGTAGTACGAGACGGCACTCACGATCGATGAGCCCGTTGCGCCCATCGGATCGGGAAAGAGCACGATGCGATCTCCGACATCGCGTCCGATTTTCGCATCGTGCCACGTCGCTCCGATGACCGTTCCTTGCTCGTTCGTTTGTCGGCTCATGAAGAGGTGATCTTGCCGCACGAGATTTGGGTCGAGCACTTCATTCATCAAGTCGTAGACGACTTGCGAAGGCATCGTACCGGCGCGTGCGATGCCGACCGTCACGGCTTTCGTCGAGCGCGACAGCGCAAGACCTCGGTAGACCGCTTCGGGATGCGAAGCCGCCATGCGCGTGGGAACGTCCACGCGCACGCGTGGAAACTCGGTGGCGAGCACGACGTGGGCCAGCATCTCGTAGAGCATTCGTACGAGGCGGCCCATGTCCGGCTGTCCGGTTTCGGGCGAGCAGGCGCGGGTGAGCAGGGTCCACGCGAACGGATCGTCGAGCAAGTGAACTTTTGGCCCGTAGTGATGGCGAATCTCAGTGGCAGTAAAGCGGCTTTCGGCGTAGGCAGTGTCGACCATCGTTTTTCTGTTACACTACCTGGCCCGGTGCGGGGTATGCCTACGCGCGCCGGTGGTTCCCGGCGCATGAGTGCAGCGCAGGACGTCCCTGGGGGCCTCACGCAAATGGCCTTCACACGTGCGCAAGAGGGAGGATAAGTTCGGTGGATAGCGACCTCGCTGAGTCCGTCACAGCGCTCAAGGAAATCTTTACCAAAAGGGGACTCCCCGCACGTTTCGGCAAGGCCGAACCTGCAACGCTCGAGGAAATGAGGAAGGCGTACCGCATCCCCGCGCGGTACCGGTCGTTCCTCGTGGCCGCCGATCCGGCGGACGTCGAGACGGTGACCCCGGTCGAGCGTGTGCGGCTGTTTCCGTGTCACAAGCTTGCTTCCGAGCAAACGCTCGGAGGCAAATTGACGAGCGATATTCCCGCGTGGCGCAAGTCATGGGTGATCATCGCTCGCAGCGCGCTTCTCGGAGACCCGTACTTCCTCGATGTCAGCAAGCTCGACGCCGAGGGCGACTGCCCCGTTTACACGTGCATGACCGGAACGGACTCCATCAAGCCCGAGTTGTGCGCATCGAGTTTCCAGCAATTCCTTCGCATCCTTGCAACATCGATGGAAGTTGCTGCAGGGTTTGGCGAAGCGGTCCTCGATGACGACGACGAGGCGATCTTTCGGGAAACTTTGGCACCGAAGATCAAAACGATCGATTCAGCCGCGCTCCGTGCTGGACATTGGACCTGAGATTGCAGGGTTTCCACGCGATGCCGCGCGGTGATTCGAGCGGCATCGAACAAATCCAGACCTGCCAACCCTTACGAATCTGCTGTCCTACTGCATGAGCTTGCTCCGCGGTGAAGTTTGCCGTGGTACGATGACCTCTTCGCATGATTCCCATCTTCATCGACGGCAGCAGTGAGTTCGCCGCGACCATGCGGCGCTTGCCGTCGCGTGGCGCGGATGATCTCGCTGCCGTCGAGCCTGCTGTGCGTGACATCATCGCAGCCGTTCGTGCATCGGGTGATGATGCCGTTCGCAGCTACGTCGAGCGATTCGAACGTCGCCGTCCTGATCCGCTCGTGATGCGTAGCTTCGATGGTGCTGCGGCGCTTGCTCGTCTCGATCCCGCCTTGCGCGTAGCGCTCGAACGCGCAGCGGAGCGCATCGAGCGTTACCACGTGCATCAACGTGATACGGGGTTTCGGTACGAAGAGGATGGCGTCGTGCTTGGCATGCGCGTTCGTCCTCTCGCACGCGTGGGTGTGTATGCGCCGGGAGGCAAGGCGCGTTATCCGTCGAGCGTGCTCATGACGGCCATTCCTGCGCGTGTCGCAGGCGTGCGCGACATCGTCTTGGCGACGCCTGCACCTGACGATTCACTTCTTGCGGCCGCGCACCTTGCCGGTGTCACGAGCATTCTCGATGCAGGCGGAGCTCAAGCCATCGCGGCACTTGCGTATGGCACAGCGGAGTTGCCTCGCGTCGACAAGATCGTTGGACCAGGAAACATCTGGGTTACTTGCGCCAAACGTCTCGTGTTTGGCGATGTCGACATCGATGGGCTTGCGGGGCCGAGCGAGATCCTCGCGCTCGCAGACGACTCGGCTGATCCCGCCGTCGTCGCCGCGGATCTGTTGTCGCAGGCCGAGCACGACGAAGCGGCGTGTTGCGTTCTCGTGACGACGTCGGATCGAGTTGCGCGCTTGGTCGCTCAAGAGCTCGATGCGCAGATGCCGCATCTTTCGCGGAAGAACATCGCTACGGAGTCTCTTCGGTCACGCGGCGTAGCGCTCGTCGTCCATACATTGGAACGCATGGCCGAGGTCGCATCGCTCATCGCTGCCGAACACGTTGCATATCACGTGGACGATGCCGAAGCGCTCTTCGATCGCGTGGAGGGCTCTGGGGCTGCGCTCTTGGGGCATGCATCACCCGTTGCGGTAGGCGACTACTTTGCTGGCCCTTCGCATGTGCTTCCCACGGGCGGAGCTGCTCGTTTTGGTTCGCCGCTCGGTGTGTACGACTTCGTCGTGCGAGCGAGCGTCATTGGGTATTCGCGCGATGCGTTGCTTCGAGACGGGCCGCACATAGCCAAGTTTGCCCGGGCCGAGGGGCTCGATGCGCACGCGCGTGCAGTTGAGATTCGGATGGATCGTTGGGGTTTGTCCGCGGAGGCGGCATCAAAAGGTGCTGCAGGCGGGTCGTAGACGTCGATTCAACTTTGGAGGTAGCGGCAAGGCTTGACGGTTAAGTGCTTGAAATGGTTCGTGAATTGATTGTTGCAGGTAGGCCGGAACAGCTTTCGTGTCGGGGACTCTGACCCGCGCGTATGGATTTCGGATAGCTTCGCAGTTGCAGGGTAAGGAGGACTTTCGATGAGATGGATGTGGTTACGGGCGGCCTTCGTGGGCACCGTCGGGCTAGTCGCTGGCGGCGCGCTCGGGTGCGCCGAGGAGCGTGATCCGATCAACCGCGTGCAAGCCAACGCCTTGGCGAAGTCGTTCTTCGTCGGTGAGGATCTCGCCGGCGATGCCGACAACCCCGAGTTCTGGACGCAGGGCACGGTGGTCGACGTCGGGTACGGAGCGGCGCAGGACGGGCTTTTTACGTCGACTTATGCGCAACCCGTTGGTCGGTTGAAGTGGCATATCACGGAAGATCTCCTGATCGGCCGACTCACCTACGAGCGCATTCAGGACACGGATGGCAAGAAGGGCGTTGGGCCTTCGACGAACCAAGGCGTCATCGTTGCTGCCTACCCGATTACCTCGCACTTCGACATTCGGTACGACTACAACCCGTCAACGGGCGAAGAGTTCAACGTTCTCGTGGAGAACACGACCGATCGCACGTGGGACAAGCGTGAGTACTTCCGCGTCGATTGGAAACGCAATCTCAACGTCGATTCGTACGATTTCGACACGCTCTCGCTGCTCGGTGTGTATGGCGGCGTGGAGTACGAGTCGCTCTCGTATGACGTGACCGATCCGACCGATCCAGACGCTCCGCACTTCGATCCGGAGACGGGCTACTTCGACATCACGAACAAGGCGTTTGCCCGTCCGAAAATGATCGACCTCAGCCATCTCGGCTGGGGCATCGACAAGTTCCCTGCGTGCTACCTCGACAACGACTTCTTCGGTGGCTCGGCACCGTCCGGCAACTGCAACCCCGTCGAGCTCACGATTCGTCAGTCGTTCCGGCGCGTCGTCGATCGCGACTACGAGCCTGTGCACTGGGACGGCAAGCGTTTCACCGCGTACGGCGCGTTTTACGTGGAACGTTCCGGCTATGCCCGCAACTACGGCATGAGCGACGACAAGTGGTACCGCTTCATCAGCCGCTACAACATCTGGGAGCGCAGCCACTACTACGACGACCCCGCGAACATGACGGGCGCCGTCGAGTGTTACGTGCCCGGAAAAACCGCCACGGGTGATGATCCGCATCGCGATGCCGACAGCAACGGTACCGAGGACGAGTGCGAGGAAGTCACGCAGAAGACGGGTGTTGCAGGTTCACGCTGTGACGAGTTCAAGCAGCGCTGCACCTTGCCTTACCGCTTGCGCAAGGAAGTCCCTCAGGCCTGGTACTACACGGAAAACTCCGACCCCGAGTACTTCGACGGCAGCGAATGGGCCACGCACGAGTGGGACGTGGCGATGCGTGGTGCCGTCATGGCTTCGCGCAACGCCGAGTGCAAAGCAACGGGCGGCGATCCCGGATCATGCGATGGCCAGTACCCGATGTACCGCGGCCAAATGGATGACCACTGGGATCTCATCCAGCTAGCCCGGGAAGTCGACTCGTGTCGCTCCGGCGTGGCGTACAGGGGACAGGACTGCAACGCGCTGGCCGATCAGCTCGGCGCCGAGCGCAAGATCGATTCGGGCGTCATCGCCGTGGCGAAGATGCCGGAAATGATCGTGCTCTGTCACAGCCCCGTGAACGAGACTGACAATCCGGCCTGTGGTCCGATCGGCCGAACGGTTCGTCAGGGCGATCTGCGATATCATCAGATCAACGTCATCGGCATCCCGCAGACGCCATCGCCGTGGGGCATCATGACGGACTCGGATGATCCGCTCACCGGCGAAAAGATTGCTGGTAGCGCGAACGTCTGGTCGTTCATCACGGACTTGTGGAGCCAGGGCGTCGTCGATCAGATGCGCTACCTCAACGGCGAACTGTCCACCGAAGAGGTGACGGATGGTACGTACGTGAAGGATTGGGCCATCGCGACCGAGATCGCGGGTGGAACCGGCATCGTTCCGCCAATCACGCGGGAACAGATCGATCGCCGCGCTTACGGCGCGCTCGGCGTCAAACCCGAGAAGATGAAGGAAGTCAAGGAATCCGCCCAAGCGCTGTTTGCCCAGCCGGGGTTTGCCGCACAGCTCGAGCAGATGAAGCAAGCGATGCTCGACATCCGTGCTGATGCGACTGCGCCGGCGAGCAATCGTGCCATCTACGAAGCACGTCGGACCAGGGTTGCTGGAACGTCCGTCGAAGCCGAGCTCACGACGGTGCCGATGCAGCAGTTGGCTGGTACGGACAAACTTCCGCTCACCGATGCGGTCATGAACTTCGCTTCGCCGCTACGTGGAAATCACCCGCGTATGCACAGCGACCTGCATCAGATGAAAGAGCTTGCGCTCGCCGAGCGCGGCATGTGCGAGCTCGAGATGAGCTTCCCGTCGCCGGTCTCGCTCACGTCGCTCGACCGTTTGGTCAAGGAGAAGTTCAAGGACGTCGTCAACCCGCGCACGGGTCAACCCTACGGCGTGTTTGCCGATCCAGTGGCCAACACGAAGCAGGACCAGATGGACCGTGCCGAGGCCATCCGGAAGTTCATCGCGCAGCGCGCGCATTACTCCGTCATGGCTCACGAAATGGGCCATTCGATCGCGCTTCGCCACAACTTCGTCAGCTCGTCCGATGCTTGGGGCTTCCGCCCGCAGTACTGGCAGCTCCGCACGAAGAACGGCAAGGTGACGACCGAGTGTACGGACCTCAAGACCGAAGCGCAGGCGGAAGCATGCGTGGGTCCGCGTTACTTCGATCCGCCGACGAAGAACGAGCGCGAACAGCTCATCAACATGTTCACGCATCAGTCGGTCATGGAGTACGCCGGTGAAGCGACGCAGGACTTCATTGCTTTGTCCGCGTACGACTTTGCAGCGACGCGCATGTTCTACGGACAAACCGTCGCCGTTCACGCCGACACGACCGACTTCAACTCCAACCGTCCGCTCGGGCGCGCAGCGCTCAACAAGATGGACGGCTTCGGCGGTATCGTTGGTTATCAGTACACGAACAACGGCAGCGCCAACATCCACTACTCGCAACTGCAGAGGCACTGGAAGCTCATCGATCCCGCGACCTGTACGACGCTCAGCGCAGACGAAGTACAGAAGCGCAAGCCCGCTACGTGGAACGAAGCGCGTGACGGCAAATGGGATCCGCTGCTCGATGGCCTCATCGTGCAGGTGGATGGCGAGTACTCGGTCTGCAAGCAACGCAAGGTCGACTATGTGCCTTGGCAGGTCATGAAGGACCGTACGGCCCCCGAGTCGTACAACGTCCGCTACAGCGCCATCGATCCGCAAGCACGCACGCGCGTTCCTTACGGGTTCGCCACGGACCGCTGGGCAGACCTTGGCAACCTCGCCGTCTATCGTCACGACAACGGCGCCGACCCGTACGAGCTGTTCAACTTCTTCATCGGTCAACAAGAAGTCGGACACATCTTCGACAACTACCGTCGCAATCGTCAGAGCTTCAGCGTTCGCTCTTCGGCGATGCGTACCTTCGGGCGCTACAACGAGAAGATGCGCGATGGCGCCAAAGGCCTCGGCCTCCTCGCCAACATCTATCGCGACTTCGCTCTCGAGGCTGGGTACGACTACGAGATGCTGTGGCCCGTCATCGCGGGCGACACGTACAAGGACAACATCATCGCCTCGGGTCTCGCGTTCGATCACTTCGTCCGACAAGTCGCGCGTCCGCAAGCCGGTGGGCACTTCAGGCCCGCTGGTGACATCGTCCTCCGCTCGGTCGACGATACGTACGCGACACCTGGCGCCACGCTCGTCAACGTGCCCAACGGCGTCAGCGGCTACATCTCCGACACGCAGGGCACGGCTCCGGCTGCCATCGGCATCGGTGGTCGCTTGCTCGAAAACCGCCTCGCTGAGAACAAGGGCAACGACTACGACTCCGAGTTCACAATGAACGCGGGCTCGTACTACGACAAAGCCTACGCCTCGATCCTGATGACCGAGTCCGTCGACAACTTCATCAGCGCATCCAGGCTCGACTTCCTCGATGCTCGTTACCGTTCGGTTTCGATGGCTGACCTCTTTCCCGAGGGCTACCGCAGGTGGCTGGCCAATAACCTCACCGGTGACGACTTCTTGAAAGGCGCGTGGGTCAAGGCAAACGCGCAAGGCACGCCCATCACCGACGGGCAGAAGTTCCCCACGACGCCCATCGGCTGGACGTCCTGGTGGCCCGCAGAAGGCCCGCAAGTCTGCTTCCCCGGTGACGGCACCACGGTCTGCTCGGCGTTCGGTTGGGACAACACGCCCTTCGAAGCCGAAGCCGTCAACGTCGACACGCTCGCGCCGATCGATGGACAGGTTGGTTGGGAACAACAGAAGTTCCTCATCGCCTGGACCATGAACTACCTGCCGGAAAACCAGCAGCAGTGGTGGCTCAACATGCTCCGCATCTGGGAGATCGGTCAGGACGACAATCCGACGTTCGATGCTCGCATCGAGTTCCACGATCCGACGGGCAAGGCGTACGTCGCCAAGACCTTCGGCACCGAGGTTCTCTTCCCGGGATCGAAGTACGAAAAGACCGCTCAGCGTGGCGTCGCCGCTCGCGTGCTTCAGCACGCCAACGAGCTGCTCCAAGCTGCGTACGAGACTGACGAAGTCGACTACAACAGCGACGGCACCATCGATTGGTACATTGCTCGGCTCGACCCTGCCACGGGCAAACCGCTCGTGAAGTACGACCCGACCATCACCAACGATGGCATCCCGTCGAACCCGCAGTGCACCGCAGTGGACAACTCCGGCTGCACCTGCTCGGCGAACCGCGCGTGCGTGAAGCTCTCACGCTACGTCGAGGTTCCCTTCTTCATGCGCCAAGCGCTCACCGCGTACGGTCTCGCCGATCCCTCGCTCAAGGGCATCTACGACTGACCGTCTGATCCCTGCAAAGTAAAACGGCCACGGGGCACCTCCCCCGTGGCCGTTTTCTAATTTCCAGATCAAACCGGGCCAGATTTTTACCCTCGCTTCGGCGCGCGGGACGAAGTCCTCGCGCTGCCGCTGACGCGTCTTGGCGATGGGGGCTCGCAGGCGCTCTGTTTTAGGGTTTTGGCCAAAGGCCAAAACACCAGCCCGACTGCTCTGCCCCCCATGCCCCCCGATTTTACCCTGCGCCGTATGTGCACGGCGCTCCGCGACTCATTTGAGCGCCAACTTTCAAGACTCGTACGGTGTTCCAGGACAAACTCATCCGTCACGCTTGTCGCAAGTAGCCCGCGCCGATGAGCTTCAACATGATCTGCGCCGTTTGCAGATCCGTCGTCTGGCTCGTGTTGAAGACATCGAGCACTTCCGCGTGGTTGTACGCGAGCTGGAAAATGTCCAGTTCGTCCGGGGACAAGTCACGTACGCGAGGCTCGAGCGGCATGGGCACGACGAGCCGCGCGTCGGGCGCAGGCAACTTGTGCTGAAGCGCGTTCAGCTCGTCGATCTGCCGCAAGCCCTCCATGAGCAGCTCTTGCACCGACAGGTTGAGCGTCGTCTGAACCGTTTGTTCGTCCGGTGGTTCGAAGTCAAACGTTCCTCGCGTCCAACCCAGCATGCGGATCGCCGCTTTCAACGGCGGAATGTCGTCTTCGTTGATCTCTGCGTACGAGATCATTCCGCGATGCAGCACGAGCCGCCCCACGTCCTGATCCGCCGTGATCACCAAAACTCCGCTTTTCCTCGACGTGCCAAGGAGCTGGAGCAAATCGGGCAGCGGGATCTCCTCGATCTGTCCCGACATCGACTTCGCTGGACCTCGCGGCGCCATCGACGGTTTGGGCGTCAAGGCGCGCCTACGCGACATCGGCGCTTGCTCCCCCTGAACGACCTTCATGATGCTCGTGCCAATGAGCACGCGGTCGCCTTCCTTGAGCGTTGCGCGCTGGATCTTTTCGCCATTGACGAACGTGCCGTTGGTCGACCCGAGGTCCTCGACGGTCACATCGGATTCCGTCATCACGAAGCGCGCGTGACGTCGCGACACCATCTCCTCGACCAGCACGATTGACGCGTCACTCGCACGCCCCACCACGATCTCGTGCGTGTCCAAAAGCGGCACTTCGCTGCCCTGGTACTTGCCCGAGATGAATCGAAGGACGAGCTTCGACGGATTCGTCATGAGAGGAGCTTGTTCCATGAGGGCAAGGCGGCGCCGCGAAGTGCTGCCGCCCTACCTGATCCAACATTCTGCATGCTCACTGCCTTGGGGTCACTCGATAATAACTTGCGGCAGCCGCTCGGCTTTCACTGCACCGTCGATCATCTTTTCCAGGAACGCTCGACCAGCACTGCACGCGCGTACTCGAACCAACGTCCTCGCACCGCCTAGAAAGCGTTATGCCCCGTCAGCGCTTGGCCCAGAATCAACGTGTGCACCTCGTTGGTTCCTTCGTATGTGTAGACACTCTCCAAGTTCAACGCGTGTCGGATGATGGGGTAATCCAAGAGAATCCCGTTTCCACCCAAGAGACCCCGAGCAGTTCGCGCCACTTCGAGCGCCACGCGCACGTTGTTCTTCTTGCACAGTGACACCTGCACCGGTGTGATCCCGCCCTGATCCTTCATTCGGCCAAAGTGCAGCGCCATGATCTGGCCCTTGGAAATTTCCATCGCCATTTCCACGAGCTGCTCTTGCACGAGCTGCTTGCCGGCTATCGGCTTTCCGAACGCCACGCGCTCGCGGCAGTACGACACAGCGCTCTCGTAGCAGGCCCGCGCCGCTCCGAGCGCTCCCCACGCGATCCCGAAACGCGCCTGCGTGAGGCACGACAGCGGGCCCTTGAGCCCCACGATGTTGGGCAACATGTTTTCTGCCGGCACGCGAACCTCGCTCAGGACGATCTCGCCCGTGGGGCTCGCCCGAAGGCTCATTTTGCCGTGCACCGTGGGCGTCTCGAAACCGTTCATCCCGCGCTCGACGATGAACCCGCGTATCGTCGACGCATCGCCATCGTCGACTTTTGCCCAGACCACGGCGAGGTGCGCGATCGGCGAGCTCGTGATCCACATTTTGGTTCCTGTGAGCACATACGAATTGCCGTCGCGCTTGGCGCGGGTTTTCATCGCCGCCGGGTCGCTCCCTGCGTCGGGTTCGGTGAGCCCGAAACAGCCGATGAATTCACCCGCCGCCATTTTCGGCAAATACTTATTTTTTTGTTCTTCTGAGCCGAACTTCCAAATCGGGTACATCGCCAGCGACCCTTGCACGCTCGCAAAGCTTCGCAGACCGCTGTCGCCGTACTCGAGCTCCGCCAGCGCGAGCCCATACGACACGGAATTCATGCCCGCGCAGCCGTAACCTTGAAGCGACGCGCCGAGCAGGCCCATCGCTGCGATTTCCGGGATGAGGTCGGTCGCGAACTCTTCCTTCGCAAATAGCTCGGCGGCCCTGGGCAAGTATCGTTCACGCACGAATCGCCGCACGGAATCGCGAATCAAACGCTCCTCTTCGGTGAGGTGCGTATCGAGGGAGATCAGCGCGTCGAGCGAGAGGGGCTCAGGAATGTTTCGCATGATGGCTGGCCGTGTTTATCGTGAAAACGTGGTCGAGGAAAGGGGAAGCGGAGCGACTCAGGTAACAAATGGGTTGATGAGAGGGCTTGGCGCGCGGGGGCCTGAGCTCGCCGCGCTTTGGACGCAGTCCAGCACGGGGGCCGAGGCTCGCCTCCAACGGTGTTTTCCGCCTCGCGAAGCGCGCGTCTCACGCGCGCGAAGCGAGCGAGCAAATTCTGGCCCGTATTCAAACCGGTTGTTCACGGATGGGTGTACACGATGGTGCCGCCGCGTAACGATAGGCCGGCATGCCATTCTTTGGGCACTTCCGGCGTCGTCCACTCGAAGAGCCACGCAGCATCGCGTGGCGCAAGGTTTACGCACCCGTGACTTCGCGGTATGCCAAAGTCGTCGTGCCAATACGCCGCATGCAAAGCGTATCCTTCCGTGAAGTATTGAACGAAAGGCACGTCGCGCAAATCGAATTCATCGCCCACGTCGTCCCCGTCCATCGTGATGCTCACGTGTTTCGTATGAATTCGGAAAACACCTTGTATTGTCGAATGCGTCTTTTTCGGATCCCCCAAACCGTCCGCGCCCGTGCTCACCAACGTCACGTACACCGGCTTCGTTCCTTCGTACGCCACGAGGCTCTGCTTCAGAATCGATATGTCGATCCACTTTTGCCCAGTTAGCGCCCACGAAGGCATTTTTTCCGCCGGATCGATCCGCACGACTTGATCCTCCCGGACGAACGTCCCATGCCTCGTTTCGAGCAGCGTCATGCCGCCCGTGCGCACGGTTTTTCCGGACAAGGGAATGCCCACACGATGGCCCAGCTTGTCCTCGGGAACGATGTTGCCCTGTGCATTTTTGATGTAATGCCTCGCGTGCTTGCTCCGCACGAATGCGGCCGGCAAGGGCACATCTTCTGATAGCGGCAGCCCAACGAACGCGCTCGTGCGCACGACACGCGTCCGATCGACCGGAATTACGGCAAGCTCCGTGGTCAAACCATAGCGTCGTTCATCATGGTCGAACGTCGACAAGAGCGCAAAACCCGACCGACCTTTGGCTCGGCCCACGAGCAATGCATTGGCAGATCGCACGACGCCTGCCAAGGGCGGCGCCGCGAGACCATAAAGGAGCGCTCCAGGCGTCGGATCCGGTTCCGGAGGCGCCACGAATGCGGGATCCAATGCGGTTTGCCCAACTTTGCGCAAATGACCCTTCAAATCGGGCTCGATGTCCCTGAGATCCTTTGCCGTGGGCAAACGCGCGTACAAGGGCGGCGGCGGATTGCGGCTCATCACATACGTATAAGGCAAACCGTCGCCGCGAATGGGCCGCGTCCGAGCTGCTTCGACGACCGGATGAAAGACGTCGAGCGTCGCATAGGTCCCAACGCACACGAATCCCCGCGGCTCGATGGCGTACCAACCTTCGGCGCAATTCGCACGCGACCGAGGTTTTTCCTTTCGTACGACGACGGCTCCGGCACGCAAGTACCCAATGCGCTGGCTCTTCCATCGAGGTTCGGCGTAGATCCACGTTTCTTTCCCAATGCTCGCCAGCTCGAATACTTCCGCGGCAGGTGCTTTCGGCGATGTTTTGGTGGGTGCGGTTTTGTCAGGCTCGGACGGCGGTTCTTCGATGTTTTGCGCTTCCGCGTCGGCTTGCGCAATGTCCACGGGAGCTGCGGGATCCGGCGGCAATTCCGGCACTTCGTCCACGGTCGGCGCGGCAGGCGGCTCGGGTGCGGTGGATGACGGCGCTATCGCGGGCGCCGTCGCTTTAGCCGAAGACGCCATTGCGATCGATTGTGGCGGAGGAGCCAATGGTGCAATGGTCGGAACAAGGGCGGGCTGCGGCATTGGCGTCGCAACGTCGGGTGCGGGACGCACGGGGTCCGTCCACGAGCTTTTTTCGAGCAGCGGGCAACCCATCGACAAGCTGGTGATGCCCAGGGTCACGAGAAACGATCCGACGCGCATGCCCGCGCGTTATCAGCTTCGTTTTCGAAGGGCCAAGTTTGTATCGATTTGCTCCCATGAACGCATGGACAGCCGTCGCGAGGCGGTGATACCGTAGCGCTCATGTCACTTCATCGCGCTTACCAAATGCTTGGCATCATGGGCATCTTTGCATTCGCGAGCTTCTCCGGGTGTGGTGGATCCGGCAGCGGCGCCGGCGAAGACGGAGGTGCGGGCGGGTCGAGCTCGAGCTCGACGATGTCGGGCGGGTCGACTTCAAGCGGATCGACAGGTGCGGGCGGATCGGGGGGCTCGTCTGCGAGCGCGTGCGCGAATGCGGCTACGTTCGAGGGGGAGGGCACGTATTACGCTGCAAGTGGCGATGGCGCGTGCAGCTTTGGGCCGTCCGCGGACAAACCGCTGCTCATTGGGGCGATGAACGCGCAAGATTACAATAATTCGAATGTGTGCGGAGCTTGCGCGCACGTCAAAGGTCCGAATGGTGAAGTGACCGTGCGTATCGTGGATTTGTGTCCCGAATGCGTGCATGGGGACATCGATTTGTCGCCAGAAGCATTCGAGAAGCTCGCGCCTTTGGTCGAGGGGCGAATTCCGATTTCGTGGCAATTCGTGCCGTGCGAAGTATCCGGGCCCATCGTGTACCATTTCAAGGAGGGATCCAATCAATGGTGGACGGCGGTGCAAATTCGCAATCACCGGCATGCCATTGCCAAATTCGAGTGGCAATCGGCCGACGGGGTTTGGCACGATGTACCTCGGGTCGATTACAATTATTTCGTGGATGCGAATGGCATGGGCCCCGGACCCTACACATTTCGCGTGACGGATGTCGAAGGTGGGGTCGTGGAGGACACTGGCATTCCGTTCATCGAGGCGGGGGATGCTCCAGGAAAGGCGCAACTGCCTGCGTGTGGACCGTGATTCGTTGATTGACGGCTTGCATTCGCGCGGCTAGTCGTGCGACGATGAATGGCTTGTCTTTGGTTCGTGGAGATGCGCGAAAGGATGCAGGAAAATGACGTGGCATAATGGATGGAACGCTCGTGTGGGCGTTTTCATGGCGGCGGCTTTGTATTCGACAACGCTCATGACGGGCTGTTCGGACGGCGGCGCGACGACCAGTACGACCACCAGCGGTAGCGGTGGTACTGGCGGCGCTGGTGGCATGTCGAGTACCGGGGGAATGGGCGGCGCTCCAGCGTGCGGGCCCAATCAGGAGCTTTGTGGCGAAACGTGCACCGATACGCAGATTGATGCGGCGAATTGCGGGACGTGTGCCAATACTTGTGCATCGGGTGAAGTGTGCTCGCTGGGAAGCTGTAGTTTGAGCTGCGGAGGCGGCACCACGCAATGTGGAAGCTCGTGCATCGACACATCGAATGACCCCGCGAATTGCGGCGCGTGCGGCACGGTATGCGCTGCCGGCGAAGTATGCTCGGCGGGGAAATGCGCGCTGACGTGTAGCGGTGGGTCGACGCAATGCGGTAATCTTTGCGTGGACGTGTCGAACGATCCAGCGAATTGCGGAATGTGCGGCACGGTATGCGGGGCGGGCGAGGTATGCTCGGCGGGTAATTGCGCGCTGACGTGCAGCGGCGGAACGACGCAATGCGGTAATCTTTGCGTGGACGTGTCGAACGATCCAGCGAATTGCGGGATGTGCGGCACGGTATGCGGGCGGGCGAGGTATGCTCGGCGGGCAATTGCGCGTTATCGTGCAGCGGTGGAACGACGAAATGCGGCAATGCGTGCGTGGACGTGTCGAACGATCCAGCGAACTGCGGGATGTGCGGTACGGTATGCGGGGCGGGCGAAGTATGCTCGGCGGGCAATTGCGCGCTGTCGTGCAGCGGCGGAACGACGAAATGCGGCAATGCCTGCGTGAATACGTCGAGCGATCCGGCGAATTGCGGGATGTGTGGCAATGCTTGTGGCCCCTATCCTTCGGCCACGCCTGTTTGCTCGGCAGGCTCGTGCGTTGCCATCTGCGCGCCGGGCAGCGCCGATTGCAACGGAATGCTCCCCGACGGTTGCGAAACGACGCCCGCGTCCGATCCGCAAAACTGCGGCTTCTGCGGAAACGTTTGTCCGAACAGGCCCAACGCGACACCATCGTGCTCGAACAATTCTTGCACCTTTGCATGCAACACGGGCTTCGGCAATTGCAATAGCAATTCGACCGACGGTTGTGAAATCGACTTGCAGACGAGCGTGATGAATTGCGGGTTCTGCGACAATGCGTGTCCCGTGCCGGCGAACGCGAGTGCGACGTGTGCGAACGGTGCATGTGGTTTCACTTGCAACGCAGGTTTCAACGATTGCAACAACAACCCGGCGGATGGCTGCGAGTCCAACCCGCTATCCGATACGCAGAACTGCGGCATGTGCGGCAATGCATGCAACGCCGGTCAATCGTGTCAAAATGGCACGTGCTCTGCAGGCGCCATTCGGCAACTCAGTGGGACGCATACGAACGATGTCACTCGGGGAAACACATGGAATAGCTTGTTCGCGGACCCGGTGACCGGAAAGGTCTACTGGCATGCAGCCTATACCGGCAACACGCTTTCCGCATTCCCGGACGTACCGAACTTCGTGAGCAACACGAACGCCACGACCATCAATCTCGCCGTCGGTTACGAAGGAACGTACCACGCGGCGCTCAATGGCTTCTTGTACTACAATGAAGCCAATACGAGCAACATGGTCAAGGTCAATGCCGTGACGGGGCAGTTGGTCACCTCGGTGAACCTGCCGAATGCAGGGTATCACAACCAGAGCGACTTCAATTGGGGCGGTTATTCGGATATCGCTTTCTACACCGATACCGGCAATCTGCTCTACGTCATGTACGCGCCCACTGGTGGAAATACGAACATCCAAGTGTCACGGCTCGACCCGAATTCGCTCGGCATCCAGCAAACCTGGACCATTCCACGCGTCAAGGTAAATACGGGCTTTGCGTTCCTCGTCAATGGCAACTTCTACATTGGCCAGACGTATTCGTCACCGGCCATCGTCGGCAAGTACAACCTTGGGACGAGCACCTACGACAGCGCGTACACCAATTCGTTCTCGCCGGTTACGAATGATTACGTCGCGCATACGTACTGGGATCCGGGCTCGAAGAACCTGTTCGAAGTGACAAACGGGCATCATCTCATCTACCCGAACGTCCAGTAGGTCCTTTCCCGCAAGACGTTGCCCGAATCTTCTCAGCCTGCCTCGACACCTCGTTCGTCTTCGCGAACCCATCTAGAAAATTCTTGACACCCTGACAAACGCGATCCATGCGCGCTTGCGTCGCGCGCGCGTGACTACTTGAACTGGTTTGGCGCACGCAACGGTCTGGCGCGCCGAACGATCGGATGGACAAACGATCGTCGAGACCGACGTTTTTCCATGGAAATGCAGGCAAACCACGGGGGCAAACTTGGTGCTTGTCAAGACATACGGAATTGTGGGAACATCCGGGTCATGCGAGAAGGCGACATCCTCGGCGACAGATACGTGCTCGAGCGGTTGCTCGGTCAGGGTGGCATGGGCGTCGTGTGGGCGGCGGTTGACCGGACAAACAAGTCGCGTGTGGCCATCAAGTTGCTGCTCGATGACGTGAGGTCCCAGGACAAACTTGCCGAGGAGAATTACAAGAAGGAGCTTCGACAGCGGCTTCGTCGCGAGGCGGAAGCGTGCATGAAGCTCGCGCATCATCCCAATGTCGTTCGTGTGCTCGATTTGTCGATGGACGACTCCCATCGACACGGGCCGTACATGGTCATGGAACGGCTCGAAGGCGAGACGCTCCAAGAGCATCTGAAGCGGAAACGGAACCTCGAGCCGAAGGTTGCCGCACGTATTGCGGCGGATGTGTCGAGTTGCTTGGCGGCCGCGCACGCGGCCAAACTGGTTCATCGAGATCTGAAGCCGGGCAACATTTACTTGCATCGCGAAGCGGGCATGGCCGAGGACGAATTCATTACAAAAGTGCTCGATTTCGGTGTGTGCAAGGACGGCGATTCCGTCGAGATCGCGTCAGACAACACGCCGACGATGACCGGCATGATTTTGGGATCGATTGCGTACATGAGCCCGCAGCAGGCGATGGGGTCGAAGAAAGTCGACTTCCGCACCGACATTTGGTCCGTGGGCGTCGTGCTCTACGAGATGCTCACGGGTCTGCGCGCGTTTTCCGGCTCGGTCAATGAGATCCTTGCGATGTATGGCCCCATCGTGCTCGGCAAGAACGTGGCGGCTCCCGTGCCTGCGCCATCGAACCGCACGCGGCACATTCCACCGGAGCTCGATGCGGTCGTCGAGCGATGTACGAAGCCCAAGGCTGCGGATCGGTATGCGAGCGCCGAGGAGCTTGCGCGTGACTTGTATGCGATTGCAGGTGTGCCGATGCCCGTGGTTTCATCGGCCAAACCGTCGACGAGCGGAAAGTCGCCCGTCGCAGCACGCGACTTGATTGACCTGTACGCGCCGGCGATCATCGAATCGAAGGCGGTTCCCGCTGCGGATGAACAGCGTCGGTTCAACGAATTTGCGCGCACGATTCCGCTGAAGCCCAGAATCGAGGTGTTGGCTGCGCCGGTGGTCATCGAGGAAGTCGTGCCCGATGTGAAGCCGACGATGACGGATCGTATGCCGATCGTTGGTGGTCAAACGAATGTGCCGGACTTGAGCGACGTGGAGGTGACGTTGCGCATGCCGCCGAAGGGTGCGCAGGCTCCGCTGCCGCGTCCGACGGTGATGGAGGAGCCGGCGGATGCGGCGGTGCGCACGCAGTATTTGCCTCGTGATGCGCCGGTAGCGTCGCCATTGCCGGATTTTGACGAAATGCAGCGAGCGCTCGAGGACCATCGCAAGTCGTCGGCATCGATTCCGATTCCGGACTTGGCCGACTTGGAGGCGACGGGCGGCACGCAGATGCTGATGACGGACGAGGTTGCGCCGCCGCCGAAGCGTTCGGAGCCGCCGAGGCGTTCGGAGCCGCCGAGGCGCTCGGAGCCGTCGGCGACGACATCGGTGGCGATGTCGCAATCGGTAGCGGCGGTGCGTTCGTCGAATGTCGTGTTCGACGCGGCGGGGACGACGGGTCGTCGACGTCGGAGGAATCGGGGATTTTTGTTTGTCGTGGCGGGGTTTGTCGCGGCCGCGGTGGGGCTCTTGGTCGTGGTGGGCATGAATCGGCCTCGGCCTGCCGATGCGACGGCCGCGCCAACGCCGTCGTCGGTCGTGCTGCCGATGCCGCCCGTGTCGAGCGATGCGCCTGAGGAAGAGCCGCCGACGGTACCTGCGGTCGTGCCGACGCCTTCGGCAGCGCCGGTGGAATCGGCGATAGCGGTGCCGCCGGGGTCGGCCGCGGCGGTGCCGAGCGCGAGCGTCGCATTACCGGCGCCGACGACGCCGCCGAGTGTGCGGAAGCCGCCGAGCGTGGCGCCGAAGACGCAATCGAAGCCGCCACCGAAGCCGCCGCCGAAGTGTACGGGGACGGGCGTCTTCAGGCGATGCGACGGCAAGCCGGCGCCCACGCCGACGCACAATCCAGACCAACTTTGAAGAGCGCTGCAACGAGGTGCAATGGTCATGAAAAACCTTACGGTTATGCTCGGACGAACCTTGGTCGCGACGATGTTTGTCGTGGCAACGCCTGCGTGGGGGCAAGAGGCTCCGCTGACGCCGGCGCAGACGTTGTTCGAGAGTGGTCGGGAAGCAAGCAATGCCGGTCGGTGGCCGGATGCAATCAGAATGTTCAGCGAATCGTACAAGCTCGAGCCAACACCGCGGACGGCGGCGTGGCTGGGGCGAGCGCAGGTGGAGTCGGGCGATTACGTGGCGGGTGCGGCCAATCTGGAGCTGTATTTGCGCGAAGAGAAGGAGCCGTCCGAGAAGATGAAGCAAAGCGTGACGAAGACGTTGGCCCGGGCCAAAGAAAAAGTCGTCACGGTGGAGCTGGTCATCAATCAGCCGGATGCTGAGGTGTTCGTCGACAAACAGCCGGTCGAGCCGAAACGGGTGACATGGCCGATTTACCTCCTGCCTGGCGGGCATTCGTTCGAGGTGAAGAAGGCTGGGTTTACGCCGCGGGTATTCAGCGGCAATTATGCGGTGGGCCAATCGGCGCGTCTTCCCGTGACGCTTGACCCAGAGCCCAAGAAGGCAGAGCCGGGGCATGGGGACAAACCGGCGGGCTGGGCTCCCGAGGCAAAGGTTGGATTTGCCGTGGCGGGGGGTTTGGGCGCGGTTGCGGTTGGCACCGGAATCGGTGCGCTCGCGACGTATTTCGCTGCGCGCGATGCATATCCGGAAGGCGGAAAATGTAATCGGCAGCAGGATCCAGCTTGCGGCCAGGATTATGAAAAACTCGACGGGCCGCTGCAAGGGTTGACGTTGACCATGACAGTGAGCGGGGCCCTCGCGGCAGGCGCGCTCGTGTATGCGGCAATGAGGCCTCGAAATGGCGAGCGGCAAAGCGGCTCTACGAACACGGGGCTGATGGTCGTGCCAACCGTGGGCGGCATGATGGTGCTTGGAACATTTTAGGGTTTGGCGAGGTACAAGTGATGAAGCGTCTTGCGGTATTGGCATTGTTTACCGCGACTGCGGCTGGGTTCTTGTTTGCCGCCGATGGTTGCACCATCAATCCGTGGAATCCGCAGGAGATTAACTACTACATTGGCGGCGCGGGCGGCGCAGCATCGACGGCTTCCTCGGGTGGAGGCGGCACGGGTGGCGCCATGACGTGCATCTGCGATAACGACGACGGCAACGAGTGCACGGATGACCATATAGACGAGGAATGCCCCGGAGGCGATCAGGCGGCGTGTCATACCGCGGTCGTTGGCCGTGAATGCACGCTGGATGGCGGTCCCGGAGCTTGTGATTCGACAGGTGAATGCAAGTCGTGCCTGGAATGCTCGGATGCAGAATGCACGAAGCGGTGCAACGGTCAGCTATGTCAAACTGGCACCGTGTGTGAAAGCGGATTTTGCGCCGAAGGCTATTGCTGCGATTCCGCCTGCGAAGGACCGTGCAATGCCTGCAACCGTGTGGCTGGCAATTGCTCGCAGTTGCCCGTTGGCATGAAGGGCGATTGCAGCGTGAACGAGCTGTGCGATTACGAGGGCAAGTGCCAAAGCACGACCAAACTCCCGCTCG
Source organism: Polyangiaceae bacterium (assembly GCA_016715885.1). Lineage (NCBI taxonomy): Bacteria > Pseudomonadati > Myxococcota > Polyangiales > Polyangiaceae > Polyangiaceae bacterium. The sequence goes on from JADJXL010000002.1 coordinate 666,514, forward strand.
GCGAGTTGTGTACTGTTAATGAAAATTGTCAGAGTGGCATCTGCATTGGGGAGATTTGCGTCTCCGTGAACGGTCAGCCGTGCGTCCATCACCTCGAGTGCGCATCGCACCTGTGCAACCCTGGGACAAACACTTGCGTGGCGTGTGGGGGCGGGTTTACGTGCCCGGACGGCGCCGCTTGCATCGTGGGCGCGCGTTGTCAAGTATTACACGGGCAACCGGCCGACGTTGATGCCGAATGCATTCCGCCGGCCAAGGTGCACGACGGACTAACGTGCACACTGCCCGAGAATGCACCGTGCACGGATCATGTCGAATGCCTCTACCATCATTGCAATGGCGCGCCGAGCGGGACGTGCAACGGTCCGTGCGGAATGGGTAACTCGTGCCCTTCTGGAACCTCGTGCAAGAACGATATTCATTGCACGCTACCGCCGGGTAGCTACTGCGTCACCAATGACCAATGCGAGAGCGGCACCTGTGCCGGATTCCCTCGCAAGTGCCAATAGGGTGGCCATGACGAACCTATCTCGAATTTGTGCGGCTTTCCTTGCGCTCAGCGTGTATGCGTCCGCAGCGAATGCCGCGCCTACCGATGCCGAGCGAGCCGTCGCCGTGAGCCTCGTCGTGGAAGGTCGCGCGCGGTTCCAAGCCAAGCAATACCGCGCGGCGCTCGAGCTGTTCAAGCGAGCTCACGAAATCATGCGCGTCCCCACCACCGGCTGGGACCTGGCCAAAGCCCACGAAGCGCTCGGGCAGCTCGTCGAGGCTCGCAGGATCGCCGAAGAAGTCGCTCGAATGCCCGCCGAGCCCAACGAAAAGCCCATCTTCGCAGAAACGCGAGCCCTCGCACAACAAGCCATCGTGGAGCTCGGTCCGCGGATACCGTTGCTGCACGTGCGTGTCAGTGGTGCGCCCGTGCAGGACACTCGCGTGCAAATCGATGGCAATGCGCTGACACCAGACGAAGCGAACTTACCTTATCCCGTCAACCCTGGCACGCACGAGGTCGTCGTTACTGCGCCCGACTTCGAGACCACGAAGATCACGGTCCACGTGGAGGAAGCGCGCATGCTTCCGGTCGACGTCACGTTGAAACCGGCACCGCGTACGGTGCAGCCGCCGCCTCCAACGCCGCCGAAGCCCGTGAACGTCGAGCCGCAGGGATGGGCACCCGAAGCAAAAGCTGGATTTGCCGTGGCGGGAGGTCTGGCCGGGGTCGCGATGGGTACCGGAATCGGAGCGCTCGTGTTGTATGCACCAACGCGCGATGCGTATCCGCAAAGTGGACGCTGCTACGTGGCTGACTGTGGACGCGAATACGAAATGCGGCGCAGAAAGCTCGAAGGATTTACGTGGACGATGACGGCCAGCGGTGTTGTGGGGCTGGGCGCGCTGGTGTATGCCCTGACGAGGCCTCGACATAGCGAGCGACCGAATGGCCCCACAACGGGGCTATTGGTTGCGCCGACGGTGGGCGGAATGGTCGTTTCGGGTACGTTCTAGGGTTTGGCGAAGTTACAATGATGCGTCATGCGGGGTCGATTTTGCTTGCCGTCACGGTTGGCTTCTTGTTTGCGGCCGACGGTTGCGCCATCAATCCGTGGAGTACGCCGGACATCAACTACCAGTCGGTAGGGGGGGCTCCATCGACGGCTTCCTCCGGCGGAGGTGGCACGGGCGGCGCCATGCCGTGCACTTGCAGCGATGACGTCAATGCATGCACGGATGACCTCGTCGACCAAGAATGTCCCGGCGGCGATGCGAACGCATGCCATACGGCGGTCGTCGGCCGTGAATGCACCCTGGATGGCGGTCCTGGAGCGTGCGATTCGACAGGCGAATGCAAGTCGTGCCTGGAATGCTCGGATCCGGAATGCACGAAGCGGTGCAATGGTCAGCTATGCCAAACGGGCGACGTGTGCGAAAGCGGATTCTGCGGCGATGGCTATTGCTGCGATTCCGCCTGCGAAGGTCCCTGCAATGCGTGCAACCGTGTGCTTGGCGACATGCTCGCCGTTGCCTGTTGGCATGAAGGGCGACTGCAGCGTGAACGAGCTGTGTGATTACGAGGGCAAGTGCCAGAGCACCACCAAACTCCCGCTCGGCGCATTGTGCACGATGAACGAGAATTGTCAGAGTGGCATCTGCATTGGGGAGATTTGCGTGTCCGTGAACGGTCAGCTGTGCGTCGATCACCTCGAATGCGCATCGCACCTGTGCAATGCCGGGACAAACACGTGCGTGGCGTGTGGGGGTGGGTTTACGTGCCCGGACGGCGCTGCCTGCATCGTGGGCGCGCGCTGCCAGGTGCTGCACGGGCAACCGGCCGACGTTGACGCCGAATGCATTCCGCCGGCCAAGGTCCACGACGGGCTGACCTGCACATTGCCCCAGGGCGAACCGTGCACGGACCATTTTGAATGCGTCTACCATCATTGCAATGGCGCGCCAAGCGGGACGTGCGGTGGCCCCTGCGGAATGGGTAACGCGTGTCCAACTGGAACCTCGTGCAAGTACAATATTTCTTGCACGCTACCGGTTGGCAGCTACTGCGTCATCAATGACCAATGCGAGAGCGGCACCTGTGCCGGATTCCCTCGCAAGTGCCAATAGCTACGGCCGCGACCGCTCATTCCCATCCTTCGTCATACGGATTCTTCTTCTTCGGCACCGGCTTCGCGGTTGGCACCGATTTCGTCGTTGGCATCGGCTTCACCGTGGGCGCAGTCGTAGGCGCAGGAGCAACCGTCATTTCCGGCACAACCACCGCATCCGGAACAGCCGCCGTCGCCGTCGTTGGTGCTTGCACTGGCGGCGCATTCGACTTCACCGTCGGTGGAACCGTTTGCCTTGGCGCCGTTGCCGACACCGCAGGTTGCACCGGTGCGCCCGCATCGACCATATCATCGGGGTCTCGCGGTGCACGGACCATCCATACCAGCGCAAACACACCAAACACCAGCACCAGCAATGCAATGCCCACCATCATCGCAGCCGATTGCTTGCGCTCCTTCCTCTTCAGCTCCTTCACCAAATCCCGCTGCGGCAATGGCGCGTCGAACGTTTCCCTCTTTTCGACGACACCCACCACGCCCCCGAATCCCGGCGTCGACACGACGGCATCCATGACGACCGGACCGAGTCCAGAATGCGACGCTCCATTCGATGTCTCGTCCAGCGGCGCCGGAGCTGCCAACGGAATGTTCACCCGCAATTCGGGCAATCGAGATTGCCGCGCCGGGTACATCCCGAAAAGCTGCGCAATCTCCGCCGGATGTTCCGGCAACTGCTCCAAATACAAAAGCACCACGTCTTCAGGCTCGTTGTCCGCTTCGCGCCGAGGGACGAATCGCACGGCCATGCCCCCCGCAATGTCCGGCTCACGCCCGTTCGATATCGCCGTCCATCGCAAATCCGATTCGATCAGCACCGCGGCAATGCGCGCCATGCCATACGCCAGCGTCGCGAAATCAGCCTTGTCCGGATAAACCACCACCATCCGCCGAGGTACCATGGCTTTCTCGCCCGGCGGAGGCTCCGTCGTCCACCGCAACGCCAATTCGCTTCGCGGCGGCGTGTATAGCACGTCCGCGAAATCCTGCACGTACCCGCGAAGCAGTCGCGGCAGCGCATCTTCATTTTGCGCGTTTGCCACGTACGTGTGATACCAGCCGCTCCCCTCGACACGCGATTCTTCATCCGGGAGCAATTTCTGGTAAAATTGCGCCGAAACTCCATAAATGGTTTCTGCGTCCAGATGCCGATCGATGAGCGCCGCGGCGTGACAAAAAGGCGGATCGTGCCTCCCTGCATGATCATAAGCACCCTTGATCCGAAGGCCGAACACGAATGCGACGCCGCCATGCCCCGGCTCGAATTGTGAATCGCCCAGCGAAAGGTTTGCAATGGCAAATGCGTACGCCATTCCTTGCCGCGGCTCGATGAACTTCAGCAGCCCGACGAGGTGATTCACGTGTTGTCTCGTCAGCGGTTTTTGAGGCACTTCGGGGTGATAAATGAAATCGATTTCGTGCCCCGGAACGTTGCCGTGCAAGAAATGGTACCACGCTTCGTCCGGTTCCAGTCTGTACGTGGGCGCGTGATACTGCCTTTTTGACAAGCTCGTCACATCCATCATGGCTACCCCTCGTCATCCTCGTCGCGCTGGTGGAAGCGGAGGTTTTGCGTTTTGATATGGAAGCGTCGTTTCGAGTTCGCCATTGGAATGGTTGATGTGCTGCGTGGCTTGCCTTGCAGGCATCGATCGTGCGGGCGGTCCATTCGGCGCGGTACGCGCATTCGGCGGCGCTGGTGGAGCATGCGTGCGCGGCCCGCTCGACGAGGCCGGCAGCGATTGCACGGCATGCACGGCGCCATTGATGCCCGGCGTAATCGTTTGCGTCCGCCGCCTCGGCTCGGCGCCTTTCATGCGTTGCAGGAGCTGATGGTCGTAGGCCGATTCCGGCAGAATTTGCTCTACGAAATGCGAAAAAAGAATGTGTGTCGAATGTCCGTAGCTCGCCGACCCCACCATGACCTTCACGTCAATCCTGTTCGCATACTCGTGCAAGCTTTGGATGAGCGGCAAGAAGTATTCGCGCGCCTGCGCTTCCGCGTGCGCGGGCGGCCCGGGAATCAGATCGCTCTTGTTGATGAAGAGCACGATCGTCTTGCATGATCGAACAATTTCAGTCGTCAGGAAAAACTTGAGCGCATGCCGATTGAACTCGTTCAATTGCTCCGCAATCCGGTGTTCGTCGACGAGGCGTGCGTCGCGCCCGCCCAAATCGACCACCATCAGAATGCCGTGAATGTCGCCTTTGCGCCCGTCGATTTCGCCGCGCACGAGCTGCGCTTGTGCATCGACGATATGCTCGCCGCCCCAATCGTAAACCTCGAACACGTGCTCGGTGTACGTATCTCTGTTTTTGGCGAGGCTCACCGTCCGCTCGTACCGCTCCATTTTCGTGCCTTCGATGGTTCCAAGGTCCACGAGCGGGTTGGCCCATTTCAGCGTCAGCGAGCTTTTCCCCGTGGCTTTCATGCCCACGGTGAGGATTCGATAGATGCTCTTGTCGACCTTCGGGCGCGTCTTCAGTTCTTCTTCGAGCGCCTTGCGGTGTTGGTCGGACGTATCGAGCCAGTTGAGCTGCTTCGTCTTTTCGCTTTCGAGTACGGCGACTTTTTCTTGCAATTGCCGACCCCGCTCGCGGGCTGCATCTCGTTCGGTCTCTGCGTTGTCCAGTTCGTCTGCGAGTTTGGAGCTGCGGTTCCACAGAAGCGCGATGATGACGGCGAAAACCAGGACGATACCGATGACGACGATGACGAGCGGGAAGTTGTTGTTGGGATCCGACATGGTGGCCCTCGCGTGGAGTCCGAGCGCGCTCGGTGCGAACCAGTTTGGCGCCGTGCATTGCACCACGAAATTGCCGAATGATCAAGAAAAACCACCGGAAGCTGGAGATTGTCCGCGTAGATGATGTAAAACGGAGTTGGTTTGACGGGGATACCCCACGCACTGCCGGAGAACACGATGGGTATGGTCAAGCGAGCGGGCTTGGTGATCGCGGAGCGGTACCGCCTCGATCAGCCTCTTGGCTCGGGAGCGATGGGCATGGTGTGGGCGGCGCTGGACCTCGTGACCGCGCAGCGCGTGGCCGTGAAGTTTGCCGCGGAGCAATCATCGGACCTTCGAGCGAGGTTTGTCCGAGAAGCGAAGTTGTCCAAGCGTTTGTCGCACCCAAACATCGTCACCACGCTCGACGTGGGCGAGACAAACGACGGCGAGCCCTTCTTGGTACAGGAATGTTTGACGGGACCGACGCTCGCCGAAAAGCTCAAGACCGAGAAGAGCCTCGATGCCCGCGAGGCCGCGCGGATCGTGCGTGACATTGCGCTTGGTGTCGAAGCTGCGCATGCTGCGGAGATCATCCATCGCGACTTGAAACCGGCGAACGTGATGTTGCACGACGCAACCGGCCGCGGAACCGAGTTTGTCGTGAAAGTCTTGGATTTTGGGATTGCCAAGAGCGTGGGTTCGGCAAACCAAACCTATGCGACGGTCGTGGGGATGGCGCTCGGGTCGCCCGCGTACATGAGTCCCGAGGGGTTGATTGGTCGGGGCGTGGATCATCGCACGGACATTTGGGCGCTTGGGATCATCTTGTACGAGCTCATCGTGGGCAAGCGTCCGTTCGTTGGAAGTCAAACGGAAGTGGCGAATCAGGTGCTCGTGGGAGACACTCCATCGGTGTGCGAGCGAGTGCGTGGAGTGCCGGACGAGATCGATCGCATCGTGATGTTGTGCCTCCAGAAAAGCCGTGACAAACGCTTGTCGAGCGCATCGGAGCTCGTGTCGATCTTGACGCAATTGATCGAGTCGCCGAGGGTTTGGCCAAGCAAACCAGTACAGAAGGACAAACCTGCGGATGCAGACGGAGACAAGACGCTGCTCTGGCGTCCACCAGGAGGCCCCGTGTTGCCTGACGCGATGTCCGAGCCTACGGAGCGACCTTTGGAGGGAGTCGAGACGGTTGTTCGAGACGCACCTGGGATCACGTCTACCTCGCGTCGTCGTCGAGAGTTGCGGATGATCGTGGGGGTGGCCGTGGGTGTGGTGGTGGGCGTCGTGGGAATGCTCGTGCTGGGCCTGGTACTTGGTTGGTTCTCAAACGAATCCAGGGTTCCCGTCGAGGTTGGTCCGACCGAACCCAGCGCGACGCCGCATGCGTCGACAAACGCGTTCGAGGACAAACTGGTATCGGTGGTGCCATCCGCGACAAACTCGGCGCTGGTGCCATCGGCGACGCCGGTGGTTCCGTCGGCCAAACCTGTGGTGCCGGTGCCGAGAAAGAAGGTCGAAAAGAAGATCGTGGTGCCGTTTTAGGGTGGGGGAGTCGGCGCCGTTTGAGCAACCCCCACGGGAACCCCTTACTTTCCTCGGCCAAAAAAGGAAAAAAAGGTGCGCAGCGAACCACGGTCCACGAGGTCGCGTGCTTATTTCCACAGTAAAACAAATTCCGCGCGTCACGCACCCTAAAGATTTCCCTGGGTGCCATGGACAAACGTTGCGCCTCCCGGCAGGTGGGGGAACCGGGTGGGTGGCGGGTCGTTTAGGAGTGGGGGTTGCGCGAGACAAACTGGCGTCATGCTGCATTAAAACAGGGGAGTGACGGCACGACAAACGACCAATTTGCGGTTGGCGGCCCGAAGGTCACTGCTCGCAAATCGATCAGGACGAACCTCGGCGAGACGAACCCGAACGGAGGGTTCGTCATGGCGGGGTTGGTCGGAGATGTGGGTATCCAAGGCGCCCGTTCGTGCTTCGCGCACGGGCCCAATTTGTGGATCTTTATCTTGGAGGGTGACTGATGAGCTTCAATCCGATGAACGGCGGGCCGAAGTCGCCCGGGGGCGACCTGGATGCATCTGTGGATATGCCCGAGCTGAAAGCGCCAGAGGGGGGCTTGCTGGGGTTCGACTTGCCCGGTGGTGACGATGGGCCAGGCGACGACGAGGCGAAGAAACTGCCCGGAAAAGGCGATAAGGCCATTGGGAAAAAAATCGCAGAGAAAGCCGCCGACAAACTGGGTGAGAAAGTTGGCGAGAAGCTTGGTAAGATCGTTGAGAAAAACGTAAAGGGTGGGGGCGAAATCCTCGGGGCGGTAACGGACAAGGTTGCGTCCGAGCTCATCGAATGGGGCGCGGATGCGCTGCTCAACGGTAAGAAGAAGAATGTCGAGGAAGCGGTTGCGGAGCAGCTACCCGAATTCACGGACATTGCGGTCACGTCAACGCCGAAGAGAGTGGATCCGGCGAAACCGGACGCGGGAGTGGCGAAGTTCGTCGGTGACGCATTACGAAAACTTGGGGACAAAAACTTCAAGGTTACGATTGGCTCTGGTGACACGCTCGATGTTCGACAATTCTCCATTCACGAGCGGTTGTCGTCGTTATTTCAGGTGAATTTGGTCGCGGTGTCGGACAATCCGAGCATCGAATTCGACGAGGTGGTGGGGCAACCGGCGCAGTTTTCGATGTCCGCGGGCATGCACGACAAGTTTTGGTCGGGCATTTGTAATCATTTCGAGCAAGTTCGTCACGAACCGGGGGGAATGTCGACGTACCAATTTTCAATTGTTCCGACGCTTTGGCTTCTTACGCAACGGAAAAACTACCGCATGCACCAGCAGATATCCGAGCCGGACATCGTGCTGAAGATGCTGGAGGAGTGGGGCATCAAGCCAGTCGAGCAATACGACAAGGGGGCGTACAAGAAGCGCAAGTATCGCGTGCAATACAACGAGAGCGATTACGCCTTCATGTGCCGGATGCTTGAGGATGCGGGCATCACGTTTTACTTCCGGCAGGGCGAAGATGAAACGGAATTGGTTTTGTCAGACGCACCGCATTCGAATTCGAAGCGCGAACCGAGCCTGACCTTCAAGGACGACACGAGCTTGACCAACGCGGTGCACACCGAATTCGTCACGAGCGTACGCATGGGGCAGCGAGTTCGTCCGGGCAAGTACACGATGCGGGACCATGATTACCGCAAGCCGCCGACGTACAAACTGATGTCGATGGCGTCAAAGGGCTTGGCGATTGAGGAAAAACTCGAACGATTTCAGTATGTACCAGGGGCGTTCCTGTTTGGCACGGATTCGGGGGAAGCGACGCCGAGCGCAGATGACCGCGGTAAAACGCGTACGGACGAAAAAGAAGCGCAGCTCTTGGCGCAAAAGCGGCTCGATGCGAAACGTGGTAGTGCGCGCACGGCGACGTTCGAGACGAACGCGTTCGATTTAGCGCCTGGGGTGGTGCTGAGCATCACCGGGCACGGACATGGTGCGCTTGGCGAGGACAAGACGCTCCTTGTGGTGGAATCCTCGCTCAGCGGCACGACGAATGGAGAATGGTCGCAGCATTGTGAAGTTCGGGGCACGGACATTCCATTTCGGCCCGAATTGGCGACGCCTCGTCCGAAGACTCAAGGGGTTGAAAGTGCGACGGTTGTAGGCCCGCCGGGGGAGGAGATCCACTGCGACGAGTTTGGTCGGGTACGCGTGCATTTCCATTGGGACCGCGAGAGCAAGATGGACGACAGCAGCTCGTGTTGGATTCACGTGAGTCAGCCGTGGGGTGGAGCGGGGTATGGCGGGACGGCGTTGCCGCGTGTGGGGCAAGAGGTACTCGTGGACTTTTTGGGTGGTGATCCGGACAGGCCGGTCATCGTGGGCCGCGTGTACACGAATTTGCAGAAAACGCCGTACAAGCTGCCGGACAACAAGACGCAAACAGGACTTCGGAGCAATTCGACAGGCGGAGGCGGTGGATATAACGAGATCATGTTCGAGGATGCCAAGGGCAAAGAGCTCGTGAACATGCAGGCCGAAAAGGACCTGAAGAAGCTCGTCAAGAACGATGAAAGCGTAACGATTGGGCATGATCGCACGAAGCAGATCGGGCACGACGACGCGCTGGTGGTTGGTCATGATCGAACGCGGCAAGTGGTGCATGACGAAATGGTGCAGATTGGCAACGATCGCACGCGGCTCGTCGGGAACAACGAGAGTATCACGGTAGGGAGCAATCGAACGAAGACGATTGGTGCGAACGAGACGCTGACGGTGGGGCAGAACCAGAGTGAGCGCATTGGACAGAATCGCTCTGTGGATATTGGGTTGAATCACGAGGAAAACATTGGCGCCAATATGAGTTTATCCGTGGGCGGAGCATTGTCCGAAACGGTTGGGAAGGCCAAGACGGAAACGGTAGCGTTGGCATCGGCGGAAACAGTGGGCGGAGCAAAAGCGCTGACGGTGGGAGGTGCGTATGCGATTACCGTCGGCGGGATGATGGCCACGAATGTGGCGCTTGTGCAATCGGAAAACGTGGGTCTTACGAAAACGATTACGGTTGGTAACAAGGTAACCATCGCGTGCGGTGCGAGTACGATTACGATGGATAAGGCGGGTACTATCGTGGTGTCGGGTAAAGATATTTCCGTACAAGCGCAAGGCACAGTAAACGTGGATGCCCAAGGTGTGGTGAACGTCAAGAGCGCAGCGAATGTGAATGTCAGGGGCTCGACCATTGATATGAATTGAGTTGGGCGGGTATATGATGCAGCGAGGTTTCCTAGGCCAAACGACTCCGCCTTCGATGGTATTGAGGGATATCGTCGAGCGTCATGCGCAGCATGCCGCATTTTTGTGGACGATGCGCGATGCAGCGGTTCGTTCTCCCAACTACGACCTCGAGGCATTGAACCGCGTTGACGAACGGCTTGATGCAAACCTCGATGGGTTGCGCGTTGCCGGAGACGTAGGGTGGGAAATCGCCAAGGATGCGCTTGGTAATGACAACGGGGGCGAACTATTCGTGGTGACCGTGTTGGCGCTTGAGCGGGAAGATGTGAAAGCGCTTGCGCAACTGCTTTCGCGTGGGTTCAACGCGGCTAAGCTGGCACGAGAAATTGTCTCAGCGCTCGGATGGTTGCCGTTTGGCAAGGCAAAGCGTTACCTCGATGAGCTGCTCAGTGCGGATGCGCCTCCTGAGCTGAATTATTTCGGGATTGCGGGTGCGGCCGTACACAGGTACGATCCTGGTGATGTACTCGAAAGCGCAGCTTATGCGCAATGTCTGCGCGTGCGAGCGCGGGCGTTGCGGGCGATCGGAGAGTTAGGCCGCGTCAGCCTATTGTCAGCAGTGCGTGGGTCGTATTTGCCGGAGGACGACGATTGTCGATTCTGGGCGGCGTGGTCTGGTGTTCTCTTTGGGGAAACCGCCGCATTAGATGTGTTGTGGAAGTTCGTCCTTGGCGGAGGAGCGCGTGCATCGTGTGCCTGTAAGATGGTCGTGCGTCGAATGGATCTGGGTACTGCGGCTATGCGATTACGTGAGCTTGGAGCCAGTTCGGGTGACAAACGTACGGCAATGGCTGGTGCCGCGGCGCTTGGTGATATGGCACTGGTTCCATGGCTAATAGGGTGCATGTCGGAGCCCCGAGACGCCCGATTGGCGGGCTGGGCATTTATGATGCTGACAGGTATCGATTTACACGCGCAACAACTGAGTAGAAAAGCGCCTGTCGGATTTCGCTCGGGTCCGTCGGACGATCCAAATGACGCCAATATTGCCCGTGATCCTGATACAGGTTTGCCGTGGCCAAACGTTGATGCCATTCGGGCATGGTGGCTAAGGTATGAAGCCACATGGGCGAAGGGGCAAAGGTATTTGATGGGGAAACCAATCGAGGAGACATGGTTGATTGAAGTACTTCGAAAGGGAAAACAACCAGCGCGGATAGCGGCGGCGATTGAATTGGCGATGATGGCGCGAGGCACTTCGATCGCTCAGGTCTGCGCCTCTGGATACGTACAGACGTCAACGTTCTTGCCCCAGCGAAAATAAAGACGAGTTTCTTGCCATGTGGACAATAGACAATCAAACACCATTCGAAGCCGAGCGTGCTTTCGTTCGCGACTGTGATGGTGTAGAGGTCTGGCTGGTGGCCGTACGGGCGACGTTCTTGTTTGACGCTCACGGACAGCTAACAATCGCCCCCGAGCAACAGAAGGTTTGCACAGCTCCAGTGTTTTTTGATGATCCGGGTTGCAGTAGTTTACAATATGAATCTGATCTGCAGCGGACGAAACTCGGTACGGACATCATTCTCAATGCTTCGGCGCATGCGCCTTCGGACAAACCAGTTTCCTTTGTCGATGCGGGTTGGACGGTTGGACCATTGAACAAAGGATTGCGCGTATTTGGCGACCGGATTTGGGAAAGGCGTGTGGGGGGTCTTTGCCCGAGCGCTCCTTTACCCTTTAGGACGATGCCTATTCGATACGAGCGAGCATGGGGCGGCCCCCTCCCGCAGGGTATTGGACGCTCCCCGGAAAACCCAGCAGGGATGGGTCGAGATGCTTTACCCGGAAAACCCGTTCCTAATTGCACATTCATTGACGACCCGATCGCGACCCCTCGATACGAAGGTAGGCCAGCGGGTTTTGGGCCCATCGCCTGTCACTGGCGCCCGAGGGTTTCACTCGCTGGGACCTATGATGACAACTGGAAGCAAACGCGACTACCCCTAGTTCCTGCGGATTTTCAGAATGCATATTTTCAGTGCGCTCCGGCAGACCAACAGGTTGCAGGGTTCCTTACGGGGGGCGAGAGGGTCCTCCTGAAGAATCTCACGCCGGAAGGACTCGTCTCGTTCCACCTGCCCCGAATCGCCCTCGGGTTTAGGACGGAGATCGGCGGGCGGGTGGTTCACCATGAACGTGCATTGCATTCCGTAATTATCGAGCCGGACGAACGCAGGCTCGTCATGGTTTGGCATACGGCGCTGTCTTGTCACCATACGCTATACACGCTCAAGCGAACCATTGTTTTTCAGAAGCGCAACCTGTCGTGGCGGGGCGCAGATTCGATCCATACCATGGTGTCCGATGCAGTTTGAACGTGATCTTGCCGACAATGCAATCTGCATCGTTGGAGCGGGAGCTTTAACGGCTGTCGGCCGTGGACTGCTCGCATCCGGAGCGGCGGTTCATGCTGGTATTGCAGGTTTTTCCGAGCATCCGTACATGATTGACAAACACGGCGAATCCATGATCGTGGCCCGAGCCAAATGGCTCGCTGAGGATCTATCGGTAGAGAACCGTATTGTGGCGTTGGCGGTCGAGTGCGCACAGGAAGCGCTTGCACCTGCATTCTCGACGGGCCTGTCCCTTGATCAGTTGGCATTTCGAGGACATTTGGCACTCTCCACTGAGAATTTGCCGGACGCTACTCGGCGGCAGGATGTACTTGAGCGGATTGTCGCGGGATTGGGGATTAGCATACTGAGTACGGAATGCATTGCGGAGGGACATGCGGGGAGTTTGCTCGCGCTTGCCAATGCATGCGCAGATTTGCGTGATAGGAAGGCGCATTTTTGTCTTGTGGGGGGAGCGGATTCATGGCTTGCTTCAGAGCGTTTGGAGGCGCTTGACGCCGCCGGGCGTCTCCACTCGGTGAATCATAGTTGGGGGTTTATCCCCGGTGAGGGGGCTGGACTCTGTCTGGTGACGACCGCGGCACGAGCCAAACAGTATGGACTTGTACCGCTTGCGGAAGTGCTGAATGTCGCGACAACTCGTGAAACGAAGCTCATGGGAACGGATACGATTTGTCTAGGTGAGGGATTGACGGAGGCATTTCGACAGGTGCTCGATTCTCGCTATAAAGTATCGCGCAGCTATTGTGACCTCAATGGCGAGACGTATCGCGCGGACGAATACGGTTTTACCATCTGTCGAACGTCGGAGTATTTCGAGGATGCGGGGAAGTTCACGGCTGCTGCGGAGTGTTGGGGGGATGTTGGAGCGGCATCGGGAGTGTTAGCGCTCGTCTTATCCGTCGCATCATCAGCGTGGGGGCACACCAATAGAAGTGTCGCTCTCACCTGCGCGAGTAGCGCTCAGCAACCATTGCGGGGAGCGGTATTGACGTCGAGATGTTCTGCTATCACGAAATGAGTGCAAAATGTCAGTCCCCACAAGTATGGATACGATGATAGATGCTATGACAACAGCAATCGTATTTCGCATGATGATAGCTGATGATTCCGAAATGCCACAATCTTGTTGGGTCTCGTGGATGGATTCGGAATGGTTGCAGTTTCTTTCTGTAAGAATGCACGACGATGTGCAACTTGATGTCATAGGGGTTTGGAACAATGAACGCCAAGAACATTGATTTGAATTATGACGAGACAGTGCTCGTCGCTGGTGAACTGACATCTGACACTGATCAAAATCCATTGCTCGATGATGTTCTTGAAGGGCACGCGGAGCAACAGGAGGCGCTTCAGACTCGAATCGATGGCATCCTCATTGGTCGTGTGTTGTCTGTCGAAGTCGATGGCGCACCCTACGTCACCTATCTCGGTGCTCCGCCCATAGGTCTGTCGGCACGTACGATGGTGTTGCTCGCGCCGGACGACATCGGCCGAGACGTTGCATTGATGTTCGAGGGAGGAGATCCCGAACGTCCCGTCGTGGTGGGACGGATGGTCACGCCTCATGTGCAAGTCACATCTTTGACAATCCGAGCAGAAGTAGATGAGCACGAAGTGCAAGTGGCAGCGCACGAGCGACTCGTTCTTCGTTGTGGTGAGTCGAGCATTACCCTTACACGTGCAGGAAAAATTATCATTCGCGGTAAATATGTTCTTTCCCAGTCGGCTGGCGTAAATCGTATTCAGGGTGGCTCCGTGGAGATTAATTGAACGAAGTCACGTCGGATGCTCATGGAAGTTTGGCGCGAATAGGGAACCTCCCTCGATGTAGGGGCATAGTGATAAGCAATGGCTGTTACCATCAACGTAAACAACTTGACACTGTGCCACAAAGATAGCGGCGGCATTTCGATTGCCACCCTTCCTGACGTGTGCAAGACGCCGCCTAACGGAGTCCCGATCCCGTATCCAAACATCGCGTATGCAAGGGATCTTGCCAAGGGGACGCAGACTGTAGTGGCAGACGGCGGCAACATGTGCGCCAATTACGGCTCAGAGTTCTCGAAGAGCACTGGAGACGAGGCAGGGAGTATTGGAGGCGTAAAGTCGGGTACTTTTATCAAGGAAGCGACTTGGCTCACGTTCTCCTTCAATGTACGAATCGAAGGGAAAGCCGCATGCCGACTTACCGACAAAATGTATCACAACCACCAGAATACAGTGAACGCGAGCGGTCTCATCCAGCGTGTGCTTGCCACCCAAAAGCTGCTGCAGAAAATGCTGTGCGATTGTGACAAAGAGGTCCAGCCCACTAAAGACGATAATTGTCTTACCCTTGGTACCAAGAAGCACGATTGCATGGAGAAAAAGAAGGCAGAGCACAATCGTTTGGGCAAGAAGCCAAAACTCGACGGTGAACGTGGCTATAACAAGAAAACGGGCAAGCCTAGCTTCCGCAGCCGGCGGGATTTGTTTGAACGGTTCAGGAAGCTCAAAGAACTGCGGAAGAAAATCGACACAGCCAAGACGGCTCTCAAGGCAACGAAGGCCGGAGCGAAGGTTGTCAAATTAATTTACACCAGTCAGCTTCGTAGTCGGGATGGCTGTTGATTATTTCATCATTGACCCCGCGCTCGACTCGGCAACGAAGCAGCTCGAATCCATGATAGCGGAGGCCGATGACATCGGCAAAAGCGTTAATGACAATATCTTCCCCGATGGCGCCTTGCGCGGAGCGGACGGGAAGATCGAGGGTTTTTTCGAGTACAAGTTCAAATGTCCCAAGGGTGTGAAGCCTGGTAACGGTGATGCCTTGAAGGGAGATGCGGTTCCGACTTGGAGGCCTGGGCAGGAAGAGAATATAAAGGAATTGGTCGACGCGATGAAAGTCAACAGCCCGCAAGAAATCGCCGCCGAAGCGAGAGCTACGCTTCTTACCAATATGGGCTGCTAAAATAGGCACCAAGAAAGATCAAGCGTATGCTTCCGGAATCGCTTCTCCCGGCACTGACTTGCCACTTTACCGCCACGAGCGACGGAACGACGTACACGATTGTTCGACCTGGACTAGGCTTCGCGATGTATTACTCCGATCCGCTTCATGTGATTGGAGATGCTGTCGATCGAATCGTGGATGCCTACCTCGGGATCGTCCCACAGGGGGCCATCTCGACTTTATGTCTCACATCAAGGTGGGGGCGTTTCTCTTCTTCCGCGCTTGCGCGGCAACTCAAGAAGTTGCGGAGCAGGACATCGATTACACCAACGTCGACCTTGGCTCAGGCGCACTTCTTGCGAGTGCAGGGCCATATGGCTTCCACATTAATGGTGGAAATCTGTCGAATACCGCGATCCGCCCGGACAACACGAACGTAATCTACCATGAGCTGCCACATAATGAGATCCAGCGGATGGGTGCCAGTCGTGTTGTGGATTGGGCTGTGAGTGTGGCCGAGCTCTACCCTTTCGAGACGGGTCAGCTTGGCTATTCGTTCAACCAATTACAACGTACGTGGACGACCGAGGCTGACGATTTCGTTGGGAAGGTCGCCATGCGGTTCTTAGGCTTTGACATTCTTGAGCCGGATCTTGCTCGCGTAGCGCGGGGGAAGGTGCCGAACTGTTCGTGGCTCAACTTCCTCGGAGACAGGATCGTTATGAAGCTTGGCGGTGAAAGCCTTGTGCGCGCAGCGGTCTCGGATGCTGTAACGGTGCGACGGATCGCTGGAGGGCTGATGCTAGTCGCCGGCCAATTGCCGCCTGTTGGCGACGTGAACCGCCATGCACTCGACCTCGGTCCTGTTCGTGAAGTGGCTCGCCTTACGAGACCCCTGCGGCCTGAGAAAAAAGTGCTGTTTTATGGTACAGAGGAGTTCCGGAATGGATGGGTTCACAGATTTGACGGCTGAGGCCGAGCGAGGGCGCCTTTTTGATGTGCGCTTCGGTCCCGAGCCTCTTGCGGGACAGTGGACTCTTCGTGTTCGCCAGATCGACATGTGGACCCAAGAGCAGCGAGATGCATGGGTCGCACATATACAGGGCGCATTTGTGCATCTCGCGGTGGTTTCTGGGCTGAGTGGTGGCACCGCTGACCCGCGGGTTTCGGTATTTCGTGAGGACTTGGAAGTGTGGGAAGTAGGCGACTGGCTCGAGTGGCGGTTCAGAGGCATGAACATCGACCTCGGTGCAGCAAGCCTCCTCCTAAACCTTTGTGAGTGGGCGACGTTCAATATTGCACCAGCGGTAGAGGTAGAGGTGCTGGCATGGGGTTTAGCATTCGGCCCAGAGCCTGCGAATCGACCCCTTCCCAGACGTCGTGCGCGGCTGAGTTTCCCTACAGTGGAGCAGGGTCAAGTGGGTCGCGAACTGTCGATCCAAGTTGAATTTGCCCGGCGCCTTGACGGCAATGATGTGGCGAGGGTCTCCCGGTTTCTGCAGCCGTGGTACACCGCGCTTGTCCGGTGGGGGTTCGCACTGCCCAACTTTGGCACCGGGATGTCGGATGTGCACCCGTGTTCACCGCCGCTAGTTGTCGTTGAGGACCTCTATTGCTACGATTTCGATGTGTTCACTGCGCGGTACGAGGCCGTCGATGTGATGCTCAATTGCCTCGACTGGATCCACCATTCGGTATGCCCGGTTCGAGCAGTTGCGATCGAGTGAGTCGCGTTGCTTGTTAGGAAAAAATCGCCGTTTCGGAAGCAATCACTCGATGGATTTATCCCTACCTCATTCCAAGGCATACCCCCACTTTGGGGAAGTCATCCACCGTGAACCCGCGGAGCCTGTTCATACCATTCGGGGCACTGACGTCCTCTCTCACTCTTTCGGTGTGAACTATCACGCTGCTCTCGCACCACGCAATAGCTTCGCCACATCTTTCGCCAGCCCCATGTCCCTCGCTAATTTTCTCGCCCATATCCGCATGATCGGTAGCAGCGCTTCTTGCTGAATGTTCAACGCGTTCAGCACCGCCTCTTCCCTGCCCCGTTCCATCCCGACAACCACTTTCGCGTAGTCGTTCGCAGTAATCGTCCCTCGAAACCCTTCCACTCGCTTCACATACGCCGCGTCGTATGTCGTACGCAACGTGTTTTTCCCGTGCGCTTGCTCTTCGTCAATGGCCGTTTCCCACCGCTCTTCATTCTTCGTCCATGCATGCTCCGTCAGCCCGTGCGTTTCGAACACTTGCTCCCGCTCGATGTGCCCTTCCGCCAGCTCTGCCGCAATCGTTGCAGTCTGCTCCAGTGATAATTCGACGACATCCCTATCGTCCTCTTCCTCGCCTGCCAAAGCGGTCTCCACCTCGAGGCCCGACTTCGATGGCTCAGCCGCATCAGTAGACGCCTCTACAGGCATCCCCACCTTCGCCAAAGGCCCAATCATCGGCGGGGGCGCAACCTCCTCCTTCTTCTCGAGCTCGACGTCACTCACCGGACCGGTAACATCTTCCAGAGGAAACGGTTCGACAATCGACATACGTACATTTGCGTATGGATCTGCAACAAGAGGCGGACGTTCGGGAGTGCTTGGCACCGCAAACGGTATAGGGGCATTCGATACGGGTAGCGGCAAGAATGTCTGCTCGAGCTTCGATTCCGCACTTCCTTGGTGCTCAAATGGAATGGGTTTTGACCCCAAGCTTTTCGATGGAGACGAACATCGTGCCCGTGCCATCGTTCTCGGTCCCGTTCGTCGGATGAGCGTCGAACGTATTCGACTGCGCCAAGCGCGATGATCCCGAGACGAATGGCAGCGCTGGAGCGGCGCCTGTCGGCCGCAAACCGATGATCGTTTTCACTACGTCGTGCTCATCATCCATCCCCGAACTCGTTTGTCCTGCTGTACCCACGCCAGCAACCATTGGCAGCGCATCTACCCACACTGCAATGCGCCCCGCTTCCTCCGCCGAACGCAGCCCCATTCTTCCCCGCCAAACCACGCAGCAGACACCTCGGTCGGTGTCAACCAAAAGAGTGTCCCCGACAAGCGCAATTTCTTCCCGCTCCCCCGTTGCGCGATCCGCGATCGCCCGCGGACGCAAGTCGGGCAAACTCGTCACGAGGCGCGGATGTTCCGCGTGCAGGTTCTCCAAGACAATCCGCTCGTCCGCCCGAATTTCCCTCACGTTTTGATCCGCAGACGCCGCCTGGAAAAACATCGGATCGAAGTCCCCAGGTAAGGGTTGCGCGTTCCACGAACCATCCGAAATTGCTCTTGACAAACGCCCCAATCGTTGGGTTCGTCCGGGCCACGTCGGCGCCACCGGCGCGTAGCACGTCGGGACAAACGTATCCGATGGTTTGGACACAAAGTGTCCGAGCGGTTGCAAGTTCCCCGATCGCGATCGTGCCATACGCATCCGGCCGCCCATCGAATCGCTTTCCTACAGGATTTGCTGATTCAGCACCGCCTGCCGCACGCTCCCAGACGAGCGGCATCTTGGTAAACGTTTTCCTTCGAGCATTTGTCCGTCGAGCACGCGAAACGCTCGATCACACCACACCTCGATCGACTTGTCCATCGCACCCACGACAAACCGCGTCACGAGCGAACGCACGGGCTGTTTGTCCGGCGCGTACGCGTGGCCCACGAGCAGCACGTCGGCCCGAGGTTTGTACGGAACTACATCATTGGGAACACGCACACTTCGCCGTGGATCGTCGTCGTAAAGTGATCACGCTCGAAGATGGGATCCTGTTTGGGCGCAAGGCTTGCGGTGCCAGGTCGTAAAACGAATGTGGCCTTGACGATGACCGTCAGGGCAAACGCTCCCGTATGAGCTTGCCAAACCACTCTGGATGCGACAAACGGGCAAAGCGTGACGAGTCCATCGTCGAGAGCGCTAGCGTCTCTCCCTGCATGGGGCAAACCATTACCACGCCTGGATCCGCTTGTCATGGGCGGCGGCTCGGCGGTAACCTGTTCGTCCAGGACCATCAGAGGACGAACATGAGCAAAGAACGGCACACTACAAATCTTGAACGCGTTCAATGAGACCTGCTGGAAAATCCGCTTTTCGTCATCGAACAACAGGCGCTCGTCGACGGTTTTGCGGGGAAAGAATTCTAACGCAGCAAGATCGATCAGAGCGGCGCAGAGTCTGTCCGGACCAGCCGCATTCTTGTACGATATGGCCACTCGCGATCAGTGACATACACACTGTTCGTGCTCGACCTGTATCGCTACGGCAAAGCGAGGTCAACAAGTTCGTCATCGATCGAGCAAAACCTCCGAAAACTACAAGCTGCCGGCCAGCGGGAAATCCACCCCATCCCGCCGATTGGGTTCCGATGGCGAGTATTCGCAACAGCAAGGGTCCGTCGTTCTCTTCGATAAGTACGACAACGTCGGCGACGAAGCCCCCGGTATCACCCTGCCCGGACATATCGAGAAGTGGATGAAGGAAGTGGGGTATGCCGAAGTCATCAACAAGGCCCAAGTCTTGGGCTACCAAAATGAACGGGCCAAAACGGTCCTCCAAGAAGCGGTCGACAAGAACACCGCCGGTTACAAGGTCTTCCTACTCATCCTCGCCGAGCTTCTACAAACGCTCCAACGACTCGAAACAATCCAAAAGGACGCCAAAGGTAAAAGCAGCAAGGCTAAATCACTCGGAACGTTCGCCAATCACTGGGTCATGTTGGAACAAGGAATTGTCACGACAACAACCGCCAAGCTGCGCGTTTTTCATGGGGCGGCATGATGCTTGCATCCCTCCCGCAACCGAAAACTGGACCTTGAACCAAATCAGCACGGTTTATGGGTACGTCGCCGGGCGCTATTGAAATGAATGAGTGACCGCAGGTGCCCGATCGAGGAGCCTCCAGCATTGCTGTTGCAGAAGACGGGTGGCCTATGCGAAACGACAGCGGAATATCTTCAGCGCGGCGCACCCGCACGACACCCGCTTCGGGATGAGCTCCTTGGAGGTAGTGCTCAATGCCCAAAACGAAGAGCCATGTTCTGGCCCCCAGAAAAGCAATCCAGCTTCCATCGCCCCAATCAGCACCATTACGCCCCACAAGTTGACAATGGCCTAGACTTGCGAGCACCGTGCGCCATGCGTCAGGACTATCAAACTCGCAGCGCACTCATCGCAGTCCGCTGCGCTCTCGTCGTATCGAGCTCCATAGGATGTGGCAAAGGATCGGAGTCCGCGGGCACCAGCGCTCCAGCTGGTTCCGCAGGGCAACCGGCTGCATCATCGTCGGCTGCGGCCGCTCCAGCTACAGGAGCTGCCGATGGATCTGTGGCTCAGCCTACTGCGCCAAAGTCGAGCGGTGGCATTCAGGTCGCCATCAAAGACTTCCAATTGTTTCATCCGTATTCGTCCAGAGCCATGCCGAACGTTCGCGACAACGGCACGTACAATACTCGCACTTCGACCAGCTCCTATGGCGTCGGCGTCATCGTCGAAGCAACGAACGAGACGGGCGATGTATTGACCGGCGCGTGGTTCGACGGCGAGCTTCACTTCGTCAATGGCGATCGCGAAGTCGACTGCAAGTTCACGCCCGATACGATTGGTGACTATTACAGCACTGCATATGCGCTCCATTACAACAACGTGCCGGCGGACGCGAAAGCGGACCCATTTACTGGCGAAAAGCCGACGGCGTGGCGCAACGAAAATGGATCAACGCTGGAGCATCCGTGGCGTCCCGGTGAAAAAATTCGCCTCTACTCGCGACCAAACGTTGCGATTCGAGGCATCGTGAACGACCTGCCTCCGTCGCAGGTTCGAGGCCGCGTGGTGGTCAGAGCCAATAAGCGATTCGTGAATCGTTCGATTCAGGTTCGACAGCGAAAAGTTCGATTTGGCGCTCACGGGCGATAGCGTCCGAATTCGGCACAATCGGGCGGCTACCTGGTGCTCTTGCCCGTGCGCGACGCCAAGAAAAATCGGTCGAACATCTTCCAGAATAGGTTGCCGCGGGCGACGGCCCAAAGATGCGACCACCGTGCCGCTTTCAAGTTGCGTTTGCGTTCGCAGATTCGTTACACACGTGACGACATCGTCGAAAGCTCGCCCGTCACGTTCGACCTGCCGCCGCAAGCGATGACCTTACAATCGGTGAAACTCGACAATGGCGAGCTGGTGCATGCGTCGGGCAATTTGCTGGTGTACCCGAAAGAGGGCAAAGTCGTGTACCAAGACATGGCTAAGCAAAGCTGAGCTTGCTCGAAGTGACGCGTGAAGACGTTCAGCATCGATGCCCGAAGTGACGTTTACGCAAATGGGCTTTCGGGGACCGTAAAAGGCATTACGATCCAGGATCATGTCGACGATACGGCGCTCAATAAAGGACAGCGCAAACTCACGGTCACCTGGGGCATGACGCTTCAAGGGGACAACATCGACGCGCGACTGCGCGTGCCTTTCGACATCGCAAAGGGCGAATACGAAAAGGCGGCGCGCGAAGCCGAATCGGGCGACGCGGCAGCGAAAGCGGAAGCCGCAAAAACCAAGGCGGCCATGGATTCGGCCGAGACGAAATACAAGACGGGCAGCAAGACCGAACGCGAAAAAGATCGCCAAAGGCCTTCCCTTGCGGCGACGTGAAAAATCGCGACCAATCGCGGCACCAAGGGCCCGTCGAATGGTAAAGACGTCGGCGAAGCGTGCAAAACGCTCCTTTCGGCGAATGAAGTGGAAGTCACCATGACGTTTACGCTCGACCGTTACGAGCTTCCTGTGGCGCTCGTATATACGGTCGGCGGCAAGTTCACGTGGAGCCCCGTCGCGAGCGCTCCGCTGCTCAAGCTCGATCCGCGCTGATGCTGATGTGCTGAAGTGGGGCGGTCCGCAGATCGCCCCCACTTCTCGAATACCGCTTTACGTATTCGGCTTGGCCGACAATTCCTCGAGCAGCATGTTCACGAGCATGCAACCGTCGAACTTTCGCTGCCCGATTTCTTCGTGCTGTTCGGCCCATGCAATGGCAAACGCCAGCGGCACCAAGAGCGGATCGTTTCCGAGCACCCGCGCGGCGACGCCCGAAAGCGCATGCGCCATGCGAATCGATATGGGGATGCGCGTCACCACCACTTCCCCAATCTTTGCACAATTCTCTGCCGGCGATGAAACCAAATATTCACGACACGACGCCGGACGTGAAGTGTAAATCGAACACGATCCTTTATCGAGAAATGCGCACGTCGTTCCGCTTCGATGATATTCGACGAGCAATTGCCGCACGCTTTGCTCTTTCGTATCGGAAAGCGCAAAAGCATCGATCCCAAGCGATTCCAGCACCTCTTCGGACGCCACGATACGCGTGAGCACTTCTTCTTGTCGCGCTTCGGGCATCGCCGATACGAGGTCGTGAATCATGAAGACTTCGGGTATCGAAATCGGTACGAGCTGATCGCAGCAGGACGCGCAACCCTTCTTGCAAGACGGAGGACCCACGATCGGCAAATGCTTTTTGAGGCCGAGCGCGACGAGGTCGTCGTCGAGGCGCATCACGCTGCGCGCAAGGTCCGACAAACGCATGCTTTCGCTCGGAATACGCAGCGTCGTTCGGAGCGATCCTTCGGGAGTGCCAAGTTCGAAAGTAAAAACGCTTGGTTGCGTAGGCTTCATGGAAAAACGCCTCGAGCCGGGCAATGAAACCCGACTCGAGCGTCCCTGTCAAGCCGTCCGAAGCTTTCTTTACGAGGCGCTACACTTCGTAGAATCCAATCGCGTCGTGCAGCTCGACCTTCTTGGATTTCACGCCGCTCAGGCCCGATTCGACGCTCGCCGGGGCATCGATTCCAATCGCAGCGAGCGGCGGGATGACGAGACCACAGGCAGTCGCCGTGGGTTTGATGTCGTTCAAGTAATCCTGCATGACGATCGCAGGATCGCGCTTTCTGAGCCCGACACGAATCGCGTATTTGGCTCCTTCCGTGTTTGGACGTCCAAACGAGAGCAGCCCCTGCCTGGAGCCAGCGCTCGAACAGCCCTTGCTTTTCCACTTCGTAGTCACCCGTGCGCGTCAATTGGATGACGAGCTGTTCGCCGTGGAGCTGGTGACCACATTCCTCCTCGACGATTTCCTGGACGAGGCGTCGATAGGGCAGATAGCTCGATTCCTCGTATTCGCGCAATTGCCAATACCCGCCGCGGTCGTACAAGAATTGCGCCATCGCCAATTCGTAAAAGCTCTGGACGAATGGAATGGGGCGCGACAAAAGCCGCTCATGCACCGCAGGCTCGACGCTTTCCCCCGTGAACTCGACGTACATGCGAGCGACGTCTTTGAAATGCTCGACTTCTTCTTGGATTTGCCACACGAAGTATTCGAGGTTCCGCAGATCGGGGACGAGCGACAAACCATAACCGAAAAGCTGCGCCGCAGCCATTTCGCGGTACGCTTGACCCTGCATCATTTTTACCAGCGTTCGAGAATAACGATCCTCGTCGCGGCAATTGGCCGTGTCCATGATTCCCCCTTCACTATGACGGCAATCGATTACGATAGCATTCGATGGTCTATCCAGCGACCCTCATGCGACCGTTTCGTGCGCCGTCACTTTAATGCAAGCAGACCTTCTTCGACTTCGGTCACGATCATTTCAGCAAGCTTGTCGGAAAGCTCTCGGCCTTCCTCGTCCGAGGCTTCGGCTGGCGCACCCGTGTACGCATCGGTCATACCCATCGCCAAAAAGCTCGACTTTCCGTCACGAATACCCGCGGAAAGACTTGCCGAAAGCGCTGGCAGCGACGACGCACGCGCTCGATCCACGAGCTCCGGCGCCGCTGCGAGCACGAGCGACGTTTCATAACGCCCGGCATGACATGCACCACTCTTGAATTCAGCCGATAACGTACGTGCAAAACGCCTCGTGAGCGGAGAAGCAACGGATGCCCGCCCGGGCAAATTCGTTCAATGGAGGCACGAACCGCCGCGTCGTGCGCAGGTTCGAGGTGATTGTTCACGAGACATACATGAGCAAACCCGGCATCGATGTATCCACTCACGACGGCATGCAAAAAACCAACGAGCGCCGATTCGGTAACGCTTATGGCCCCGGCAAATCCTTCGGCAAATTTCGTCACACCATAAGGAATACTCGGCCCCACGAGCGCCTTGATCCCACGCATTTCGAGCATCTCTGCCGCGCGCACGGCCGCCGCTTCACCAATGATCGTATCCGTCCGCAAGGGCAAATGAGGCCCATGCGGCTCGACGGATCCGACGGGAACGAGCGCGACGAGCGGGGACGGACCAGCAAGCAATGGTCCGAGCGCCTCGGTCGTGAAGTCAGCAAGGAAAAAGCGATGGAAACTCATGCGATCGGTCGTCGTGTGACGTGAGCAACGAGTAGCACGGTTCGTGACGAGTCGCGAGAAGTGTGCTGAAGATTTCATGCACAAAGTTGTTGTTCGCCGGGTTTTGTCGCAGTGTGTTCGCCATGGACGTGACCCCGAAGGATGTACCGACCGCGCTGATTCATCTTTATCGTGGCGAGCTTGGCCGGATGACGATGTATCGCACGCGGCTCGATACGACGACGAACTGGGCGGTGGGCACGAGCGCTGCGCTCACGACGTTTGCGCTCGGTCAGGAGCGGGCGCCGCATTTCGTTTTTTTACTGGCCGTATTTCTCGACTTGATTTTTTTGTGGATGGAAATTCGCCGATTTCGATTCTATGAGCTCGTCCGAATGCGCGTGCGCCTATTGGAAGTGGGGTTTTACGCCGTCGTCATGGGAAAACCGCCGCGCGAGGGATGGGAAGATGCGCTCTGGAAAAGCCTCGAGACGCCCCGCAGTCCCATTGGTCGATTGCAAGCTGCCTCGGTGCGGCTTCGGCGTAATTATTTGTGGCTGTTTGGGGCCGTCTACTTGGGATGGCTCGTGAAGTTGTCGTTCGGGCACAAAGGAATCGTGGATAACGCGGCGGTGGGCATTTTGCCCGGCGCCGTCGTATTCTGCATTTCGCTCGTGCTCATGGTGGGGCTCGCGATCTTGGCGAGTATTTACAAATTGCCCGAAGAGGAGTGAACGTCGTCCGCGATTGGGACTCGCTCGACGCTGCTCGTCCGTGTCGATGTGCCGTCCGTCTGGGGCTGAGATTGAACATTTGGGCTGACGTATTGCGCTCTAGGGTGTAGACGGAGCGTCGTTCTGTGCGGGGCTCGGGGGCCCGTCTACGATCGGCTTCTGTTTCATGAATCGGGACGACTGGAGGCAACTGTGAACATGCTCGGACGACGGCGTTTTGTCGTGGCAGCCATGGCGCTCTCTGCGCTTGCTGCGCTGGGGTTGGGGTGCGGCAAGAAAACCGACGCAGGAGCAACGGGCGACTCTGCTGCAGCAGCCGAATGGAAGGTGGGGGCGTACCTGAGCTTGTCCGGGGCCGAGACGCAATTCGGTCAGGATACGCGCGAGGGCATCGAGCTCGCGATGGACGAGGTGAATGCCAAAGGCGGCGTCAAAGGCAAGAAGATCAAGGTCGTGTTCGAGGACGACAAGTCGAACCCGCAAGAGGCATCGAACAAAGTCTTGCAGCTCATCGATCGCGACAAAGTCTTGGCGCTGCTTGGTGAGGTTGCGTCGTCGCGTTCGAAGGCGGGCGGCATCGTTGCGAACAAGAAGAAGATCCCGATGATCACGCCGTCGTCGACGAATCCGGACGTGACCAAGGTAGGGCCGTTCGTGTTCCGCGTTTGCTTCACGGACGATGTCCAAGGGCAGATGGGTGCGCGGTTCGTCTCGGAAAAACTCGGCAAGAAGAAGGTTGCGATCCTCTACGCGTCCGACGACTTGTATTCATCGGGTTTGGCGAATGTGTTTCGTACGGAAGCAAAGAAACTCGGGATGGAAGTCGTCATCGAGAAGAGCTTCCTCAAAAACGAAACGAACTTCACGACGTACTTGAACGAGATCAAGGGCGCGAACCCGGAGATGGTCTATGCGCCCATCTATTACAACGCGATGGTGCCCGTCGCGCGGCAAGCCAAAGCAGCCGGAATCCCCGGTTCGATGTTCATCGGCGGTGACGGTTGGCACGCCGAATCGCTGGTGAACGACGCGGGTGAAGAAATGGAAGGCGCGTACTTCACGAACCATTTCTCGCCGGACATGCCGTCGGAAGCTTCGAAGACGTTCGTCAAGAAGTACAGCGAACGCTTCAGGCATGAACCGTCGTCCATGGCGGCGACGGGGTACGATGCAGCGCTGCTTCTCGCGGACGCGATGGGTCGAGCGAAGGCCGAGACGCCCGAGGCGATTCGTGACGCGATTGCCGAGACGAAAGATTTTCAAGGGGCGACGGGGGCCATCACGATCAACGCCGAGCGCAACGCGGACAAACCCATCGTGATCGTGCAGATCAAGAACAAGAAGTTCACGTACTTCGACGTCATCGGCGACAAGCCCGCGAAATAGTTCACTGGCGAAACAATCAACCAAGCTGAGCGGCGCGACGAAGAGATGCCTCTTCTCGCGCCGCTTCCGCTTCGGCCATCGCTTCTGCTTCGGCGGCGTGTTCGTCACTGCGAACCACCGGCTCGTCGGTGACCTTTTCGAGCGCTTCGAGCACCGACGGAGCGACTGCGTCGAGCCACCGGCGTAGCGGCTCGACGGTGCGTACTTCTCGCCGGATGCGCGGCAGTTCTCCTGCGCCGACGCTCTCCGGTTTGAACGCTACGCACACGCTGTCGGCGAGCAGCTCGTCGCGGGCCGTGAGCGGCAAGTCGAGGCCCGCTTCGGAGGCGAGCTTGGCAGCTTCTTCGAGGTGACCTCGCCTGGCGAGCGACACGAGGCGCACGCGCAGAAGCGCGCGACTGCGGTACGGATACGCGGGAGGCAACGCGGCGAGCTCGGCTTCGGCTTCGTCGTGACGATCCATGACGGCCAGGACAAACGCGCGCTGGGACATCAAGTCGGGTAGCAGAATGTCCGACGCCGAGATGCGCATGACGTACTGCGACAAACACGCGATGCCCTTGTCACAATGTTCGAGGGACTTGGCGAGGTCGGCTCGTCGTTCGGCGATGTTGGCGAGTGCGAGGTACGCTTGCGCTTTGATCAAGGGGAAACGACCGACGGCGAGTTTGGTGAGCGTTTCTTCGGCGGCATCGAGCTTTCCTTGGGCGGCCAGGTTGAGTGCGGCGAAGTGCTCGTGTGCTTCGCGCCGAGCCTTGATCGTGAGCCATATGCGATAGCCGATTGCGCCACCGACGGCCGCGATGACGGCGAAGGTGAACATGTTAAGGAAAACGTGCAGATCGATGAGCGGTTCTTCCCAGGTATCGGTCTGCGGATCGTACGTTTCCGACGTGCCCAACTGCACGGCCGCGTAGAAGAGCCCGAGGACTGCCGCCCAGACGAGCACGACCCGCATGCCGAGAGACAAACCTTTCTGCGACGTCTTTTCGGCGCTCTTGCGTGCAACCTCGACAGCCTTCTTGCCGCTCTCGGATGCGACAGCGGTCGGCAAGTCGCCTGCCGTGTCCTTGATCGGTTTTGTCTCGACGAACGGTGCAGCGGCTGGAACGAGCTGCGCGACCCAATCGACGAGCGGCGGTTCTTCGCCGTTCGTGTCCACCTTGGCGCTCTTGCGATACACGCTCGTCGCGGTCGTTTCGAGCATGCGCTGGAAAGCCCTCACGATGGCGCGCTCGCGGCGATCGGTGACGTCGAACAGGAGGTCGCGATGTTCGGCGAGGTGTTTGCGAAGTTTGTCCCGATCACCTTCGCGCTCGATGCAGATGGCTTCGGCGAGCGCAGCGCGAGCGAGCGCTTGAGGCAGCACCTCGGGGCTCTTGCGGAGCGCTTCGATGTCGGCGCGAGCGCCTTCGCGGTCGCCGGTTGCGGCGCGTAAAAACGCGCGGATGCCGCGCGCATTGACCGTCTGCACTCGAACCGACGCACGGTAAAAGTAGCCGCCCTTCGTATCGATCGCGCGATCGAGATGTTGCAGACCCGTCTTTGCATCGCCACGACGCATGGCAATGAGACCTCGTTGCACCGCGGACACGCTCTTGACGAGCATGTTGCTGTTCGTCCTGTCGACGTCGTCGAGGATCTTTTCGGCATCGACGAGGCGTCCACGTGAGATGAGATCGAACGACGTGTTGACGAGTTGTACGCCCGAGCCTGCTTGCCTTCCCTTGCTTCCGACGAGAGCGAGGAACGTGCCGCCAAAGATGCTGGCATAGGTCAGCAGTCGGAGCGCGATGGAGAAGTCGTCGGCGCTGCCCACGAAGCTCACCAGGGAAAACGCTCCGATGCCGGCGAACACCAAGCCGACCGCGATGAGCGCGGTGTAGTAGCGATGCGTGGCGTGACGCGGGACGTTCGCGGAAGCGGATGAGCTCATGGGTGCAGGTTCTCTCTGTCGATCGAGCGCCGGTCGCGTCATCCTACCGATAGGCTGAAGGGCGATGGTGACGATCCTGAATGGCCCCATGGGAACGGAGCTGATCGCGCGAGGCGTGTCGATTCCCGAACCGCTCTGGAGTGCTCGCGCTCTCGAAGTCGCGCCGGACATCGTAGCTGCGATTCATCGTGATTACGCGGCGGCAGGCGCCACGGTGCACACCACGAATACGTTTCGGACGAAGCGCCGCAGCGCGGGGGACGGTTGGGAAAAACTCACACGAAAAGCCGTCGCAATTGCCCGTTCGTCGGTTCCGCCGTCGCATCGCATCGCGGGCTGCATCGCGCCGCTCGAAGATTGTTACCGGCCGGATTTGTCGCCACCAGACCCGCGCGCCGAACATCGCGAGGTGTGCCAAGTGCTCGCGGATGCTGGCGTGGATTTGCTCTTATGTGAAACGTTTCCGCACGTGGGCGAAGCGCTCGTTGCAACCGAAGAAGCCGTCGCTACGGGTTTGCCCACGTGGGTCGCTTTCACTGCAGGGCCCGATGCAGACTTGCTCTCACCCGACGACGTCGAACGAGGTGCGCGCGAAGCTTTGGCGCGCGGTGCGAGCGCGGTGCTCATCAACTGCACACGAGCGACGAAAACGCTCCCGTACGTCGAACGACTCGCGCGGGTGGGTGTGCCTTTCGGCGTGTACGCGAATGCGGGCCCTCCGGAAGATGGCCTCGGCTGGACGGATGCGCCCGATGGGCCCGAACGTTACGCGAAGCTTGCTGCCGAGTGGGTTCGTCTGGGTGCAACGTTTGTCGGAGCATGCTGCGGGCTCGGGCCGGCGCACGTTCGTGCGTTGGGGCGTTTGCACGAGCTCGTATGACGTCAAACTTTCGGTCGAGGGTGCCCGACGGCAAGCCCCGTGTTCGTCGGCCGGTCGCTCGAGTTCCTTTCGTTCACCGGGAGATCTGGCGAAATTCGCCGGGCAAACGTTGCACGACGAACCATCTTGGAGATTGACCTGCCTCCCGCTTCATTCGTGCGGATGCCGGTTTGCCGCCTTCGTGCTACCGCTTCGCACGTGCAGAAGCCTAAAAACGTCGTCGTCGCGACGCACGGACACTGCTTCGACGGCATGGCCAGCGCCGCCGTCTTTCATCATCTCGTGCGCAGCATCGCCCCGAGTGAGCAGCGAACTTTTCGCTACCGTTCGTGCGGCTATGGCCCCGGCATGTCGATGATCCCCGAGGCCTGGCTCGACGGTGACGAAAACGCCATCCTCGATTTTCGCTACACCAAGAGCCCGCGACTCACTTGGTTCTTCGATCATCACGTGACCGGTTTCGGATCCGTCGAAGAACAAAACGAGGCGCTCGAAAAACACTCGGTAGAAGGCCCAACGCGGCTCTTCTACGAACCCACCTACAGCTCCTGCACGAAGCTCATTGCAGACGTTGCTGCGAAGCACTTCGACGTCGGTTGCAAGGACCTCGAACCGCTCATCCGGTGGGCCGACATCATCGACGCAGCTCGCTTTTCATCGGCTGAACAAGCGGTCGATCGAAGCGAGCCCGTGCTTCAGCTCGCGGCGGTCGTCGAGCATCACGGCGATGGCGCGTTTCTGAGCGGCATCGTTCCGAAGCTTTTGGAAAAGCCCGTCGAGGAGGTCGCGAAAGACCCGCAAGTAGCTCGGCTCTTTCGTCCCATAGCGGTCGCTCAGGATGCGTTTGCAGCTCGCGTGCGACAGAACGGCGTCGTGATGGGCAGCGTGGTCCTGGTCGACCTTTCGGATGCCGCCATGGACGCGAGCTTGAAGTTCATTGCGTACGCCTTGTACCCCCGATGCGTGTATTCGGTGACTGTTTTGAGGTCAAAGCATCATTGCAAGGTGTCGGTCGGGTACAATCCCTGGTCCGGTGTCGAGCGACGGCACGACATCGCGTCGATTTGCCGGCGTTACGATGGCGGGGGGCATCCGGTCGTCGGTGCGGCCACGTTTCCGCTGTCGGATGTGGCGCGAGCGCGTGAGGTTGCGGCGGCGATCGCGAGGGAGCTCGATTCGTGAGCCATTTCGGGCTTGGAATCGATGTATTTCGACGCAAGCCCGGACGAAGGCCATGGGTGTACGGGCACCGAGGTTGCTCGGGGGAATCTGAAAATACGTTGTCGGCATTCGAGAAAGCGGCCAACGATGGCGCCGATGGGATCGAGCTCGACGTGCGGCAGAGTGCCGACGGTGAGCTCGTGGTGATGCACGACGCGGCGTTTGACCGCGTGACGGGCGGTCGGGATCACCGCCGCGTGGCTGAGCTTCCGTACGGTGAAATTCGGCGCATCGATGTGGGCGGTGGGGAGCGCGCGCCGCGGCTGAGTGAGGTGCTCGGTCTGGCGCGAGCTCGGCGGCTGCGGGTCAACGTGGAAATGAAGCATGGGGTTCCTCAGCGCTTGGCGTTGGCGCATGCGACGGCGCGGCAACTCGCGGCAGTGGATCCCTGCTTGCCGATTCTCGTGTCGAGCTTCGATCCGCTGATTCTTGCGACGTTTGCGGCGCTCATGCCGCGTACGCCGCGAGCGCTCTTGGTGCATCGATCGAAGTGGTCGACGCTGGCACTGGAGACCGGATCGGTATGGCGAGATGGTTTACATATCGAGCGTACGCTGACGCGTGACGTGGTGGTTCGGCGTCTCTTGGGACGTGGGCTGCTGGTGAACGTGTGGACGGTGAATGACGTGCGTGAAGCGGCCGACCTTGCCGCGCTGGGTGTCGACGGGATCATTACGGACGTGCCTGGACAGGTTCGGGCTTTGTTTGCGGATTGAGATCGGCACATGGCCCCCGGGGGGTATGGGGGGCAGAGCAGTCGGCTCGTCTTTTGGGCGAAGCCCAAAAGACTTATAGAGCCGCCTGCGAGCCCCCCATCGTGACTGGCCTCGCGAAGCGCGCGTCCCACGCGCGCGGAGCGAGCGTTCAGATCAAGACCCGGCCTTCATTACGGCCCGTCGCACGTCACGTAGATGGAGCGAACTCCGCCGGGCGTGGGCTGTTCGAAGGCGCCTGGGACGATGGGCGGGTTCCAATGAGCCTCTTTGTACTGAAAAATGACGTCCTCTTCGGTGTGTGGGACGCGCATGCGGATGGACCGGGGTAGCTCGGCATCGCATTGGCCACCGCTGGGAGGGACGGGATCGTCGATGCCTTCCGGGTCGACGCGTGGCGGGGCCGTGGTGGCGGCAGCGTGGTTGCTGAGTTCGGCGGTGTACAGGTCGCCTCCGCGCTGGGAGACGAGCACGTACTTGACGCGAAGGCGCTGCTCGGCCCAGGGTTTGTCCCAATCATCGGGCCGGACGGCAAGATGCACTTCCTGGCGCGCATCGCGGGTGCTGGGAATGATGACGCGGTAGTGACCTTGCTTGGGATCCCAGGCCATGGTTGCCGCGTTTGGCTGGTGCGCCAAGAGGGGTGCTTCGCCGCGCAAAATGGAGACGAGCGCATGGCCGGGGATCGGCACACGCGTCATGCGGGCCAGGTTGCAGGGGGTTGCTGGCCCATAAAGGAATTGCTTTTCCTTCGTATCGAGCATCTGGAAGCGCTCGCCGTCGGCGGTGAGCGTATAAATCAGCGCGCCGAAGGGGCTGATGACGTCGAAGCGCACGCGATCCGGGTTGACTGCGAAAAGCAAGACCTCGCCGCGAATGCGTCCTTCGGGGGCAAATCGGTCGATTTTGGCCGTACCCTGGACGCCGTTGACGCAGGCATAGGTGGCTTTCATCCGGCCCAAGGCTGCGTCGGCCGATGGAAAGACCGACTTTGGCGGCGCAGTGCCGCATGCAGTCATCAAGATTGCGGATGCGGCGAGGCAAATCCGTGCGAGGAACAGGGCAGCGCGCATGCGGCCTGGACCGTTGCAGGAAATGTGGGGCGAGTCAACAGGAGCGCCGTTCGGTTCGAAGTAGGGCAAATTCGGGGCTGCAGAGCAACCGGTTCTCCTTCATGGAGAAACAGACAGCTTGATGAAAGGCAAATCGGGGGGTTTGGGGGGGCCGAGCCTCGGGCCCCCAACGTGAACCAAGCCTCGCGAAGCGCGCGTTCCACGCGCGCGACGCGAGCTTACATATCCCGACCCGGAATCAACTCACGAAGCCCGCAGGGCTTCGAGCATGTCCACGTCGGGGATTGCGATGGGCAAGCGAGCCCGGATGACCGCGACATCGTTATCCTCGCAAAGCCGGGCAACTGCGAGGCCATCGTAGAGGGCGATGGGGGCCGTGCCCGTGATGCTGGCTTCGTCGCGAGCGCCCGACAGGATTTGGCCGCTCGTGAAGATCCAGCCGACCGTTGCCGGGCCGTAGTGGTGCAGCGATCCGCGCAGCTCCGTGACACGCTCACGGCCGATCTCGCGGCCGTCGCGGCGAAGGATGATCGCAAGGCGAATGTCCTCGCCCGACGTCTTCAGCACGCCAGAGAAGTGCGCTTCCGCCCCCGGAGCGCCTGCACGGCGAACTGCACGAAGCTGGCCCACGCCCATGCGCTCGAGCGCCAGGACGCAGATTTCGATGAACGCGTGTCCAGGAAGCTCGCCGAGCTTTCGAGCAAACGCGCGTCGGGCTGCATCTCGGTACCGCTCCACCGCGGAAAGCGCTTCCTGCTCGAGCCGCGCGAGGTCGCCGGAGAGCAGCCAATCGGTCAGGGCCACGCGGCCACCTGCGAATCGGAAACGCGGCCTTTGGCCTGCGGCAACGCGACGCGCGTTGTCCGCACGAACGGCGGCTGCAACTTGAGACTGCACGAGCTGTGCATCACCGGAAAGCCGTCCGCGACGTTGTGCCGTTTCCGCAATCTGCCGGAGCGACACCGCGCCCGCATTGCGATCGAACGTCGACAAGATGGCCGTTACCGCATCCGCGAGCTCTCGGCCTGCAAGGTCGTCGAGCGCGGCATGCGATTCCGTCTGACCGATCTCGATGACTTGCGGTCCGCGATAAACGGCTTCGGTCGCCATTCCGTCGCGTCCTTCGCGCGACACGTCTCGGTCGCGATCTCGGTCTCGGTCGCGATCGCGACCGAAATCGCGGTCTCGGTCTCGCTCTCGCGGTGCGCGGCTTTCGAACGCCGGCGTCGCAATGTACGACGGAAGCGCGCCGCTCGACGTGATTCCCGGCTGCTGCTCGCCGTTGGTGCTTCGGCCACGGCGACGGCGACGACGACGACGACGACCATCGCCCCCATCGACGGCACCGATACCAGGTCGCTCGTCAGATCCACCCAGGATGGGTTGGTCGTCGTCTTCTTCCTCGTCGAACATTTCGGCGGCGCCTGCAACGGCTTCCGCTCGCATCACCTCATCCGGCGCGGGCGGTTCCGCCTCCACGTCCTCGTCTTCGACCCGTGCGCGCACGGGTGCCGAAATGCGAGGCGCAGGCGGCGGCGGTGCAGCATCCGCAAGCTGAAGAACCGCCGGGTAAGCTTGTTCCTCTTCCGCTTCCTCGACGGCTGCTTCGACCGGTGCGGGAGCAGCTTCGGCCTCTTCTTCGACCTCGTCCTTTGCTTCGACCGGCGCAGCTTCGGCCACTTCTTCGGTCGATTCTTCTTCCACCGTCTCGACGGCGGCTTCGTCTTCTACTTCCGCCTCGACGCGCTTGGCCTGAACATCCTGCCGGCCGCCCCGTCGGCCGCCCTTCTTGCCATCCGCCCCTGCGCGCAGCGTCTTCTCGTCCCACTCGCGGAGGGCGAAAACGCCAGGCTTCACGCGGATGAGCGGCGTGTCCGTCGAGTCCTTCTTGAGCATCGCGGCGAGCCGTGCGCCCATCGTGACTTCGGGGCTCTTGCCGACGTGGCTGAGCAAGTTTTTCTCTATCGCGATGTCCGTGATCTCTTTGTAGTGGAGCGGCCTGCCGATAAGGCGAAGCACCTCGGCCGCTGCATCAGTAAACGTCATTTCTATCTTGCCCTTCGGGCGCCCCAACAACTCCTGGGCGCTCCGCGTTGGTGCGCGTCGCACGTGCCGTTCGTGCTTGGTCGACGTCACGCGCTGGGCCTGATGCCCGATATGGCCGGGAAACGCACATTCGCTCCCACTCGGCCGTAGACGCTATGAAGTCCGACTATCATGCCGTGAGCGACTCGTCAACCATGGTCGTCGACGAAAGCAACGAAGATGCGCGCGTCCGGAAAAATGCGCCCTGCCGTTCGCTGGGTCCGGCCGATCGCAACGCAAAACTGCGCTCCCACCACTCAAGGTCGGAACGTTTTCGGCGTTGAGATGCTCGTTGGCAACCAACGGAAATAGTCGACCATCGAAGCCGAGTCGAAAATGCCATCCGACGAGTCCCACACGACGAACTCGACCGTGATGATTTCGCCCGGGAGCATCGGCGCCTCCGTCGTGATCCATCCCGTGCTGCCCCCGACCGAGCTCAGCACGTTGTTGCACGCGACGATGGGTTCGTCGTAGCCCGTGCCCGCAAGCTCGCTCTTGCCGCCCGCACAGAAGTTGAAACCAGGTGTGCCCTGACAACCCGTTGGTCCTGCCACACACCGATCGAAGAAGTTGACGTTGACCGAACCAGGTGTGCCCTGATTGTCGAACACCACGTTGCGGTTGTTCGCGATTCCCGATGCACCCGATTTCAACAACACCACCCACAAATCGTTGAACGGAGAACACGCGTACTCCGGGTACTCGGATGACCAGAACCCATGGTCGAATGCGAATCGCGCGGCGTTTGTCGGGGTACGTACTTGGATCTTCAGGTTCACCGGGTTGAACGCGGTCGCGACGAACGGCAGCGGACACCCCGCCTTGTTCGTCGGGCCCCACCCCTGCGGAAGCGCCGATGCCGTGCCGAAATCCGTTCCACCTTGAGGCGTCCCGAACTGGTAGTACGGCTGCCCCGGTGTCGCCGCCAAACCCGTCGACAACAGCACGAAGTTCTCATTCGCGCGCGGGCCGAGCACCGTGCCCATCGACGTGATGATCGCGTGCGACTGCGGGCTCGGACTGCCCGTTCCATCCGCCAAACGCAGCTCGGCCGAAATGAGACCCCACCGCTTGTTCGCTCCCATCGCATCGGCTGTCGTCTGCTGGCACAGATCGATGGCCCTCGCGTAGTCGATCGGATCCTGTGACGTGTACTCGAGACCCGTGCCGCACGCGATGAACGGATTGTCGATCACGCCGTCGCAATCATCGTCCACGCCGTTCGGGAAGTCGTACGCACCCGCGTTGATGTTCGGATCGCTCTCGTCGCAGTCGCCATCGCACGACGTGTACTTGTCACCATCGAAGTCACCACATGGACCATCCGTTGGCGCATCGTTTGGCGCGTCGACAGGTGCATCCATCGGTGCATCGACGGGAGCATCCATGGGCGCATCGACGGGCGCGTCCATCGGCGCGTCTATCGGTGCATCGTCCGGCGCATCCATCGGAGCATCGTCGGGTGCATCCATCGGAGCATCGTCGGGTGCATCCATGACGACGTCTTCAGTCACGTCTTGAGGTGCATCTTCGATGACGTCTTCTGCAACGTCGAAGCTCACGTCCTCGACGACATCGATCATCGGCACATCGTCGACCACATCGAACTGCACATCCGGCGGAGCATCCGTTTGCCCATCGGGGCCGCCATCTTCGTCGGGCGCATCGATTGCCGCGTCGTCTTCTTCTCCCTCGTAGTCCTCGTAGTCCTCGATGTCCGTGCGTGCTCCGCATCCAGGTGCGAGCCATGCGGCGGGCGCCGCGAGCGCAGTCAGAATCAGCCCCCAACGAAAGGTCAAGCGCACGACGAGTCTCCACCGTGGGTCTTCCCGGCGACGCGCGGATGGAGACCCAAAAACGACGATACCAAAAACCAGCGCGCCACGTGTGCACGATGGGCGTACGCTCCGGATGCATGGACCTCGGACGGCTCTTCGACGAGCTCGTGCGCGCAGCGAACAAGGCGGACATCACGGTCCGATCCGAGTCCTTCGATCCAAACTTGTCGGACGCGCGCAAGTGGCGTGGAGGGCTTTGCGTCGTCCGGGGCAAACGCGTGATCATCGTCGATCAGCGCGCGCCGCTCGTCGATCGCATCGCGACCGTTGCGGCGTCACTTGCATCCGTGGACCTCGAACACGTGTTTCTTCCGCCCATCGTGCGAGCGACGATTGGGGCGTATCAGCGCGAGGCAACCGATGCGCTCGTGCCCAATAAGGCGGGACCATTGCCGCCCGTTCGTGTGCGCAAGCCTCGTGGGGATGGATGAAGGAATTGCAATGCGGTCCGATCCGCCATTGCGCGGCATTGAACCACTTTGCAATGCGGTCCGATCCGCCATTGCGTCCCAATGAACCACTTTGCAATCAGTTCCGACCGCCCGGGCTCCCAACCCAAACCACTTGAGGGGGACCCACGCCCAACCACGGTCTGGACCCCCTCGTGAAGCAATCCGAACCACTCGAGAGGCGGTCTCGACGGGGGTAGGGAGCAACGGATGGGGTTACTTGCCGGTCGGATCCGGTTCGGAAGTGGTTTGGGTATCTGCGGGGACGGCTCGTGACCGGCTTTCGGCTTTCTTTTTGGCGTCGCGCAGGGGTCCAAAGATTGCGACTTTGGACGACGGCCCATTCGTCGTCAGCGCGCCAAGAAAAACCGCCCTTCGCAAACAGAATACCCACACGAACCATCTTCCCTTATTATCTCTTTCACGAGACCGTTCGCCTGGTAAAACACGCTGGCCATGACGGACGCGCCGCGTGCGGAGCCCGACAGGAATGACCACACTCGAGAAGGCGAGGGCTGGCCGTGATTCACGCAAGCGCTTGCCACCTGGATAGGCATTCGGCAGCCACCGTATCGGGATCGATGCCTGCGCCAAGACCGATCGTCGCATATTTGCGAGAATTGAAAAGCATCGGCGGTTCGAATATTGCCCAATTGCGTGGAGGGGCATCGATGAACACATCGGCAGTGCGGCCATGGCCTTCAGCGATCGTGTGCACCAGAATCGACGCTGCCGAAATGGTATCCGCAATGCGTCCAAGCAGCGATTGGTGGTAGAAGAATCCCAAGGGCTTGGATAACATCGCGCTGTTTTCGCCGGGAAAGCGACTTGCGGGTACTGCAAGCACGTTCATCGCGAAAACGATGTCCGCACCGAATTGCCTCAAGACGTTCGGCGGCGGTAGACCTGCAATGACGGAACCGTCGAAGTGCCGCGTACCGTCCACCGCGTAGGGCCCAATCATTGGAATGCCGCCGCTCGCGCGCGCAGCTTGTCCGAACGTTCCATCGACCACGACGGATGGCCGAGGCGCTGCATTTGGAGGCAGGGTCATCGCCATGGGAACGACGCGAATTTCAGTGTTGCAGACGCCGCAGCCTTCCAAGAAATTGTCGATGTAGCGCTGAACGACGGAAGAAGTGATGACCGAAGTGAGGGTTGCGGTAATCAATATCGACAAACCGCGCTCCGCCAACGCCAAAACACGCGGTAGCCCCCCGGTGGCGTAGCACGCAGAAAATGCGGTCGAACCACTGGCCCCGGAGAGCAAATCAATGGGCACCCCCGCCATTTCCAATGCCCGAAACAAAGGCACCAAGCGCATGACCGCAGCACCACCGCCGCTGATCGACACCCCCACTCGACGTTTCGTCACCGTACGCGCCCAACGTTCGAAAGACATTCGTACTCTACGATCCACATTCATCCAATTCGATTCGGCATGCGCGATCGGAATCGCTTCAGTATTCACGCGCATTCGACAGGCGTCCCGTTCTGGTGGATCGGGAGCGCTCCAACCATCGGCAATGTGATAAAACGAAATAGCGCCTGCATGTCCTGATGGCTCGGGGGGCAATAAAATTGCCGGCATGATCCTCCCTTCTTTCGGCCGCAACCACGAGATCATTGTCGCAGGCGATGCTGCAAACCTGTCCGAATACGGGAGCAAAGGGCTTACACCATGGAAAAATTGCGGATCCCCTCCAACGAACTCGACCAAAGTCGCGTCGTCGGCAGGTCGCAGGGTCAGAAATTGTGTGGCCCGCACGTTTCGCGATGCCGGCAAACGTGCCGCGACTTCCGCAACGAGGGCATCCATTCGATGGAAATGTACGAGTGACGATGGCTCTTGATCTGGACGATAAAGCGTCGCTGAAACCATTGGTTCGACGACGACAGCCCAATCCTCGAGGTGCGAGCTGATGGCTCTCGCAAGCAAATTGATCCACATCGACAAAGGCAGATCACCGAGAAAATGGCGATCTGCCTGGCATAGTATGAAGCGGTTCTTCATGTTGATCTCGCTTTCATGAGTTGCTTCGAGTGGCTCGAATATTTGAAATTCGCCAGCTTTACAGAGGGATTGTTCGTTTCGTGCCGTGGTGATCGATGCGCGCAGCGCCAATGCCCTATTTCACGCTCGCGCGCATCGATGCAGCATCAGCAGCGGAGCTCGAAGCGATGGAGTTGCGTGTGCTGAGCGCCTCGACGCTGGACGAAGTGCTTGGAAGTCCCACTCCAGGGTCGA
Organism: Polyangiaceae bacterium; assembly: GCA_016715885.1. NCBI lineage: Bacteria > Pseudomonadati > Myxococcota > Polyangiales > Polyangiaceae > Polyangiaceae bacterium. The sequence continues at coordinate 705,859 of JADJXL010000002.1, forward strand.
GCTGAACGGTTTCGGATATCGCCGTCACGGCTTTTCACAAATGTACGGCAATGCCTGGTTGCAAGGCTCGTCGTTCCACGTTCCCTTCGGGAAAAACCGATTGATCTGCCCGCAATCCTCGTTGCCCACGTTGTTCGGTTCCCCGGGCTCCCAATTCGTGTACGCGACGGGCGATCCGTCGGTCCAGACGAACGTGCCTTCGACCGCGATGTCGTTCAGGCCAATCCACCATTTCATGTTCGCAACGGAGACCGCCGTATTATGAACGAAGCTGTCCTCCCCCGCAGAACCGATGCTCACGAGGTGATACCCGGCAGCTTGGCAAGCCGCTGACGCATTCGCAAAGGTGAGCACATTCGAGCAGAAACGGTATTCGCGCCCTTCGAAGGTCGCCACCGTGCAGCTACATATCGCCAGCTCGTCCACGGCGCCATTGCAGTCGTCGTCGATGCCGTTGCATACTTCGGTCGATGGCGCTTGCGTCGGATTGCAACTAACGACGCCACCTGCGCACGTCGTCATGCCCGCAGCGCACACGCCCGGCAGCCCCGTCGTGCACATGACGCCCCCACCAGGATTGCCTTCGTCCGTCGACCCATTGCAATCATCGTCGAGCCCGTTGCACGATTCCGGCGCAGGCATCTGCGTGGCATTGCAAGCAATCATTCCGCCGCTGCACGCAGTCATCCCTGCAGCGCACACGCCCGGTTGTCCCGTCATGCACGCCAATCCCCCGCCAGGATTGCCGTCGTCCGCCGTGCCGTCGCAATCGTCATCGATGCCATTGCACGCTTCCGCTTGCGGCGCGCTGCCCTTGCAAACGAGCGCTCCCGCTTCGCACGTCAACACCCCCGCCTTGCAAATGCCCGGCAATCCCGTGTCGCACGCTCCGCCCCCGCCAGGATTGCCATCGTCGACAATACCATCGCAATCGTCATCGATGCCATTGCAGCTTTCAGGTTGCGGCGCCGTCGTCGGATTGCACACGAGCTTGCCCATGCACGCGGTAATGCCTACGGAACACACACCTGGTTGCCCCGTATTGCAAGGTTTTCCGACGTCGGCAACGTCCTCGTCGATCGGCCCGTCGCAATCGTCGTCCAGCCCATTGCACAATTCCGCAACTGGCGGGAAAAGCTGCGAGCAAATGATCTCTGCATCCTTGCACGTCTGCACCCCCGTGCTGCAAAGACCGAGCTGCCCCGTCAAACACCCCGCTCCGCCACCCGGATTGCCCTCGTCGACCGCGCCATCGCAATCATTGTCGACACCATCGCAAACCTCGGTCGTGCAATTCCCTCCAGCGCCACCGCCGCCCCCAACGCCACCCATACCACCGCCGCCACCACTTCCCGCGACACCACCCACGCCGCCGCTGCCCGCCACGCCCCCGCTGCCAGCCGTGCCGCCACTTCCCCCGCTGCCCGCCACGCCCCCAATGCCACCATCGCCGCCACCTCCGCCAGCGCCCCCAATGCCCCCATCCCCGCCACCTCCACCCACCGACGTCGTCGCAAATATGTCGTCAAAATCAGTGCGACCACAACCGACGATGCCTGCACCGAGCAGCGAAGCCAACGTGCAAATGAGGGCAAGGTTCTTCATCCATTGCAAGATATCTCAGAATTCCCGAGCAGCCAACAGCTCGAAGAACATTTTGACATCACTGAACACGATGTTCGACGGTTGTCTATCTCACCAATTGATTTTAACCTGGCATCACGTCGGCCTGCACCCAAGCGCCTTCACCCGAGCTCGGGCTTGTCCGGCGCTCACGCTTTTCGGTTTGGCTTGTCCCCACCTGTCGAGCACCACTTGATACGCTCCACAAGCTCCTTTCGTGTCCCCCTTCGATTCTTTTGCCTGCCCGAGCCACAAGAATGCTCGCGTGTGCTCGAATGGGAATTGAAGTGCGGCGCAACTTCGAGCGGCTCCGTCGAGCCACGTAATGGCGTCATCTGGTCGGCCTGCCAGCAAATACATGCGACCCACATACGCATCGGCCATCGTTTCGGGCCGGAAAGGGGGCAGGGGAGCCTGACGCGACAAAACATCGATTGCATTTTTGGCTTCTTCCGCCGTGTACGCCGTCGACGCATGAGCATGCATCCACAAATAATTTCTCGCAATCGGTGTCGCGCGCGCTTCCCAATCACGGAGCCAAGCATCTCGCCGTTCCGTTCGTTCCGCGGCCGATAGCCGTTCCGATTCCGCCGCCGCGAACAGCAAGAACGGTGTCGCGTCTTTGGCCATGGCAATGTCCTCGGCACTCGGCGTCGGTTCCCATGCATCGCGCCGATCGAGAAAAGCCATGACGACTTCACCAGCTTCGCGCGTCCGTCCCGTCTCCAACATGATTTGCGCAAGCAGTTTGGCCGCAGCCCCTCGCTCTTCCTGCATGTGGCTCGTTTGCGTCAGCGCTTCGAGCTCGCGGGCACGCGTTTCGGCACCTTCGAAGTCACCCGCCAACATCCGCGCGAACAATCGCAACGTCGTAAATTGCTTTTTCGTGGCAACCGTCGTCGCAACCGGCAGCTCTTGACGGCTCGCCTCGGCTTGCGCAATGGCTTGTTCGACCGTCGCCAGCGGCTGACCTCGAGCTGCAAGCGATTCGGCCAGCACGATCTCACCGAGCGTGCGCGACGTGCTCGCCGCAATCATTCGACGCGCAACCTGCGCCATCTCTTCGCACTTACCCTCGCGCAATCGAAGCCTCGAAATGAGGTCCATGCACAAAGTCGATTCCGGTGCGACCTTCAAGCATTGCTCCGCGGCTTGTTCGGCCGCCTCGAACCGCCCCTCGTACGCCGTATACATGGCCAGTAGCACTCGAGCGTGAGCAAACCCTGGGTCGAGAGCGATGGCGCGATTCAAGTATCCATTTGCCTTGGCGAAGTCTTCGAAATTGGCCGTGGCAATGGCTAGGTAAAACCAAAAATGCGCATCGTTCGGAAACTTTTCGACGGCCTTCGAAAAACGTCGAATCGATTCGGCCCAATCCGATGGCTGACGCAAAAGAAGTGGCTCGATTGCATTCAAAAGGACGCGATCCTCGTCCGATAGCGTATCGACGAGGTCCATCGCCTTTCGGTAATGCGCGCGTGACCGCTCCGCAGCGGAATTGAATAGCGCCGCTGCTGCGAGCTGCACATGCGCCTCGGCCAATGTCGGATCGATTTCGGTCGCATGCACGAGGTTCGGACCCCACGACGAACCCTTGCGAAATTCGAGCATTCCTTTGCGGTACGCCTCGGCTGCGTCTGCTTTTCCCGATTTGGGCGACGGCAGCGCCATCATCGCCATCCCCGACGAGCTCGATCCGCCAGGGCTCACCATGGCCTCCGCATTCGGCCCCGGACCCGTCGACGCTTTCCAAAACCCGAGACTCGCAACGGCCGCCAACGACAAACCTGCCAACACGCCTACGATTCGCCTTGACAAACGAGGTTTTGGCTTTGGCGGATTGGCGAGTGAAATCGGCCCCTGCGGAAGTGTCGACTGAAGCGCCGATACCTCGCACGCTGCATCCAAATCGCGCGACAACGCACGCGCATCCGCGTAGCGATCGTCCGGAGCTTTGCGCAGGCACCGATGGACGACCGCTGCAACTTCCGCAGAAACGCCCGGTTCGACCTCACTTACGGCAGCCGGCTCGTCCCGCGTGATCGCGGCCATGAGGTCCACCGACGTCGAACCTGAAAACGGTCGCTTGCCCGTGAGCAGCTCGTACAGCATCACGCCGAACGAAAAAACATCACTCCGCGCATCGACGGGCAATCCGCGAGCTTGCTCGGGCGACATGTAACACGGCGTGCCCATGATGCGCCCCTCTTGCGTTTCCGTCGTCGAGTCGTCATCCAATGTTTTGGAACCCACGACCTTGGCAAGGCCGAAGTCGAGCAGTTTTACGTCGCCATCTTCGGTCAGCATTGCGTTTTCGGGTTTCAGATCCCGATGTACAACGCCTAGTTCGTGCGCTTTGGCGAGCGTTCGCGCGATCGAGCGCCCGATCTTTTGTGCTGCAACGATTGGGACGGGGCGGTTTTCGTCGAGCCAGGCGCGCAGGGTTTTACCGCGAACGCGCTCCATCGCGATGAATACCGTGCCGTCTTGCTCGCCCACCTCGAACACCGTCGCGATGCCCGGATGCGTCACCGCCGCAGCCGATCGCGCTTCGCGCAAAAATCGCCGGCGCCTTTCCACGTCGCCCGATGCAGGCAGCACCTTCAGCGCGACTTCGCGCCCCAGCGTCGGATCGACCGCTGCATAGACGATCCCCATCCCTCCACGTCCAAGCTCTCCGCGCACTTCGAAGCGACCGAACTTGTCCCCTGCTTGCGCGACGTGCACGGGACCATCTTCGCGCGAGGGCACACGCGCAACCTTCGCCAAGAACGGATCGTGCGTGATCGAGCCTTCGCTCGCCAGATCCGTCTCGCCCGGCACGGTCGTCGTCATGTCGTTGTCGGACCCCAGGGAGGTCATGCGCGGAGGAGTATATCGCGAATCTCCCCGATGCGACTGTGTGCTTCGTGCTCGTGAGCCTTGCGCTCCGCAACCTTCCATGCACCAATGGACGTCGACCGATGCGTTCACGTGACCAAGAAGATCCGGAAGCGACGGGCGTTTTCGGGCCGATGTTGCGGAACGAAAACACGCTCTTTCACGTCGAGGGCAGCGAGCGTGACGCGACGGCGCCCGGGCCGCGCGAAGCGTTTCTCGTAGCGTACGATCGTCTCGCCGATCTGGCTCGAGCCGCGCGTCGCCCAGGGTTCGTCATTGGTGTCGTCGACAAAGACATGCGACTGATGGCTGCCGAGCTTGGTGAAGCGGGCTGCGCCATTACCATCGGTCGGCATACGAAATGCCGCATTCGACTGCCCTCCGAGCGCGTCTCGCTGCGCCACGTCGTCGCCCTGGTTCTCGAAGACGAACCTGGCGTGCCCATGATTCGCTTGTGGGACCTCAATACGCGCGAGCCATTTTCCACGGAAGATGGAAACAAGAATTGCGCCGTGGTGTCCGACGGGCCGACGTATCTTGCCATCGGCCCCTTTGCGCTTTGGTTTTTGCCCTGCACAGCCAATACCAAATGGCCCGGTCGTAGCACCGAAGCGTGGGACGCGATGCCTCCCCGTTCTTTCATCGACAGGCGCGCACCTCTTCCGCCTTCGCGTCGCGCGGGTGTCAATGCATTGCCTCCGCCCAAGAAAAAGGGCAGTCCTTATCGCAGTTTCGATGAAAACTCGCGCATCACGACGCTCGCGCCCCCTTTGCTGCTCGGTGATGACGAAGAACCTGAATTGGCCTGGGCCACGATTCGCCTGCAATCTCGCACGGCCAAAGCGAAACGCAGCGTATCGGCCGAACGGCTCGAACAGGGGCTCTTGATTGGGCGTTACGAACGATGTGGTTTGTCGCTGGGCGAAATCGACAAGAACGTTTCCCGTGTACACTTGCTGCTCGTGCGCATTGGTTCCGATGTATGGGCAATCGATACGGGCAGCACCAATGGAGTGCGCAAAGCTGGCAAGGGGGTCGAGGCGCTGATTCTCGAGGACCACGATCGGCTCGAATTTGGGTCGAATATGATCCTCGATTGGGCCAAACTCGAACACGCCGAAGCTTGAAGAAAGCGAGGCCGGTCGTCGTGCACCATGCTCCTTTGAATCTGCGCGCTCTCACCATTGCCTTCGCGCTCCTATTCACGTCTTCTTCCGCATACGCGGGGCTCGGCGACCTCGCGGGCACCAAGCCGGGCGAGCTTGCTTTGGGAGGGCAATTCGCGGGCGCCGACGGTTGCGCGCTTTGTCATGGTGGTGGCTTTGCGGGCGACAAAACGTACTTGCCGCACGATTCCTGGGCCGGAACGATGATGGGCAATGCGGCCAGGGATCCCATTTTTCGAGCAGCTCTGGCGATTGCAAATCAGGACGAACCCGGCATCGGAACATTCTGCTTGCGCTGCCATTCTCCCATTGCATTCGTGCGAGGTCACGCGACGCCGCCCGATGGAAGCGCATTCGACGATGTCGACATGCAAGGCATTGGTTGTGACACCTGCCATCGAGCCGTCACGTCGGGTCCACCCGAGGCGCCTTATCACGTAGCCAATGCGCAAATCGTCTACACGAACGATTTGCACAAACGCGGCCCCTATTCCGATAGCAGCGTTCCCATTCACGAAACGGCGTTCGACCCAGCTCTGTCGACGTCGCACTTTTGCGGCCAATGTCATCAAGTGACAAACCCCATTCGAACGTTGCGCGACGCGAGCGGCATGCAAACGGCGCTCGAATTTCCGCTCGATACAACGTACCAAGAATGGCAAAGCAGCGATTATGCGGCGCCTGGTGGTGCAGGCTGCATCGATTGTCACTTGGAACGCGCTGCCGACGATTTACCCGTCGCCACGACGCCTTTCGCGCCCGTTCGGGAAAAACCACGCAATCACGCATTCGTTGGAGCAAACCTATTCGGCATCCAAGCTGTCATGGCGACCGACGTCGCGCGCGCAAATGCCTACCCCGACGCATTCGCCCTGGCGCTCGAACGTACCCAAAAGACGCTCCGCTCCGCTGCACGCGTCGAGCTTCTCGAGGCTCCGACGAATGCGCCACCCGGTTCCTCCATTGACATCACCGTGCGCGTCGAAAACCTTTCGGGGCATAAATTCCCCACGGGGTATGCCGAGGGGCGTCGCGCGTGGATCGCCGTCGTGCTCGCGACGCCCGACGGCGAAGAAACCTTTCTTCTTGGTGGATACGACCCGGCAAGCGGCGAAATCGTCGATGCGTCCTCGACGCACGTGTATCGAGCTCAGCATGGAAGGTGGAATGGAGTGGCCGCCGAACCTGCCGAGGACCTTGCACGGCACGACATGATTCTGTCGGACACGCGCATTCCGCCCAAAGGTTTCATCGGGGCGCTCGGTACGTTCCCGACGTCTGAAATCGACTATGGCAACATGGCGGAGGGCTTTCGTCATTTCGACGACGCATCATTTGCCTTGACAATCCCCTCGCATGTGGCGGGGGCATGCACGCTTTCGGCCCGCGTCTATTACCAACCCATCACGCGCAAGTACGTCGAACACTTGGCCGATGCCAATGTCACCGATGCAAGCGGACAGGAGCTGCTCGAGGTTTACGACGCACTTGGAGCATCGCCGCCCGAGCTCGTTGCGAGCCATGACGTTTCGATCATCATTGGCGACGAAGGACAAACTTCGAGCGCATCGAGTGGCGCGGGTGGCGATGGTGGCGGGGGTGGTACTGCTCCGACAAACGGTGCGGGCGGAGCGCTGCCCATGGATGCACGAGGATGTGATTGCACGGCTGCGCGCGATTCGAGCGGCACGTTTGGCGGCGTGTCGGCGCTCTTCGTGGTGGCTCTCGCGCTATCGAAGCGATCGAGAGCGCGTTTGTCGCGACGATATCGTTTGAATTCGTAGAAGTGACGCGGGCGGGACGATTACGTGTTGCGACGCTGTGCGCTCACGAGGACTTTTTGGCGCGTCCGCGTGCGGGCGCTGCTGCCGGAGCTGCGGTGGTTGCGGGCGCGGCGGCTTTCGCGGGAGCCTTTTTCGCGGCGGCTTTTGCGGGAGCTTTCTTGGCGGCAGCCTTTGCCGGAGCTTTCTTTGCAGCGGCTTTTGCGGGAGCGGCGGCTTTTGCGGGAGCCGCGGCTTTCGCCGGAGCTGCTTTCTTGGCGGCGGCTTTTGCCGGCGCCGCAGCTTTTGCGGGAGCCGCAGCTTTCGCCGGCGCCGCTTTCTTTGCGGGTGCAGCTTTTGCGGGAGCAGCTTTCTTTGCAGGAGCTGCTTTCTTTGCGGGGGCTGCTTTCTTTGCGGTTGTTTTCACGGGGCTGTCTTCCTTGCGATTGCTGACGTTGCGAGAACTGCTTTGGGTGCCGCTCTTGCTTTCGCTGGAGCTGCCTTTCTGGGAGTTTGTCTCGACAGATGTTTTGCGTGGCAAAGAGTTTCGCGTGGCGGGTTTTACGGCGCTGAAGAGTTTCCTCATTGGGGCGACGTAAAACTGTTTACAGCCTGTACTTCCTGCCGTCGAATTCGTCGCCAGCGTTTGTCATCTGCGCCCGCGGCCAAACGGGTCGCGAGCTATGAGAAGCGTAGGCGTCAATCGTTGCAGATGGCAATAGCTACTTCGCGGATGGTTTGGATGTAAAAAGGCGCTACGGACGCCCCCCATACCCCCCGGGTTCGAATGGATGGCCAGGCCCGGATCCAAATTAGATCTTTCTCAAATCTCGCACGTACAAGCGGGCATGCTGTCCAAGTCGATCGCCTTTTTGGCCGCCGCCGTCTGCGCGGGGTGTGCTTCCACTGCCCCCGCGACAATCACTTCTACATCCGCCCCCAAAAATACTCTTGCCAGCGCCAAGGAAATGACCTCGACCGCTGCGGCCAAACCCGTCGAGGTCGCGGCCGACGTGCACGACGGTCCGCGCGCCGGGGGTGCGTGGATTGGCGCCGCGCCGATCAGTGATTTCATCCTGCGAAATCAACGTGAAACGACGCTCGGTGTGTGGATCGATGTTCCATCTGGACAAACTGGTTTGCGTTCAAAAAGTTCCGTCGCGCTCGTCGTCGACACATCCGGATCCATGGGCGGAGAAAAAATCGAACACGCTCGTGCCGCAGCTCGCCGCCTCGTCGATAGTTTGCCCGATGGCGACATCCTTTCCATCCACTCTTTCTCCGATGAAGCTAGCGTCAGGTTTGTCACGTCCGTCCTTACCCCGCACACGCGCATGGAAGCCCATTCGGCCATCAGGTCGCTCGGTGCAGCGGGCGGGACAAACCTCTTCGATGGATTGCGCACCGGCGAGCTTCATGTTGCAGCCAGTCCGACGACCCATTCCGTTCGTCGAGTCATCGTCGTATCCGATGGCGTTGCTACCGTGGGTCCCACGTCCACCGACGTTCTTGGCAGCATCGCGGAAAAGGGAGCCGATCACGGCATTCAAGTCACCGCGATCGGTGTCGGTCTCGACTATGACGAACGCACGCTCAATGCTCTCGCCGTGCGTTCGAGCGGCCGATTGCACCACATCGAATCACCGGACGACATGACCGCCGTCCTTGCCGAAGAATCACGCCTCTTCAACTCCACGCGAGCGACCGACGTGGTTGTCGAAATCGTACCTGCTCCTGGCGTGTCGCTCGTCAGCGTTGCCGGAGCTCGAACGATGCCCGCGGGCACGAGTGGTCTTCGCATTCCGCTCGGATCCATGTTCAGCGGACAGCATCGCGAGATGGCCGTGAAGGTTCGGATTGACGAACCGAGTGTCGTCGGGTCGCAGCCGCTTGCAAGCGTTCGACTGTTTTTCAAGGATGCAGCGGAGCAGGGTTTGTCGCGGGTGCAAGAAGTCGTGGCGCGGTACGAAGTCACCGATCAACCGGGTGTCGTCGCGAAGCATGAAAACGATCGAGCGAAAACGATTGCAGCGGTGCACGAAGCTGCCGAGGTTGCGATCGCTGCCGCGCAAGACGTCAGCGCCGGACGATTCGATGCGGCCGAGGACACGTTTGCGCGAGCGCAGGAAAAGCTCGCGGCGGTGGCAGCCAATGTGCGTGACGCCAAGGAAAAGGAACGCGTGCTCACGGTGGCGAAACGAATGGAGTCGGCCCGACAAAGCTCACGCGCTGCCGCTTCGGCTCCGCCTGCCGCAGCTCCCGCGGCCCGTCGATCGAAGGCGCTCGACATCAACTCCGCGTTCATGCACGAGAGCGGTTATTGAGACCGGGCCAGGGTTTGTACGCTCGCTTCGCGGGCGTGGGACGCCCGCTTCGCGAGGCTTGGTTCACGTTGGGGGGGCCGAGGCTCGCCTCCCGGTGCTTTTGCGCTTCGCACAAAAGCACGGCGAGGCTCGGCCCCCCCAAACCCCCCGATTTTTCCCTTCATCAAATCGTTCGCGACCCGACTCCCCCCAAACTCCCCAACTCTTTCCCTCTCATTAAAATACGCGGAGCTCTAGAAAACCTCCCTCGAACGCGCCAAAATGCTCCCCGATGCGCGCGCTCGAACCCCTGCTTTTCGTCCTCCTTGCTTCAATCCCCCTCGCCGGTTGCACGGCCGATCCCATCGTCTGCGACGAAGGCCTCGTGCTTTTTCGCGGCGCGTGCCTCGATCCCGTCGCCCGCTACGAGCCATCCTCCCAGCTCGACCCCGATAACGTCGTCGCTTATGGCGATCCCCTCACCGAGCTCCACCTGCCGCCACCTCCGAAGAGCGGTTTTCGCATCGTGGCGCCGCCCCGAACGCTCGCACCTGGCGAAGAGGTGAGCCTTTGTCTGTCGTGGCCCATTCCGGATCTTACGCACGACGTCGTTCATGCCGCGCGCCTTTACACGACGACCGGCCTTCATCATTCCAACGTCGTTGCCAAACCCATCAAAGAAGAGCTCGGTCCGAATCCATACCCCGAGTGTCATCCAGGCGCTTCGGATCCCTTCGTCAATATCGGTGCAGGCATCCCCGACGTCCTTTTTGCGAACTCGACGCAAGTCGAAGGCCAAGAGACCATCGCGTTCGGCAATGGTATGGGGTACGTCCTCGACACCACGCGCGAAATTGCGACGAGTATTCACTTTTTGAACACGCGCACCGAATCGCAGCGAATCGAAGTCGTTTACGACTTTTTCACCATGCCACGTTCCGAATTGACGCAGGAAGTGGCTCCATTCGTCGTGAACGTCGAAGAATTCTCCATTCCGCCGCATACCACCGAAGTCGTGGAAGCTACCTGCACGGCGTTTGGCGGCAACATCGCCATGATCATGCCCCACACCCACGACCTCGCACAATGTTTCACAGTGGACCTGTTGCCCTTCAGCGGCGGCGAAAAACGAGTGTTCGACGACGGCGCCTTCGACCTAGAAAGCGACATCCGCCGTTACGACCCGGCGCTGAACATCGACGATGCCGAGCGAATTCGGCACCAGTGCACATTCGTGAACTCACGGGACGTCGAAGTGCATTACGGCATTGGCAAGAACGAGATGTGCACCTTTTTTGGCTACATCTACCCGCCCGAAAAACAATTCGCCGGTATCGTGGCCAAGGATGGCGGTCCCTGTAATTCCGTCCAGCTCGGGCTATTCCGCTAATGGAGATTCAACTGGGCGCGGTCGTCCGCGGAGGTATTTGACATGGCTTACGCAAAACGAATTGTCATCCCATCGTTTTTCCTGGTGTTGGGTGTTTTCGCATTCAGTTGTGGAGAGACACCTTCGAATGGATTGGCTCCGCTTCCGACGAGCGGTTCGGGGGACATTCCAGACGACGGTTATTTTACCGCCAAAGAGCTCTTCGATCGGGACGTCTATCCCATTTTTTCCACGCGTTGCACTCCTTGTCATTCGCTCGGATACAATGATGCGCCCCAATGGATGGGCGTCGACGCCAGCAATTCGTATGCGCGCATCGAAGCATATCCAAAGTTGATGATCGCTTACCCCGAAAATAGCTGGTTTCTCTTGAAGGGCGAACACACGGGACCGGCGCTCGAAGCATACGAACAGATCCTCGTTTCGGATTGGTTGCTCGCCGAAATCAAAGAACGCGAATTCGTCGGCGAAGAATATTATGCACCCGAAGGCGAAGGTGGTGCAGGTGGCGGCGGCTCCGGTACGGGTCCTGTCACGCTGTACGAAGCGCTGGAACAATTCGGCAATTGCATGACGTGGGAAGATTGGCAAGCGACGGGAATGGTTAATTTACCCGACCAACCCACCGAATTCGGTGCCTGCAAAACGTGTCACTTCGCTGGTATGGGCGGCAATTACCTCTCGGGCGACGCGCAAGTCACCTTCGACAAAAATAGGCTCTTCCCGTTCGTCTTGAAAATCGCCGTGGGCACCGTCGACGAACAAGGAGCATTCTTGGATCTCGTCGCCGCCAGACGGCACATCGACAAAGGCATCGAAAGTCAAAATTGCAATCAAGATCCATGTCACCCCATCTTCACGCTCTCGCCCGCCATGGAAGCCGCGGTCGACGACTTTTTCATGTTCACCTACGCCCGATGGAAGCAGGGCACATGCTCGCCGTGAATCCATGAACCAAGGGCGCCGCATATTCGTCTCCGCGCTCGTCGCGACCATCCTGCCAATGGGTTGCAAGTCCAAACCTACGCCCCACGAGCTCATCGTTGGTGCCGCAACGAGCATGCGGCACGCTCTTCCCGCGCTCGTCAAAGAATTCCAAAAAGAGCAGCCTTCGGCACAAATCACGGTGACGTATGGAGCTTCCGGTGACATTGCGCGCCAAGTTCAGGCGGGCGCGGGCATGGATGTCGTCGTTTTCGCAAGCAAAGCACCCATCGACAAACTCGTGCAATCTGGCCATGTCGATGGCTCGACCACCAAGGTCGTTGGCACCAACGAGCTCGTGCTCATAGGCCCCGAGGGCAGCGCGAAAATCACGTTCCCCACGCTCGATGCACTTCCTGCGGGTGAGCGATTGGCCATTGGTGATCCAAGCTCCGTTCCCGTGGGTCAATACGCCCGCGAAGCACTCGAGCGCCTGGCGCTCTGGGACAAACTCTCGGGGCGCGTCGTTCATGGAGCCAACGTTGCTGCGGTGCTTGCTTACGTGCAGCGAGGTGAGGTGGCGGCGGCGATTGTGTATCGGACGGAGATCGAGGGTGTGAAAGGCATTGAGGTGCTCGACGTGGCCAAAGGTCCATGGGCGCCGCGTCCGGAAATTTGGGCAGGTGTGGTCGCAGAGTCACAGGATCGGGTGAGCGCGCAGAAATTCGTCAATTTTATGGCGTCGGCGGCTGGAATGCGGGTTTTCGAGTCGTTTGGGTTTGGCCCGCCTTGATGGGCGTGAGAATTGTGTTTCGCACCTGGCGCGCCCTGACAAACGTGACACGACAATGATGATCCTCGGATACATGACCGAGGAAAACTTTCCCGAGCCGGGAGCAGGGCGGCTAAGCTCCGCAAGAGTGCAGGTGGCGATGGATTCGGTGCAGCGAGCGCGTCGGGCACTTGCGGTGTTCTTCGTCGTGCTCGTTGCGGCGTCATTACCGCTCGAGCTGGACATCGTACGGAACGGTCTGGACATGGGCCGATTCCTACCCCTCGTGTTCGTTCCTGCCGTTGCGTCGATCGTTGCGCGGCTCGTCATGCGCGAAGGTTTTCGCGACATCTCCTTTCGCATCGATGCTCGGTCGCGACGCGGGATGTTGTACGGCGTCCTTTATCCGCTTGCGGTCGGCATTCCTGCGTTCTCGCTCGCGTTTGCGTTACAGCTCGCCGAATTCGCTCCGCCGGTGACGCATCCGCTTGGTATCGCGATACCTGGAAGCTCGCCTTTCGAGCGTTCCGTGGCCGGGCTCCTCATCGCCCTCACCGTTGGCATTTTGGCTATGGCGCCGCTCGCCATCGGCGAGGAAATCGGGTGGCGGAGCTATTTGCTGACGCGTCTCATTCAAGCGCGCATTCGCCATCCCGTGCTCGTCAGCGGTCTCGTTTGGGCGTTTTGGCACGCTCCGCTCGTGCTCAGCGGCCACTACAATCCGAGCTCCAACCAGATGCTTTCTTTTGGATTGTTCGCCGTGACGATGGTGTCGCTCGGCTCGCTGCTCGCACGCTTGCGGCTCGAAACGCACAGCATCTGGCCTCCCGTGGTGCTGCATGCCGCATGGAATTCCATCATCGTCGCATTCCTCAGTGAATGCACGACGGACAAAACGCGCGCTGCGATTTGGGTGAGCGAAGGTGGCGTGCTCATTTCAGGGTCGATGCTCGTGATGGCGCTTTGGGCCCATCGTGCATGGCGACGTACGGCGGCGAGTGCGGCCGACGCAGCGAGCGACGCGACCGGACAGGCGCTTCCATGATGCGTGGTTTTTCCGGACGCTCTCTCAGCCCGTATCGAGCGACGTCGCATCGATGCCCCACAAGATCGCATCGGTGAGGCGCTGGTTTGTCGTGCGCAACCTCTTGGCGACTTCCTTGAGCAGCGCGAGCAAAAACTTCGACTGCAAACGGCTGTTGCGTTCGAGCTCGCGGTAGAGCGTGTCGCGATCGATCGTGTAGAAGAGACAGTCCGTTTCAGTCTGAACGTTGGCCGACGCGGATTGATCGTCGATGACGTCGAGCTCGCCGAAGAAGTCTCCCGCGTGAAGGCGACATATCACCGTTTCCACGTCGCCCTTGAGCTTGCGGGAAACGACCACGCTTCCTTGGGCGATCATGTAGAGCACATCGCCCGCATCACCTTCCCAAAGCACGACCTCTTGCGCCGGGCACGGCAACAGTTGCACGTAGGCGGCAAACTCTTCGATCTCGCTGACGGACCAGTCTGCAAACAAAGTGATGCGCTTGAGCGAGCGTACGCATTCCTTGATCTGATCTTTGCGTAGTGGCTTTGGCGAGAAAAGCATCGATGAATACGGGGGTTTGTCCGATTAGATGTGCGCGATGACCAAGAGAACGGTGATGACGATGCTAGCACCAATGCTCAGGACGGAGGCGAGGCCGTAGCCCAAGTAGATCCATTCGTCGCTGGTGAGCTTTTTCTTGGCGAGCTGTTTCTTGGAGCGGGGTTTGATGATTTGGCTGAGGCGCTCTTGAGAAAAGCGGCGCGCATGCTCGCGCAGCGCCGGCATACGCAATGCGTCACTGAGCAGGTGATAACCGTCGGATTCGATGAACAGGCACGGATAAAGGCTTCCGAGCGACAGCATCAAGGCGATGAGGGCGTAGAGCCACAAGAACGACGATGCCGTATGGAATGGCAACAGTTTCGCGGCGAGCGATGCGACGGCGGCGATGATCAATCCCGACGCAGGACCGGCGAAACTCACGGCGATTCGAGCCTTGCGGGTCGACATCCAGATGTCGGTCACGTCCGCGTAGACGATGGGAACCATGCGGTTCAAGAAGGTGAAACCGAACGCTTTTACTTCACGACCAAAGTGTTTGCAGGCGAGCGCGTGGGCAAGTTCGTGCAGGGCGAACGTCCCGGCGATCATGAGCAGCAAGAGCGGCAAGAGCATCAGCCGCACCGCCCATTCGACCTCGGCTCCACTGCGTATGTAGTGATCGAAGAGGCACACGCAGCCTGCGATGAAGAGCCCTGCGTAGATCACGTAGGCGGGCCGCGTGAACATGAAGCTCGTTCGCTTGTAGATGGCGCTGATGCGCTTGTCGACGTTCGACATGCGCCAGTCGATCGAGCGCACTCGTTCAAAGAACTTGCCGAGCCACGTGGATGGAAGCGTCGTGTCGGCGAGCGACTTTCTCATCAAATCGGTTTCGGCGATGACGATGAGTTTGTCCTGACGCGCGCGATCGAGAAAGCGCTGGATCTTGCGGAAATCGAAGGACCCGAATTTCAAAAAGTAGGCCGTGGCCACGTCGCGCAGCGTGTGCAGCCCGTCCATCTTCTGCCAGAGGAAGTACTCTTCCTCGTTCAGGAACAAGTACCTGTCCGACTCCAGATGGCGAATGACGTACGAGACCTTGTTGTCCTTGCGCGATTGCGCCTGCATCTCGTAGCTGTCGTCCGAGATGCGTTTGGGACGCACGGTGAGCGCCACTTGATTGGCCACGTAGCGCTTGGTGACGAAGGATCCACTCGAATCGGGGCTCGAGCTTCGAGTCCGAATCAAAAGTTCCAGTTCGGGCTTCGCCTTGTCATTCATTGCGTCGAGCGCCCATGGGGGTAAGAAGCCCTCCGACTGAGCCTACCATGGCGGCAGATCGAAGCAAAGAACGCACGGGACGGCTTCTTGACACGCGCCCGTCCGTACGTGTATCCAGGTATTCGACCGCCGCCCGATCGCGATTGAGTTGTCAAGAGGGGCGAGCAGACGGAAGGTGTCATCATGACCGTCGCAAAGAAGAAGAGCGTCGAAGATCTCATCGGGCATGCATTGAGCGACAAATCGTTCATGGATCGTTTGCTCGCATCACCGGAAGCAACGCTCGAAGCCGAGGGATACGAAGCCACCCCCGAAGTGATTCAAGCGATCAAGACGGCAAAGGTGGAAGATCTCGAGGCGTTCGAAAAAGCCGTAGCCCATCGCGACGCCGCAGCCTGATTTTCCCGTAAGCGCGCCAATGCATCCATGCGTTTCCCATGGATGAAGCTGCCGATCCGTCCTGTCGGTCGACTCGTATGGCCCCGCCTTCACCGTTGTCCGACGGGCTCTCGCCGAAATTCGTCGAAAAAACCACGCGTGCGTTCGCAGTGCTCGATTGCCACGAGCCGTGCATCGAAGCGCTCGTGGACACGATCGTGGCATTCGCCGACCTGCACGGCGTTGCCGACACGCTCGGTCTTCGCCGAATCGCTTTGCTGCTCGTTGCGACGAATCACGCCATCTCGCGTTTGTCTGGGCCGGGTTTGCCCATGCACTCGCCCGACGTCCTGCCGACACCCTCCGAATGGCTGCTGCTCGCATCCCGTGAACGAGCGCATGCGACGCTGCCGCAAGATCTCGCGCAGGCCATCGACGACGTCGTCATTCACCTGGATGACGCTGCGACAAACCCTGCTGCCAGCGCTTCAGAAACGTCACCTCTCCTCGATTACGGCTTCGGAAAACTGCTCTTCGCCATCGCAGGGAAGGCGCTCGGACCAAGCGCTTTGCTGGCCGGTCGTGCCATGGGCAAACTCGTTCGCCTGTCGCTCGAAGTGCTCCTCGCAACGCGGCAAACCGCGCATTTCTTGACGCCCAATGTGCTGCGGCGCGTTATCTCGGCGGACGACGATCTCACATCGAGGTTGGATCTTGCCGTGGTGATCGCATGCAAGCCCGCCCCGGACAAACTGCCGCTTTTGTCCTTCGTTGGTCATCAAACTGTTCGATCTCGTATCAACACTGCGTGCGAAACGTGGGCCGACGAATCGACGAAGCCATGGGGTGGACGCGAGCTTTCGCTTGCGCGGGCGCTCGTGGGCAAAGCGAGCGAAACCATCGCGCAGAAAACGAACAGCATGCGGCTGTTCGGCTTTGCCAAGCCGCCTTCTTTGGCGGCCGAGCTCGATCGAAGCATCCTCCTTGCCGTCGAGGCGCTGCTCGAGGATCCCGAGCTTCGAGAGGCATGGGACGTTCAGCGGTGGGGCGGCTTTTTTACGCGCCCCTGCGTGGCTCGTCTCTTTCCGATGGGCCTGTGTGCATTGGCATTGTCGGCAGCATCGGTCGACATCACCGAGCGAGCGAAGCGCCTTCTCGAGCTTCGGCGCATCGATGGATTTCCGTACTTCGAGGACTTTCCGAGCATCCCGCCGGACGCGGATGATCTAGGGGTGGCGCTTCAGCTCGCAGCGCGTATCCCGGCTGAACCGGGGCTCACCGAATCCCTCGTTTGGCCCGTCGAAGTGCTCGTGCGCAACACCGCTTCCGATGGAGCCATTCCCGTTTGGTTCGAGCAGGACTTGCGCGAGAGCATTCCGGCTGGTGCTCCCCGATGGCTCGGATCGCGTTGTCTTGCGGCTTCTGCGAATGCTCTGATCGGGCTTGCCGAAATGGACTTGCCATTACCACCGCGGTTTCTCGAGCGTGCTGTCGATTGGACATTCCGCACGTGGCAAACGGAAGGAATGAACGCGGTGTTTTTTTATGGTTTGCCCTATACGCGTTTCATCTTGTTGCGGCTCGCAGAGGCCGTCGACGCAAAGATCGACGATGCGGCGGCGCTTGCAAACATGCAGCTCGTCCGAGCGGAGCTCTGGGCTGCCACGAAGGCCGCATGCCATATGGATGGCAGTGCAGGGCGTGTCCTTTCCACGGCGTGCCATCTTGCAGCTCTTTCCTGTGTGCACGAAAAGCCCTTCGACCCGTGGCCCTTGCTCGCGTACCTCATGGCTCACCAAGGACCGGATGGGCTTTGGCCATCGGAGCCGTTGTATTTGACGGTGGGCAAAGACAATGCTCCTGCGGCGCATGGGGCGCGCACGATCACGGCCGCCATGTGCCTGTATGCGCTCGCTCGCGCGCGTGATCGACTGCGTGCGTAGTCTCGCGAGCGATTCAGGACCTTGCCGAAAGCAGCGCACGCCTCAGCGTCATGAGCGTCGTTTGCTTATCGAACATTTCGAGCCACGCAATCCGTTCCGCCGTGTAGTCGTCGAAGCCCACGAGTCCCGCTGCGCGGGCCGTCTCCATCGCATCGCGGTGCACCGCAATCGCCCGTGCGATGGCGTCGCGAAGGAGCCGCCCTTCGTAAAGCGCCGTGCGCAGCTTTTCGACGACTGCGGACGACGCCGCATCGCGCTCGGCACCTTCCGGCATCGCGCCGATGTGTTCCCATTCCGCTCGCGCAAATCCCGCGCATCCCAGCAGCCACGTCCGATGACCACTCCGCACATCACGCGGCCAACCAAGCACGTCATTTGCAATGCCGTAGGCGATTCCAAGCTGATGCACGAGCGCCTGGATGCTTGGCTCCAAGTCGAGTCGTTCGGCAATGGCGGCAACGGCGAGCAATGGAATGCGAGCCAACGCCACCTTGTCCGCATGCTCGTCGAATCTTTCGACCGTGTAAGGTTCGTCGCGCAAAACCGCATGCTGTTCGGCGAGCGTCAGGCGTGAAAAGTCCACGATGGCTCGATCGAGCGCCGGCCAAAACGCGATCCCGTGCATTCCGAGCGCCGTCGACAGCTCGACGATCATGTTGGAAAAGCACGTATTGCCGAGCAAAAGCAAATGGGGGTCGCCGCGCGTCGGTTCGTCTAGAACATTATCTTGCAAGCGGACCCCGATGTATCCCTGCATCGTTGCCGCCAAGATGCGCACCATGGTTTGGTCGGCGCGCGACCGATCGCGATCACGCGACAGGCCATCCATGAGCCACAGGGGCATGTAGAGCAGCGGAGGAGCAACGGGGTTCGAGAAGTACGACCGGTGCGAGCCCGATGCGTCGGCGATCGAGCGGAGAAACTGCGCGGCAAGGTCGCTCAGTGGTGCGGGCAATGCGGCAAATCGGCCTTCACAACGTTCCCATGCCGCGTCGATGAGCGCTTGCTTGGCGCGGTAGCTCTGAAACGGCTCCTCGTGCGGCGTGCTCAAATGAAGCTCGACGACGCGGGGATCATGGATGCAGGTGTGGCGTCGAGATCGGCGTCCGTGGGCATGACGGCAAAGACCTCGATGGGCTCGGGTTTGCCGCGGATACGCAGGGGTCCGAGCTGTCGCGTGCGGAACGAATTCTTGATCGCGTTGTGAATCGACGCAGAAACGAGGATCTGCGTTCGCGTTTCTTTGTTGAGCGCTTCGAGGCGCGCGGCCAAGTTCACCGTGTCGCCGATGACCGTGTACTCGTGACGTTGCGACGAGCCGATGTTTCCTGCGACGACCGGCCCCGCGTTGATGCCCACGCCGATGTCGAGTCGCAACATGCCCTTCGCCTCGAGCTCACGGTTCATTTCGGTCAGCGCATCGAGCATCTCGAGCGCCGTACGCACGGCCCGTTCTTCGGGCTTCTCGATGGGGTAGGGCACGCCGAAGAGCGCCATGAGCCCGTCACCCAGGAACTTGTCGAGCGTTCCGCCGTTCTTGAAGATGATGTCGACCATCGTCGAGAAGTACCGGTTGAGCAGCTCGACGACCTGCTCGGGCTGCATGACGGTCGACAGTTGCGTGAAGTTGCGAATGTCCGCGAACAGCACCGTGGCCGTCATGCGTTGGCCGCCTTGACCCAAGCTTTCGGGGTTGTTCAGCACCAGGTCGACGACGTCTTTGGAGAAGTACTTCGCGAGCCGATCGCGGTCCTGCACGAGGCGCTCACGGGAGAGCGAATCGCTGGCCGACTGCAAGATGAGTCTGCGTGAGTTCCACGCAATGACGGCGGCAAACACGCCGCTCGTGGCCGTAAAGATGATCGTGTAGACGACGTCGTCGAGGCACAGCCCTTCGCCCAGGTAGACCGAGTGGCTGACGAGGGGCGGATTCGCAACTTTGATGGCGATGGGCAAAAATATCGCGTTGTTGATCACCACGAGCGCGGCCGAGTACAGACATGCAGCGACGCTGTAGCGCAAGCTCGCCATCACGTTGAAGAGCGCGATGACGACCCAAATCATCGGCGTTCGATAGACTTCGTAGATGCCCGAATGGTTGAAGAGCGAACCAATGGCGCTGATCTGCATCAGCGTCATATCCACGGTGATCGATAGGTACTTGAGGCGGCGGTAGTAGAGATCTCGACGCCGTAAAAAGAAGAACAGGACGCAGGCATAAATGAGCCAGGACCCGAGCATGAACGTGTAAATCTTCGTGGACGTCGGCGTTTGCGCGTCCGGGACCACGAACACCACGGCGCTGAGCGCGAACGCGGTGAAGCCTCCGCGCACATAGTTCACCGCCCGCTCGGCAGCCATCTCTTGCTTTTCGAGGATGGCCCGGATCTCGTCGGAGAGCCGTTCCCGCGCGTTCATTCGTTCTTTTATGCGGTCGAGCACGGCATTTCCCAGAGGTCGGCGTTGGGGGCCACGATGGGACAAGGAACTGCGCCCCGCGTCAAGAGCGACGTTGCTGGTCGCGGTCTTCAAGACGAACGACGTGATGGTGATGGTGTGTCCTGAGCAACCAAGCGCGGACAAAGCATGCGACGTGCGCTACGAGAATTCGTACGCGTTCGGTCCTGGAAAAACTGCCGCGAGCGTGCGACGGCCAGCGCGGATCCGAGTTTGCCTCGGAACGGATTTCAACCTTGGCTCAGCTCGGTCGGTTTCGCGTTTGTCTCGTCCGATGGCAATGGCGGCAAGGCGGCGGGATCCGTACCTGGTGGGACCATGAAGATCTCGAACGTCGGCGGATACACGTCCGTTTTTTCTTCGACACGCGCTTCTCCATTCAATGGGCGAATGATGCGCGTTTTTCGAATGCGATAACCTCGAATGCCCTTCTGCTTGACGATGGTTTTCCCCTCGGCAAGACCCGCGTGTTCTTCGATTTTGCGCTTGTATGGGGAAACGCCGATCGTCGCCGTGGTCCATTCCACGGCATCGGTGCTGCCATTGCCACGAATCTCCATTGTCAAACTGCCTTTTTCCGCAATGGCATGGATGACGATGGGAAAGGGGTACGGATTACGAACTTTCAAATCGACGTGCGGATAGACGACCGTTGCATCGAGGCCCATCGGAATGTAGCCGCTCGGGCGTGAATGATTGATCCGATCGACGACGTCGAAACCTCCGAGATATGCGGCCGCATGTAGCGTGCTCGCGACCTGACACGTGCCGCCACCAATGCCTTCGCGCATTTCACCTTTGTAGATTTCCGGGGCCGTGGTAAAACCATTCTCCTCGCTGCGCGGACCGACCTCCTCATTGAAACTCATCATTTCGCCCGGCAAGAGCACCACGCCGTCGACTCCAGCGGCCGCTCGTACCACATTTTGCGCGCGTCCCGCTTGCCCGCCGACATACCCATAACGCGTCGAATACGTCGCCAGCACCTTCGACTTGTCGATCCTGGCGACCACCGCCGACGATGCGCGCGGCGAAATCTCGAACATCGGAATCACGACCCGCGATTCGGTCGATTGGGCTGCCCGTTCAATGGCCGATGCCGCAGCATACAGATCGACGTATCGACCCGGTACGTCCGCCGTGGGTTTTCCCGTCGCAAAATCGAATCGAGCGCCGCGGGGCGACGTATCCGTTTCTTCCTTCAGCCGTTCGAGACGCTCTGCCAATGGCTCGATGGGCAATCGAATGGAAATCGGAACGTCAATGGTTCCTCTGCGAGCTTCCAGCGCATCCACGACGCGGTCGAGCCATTCTCCTTCGCGACCCACGGACGCAATCCTTTTTGCAATGCCGTCCGTATCGATGGTGGCTCCCAATTCGGCGTACGTCGTTTCGAGCACCACATTTGCGCCGAGTGTCAGGGTGAGGCGGCGATCGAGCAGCGCGCGTGCTCGCGATTCGACGATCGTCTCCGCAGATCCTGCGGATACCTCGACGCCGCCAATACGAACGCCTTTGGCAACTTGGCCGTCGGCGGGCAGGATCTCGCGAGCGGCCCCATAGGCTCCGCCCGCGGCGGTCAGCGTGACGAACGAGCAAGCAACGAGGCGCCACATGATGCGGCGCCCTGAACGATTCGAGCTTTCTGGGGGCAAGCTTGGAGGAGACATCGCGAATGAGAACGCTCGGGGCCCGAGGTTATCATTCCTGGTGGAAATATTTCCAGAATCTTGAGAATTGGGGCCAAGTTGACCTGGGGTATGGCCGCCGGTTCTTGCTCCTCACCCCCCGACCCCCTCTCCAACTCCGCGGCTTTGCCACTACCGTTGGAGAAGGGGAGAAAGGATCGCAGCATCATTGTGTAGTTCCCCCTCTCCACGCAGCGTCACGCAGTGACGCGAAGTTGGAGAGGGGGTTAGGGGGTGAGGCGCCCCCCTCTCAAAGCCCCATTGCGCCGCGGTACAGCCAGCCCGTCTTCGAACCCGATTCAATCTTGTACCACTCGTTGCGCTTGCCGACGATCTTCACCTTGGTCCCACGCACGAGACGCATGGTGACTTCGCCCGTTTTCGGCTCCTTGCGCACGAGCGCCGTGTCCCATGTGACCACGGCAGTACCCGTTGCCCCAGACTCGCTCGTCGTCGACCCCGCCGCAGGCTCGTCACCTTCCGCCGGCGCCGCCCCCTCGGGCTTTTCCGGTACGGATCCCGGCGGATAAAACGTCAAACCGTATTGCACCGTATAGTGCCGATGCTTGTGCGGCACGTCCTCGAGCGGCACGTTGCCAAAAGCTTTGGCTGCACACTTCACAATGCCTGGCACCGCCCCCGATGGCACCGTGGGTTTGTCCTTCCGACTTCGTACGACGTGAACTTCTTTCTTCTCGAAATCAATCTCGAAGCCCACCACGAGCTTGCCGGAAACACCTACCGCCGATGCACATTCCGCCAGGCCCTCGAGCTTCGGGACGGCCACCGGGTCGAGCTGAAGCTCGCCGCAATCGGAAATCTTCTTGTTTCTCTTGTCCGAACATCTCGTGATTTTGCCCGGACCCACCACGACCGTTTGCTTCAGTGGCGCGTCGGCCGATGCGGCCGCTGACGGCGCGGGCGCAGGGGCCGCAAGTGCTGGCGCTGCAGAAGGCGGAGCCGCCGCGGATGCAGACGCAGCCGTGTCCGGTTGCGCCTTGAGATCACCCGGAACGTTGGGTCCTACGTGAACACCCGCAAGCTTCGGCCATGCAACGCCAAGGATGAAGCCCGTGGCCGCAATGATGCCAACGCGTGACCACGCGGGCCGATCTTCCGCCGCTGAGGGCATGTGGACTCGAGGACGCGCTGCGTTCGCCATCGCGGCTTTGCGTAGCACGCCCGAAGGGGGGACCAGCAAGTTTTGAGGTGTACTTCCACGTGACCGTCGCTCGAACACACCTGCAAAACGCCGTCACGCGGGATCTGCTTCCGAATCGCCCTCGTCGTCCGATCCGACGTCGTGCCAACGATGCCGAATGTCCTTACCCTTCACCAAAAACACCACGGTTTCCGCAACGTTCGTTGCGTGATCCCCGATGCGTTCGAGGTACTTGGCGATCGACTGAATCCGCGTCGCTCGGTAGATGGCCGTCGAATCTTGCGCCATGTGCGCCAAGAGCCGCTCGAAGATGCGCGAGTATTGCGCGTCGATGACCTCATCACGCCCAAGCAGCTCGATGGCGCGTTCGACGTCCCGATGCACGAGCGCCTCGAGCGCTTCGTGCACGATGAGCGTGGCTTGATCCGCAAGCTCGGCAAGGTCGAGGTCCAGCGTGAGCGCAGGCTCCGTGTTGAGCTCCGCGACGCGTTCGCAAATGTTCACGCCCAGGTCGCCGATGCGTTCGAGGTCCGTGACGATCTTGAGTGCGGTCGTGACAAACCGTAGGTCGGATGCGACCGGTTGCCTCATTGCGAGGATGCGCATGCACAGCTCGTCGATCTCGCACTCGAGTCGGTTGATGCGACGGTCCATCTTCATGGTGCTTCGCGCGAGCGCCGTGTCGCGTGTCGTCAGCGCGCGCATGGACTTGGTCACCATGTCTTCGACCATGCCGCCCATGAGGAGCAAGCGATCACGAAGCGTGCGCAGTTCGCTTTCGTAGACGCGGCTCGTGTGCTGTGCCTGGGGCATCGTTCTCTTCAACTCAACCAAACTTGCCCGTCACGTAGTCTTCCGTGCGGCTTTCGCGAGGGTTCGTAAAGATGCGTTCGGTGCGTTCGAACTCTACCAGTTCTCCCATGTAGAGGAACGCCGTGTAGTCACTGACGCGAGCTGCTTGCTGAATGTTTTGTGTTGCAAGTACCACCGTGAGCGTGTCGCGCAGATCGTGGATGAGCTCCTCCATGTGACTCGTTGCCACGGGATCGAGCCTGCTCGAAGGCTCATCCATGAGCAGCACGTCGGGCTCGAGCGCCAGAGCTCGCGCCACGCAGAGGCGTTGTTGCTGGCCCGCCGAAAGGCTTGGAGCGGGGCGTGACAAGTCATCCTTGACCTCGTCCCAAAGAGCCGCTTGGCGGAGCGATCGTTCGACGACTTCTTCGGGGCGCGAGGTGCGAAGGCCGTTGAGGCGCAGGCCCGCGAGCACGTTGGCGAAGACGCTCATGTGAGGAAAAGGATTGGGTTTGGGAAAGACCATGCCGACGCGACGACGAATGGTCGCGGCGTTTGTCTCGTGCGCATACACGTCGACGCCGTCGAGCAGGACGCGTCCCGAGATCCTCCCGCCGGGCGTCTCTTCGTGCATACGGTTCAAGCAGCGGAGCAGGGTGGTCTTGCCGCATCCGGAAGGGCCGATGATCGAGGTGACTTGGCGATCGACGATGCGCAGCGTGATGCCGTCGAGCACGAGCGAAGATCCGAACCACGCGTGCAGATCGTCGGTCTTGATCTTCACGGTGATCGCGGCGTCTGCATCGTTCGGCGGCGGGACGGACTCGATGGTCGAGCCGACGTTGAGGTTTGTCATGCGGTACCTTGCTGGGACAAACTGGCGGGCGGCGCGATGGGTCGATCGTATGTGTTCAAACGAGGTGCCGGCATCGTCGTCGAGGGAGGGTAGTCCGAGCGTGTGACAGGGTGATGACAGTGGGAGTGCGGGGTTGTGCAAGGTCGCCTTGTACCGCCGAGCATCACTGCTCGCGCCCGTTCGCCGAGGTCTCGGACCGCCCTGCATGACCGTTCGCGCCCGTGCGCCGAGGTCTTGGGCCGCACTACATGACCGTTCGCGCCCGTGCGCCGAGGTCTTGGGCCGCCCTGCACGACCGCTTGCGCCCGTGCGCCGAGGTCTTGGGCCGCGCTACATCACCGCTTGCGCCCGTGCGCCGAGGTCTTGGGCCGCGCTACATGACCGTTCGCGCCCGTGTGCCGGGGTCATGGGCCGCGCTACATGACCGTTCGCGCCCGTACGCCGGGGTCTTGGTGCTGATTGCACGACCGATATGAAGGAGGCGGGGGGATCTTGGTGCCGATTGCGCGACCTTTGGAGGCCGGGTCGCGCCATTCAAGCGCCCTAGCTTTGGCCTTCGGCATTCGGCTCGGGCGTTTCGGGTCCTTCTGCGACGACGCCTTCGACTTGTTCCTCACCTGTATTGGGATCCACGTCGGGGACGTTGCGGCGGGAGCGTATATAGTTACTGATGGCTTCGTTTTGCGCGAGAATGGGGGCGAGCAATGCGGCGCGTTTTTGGGCGTCATCGCCGTCGGGGGCGTCGTATGTGCCCATGATCTTGGCCACGATGCGATAAAGGTAATTCTGACCGACGTCGCGCGCGGCTTTCACCTGGCCAAACTCGAGCGTATCGGTCGATTTGAGAAGCTCGTCGTATTGCGCAGTCAGCTTCTTGATGCGGGCCACGTTGACGGATAGGCCCAGCTTTTGAACCAGCGGGTCGAGGCTCCCGTCGAGTTTTTGGAGGAGTGCGACAACGGCGACGAGCTGTTCGGGATAAGATTTCGCAGTAATGGCGTGGACGCCATTGGGGAAAGCTTCATGAAGGAAAAACTCGACCTCTTCGACGAGGTCTTTTTCGTCGTCATCGGCGCCTTTGATGATTGCCTCGGCGCCGTCGCGCAGACCGGAGAGCGCTCGATCGATTTGGCCGTCGAGTTTTTGGAGGGCATTTTGCGCTTTGAGCTGCTTGGCGGATGTCTTTCCGCCTCGGCGTATGAGCTGCCAACGCTGTTCGAGGGTATACGTATGTCCATCGGCTTCGATGGCTTTTGCGACGAGCAGCTCGACGACGGTAGCGTCCATCTTTTT
This sequence comes from Polyangiaceae bacterium, assembly GCA_016715885.1. Classification (NCBI taxonomy): domain Bacteria; kingdom Pseudomonadati; phylum Myxococcota; order Polyangiales; family Polyangiaceae; species Polyangiaceae bacterium. Next base: position 732,100 of record JADJXL010000002.1, read on the forward strand.
GGCAATCGCGATGACGCGATGGAACGTATACAACCGGCGACCGGTCGAGAATTGATTCAGCCGAATGAGCGCGGAGAAGGTAGGATCCATGTTGGGAATCTTTCTCGGTCGGCGTACGGCGTCAAGGAGAAAATGGCGGTGCGTCAGGAGCGAATGCCGAGCAGGGCGAGTGCATCGGCCCAGAGGGGCCACAGGGTGCGATAGGGGTGCGTGGCGAGCATGACGCCGCCATTGGGGAGACGGCGGACGTGGAAGGGGGCGTGGGTTTCGATGAAGCGGATGTGTTCGCGGGACGTTACACCGACTTCGATTGTCGCGGGCGGATGTACTTCCCCTTCGATGAGGTGATGGCGCGCCGCTGGTTCAACGGATTGCCATTCCGTATCCGGGACAGCGCTTGTCTCCAGCGCATCGAGCAGCGACGTAGGAGGCGTATTCAGTGTGGCAAGCACTTGCTCGCGCGTGATCTCACCCCGGCGTGGGATCGATATCGTCGCTCCAGCGGGTGCCGCAGCGACGCGTTCGCGTAGCACATCGATGGGCAGCCCGAGATCGAGATCCAGATTGAAATCTGATTGCGTCTTGTCGTGCAGAAGGATCCACGACAAGGCCAGATCGCGCGCAACATAGCCGTCAGCATGGTACGTCGCGCCCATGTCGAGTGGAGGTTCCCAGGTCGACCAGCTCCTGCATCCGCCCGTCGTAATGGCCGCATCGGACGTGCAAATGCGCAGGAGAATGTCCTCCATATCGATCATGGCGATATGGCATGCGATGGCGGCTTCGACGCCCAATTGGCGCACGCGATGCTTTCTTGCAGCGCGTATTTGCTGCGGAAACAGAGCGCCTATCCTCCAGAACGAACCGTCAATCGGACCTCTTACGCGGCCGGGCATTACGTCGTTCCACACGGATATCCCAAATTCGAGCGAGCGGCCAGAGGTGGAGCGAACGTCGACGAACGCCGACGCGTACCCGTTCACGAGGAATTCGGCGCGCAGCATGTTCAAAGCATCCGGCGCCGAAACGTCTCGTCCCATTACGTGACAACTTGTTGGTGGCGTTGCCAACGCTCGTACAGCCGCCACAAGCGCATCGATTCGTTTCGAGTCCGCACACCACGCGAAGAAGTGTGACGAGTTGCTTTCTGCAGGGTTCCGGTTGTCGACAGCGGTCATAGCTCTACCACGCGTACGAAAAGGTTTGGCCTACCCGGCATCGTCACGGTCTTGCCCGCGCCGTTGCGGAGATAGCCATCCTTGACAGTATAGTTGTCTTTGAGCTTTGCGCCGGCTGGTTTGATGAGCTGAACGCGCTTGATCTCCCCGGTGAGATTTTCTTCGACGACCTTCTTCATTGCATTTTCAAGCTGACTTACAGCGTGGAGCGCGTCTACGCTTCCTGTCTCGATGCCTTTGGCCTCGCTGAGCACGATACCGCCTTCCGGCGAAACCGAGACAAAATCGGGCGCCCTTGAGACGCCGGGCTCGTGTGCATTTCTTGGTATGTTGAGTACGTCCCTCACGCCGTCATCTCCGACCCCTAGCATCTTGTGTCCCTTGTCCTTCATCAAGTAAAGCGCCGCCTTTTTCTCGAAGTCGTTCGCCAAAGGCTTCGCCGAGCCCGAAAGCCCTTTGTAAGTCTTCAACCGTGCGACATGTAGCGCCTCGGCAACCTCATCCGTCAGGCTCACAATCCCCGCTGCCGCAAGCTTGCCCTCCGTCGAGATCGCCGCGCTCGATACCCCCTTCCAAACCTTGACGATCTTCCCGACGCCAAACCCAACGCCCGACAAGATTCGCTCTTCCGTGCTGAGCACTCGCCCCGACGGCAAACACCATTCTTTGCCCGTGACGGCTTCGCATATATCCAATGCTGGCCCTGCGAACGGCACGAATCCAATCCCGATACGCGTCGCCCCATGCACGATCGTCTGCATCACGTCTTTGAAGTCGTGCGCCCCTTCCGAAATGGCCGACATGCCCGCCGCAAACGCTCGTACCGTATCGAAAAACGGATTCGACACTTCCGGCGCCCACGAATTCGCCAACTCATTGAGCCTATCCTTCAGTTGCTCGGCCTGGTCGGCATAGAAGTTTTTCAGCACGCCATCGACGTTGGCCTTTACGTCCGGCGGTACGTTGGCATCGTGCAGCCAACCCGCCTGGTCCATGAATTGCTGCAGGTACGTCGTCACCTTGTTCTGCGCATTGAGAAACGCATTCACCTCCGCCTGCGATACGCTCATGCGCGCCTTGATCGCTTTTTCGAGCGCCGCTTGATTGGACCGCCACGCGCGCACTTCCGCCACGAAGCTTGCTCGGCCAATCACCACGCCGCCGGAGACGTAGTCTTTCAGCGATGCAATCACCGCGTCGGCATAATCCGCATAAGGATCCTTGCCCGCATCGAATGCACCCGGCACATCCGAAATGTCGGGCACGTCGACCCACGGAATGTCGTTCGGTCCGATCCCGTAATTCGATGGATCGTCGGGGCTATAGCCGCTTTGCCGCGCGTCCCCCGTCAGAAAGTCCGATACCGCATTCGCTTGGTCGCCGAAGTTCGAGATGAGGCTCGCCAATTCCTTCTGCAAGTCGAGAATGCTTTGCTTCAGGTCCGCCAGGACTTGCTTCAATGCTTCGCGGGTGGCTTCGTCGAGGATGTACGAATGTCGCCACAAGATGTCGTCCAGGTCTTCGGCGGTGATTTCGTCGAGCGGCCGCGTGAGCAAATCGGCAATCTCGGTTTCGAGCGACTGGAGAACATTGAGACGAACGGCGAGGTCCGCGATGGTGTCGGCATTTGCAATGAGCCATTTGCGTTCGTTGGCGATTTCCTCTTCCAGAATGGAAATGTCCATGGCCAGTTGCGGATTGATTTCCTCGAGCTGCATGTCGAGCTGCGTGCTGCCCGAAAATGCGGTGCCGTCGCGACGCACAACGAAAAGTGGTTTCTCGATGCCCAGAGGGACGGATACGAGATTGACGACATTGTTATGCTTAGTGCACCAATTATTTCCGCCCAGAGTCGAGGCTCGAAAGCCGACCTCGTTGGCTCCCATTCGCAAGAGCACTGAATCGAATCCAGCCTCGGCCAAATTGCTCTCGAATCCGTTCGGAAGAACGGTATACGCACCAGGTACCGAATACGTGGGCAGTGGTGTCCGGTTTACGTCGAAGAATGGTTCGCCTTCGACAATCGCCGCGGGGGCGCACGAGGGATCTTCAGACGTCAACAACCGCTGAATGCTGTACGGCGTTCCCGCCATGGCATGCGACGGCAAGACCAGCCCAAGCAAGAGCCCTACGAATGTAAAAAAGCGTTTCATGTTCCCTCCGTGCTGCGAAGCAATTCGTCGTGCGCCAATGCCGCGCCCTTGATGTCCCCCGCGTCCAATTTCTTCTGCACCCGCGTTATCACCGCCGTGTCAATGCCCTGATTTTTCATGACCACAAGCCCCTGAGCAATCTCGGCGGGCAGCGTCTTCTTCAGGTATGTCGTCGCGTCCTTCAACTTCGGCCGCATCGATGCGCATCCCGCTTCTCGCCAGCTCGATGTAGCGGTATTGCACAATGGCGCCATTTGCAAAAGCGCCGCGAATTCGTCATACCGTTTGGCAAGGTACGGGAGTCCCAGCTTGCCGCTCGTCGACATGGCCACAGCTATCGCATCGACACGCACCTGCGCCGCGTTTGCAAAATTCGTCGACGCTTTCGCCAGCAATGCATTGGCGATCGTCATGCGTGCCGGCGACGGCGCGTCCGCGAGCAATTGCAGCGCCTGCCTGCGCATGCTCACGCCCAGCAAAAGGCCCTTCGCCGTCGCGTCGCTCCGCGCCACGCGCTGCTGCGCATACCCGAGCATCGCGTGAATCGACCGCAAGGCCCCCGAGGTCATGTCGGGCACCACTGCCCCATGTGAGCTCATGAAGTCGACATGCGGTGAAATCGCTTCGCGTGACGTTTTCTCGAATTGCAGAATCTGCGCGGAGAGCTTCATCCCCGCGACGAGCAATTCATTCGGCTTGGCGCTCGCCGTATGCGCCGCATCCACGATGGCGGTTTCCACGCCGTCCAGCTCCGCGAGCGTCGCATTCGACGCATCCTTGGCAAGCGTCACATACGCCGTGGTATCGGTCGATTCCGTCGCTCGATACGCAACAAAATCGTCCACGAGCGCTTTGTATTGCGTAGCAAACGGCCCCGCATCGACCTTTGCCGCGTCGATGATGGCCTGCACGTCGCCCATCGTTTGCTTATCCGCCGTTATCTCGGCTTTCAAGGGATCCGTTTCTTTGGCACCCTTGTCGAGCAGCGTCTTTTGAATGCGCGTTTTCGGGTCGGCCGATTTGTCGGCGATGAGCTTTTCTTGCAATCGCCTCGCTTGCTCGAGGTCTCGACCCAGCCTTCCCGCCAAACTTGCATGGTACGATTCCGCATTACGTTGCGTTGCCCGCAAGTAATTCAGGACCTCCTCTACCACGTCAATATATGCGTCCACCATCATGGGGCTCGAAACCCACTCGTCGAGCGGTGTACCATCGGCCCGCTCGACCCACATTTCAATGGGCTCAGCTCCATTTGCAGCGGCTCGCTCCCAGGCAGCGCTTGGCCCCGATGCGGACGACACGCAATGCGTGCGCGAATCGATGGGCGATGCGCATATCTCCCACCTCACTTCGTCATCGCTCGCGCCGAATAAGAAACACCCCGGCACAGCCATTCCCATGGCCACGACGAGGCCCAATGCGCCCCATGCATTCGTTCGCTTCATGTTTTGCCCCTCGTGTGATTGATTGCCGTCCCCAGGCCATATCGTAACGGAACCATTGCAAAGTCCCTTCGGAGTCGACGGGCGAACGCCAGGCAATACCTTGCCAATCCTTTCGTTCGAAAGGCGCACGTTCCTTTACCCCTGCTTCGAGAATATGCGGGTCGGACAACCCAACCGTGAACGCTTATGCGCGCCTCGAAATGCGCAGGCAAGAAAAACCATCCACACGCACGGACCGACTATGTCCTACCTTGTGGATTGTCCGTCGAGGGTGAACGTCGGCTGTGATTCAATCCACCGACTGCATACGAATTGCGTCGGATGGCTGCCCGGGTCTTGCGCGATGCACGTGCGTGTGTCTACGGCGCGCACCGACGAGGATGCGGCCCAAGATCTGCCGCTGGGCGTCTCTTCGTGCTCGCGGTTCAGCCAGCAGAGCAGGTGGTCTCGCCGCAACCGGAGGGTCCAGTTGCCGCTGTTTGGGGAGGTATTCGAGAAAGACGTTGCAGAACCGACGCACGCACGACGCAAGCCATGGGCGAGGCTGCTCAGACACGTACTTGCTGTGGATGTGAACGTGTGCCCCGCGTGTGCTGGCCCAATGAAATGGCGCCAAGTTGCGCTGACGAGGAAATGCGATGGCGACCTGCACGTTCGGCGAACAGCGATGATGCGTCGTCTTCAAACCGTGGGAACGAATACGCCACGTCGGGCTTGGGACGAGCCAGTGCGAGGACGCAGCACCGAAATTGGCGGTTTTTTCATCCTATGCGCGCGTCGAATTTTCGTGACCCGCGGTTTCACGCGTGACGCGTCTTCGAAAACCCAAGGCCCTGTAGACGCGTCAATGGCAACATTTCGAGGCTATTTTTCCTGGGCACAGCCCGCAGAGGATTCGGGCGACGAGGACGAAGAAGAGGACGGGTGATCGCGCTGGGCGGCTGAACGAAGCGAGGTCCCGCCCGATCAAAATGCCGGCGTCACCACCTGATCCATGCCGCTCTTTCCAGGCACGTTCGGCCCCGTTTGCCAGGTCGTGTCGTCCACCAGCACCTTGAATTCGAAATCGCTCCCGAGCTCGGTCGTGACGAACGCCCATTCCCCCGGCACCGTACGGCGCATGGGAAAACCCGCGCTCCAGGAGAGCGGCGCCGTGTCTCCGCGCAAGCTGATGAAATGGTTCGCCCCCGGATCGGCCTTCGCCGTGATGCGCGTCGAGGTCACCACATCGCCGGGCGCGACTTCGAAGCGGGCAAAAATCCCCGGATGATCGGAGACGGCCTCGGCGCCGAGGAAAACTTTTTCCACCGCAACTGGGCGGAGCTTCGCCGCGCGGTGAATCATGATGTGATCGATGCCCGTCGGGTCGAGCCCCGCGTCGGCGACGACATAACCCATGGCAGGAAAAGCCGCGTGCGTCGCGCTGCCCTCCACGTCGTTGAAATCGCCGGCCACGATGGCCGAAAAAGAAGGCGCCGTGTCGACGAGCGCCGCGGCGGCGACCTCGCGCGCTTGTCCTTCCCGCGCGGCGGTCTCGAAGACCTCGAAATGGACGCTCGTCACGCGCAGGCCGAAAAGCTCGGGCGAAAGCGTCGAGGAGAGGGCGACCCTGCGCAATGCGCCCTGGACCGCATGCTGGAGCTCTGCCGGGCTCGACGAAACGCCCCGCACGAGCAAGCCCACGCCCTCATTGGCCTGATCCGGGGTGCCTTCCCATGCAACGTGCGCGAAAGCCCAGGACGAGGTCCAGGTCGACGACGTCGCCTGCTCGAGCGCGGCGCGCAGCATATCGATCGCTTTTTCCCCGGGCCGCTCGCAAGCCTCTTGCAAGGCGAGCACGGCGATGTCGCGGTCCGCGGCGAGCTTCGCGATGGCCGCGAATCGCTCGGCGTTCGTCGCGTACACCGTCCCGTCGAGGCGCAGGCAATGCAGGTTGAGCGAGAGCATGGAGAGGCCACTTTGGGATCCACCGCCGCCTTGGCCGCCTTGGCCGCCGCCGCTCGACGTGCTCGACGTGCTCGATGCGCTCGATGCGCTCGAGACGCCCCCAGCGCTGTCGCTTCCGGTGCCCGAACCGCCGCCGCCCGAGGACGTGCCCACGGCGGGATCGCCGCTGCACGCGGCGAACATCAAAAACGTCAAAACCGGGAAGCAGAGACGACACCGGGAATTTTGCATGGCGCATTCTGTGTCGGGACGAGGGGCGGCGTCAAAGCGGACGCGCGCGCTTCACGACGTCAATCACGAATTTCGCCGAACTTTTTCGTCGACCGCAAGGGCGCGAAGAGCGGACTGTGGTCGATCCACAAGAGATCAAAAAGGCCATCACGAGCGCAAGTTGCAAGCAACGTGAGCGCCTTCGATTCGAGGCCCACGAGCATGCACAGATCGATACAT